>JBJXFB010000162.1:0-39911 GCA_046155895.1 Planctomycetota bacterium | reverse complement strand
CGAACCTGGTTCCGTACTTTCCGGCACGACGGCCGGCGCCGCTTCCGCGACGCCGGCCGTTCTCGTTTCACTGCGAGTCCGCCGCGATCACCACAGGATCCGCAGCGCGCTGCTGACGTTCCAGACGTTTCCCGCGGGGCCGGGGCAGAACGACGCCTGCCGGTCGCGGTACATCACCTGGTAGTAGCGCATCGATCCGCTCGCGATCGGATCCCCGAGCGCGGCCGACCGGGCCGTGATCGACGGATCTCCGGCACGGGGGTAGAACGCCACACCGCCGATCGCGCGCGTCGAGGAGAGGTTGCGGATCGTGCCGCTGACGCAGCGCAGTCCGTCGCCGAACACGATCGGGGTCCGCTCCTGCGTGCCCTGGAGGAAGAAGGTCGAGCCGCTCGGGAGCTGGCCCATGGACGTGAGCACGATCGAGTCCTGCGCCGGGGACCCGGACGCGGTCAGCACGGCCCCGCCCGTCGACGCCGAGTTCTCGCACCCGTGCCCCGCGGCTCCCGGGTTGGCGCAGGGACAGGCCGTCGCCGCGGCGGCGTCGCCGAAGCAGAAGGGCGTGACCGGCGAGCCCACGACGACCGCGACGCTTCCCGAGGGGAGCGTTCCCGAGGAGCCGAAGATCCAGTTGGCGGGATCGGCGATTGCCGCCAGCCAGTCCGCCTTCGTGCCGCTGGCCATCACCGCCGTGTCGAAGCCCATGAAGCTCTGCGAGCTCGAGGCCTGCGGAAACGTCACTGCGGTGTGCGTCGACACGGAGAGCCCGGCGGGGATGCCGCCCTCGCCGGTCGTGGTCGCGTCCTCGAAGGCACCCGTGTCGTCCAGCGCGAACAGGTTCATCTGCGTGACCGTGTTGAGCGGGTTCTGCCCGGTGTCGTGCTGGAAGGCGCAGACCTGGTCCCCCGTCTGGGTCAGCACGAGGAACCCGAAGGTCCCGCTCGCCGCCCCCGGGATGGCTCCGCTGGTCGTCCAGGTGAAGGCCGGATCCGCCGTGGCCGTGTCGAGGATCCTCCCCGCGGGGATCGTCGAGACGACCGAGAGCATCATCAGCGTCTCGTTCCCGTTCCCGTCGTTCGGCCCGCTCGTGTTCCGGTAGCCCCCGGAAACGCCGTCCCAGCCGTTGTCGGTGAAGTAGATCGTCGTGCCCGCGGGAAGGTCGGCCAGCGCGACCAGCGCGAACGCGTCGTTCGGCGTGCCGTTGTCGATCCAGCCGATGAGCGCGACGTCGCCGGGTGTCAGGTTGATCTGCGCTCCGGCCGGCGGGGCGCCGAGGCAGACCGCGGAAGCCGCGAGGGCGGCGAGGAGGAAGCTCTTCTTCAATCGCTGCATGGTTCGGTTCTCCGTCAAGGGGGGGGCGCCCCGACGGACCGAACCCGCTCGCGACGGTGTCGCGGCGAAATCGAAAATCTTCAGGAGACCGGAACGCGGCCGTCCGAGCCGTCGCGGCCGCGCAGGCGGTCGCGACCCAGGAGACTCGCCGGTAGGGCGACGGGTCGCCCGAACTTGCGCCGCAGCTTGTCCAGCCCCTCGGTCGCGCGCTCGAGCCGCCGCCGGGCCTCGAACCCCGAGTTCCGGTCCTGGGGCCGGTGGTCCTCGCCATTGAAGAGCCTCTCCTGCACCGGCTCCCGCACGTCCTGGAGGGACGAGATCTGCACGCCGAGGAGCCGCAGCGGCCCCGCGGGAACGCGTTCCAGGAGCTCGACCGCGGCCGCGTAGATCCTCGGGCCCAGGTTCGTGGGCGCCGTGAGCGTCTTCGTCCGCGTGATCGTCGTGAAATCGCCGAAGCGCGCCTTCAGCGTGACCGTCCGGCCGCGCAGGCCGCGATCGCGCAGGCCGTAGGCGACTTCCTCGCAGAAGGAGAGCAGGAACAGCCGCAACTCGTTCCGGTCGGACACGTCTCCGGGGAAGGTGCGCTCCATCCCGTGCGACTTCTCCTCGCGGCGCGGCGTCACGCGCCGGGTGTCGATCCCGTGCGCCAGCTCGTGGATCCAGAGACCGGCGGCCCCGAATTCGCGCGCCACCTCGTCGCGCCCGCGGCGGGCGAGGTCCCCCACCGTCTCGACGCCCAGGAATCCCAGGCGCCGCGCGGTCCGGGGACCGACGCCGAAGATCTTCGACACGGGGAGCGGGTCGAGCACTTCGCGGATCTCCTCGTGCCGGATCACGCGGAAGCCGTCGGGCTTGCCGAGGTCGCTGGCGAGCTTGGCGAGGAACTTGGACGGCGCGACTCCGACCGAGGCGACGAGCCCCGTCCGCTTCAGGATGTCGGCCTTGATCGCGCGGCCGATGGTCTCGGCGTTCCCGAAGAGCCGCTCGCAGCCCGAGACGTCGAGGAAGGCCTCGTCGAGCGAGAGCGGCTCGACGAGCGGGGTGTAGCTGCGGAAGACGGCCATGATCTCCCGGCTCGCGGCCGTGTAGCGCTCGAAGTCGGGCGGCAGGAGCACCATGTCGGGGCAGAGGCGCCGTGCCTGCGCGGTCGGCATCGCGGAGTGGACGCCGAAGCGGCGCGCGACGTAGCTCGCCGCCGAAATGACCCCGCGGACGTCCTCCGGCCCGCCGACGCAGACGGGCAGGCCGGCGAGCGAGGGGTTGTCGCGGATTTCGACGGACGCGTAGAACGCGTCCATGTCCACGTGGAGGATCGTGGGCGGAGGGACGGTCATGGAATGGGGGGCGACGATTGTCCCGTCGGCGAAGATTCCGTCAATCGCGCGGAGCGCGGCTATCATCCCCGCCCGCCCGGCGGGCCTCCCCTATGCGATTCGAGCACGTCCTGATCCGGGCCTTCGCCCACGTGCTCCCCGAGCGCGCCGTGACCTCCGCGCAGCTCGAGGAGCGCCTCGCGCCGCTCTACGACCGCCTGCGCCTCTCGACGGGACGCCTCGAGATGATGAGCGGCGTGCGCGAGAGACGGTTCTTCGAACCCGGCACGCGGCCGAGCACGATCGCCTCGCGCGCGGGCGCGCTCGCGATCGAGAAGTCCGGGATCGATCGCGACCGGATCGGCTGCATCGTGCACGCGGCGGTGTGCCGCGACTTCCTGGAGCCCGCGACGGCGTCGGTCGTGCACCACGCGCTCGAGCTCTCGCCCGCCTGCATCCCCTTCGACCTCTCGAACGCGTGCCTGGGCTTCGCGAACGCGATGAGCGTCACGGGAGGGATGATCGAGCGCGGCGAGATCGAGGCCGCGCTCGTCGTGTCGGGCGAGGACGGCGGGCCGCTCGTCGAGGCGACGTTGAAGGCGCTCGCGACGGATCCCAAGGCCGATCGCGCGGCGCTGAAGCGCGCGCACGCCTCCCTGACGATCGGGTCGGCGGGCGCCGCGTGCGTGCTCGCGCGCCGCGACGATTCGCGATCCAAAGGCTGGAAGCTCCTCGGCGGCGCCGCTCTCGCCGACACGCAACACCACGTGCTCTGCCAGGGCGATCTCGAGGCGAGCCTGGGCGGTCCGCTGATGGAGACGGACTCCGAAGCGATGCTCCAGGCCGGCAACGCGCTCGCCGCGCGGACCTTCGGAGCGTTTCTCGAGGAGATGAACTGGTCGCGCGACGACGTCGACCGCGTCGTGACGCACCAGGTCGGAAGCGTGCACCGCAAGCTTCTGTTCGAGACGCTGAAGCTCGATCCGGCGCTCGACTTCCCGACGGTCGAAACGCTCGGGAACACGGGCTCGGCGGCGCTGCCGGTCTCCTTCTCGCTGGCGGAAGAGGCCGGTTTCCTGCGCGCCGGGCAGCGCGTCGCGATGCTCGGAATCGGCAGCGGGCTCTCGTCCCTGATGCTCGGGGTCGAGGGCTAGGGCGTGAAGGTCACGACGTAGCCGTTCGAGATGTTCGAGGTCTCCCCGCACCCGATCGCGGAGTCGCGGTACCAGAGCTGGAATCGCCACGTCTGTCCCGACTTGAACTTGGCTTGGCTCTGGTAGCTCTGCACGACGAGGCCCGGTCCCCGGGAGACGACGCCGTTGGGTCCCGTGCTCCCCGTGCCCATCCGGAAGAACGGGGACCCGATGCAGCGCCAGCCTTCGCCGATCTGCGTCTGCGCGATCAGGCTCTTGCCGCTGATCAGGATGGCGGGCTTGTTCGCGGGCAGGCGATCGACCGTGAGGAGCAAATCGTCCGCGGCGACGCTCGTGCTGCCGCTCCCGAGCATCCGGCCTCCGCGCGTCATGGTCGAATTGACGCAGCCCGCGCCGTAGTCGCGGTTGCTGCACGGGCCGAGCGGCGAGCAGAAGCAGAACGGGAGGCCTGGGCCGGTGACGACCTTGATCGAGCCGCGCATGGCGGCGCCGTGGGGCACGCAGAAATAGTGGTACTCGTCGCCCACCCGCGGATGCGCGGCGAGGAAGGCCGCGTTGAAGGTCACGCTGAAGACTTCATTGAGGGAAAGCTGCTCATGCCAGGCCTCGTTGCCGTTGACCACGAGGTCCGTCCCTTCCGTCGTGGTGTGCCCGCTCTGGGCCCCGATCCAGCGCACCGTGTCACCGAGCTGGATGGTCAGGTGCTGACCGGTGAACTGGAATTGTGCGACGACCACGTCGATCGTCTCCGCCCGGGCGACCGAGCCCAGACCGAGGAGGACGAGGGGAAGGATCCACGCGGCACGGGGCAGAAAAGGACTGGACATAGAGGCCCGATCATGCCATCACCTGCCGCTGCGCGCATATCTGAAAAACCTGAACTGCAAGAATTGTCCTCCGCCATGGCATCCAAGTCCGTCCAGACCAAGTCCACCGAGTTCACGGGCCTCGACGAAGCCCTCGTCGGCGAGCTCCCCGCCTTCGAACTCTTCTTCAAGACCTTCGGCTTCAAGCGCGTCCACGGCCGTGTGTGGGGACTCCTCGTCCTCGCCGGGCAGCCCCTCTCCTCGCGCGAGATCGCCGACGAGCTCTCCCTCTCGCAGGGTGCCACCTCGACCTGCATCACCGAGCTCACCGAATGGGGCGCGATCCAGTCCGAGTTCGACACCGCGCGCCGCTGCCACCTGCACGGTCCCGTGGGCAACACGCTCTCCATCGTCGCGACGGTGTTCCGCCGCCGCGAGCAGGTCGTCATCGGACGCTTCAAGCAATCCGTCCAGTCGATGCAGGCGATCGTGCGCGAGCGCTACGGAGAAAAGGACCCGCGCGTCTTCACCCTGCGCTCGATCCTCTCCTCGCTCGAGATCGCCGACGCGGTGCTCCAGCTCGTCTTCAGCTCCGTCGAGCGGGCGCTGGGCGACTCGGGCAGCCTGCTCTCGAAGGCGGTCCGCACCGCGCTCAAGGTCGGGATGCGCGCTCCATCGCGCGTCAAGGTCGAAGGCCTCGCTGCGAAGGACCTCGAGCTCGCGCTCCCCTCGGGCGAAACCGAGGACGAGAGGGAAGATCGCGTTGGTTGAGCGCCCCCGCATCGTGATCACCGGCGTCGGGCTCGCGAGCCCGAACGGGGATTCGTTGCCCGAGTTCCGCAAGAACCTCCTCGCGGGCGTTTCCGGCGTCGAACCCTGGGAGATCCGGCACATCGGGAAGACGCTCGCGGGCGTGTGCCACTTCGATCCGTTGCGCTGGCAGAAGAAGAAGGAGCTCCGTCGCGGCACGCGGGCGGGCTCGATCGCCATCTTCTGCGCGCGCGAAGCCTTGCTCGACGCCGGGATCGCGCTCGAATCGCTCTCCCCCGCCGCGCGCGCCCGGACGGGCGTCTACGTCGGCACGACGGAGCACGGCAACGTCGAGACCGAGAACGAGATCCACGAGGTCTCCCAGCGGGGCTTCGATCTCTCGTTCTGGTCCCACCACCACAACCCGCGCACGGTCGCGAACAACCCGGCCGGCGAGGTGACGCTGAACCTCGGGATCACGGGACCCGCCTACTGCGTCGGCGCGGCCTGCGCGGCGGGGAATCTCGGCGTCGTGCACGGCGCGCAGATGCTCCAGCTCGGCGAGGTCGACCTCGCGCTCGCGGGCGGCGTCTCGGAGAGCATCCACACCTTCGGGATCTTCGCCAGCTTCCGCGCCGAGGGCGCGCTCGCGACGCACGAGGACCCCGCCCAGGCGTCCCGGCCCTTCGACCGCGACCGCAACGGGATCGTGGTGTCCGAAGGCGGATGCCTGTACGCCCTCGAGCGCCTCGAGGACGCCCGCGCGCGCGGCGCGAGGATCTACGGCGAGATCGCGGGCTGGTTCGTCAATTCGGACGCGTCGGATTTCGTCCTCCCGCTCTCCGAGCGCCAGAACGAGTGCATCCGCGGCGCGCTCGCGCGCGCGCGCATCGAGCCGGGCGAGGTGCACGTCGTCTCGAGCCACGCGACCTCCACGCCGCTGGGCGACGAGCAGGAGTGCGCCGCGATCCGCGCGGTCTTCTCGAACTCCCCCGCCACCCACGTCAACAACACGAAGAGCTTCATCGGCCATACGATGGGCGCCGCCGGGGCGCTCGAGCTGGCCGGGAACCTGCCTTCCTTCGAGGACGGCTTCGTCCATCCGACGATCAACGTCTCGAACCTCGATCCCGCCTGCGAGGTGCGCAACCTCGTCATGAACCGGCCCATCGAGCGGGGCCGCGTCGACACGATCCTGAACCTCTCCTTCGGCATGCTCGGAATCAACTCGGCGCTCGTCGTCCGACGGTTCCAGGGCTGACCCTTCCCCACACCCCCCTTTCCGAACATGAACCGCGAAGAGATCCAGACCGCCGTACTCGAGATCATCCAGATCGTCGCCCCCGACGAGGACGTCTCGCACTTGAAGCCCGACCTCAAGCTGCGCGAGCAGCTCGCGCTCGACTCGATGGACTTCCTCGACATCGTGATGGAGCTCCGCAAGCGCTACGGCGTGCACGTCCCCGAGGCCGACTACAAGGAGCTCGCGACGCTCGCGGGCTGCGTCGACTACCTCGCGCCCAAGCTCGAGGGGAAGACGGCGAAGCTCGTCGCGCGCTGAAGCCACAGCCCCGTGGAACCCCGCTACGACGCGATCGTGATCGGGGCCGGCATGAGCGGCCTGGCGGCGGGGATCCGTCTGGCGCAGTTCGACCGCAAGGTCCTCCTGCTCGAGAAGCACACGCTCTGGGGCGGGCTCAACTCCTTCTACAAGCGCGGCGGGAGACGGATCGACACGGGGCTCCACGCGCTCACGAACTACGCGGGCAAGGGGGCGCGCGGCGCGCCGCTCTCGAAGCTCCTGCGGCAGCTCCGGATCTCCTGGGACGATCTCGCGCTCGGCGAGCAGAGCTACTCGGAGATCGTCTTCCCCTCGGCGCGCCTGTCGTTCTCGAACGGCTTCGGCCGCATCCGCGAGTCGATCGCGGCGGCGTTTCCCGGCGAGGTGGACGGCTTCGAGCGCCTCGTCGAGGCGCTCGGCGCCGTCGATCCCTACCACGCGCGCGAGCCGGCCGAGAGCGGGCGGACCTTCCTCCGGCGCCACGTGCGCGATCCGCTCCTGGTCGAGATGCTCCTCCACCCGATCCTCTGGTACGGCAGCGCGCGGGAGGACGACATCGACGGCTACCAGTTCGTCATCCTCTTCCGCAGCATCTTCGAGGAGGGCTTCGCGCGTCCCGAGGGCGGCATCAAGCGGCTGCTCGACCTGCTCGTCGGGCGCTACCGCGAACTCGGAGGCGAGTTCCGCCTGCGCGCGGGAGTGCGGGAGATCCGCGTCGAGGGCGGCACGGCGAAAGGCGTCGTGCTCGAGGACGGCACGGCCATCCAAGCGGCCCGCGTGTTCTCCTCCGCCGGGTACGCCGAGACCATGAGCCTCGCCGGGCGGGAGACACCCCAGGGCGAGCTCGGACGCCTCTCGTTCCTCGAATCGATCTCGATCCTCGACCGGCGTCACGACGCGCTCGGACACGGATCGACGATGACGTTTTTCTCGACGGAGGACCGGCCTCCCTACCGACGCCCCGACGAGCTCGTCGACGTGCGGAGCGGCGTGATCTGCGCCTCCGACAACTACGCCGCGCGCGAGGCGTTGAAGGAAGGCGTCCTGCGCGTCACGGTCCTCGCCAACCATGATCGGTGGAGCGCGCTCCCCGAGGACGAGTACAGGACAGCCAAGGAACGCTGCGCCGATCTCGCGCTCGACGCGGCTTCGCGTTTCGCGCCGGATCCCAGACCGCACAGGATCTTCCACGACGTCGCGACGCCGCGGACGATCCGGCGCTACACGGGGAAGCTCGGCGGGGCCGTGTACGGTTGCCCCGAGAAGCGCCTGCAAGGCGAAACCGGCGTCGAGGGCCTGCATCTCGTCGGCACGGACCAGGGACTCCTCGGCGTGGTCGGCGCTCTGCTCTCGGGCATCACGGTCGCGAATCGAGAGGGTTTGATCGCGAGCGGCACGGCATGACACCCGAGCGCAAGTACTACAAGGGCAGCTCCGACGGCAAGGCGCCGCTCACCGGCGATCCGCTCGAGCGCGCGCGCGACCGCTACGACGTGATCGTGATCGGCAGCGGGCTCGCGGGGCTGACGGCGGCGAACGTCCTCGCGCGCGCCGGCCGGAAGGTGGCGGTCCTGGAGCAGCACTACAACCTCGGGGGCATGGCGACGTGGTTCAAGCGCCGGGGCGGGCACGTCTTCGACATCTCGCTGCACGGCTTCCCCGTCGGCATGCGCAAGACCTGCCGGAAGTACTGGAACGCGGCGATCGCGGGCTCGATCGTGCAGCTCGAGTCGATCCGCTTCGACAACCCGCAGTTCACCTTCGAGACCGATTTCACGGAGGCGGACTTCACGCGGAAGCTCCTGTCCGTCTTCGGCGTCGAGGAAGCCTGTGTCCAGCGCTTCTATGAAGAAATTCGCGGCATGGATTTCTTCGACGACGCGGGTGAGACGGTCGAGCAGCTCTTCGAGCGGCATTTCCCCGGCCGCAACGACGTCCACCGCCTCCTCATGGAGCCGATCAGCTACGCGAACGGCTCGACGTACTCCGATCCGGCGATCACGTACGGGATCGTGTTCAGCAACTTCATGAGCCAGGGCGTCTTCACGTTTTCGGGCGGCACGGACAAGCTCGTCGCCGAGATGAAGAGCGAGCTCAAGCGCAACGGCGTCGAGGTCTACTCGCGCATCCAGGTCGACAAGATCCGCGTCGAGGCCGGGCGCGCCGTCGGCGTCGAGGCCCACGAGCGCTTCCTCGCGGCCGACGCGGTGCTCTCGAACGCCAACCTCAAGACGACGATCGAGAAGCTCGTGGGCCTCGAGCACGTCTCGGAGGGGTTCGCCTCGCGGGCCAAAGCCGTGCGGCTGAACAACTCGAGCTGCCAGGTCTACATCGGCCTGCGCGAGGGCGAGAAGATCCCCTTCGTCGGCGATCTCCTCTTCTCCTCGTCGCGCCCGACTTTCGACTCCCCGTCGTTGTGCGACATGAACGGCGAGAGCCGGACCTTTTCCTTCTATTATCCGAAGACGCGTCCGGGATCGGACCGGTACACGATCGTCAGCTCGACGAACGCGAACTGGGCGGACTGGGCGCACCTCACGGCCGAGCAGTACGCGGCCGAGAAGGAGAAGCTCATCGCCGACACCCTGGGGATATTAGAAGGCTACGTTCCGGGCGTGAGGGCGAAGATCGACCACGTCGAGGCGGCGACACCGAAGAGCTTCGCCTTCTACACGCAGCACCAGCAGGGCGCGTCGTTCGGCACCAAGTTCGAGGGGCTCCAGGTGAGCTTCGATCTGCCGGGCGAGGTCGCGGGGCTCTACCACGCGGGCAGCGTCGGGATCATCATGTCGGGCTGGCTCGGCGCGGCGAACTACGGCGTGATCGCCGCGAACAAGGTCGACGCGTTCCTGGCGACACTCGCGGAGGCCTCATCGTGAGTCCCGACCTCAAGGGCCAGGTCGCCGTGGTCACGGGCGGAACGCGCGGCCTGGGCGCCGCGATCTCGCGGGCTCTCCTCGACGCGGGCGCGTCCGTGCACGCGGTCTACCGCGGGAACGAGAGCGCCGCGCGGGCGTTCGCCGACGGCGCGGCGAAGGACGGCGAGCGGCTCGCGCTCCACCGGCTCGACGTCGCCGACTACCAGGCCGTGGAATCGTTCTGGAGCGCGATGGAGTCGCTGCGCCCGCAAGGCGTCCAGATCCTCGTCAACAACGCCGGCATCCGCCGCGACGGCATCGTGGGGACGATGTCGAGCGAGGACTGGAGCTCGGTGATCGGCACGAACCTCTCGGGCTCGTTCCACATGAGCAAGTTCGCCGTGCAGAGCATGCTGCGCGGCCGCTACGGACGGATCGTGTTCGTCACCTCGCCCGCCGGGGAGCACGGGTTCGCGGGACAGGGCAATTACTCCGCGAGCAAGGCGGGTCAAGTCGGGCTGATGCGCGCGCTGGCGCGCGAGGTCGGACGGAAGAAGATCACGGTGAACTGCGTGTCGCCGGGTTTCGTCGAGACGGAGCTCATCGCGGACATCCCCGAGGAGAAGCGCAAGGAGCACCTCGCGATGGTGCCGATCGGGCGCTTCGGCAAGCCCGAGGAGATCGCGTGGGCGGTGCTCGCGCTGTGCTCGAAAGAAGCGTCGTACGTGCACGGGAGCGTGCTCGAGGTGACCGGTGGCATCTGACTGGCTCGGACTCTCCGGCAAGACCGTGCTCGTCGCGGGCCTCGCGAACAAGAAGAGCGTCGCCTGGCACGTCGGGAAGCGCCTGGAGGAGGCCGGAGCGCGCGTGATCCACTCGGTGCACACGGAGAAGCGCCGCGCGGACGTGCTGAAGCTCCAGCCGGGCGCCGACGTGCTCGTGTGCGACGTGGAGAAGCAGTCCGAGATCGAGACGTTGACGCGGGAGCTCGAGCGCCGCGGGGTGAAGCTCGACGGCTTCGTCCACTCGATCGCGTTCGCGAGCTACACGCCGACGGAGGCCGGGACCGCTCCCGCCTTCCACGAGACTTCGCGCAAGGACTTCCTGCGCGCGATCGACGTGTCCTGCTTCTCGCTGATCGCGATGGCGAACGCCCTCAAGGACAGGTTCACCCAGGGGGCGTCGGTCGTCGCGATCTCGATCTCGACGACACGGATGGCGGCCGAGAACTACGGCGCGATGGCGCCCGTGAAGGCCGCGCTCGACTCGGCGATCGTGTTCCTGGCGAAGAGCTTCGCGGAGCGGCAAGTGCGCTTCAACGCCGTGGGCGCGGGCCCGCTGAAGACCGCGTCGTCGGCGGGGATCCCGGGCTACCTCGAGAGCTACCTCTACGCCGAGAGCGCGACGCTGCGGAAGAAGGCGCTGGAGACCGGCGAGGTCGCCGACGCCGCCGTGTACCTGCTCTCGCCGCGCTCGTCGGGCTTCCACGCGCAGACCCTCGTGATCGACGCGGGGATGAGCGTCAACTGGTTCGATCGATCGCTCGTGGAGCGCGCGATGCGGGAGGGAGCCGATGCCGCTGGCGGCGGCTGAACGAGAAGCGCCGGCGCGGATCCATGCGCGGATCGTCGAGGCGGGACTCGCGGAGGAGTACCCGTTCGCCTCGCGCTTCCTCGACGTCGACGGCGGACGGATGCACTATGTCGACGAGGGCCCGCGCGACGCCGCGCCCGTCTTGATGCTGCACGGGAACCCCACGTGGTCGTTCCTGTACCGGCGGCTCGTGAAGGCGCTCTCCGGCGAGCACCGCTGCGTCGCCCCCGATCACATCGGCTGCGGCCTGTCCGACAAGCCGCAGGACTGGCGCTACGACCTCGTGGGGCACATCGAGAACGTCGAGAAGCTCGTGCTGGCGCTCGATCTGCGGGATCTCACGCTGGTCGTGCACGACTGGGGCGGCCCGATCGGCCTCGGCTTCGCTCGCCGGCACCCCGAACGCGTCGCGCGCGTCGTGATCACGAACACGGCCGCGTTCCCGGGTCCGGCGCCGCTGCGCCTGCGCGTCTGCCGCGCGCCGTGGATCGGCCCCTTCCTCGTACAGCGCCTGAACGCCTTCGCCGGCACGGCGCCGACGCTCGCGGTGCAGCGGCCGTTGTCCGCGACGGCTCGCGCCGGCTTCGCGCTCCCCTACCGCAAGGCCGCGGACCGCATCGCGGTCGCGCGGTTCGTGCAGGACATCCCGCTGTCGCCGAAGGATCGGTCCTGGGCGGAGCTCGCGGAGATCGAGGCTTCGCTGGACGGCCTGCGGACGCGTCCGCTCTGCATCCTTTGGGGGGAGCGCGACTTCGTGTTCACCCCTGCGTTCCGGGAGGAGTGGCAGAAGCGTCTCCCCAAGGTCGAGGTCCATCGCCTCGAAGAGGCCGGACACTGGCTCTACGAGGACGAGCCCACGCAGGTCGAGCGACTGATCGGGGCGTTCGTCTCTACCCCTCGACGAGGACCTTGAACCCGCCGTAGCACATGCGCTTGCAGTCGAAGGGCAGGTTGTTCATGTCCATCGACGCCGCGAGCTTGGGATCGTTCATCACCTTCTTGTTGACGGCATCGCGGTGCGCGCGGGACTTGTAAGCGATCCACGAGAACACGACGGTTTCGCCCTTCTTGGGCTTCATGATCTTCGGGAACGGAACCCCGAACTTCACGTCGAGGTCGTCGCCGACGTATTCCCGGTACTCCAGCGCGCCGTGCTTGCGCCAGATCTTGCTCGTGAGGACGGCGAGGCGCTTGTAGGCGGGCAGGTTCTTCTTCGGAACGGTCAAGAGGAATCCATCGACGTAGCGGGACATGGCCGGGCTCCGGGGAATGAGTGCGTCGGGGGCTCGATCGAGGCCCGGTGATTCTAGAGAGACTTGGGTAACCTGTCCCTCCGTTCCTCCCGGGACGCTTGGACCCCGTGACCCTCCCCGACACGACCGTCGAGCCGCGGAACGTGGCCGCGTTCCTCGCCGAGCGCGCGCGTCTGTCCCCCACGGCGTCCGCCGTCCTAGCTCCGCGCGCAGCGGGCTGGCGCACGACGAGCTTCGCCGAGCTCGACGCGCGCGCGGACGCCATCGCGCACGGGCTCGCCGAGCTCGGGCTCGCGGCGGGCGAGCGCACGGCGCTGCTCCTTCCCCCGGGTCCCGAGCTCGTCGCGGCCGTCTTCGCGCTCTTCCGCCTCGGCGCGGTGCCCGTCGTCGCGGATCCGGGGCGCGGCGCGACGGAGCTTGCGCGTTCGCTCGCTCGCGTCCGCCCGCGAGCCTTCCTCGGCACGCCCGCCGCGCACCTCTTCCGCAAGCTGCACGAGCGCGAGCTCGGCTCGGTCGAGATCGCCCTAGCCACCGGCCGCGGCTGGCTGCCGGGCGTTACGAAGCTCGACGCGATCGCGCGGCCCTCGCTCGGACGCTTCGAGCCGGTCGAGCCCGGGGCCGGCGCCGAGGCCGCGATCCTCTTCACCTCGGGCAGCACCGGCCCCGCGAAGGGCGTCGTGTACACGCACGCCCACTTCCTCGCCCAGCTCGAGAGCTTGCGCGCGCTCTACGGCTTCGCGGAGGGCGAGATCGACCTCGCGTGCTTCCCGCTCTTCGCGCTCTTCGCGCCGGCGCTCGGCATGGCCTGCGCCTTCCCGAAGCTCGATCCGCGGCGTCCGGGCGACTGCGATCCGGCCGAAATCGTCCGCGCGGCGGACCAGACGCGTGCGACGACGACCTTCGGCTCCCCCGCCATCTGGCGCCGCGTCGTCCCCTGGGCGCGCGAGCGCGGCGTGCGCCTCGCGACGGTCCGACGCGTCCTCGTCGCGGGCGCGCCGGTGCCGCCGGAGCTCGTCGAGGGCCTCCTCGCGATCCTGCCCGACGGAGCGCAGGTGCACACGCCGTACGGGCAGACCGAGGCGCTGCCGCTCGCGTCGATCTCCGGCGCCGAGATCCTCGCGCGTCGAGGGAAGATCGAGGGCGGTTTCGGCCATTGCGTCGGACGCCCGGCGCCGGGAATCGAGCTCGCCGTGCTGCGCGTGGAGGATGGACCGATCGCGCGCTGGAGCGACGACCTGCGACTCCCCGTTCGTTCCGTTGGCGAACTCGCGGCGCGCGGGGCGGTCGTCACGTGCGCCTACGCCGAGGACCCGGACGCGACGGCCGCGGCCAAGATCGGCTCGGGATCGACGGCGTGGCACCGGACGGGAGACCTCGGCTACTTCGACGATGAAGGGATGCTCTGGTTCTGCGGCCGCAAGTCGCATCGGCTCGAGACCGAGCGCGGCCTCGTCGCGCCCGTGCCGGCCGAGAACCTCCTGAACCGCCACCCGCGGGTCGCGCGCACGGCCCTCGTCGGCCTGGGCGCGCGCGGGCGCGAGGTGCCGGTCGCCGTCGTCGAGCCGAAGGCGGGAGAGATGCCGCGCTCGCGCGCCGAGCGCGAGCGCTTCGGCCGCGAGGTGATCGAGCAGCTCGCCCGCCGCCTCCCCGATGCGCCGCCGCGGGGGCCCGGCCCGATCGAGCGCGTCTTGTTCCACAAGTCCTTCCCCGTCGACGCGCGGCACAACGCGAAGATCCGTAGCGAGGAGCTGCGGCGCTGGGCGGAGGAACAGGCCGGGTGAAGGCCCTCGTCACGGGCGGCGGCGGATTCCTCGGGCGCCACCTCGTGAAGGCGCTGCGCGAGCGTGGCGACGAGGTGGTCTCGTACTCGCGCGGCCGCTACCCCGAGCTCGAGGCGCGCGGCGTCGCGTGCGCGGAGGGCGATCTCGTCGACCGCGATGCGCTCGCGCGCGCGTGCGCTGGCGCGGAGGTCGTCTTCCACGTCGCGGCGAAGGCCGGGATCTGGGGCGACGCGGGCGAATACTGGAGGACGAACGTCGAGGGCACGGAGAGCGTTCTCGAAGCCTGCCGTATCGCGGGCGTGAAGCGCCTCGTCTTCACGAGCAGCCCGAGCGTGTGCTTCGACGGGGGTGACCACCGCATGGCGGGGAACGACCTCCCCTACGCGACGCGGTTCCTGGCCGAGTACCCGCGCACGAAGATGGAGGCGGAGAAGCTCGTCCTCGCCGCGAACGGCAAGGACGGCCTCGCGACGGTCGCGCTGCGCCCGCACTTGATCGTCGGTCCCGACGACCCGCACCTCCTCCCGCGCCTCGTCGCGCGCGCGAAGGCCGGGAAGCTCGCGATCGTCGGCGACGGGAGGAACGAAGTGTCCCTGACGTGGGTCGAGAATGCCGTCGAGGCGCACCTCGCCGCCGCCGATCGCCTCGAAGCGCGCGCGCCGCACGCCGGAAAGGCCTACTTCATCGCACAGAAGGAGCCCGTGGCGCTCTGGAAGTGGATCGGCGACGTCCTCGAGCGTCTCGGCGCCCCGCGCCCGACGCGGCGCGTGCCGCTGGGTGTCGCGTACACCGCGGGAGCCGCGCTCGAGGCATGGTGGAGGCTGACCCGACGCACCGGCGAACCCCGGATGACCCGCTTCCTCGCTCTCGAGCTCGCGCGCTCGCACAGCTACGACCTGCGTCCGGCGGAGCGCGATTTCGGCTACCGGGAACGCGTGTCGATGCCCGTGGCGACAGAGTCCCTCGTCACCAGCTACTCGAACCGCTCCCCGAGGCCGTAGATCGGGAAGCCCGTGCTGCCGATCACGGTCCCCGCGCCGGTCGCGGTGTCGATCCGGATCAGCTGACGCGTCGCGGCGTCCGTGCCCAGGAGCGTGTTCGTGAACGTGTCGAAGCCCAGGCCCTCGACGTCGTCGAATCCGAGCGGCCCGACGGCAGTCCCCGCGCCGGTGGTCGTGTCGATCGTGATGAGCTGGTCGGTCGCGATGTCGGATCCGTACAGGGTGTCCGTGTCGGGATCGAAGGCGAGACCCTCGACCAGGCTGAAGCCGAGCGCGCCAACGGCCGTCTCCGCGCCCGAAATGGTGTCGATCGTGTAGAGCGTGTCCGACGAGTTGTCCGATCCGTAGAGCGTGCCCGTGTTCGGATCGAAGGCCAGCGCGCTGATCGTCTGCCCGAAGTCGCTTCCGATCGCGGTCCCCGCGCCGGTCCTGGGATCGAGGGTGATCAATCTCGCGCTGAAGTAGTCCCAGCCGTAGATCGTGTCCGTGGCCGGATCGACGGTCAGCGCGAAGACGCCATGGAAGCCGATCACGCCGACGGCCGGTCCCGTGGCCGTCGCCGTGTCGATGATCACGAGCGCCGACTCGTTCGACCCGAAGAGCGTGTCCGTGTTCGGGTCGACCGCCAGGCCGTTGACCGCCGAGAATCCCAGCGTCCCGACGGAAGTGCCCGTTCCCGTCGCCGTGTCGATCGTGATCAACTCGCGAAAGCCGCCGATCACCGAGCCGAAGAGCGTGCTCGTGTCCGGATCGAAATCCAGGCCGTGGACGTTGCCGACACCGATGGCTCCGACGGCGGCTCCCGCGCCGGTCGTCGTGTCGATGGTGATCAGCTGCCCAAAGCCGCTCGCGTCCACGCCGTAGAGCGTGCTCGTGTTCGAGTCGAAGCCGAGACCGCGCACGGCCGGGAATCCGAGGAGACCCACGGCGGTCCCCGCGCCCGTCGCGGTGTCGATCGTGATCAGCTGGCCCGTGTCCTCGTCCGAGCCGTAGAGCGTGTCGGTGTTGGGATCGTAGGCGAGGCCCTGGACGTCGTCGAAGCCAAGATCTCCGACCGCCGTTCCTTCCCCCGTCGTCGTGTCGATCGTGATCAGCAAGTCGGCGAGCGTGTCGACGCCGTACAGCGTGTCCGTTTCCGCGTCGAAGGCCAGGCCCTGGACGCTGAGGAACCCGGGGTAAGCGATCACGGACGCGGCCCCCGTCGTCGTGTCGATCTCGGAGAGCGCCGCTCCGACGCCGAACAGCGTGTTCGTGAGCGGATCGAAGGCCAGATCCCTCACGATGGGCACGCCGAGGGAGCCGATGGGCGTCACCGCGGCGGTCGTGGGGTCGATCTCGACCAGATCGCCCGTCGCGACGTCCGATCCGAGGAGCCTGTTCGTGTTCGGGTCGAAGGTCATTCCCTCCAGCCCCAGTGTTCCGGTGGATCCGACGACGGTCGCCGCGCCCGTGCTGGTGTTCAGGGTGACGAGCTCCGCCGTCCCGCTGTCCGAGGCGAAGAGCGTGTTCGTGTTCGGATCGAAGGCCAACCCCCACACGAACGGATTCCCGAGCGCGCCGATCGGCGTCGCGTTCCCGGTCGCCGGATCGACGACCACGAGCTGGCTGATCCCGGACTGATTCGTGCCGTAGAGAGTGTTCGTGTTCGGATCGAAGGCGAGGCTCGTGAGGCCCGTCGAAGCGATGGCCGAGCTCGCGGTGATCTCGCCCGTGGTCGTGTCGATCGTGAGGATCCGGCCCGACCATCCGTCCACGGCAAAGAGTGTGTTCGTGCCCGCATCGAAGGCTATCGCGACCGGCAGAAAACCCCCGAGCCCCGTCGCCGACCGCACCGTCGTTCCGCCGGTGTTCGTGTTGACCCCGATGAAGAGGTTCCCGCTCGAGCCCGCAAGCTGGCCGGCCTCCTCTCCGCTGACTCCGTCGGAGCAGGACGCGGCCAGGGACACGAGCGCCAGGGACACGAACGTTCTCAGGTTGGACATCGAGTTCCTCTCCGGGGTCGGAAGCGCCCTGCCGCGCCGCAGGCGCCGTGAATCGGCCGGACAGTAGCACTCGGCCGCGGCGTGGATACCCCGAAGAATCAGCTCGGAGGAGGGGGCGGCGGAGGAGGCGGGGGCGCTCCCCAACCGACCGGCTTGGTGGGGAGCTCCGTGGGGGACCCCCACCCCGGCTCCGCGCGCGCGGGCGCGCTCCCGGTCGTGATCCACCAGCCGTCGCGCTCCTGGCCGCGCGTGTAGGCCAGGAAGCTCTCGCTCTTGGCGATCTCCGTCATCGTCCCCGTGAGGAAGACGCCGATGCAGCAGGCGCAGATGCCCAGCATGGCGAAGAAGCCGGTGACGATCGAATACCAGAGGAGCATCCAGCGATGGCCCTTCACGAGGGACCAGGACCGGCGCACCGAATCGACGGGCCCGAGACCCTCGAGCGCGACCGCTTGATCCGAGAGCGCGACCCCGAGGCCCACGTAGAGGATGATCGGCAGGCAGGGAACGAGCCCGGCCAGCACGATCCCGACCCCGAGCTCCTCGTTCCGCCCGAAGCCCTCGGTCGCCAAGGCCGCGATCAGGATCACGATCCCGTAGGGCAAGAGCGACGCGATCACGATCACGCCGGCGAGGAGCCGCGCGAGGATCATCGAGCCGAGCCGGCCCCGGCCGTCGAAGACCTTCCCGACGTCGGCCTCGCCCGTGCGGAGCACTTCCTCCACGGCATTGGCGAAACCGATCCGCACCCACGACGAGATCACGAAGAACACGATCCCCAGGCAGCAGAACAGCCCGACGAAGCCGACGAGCAGCGGGCCGAGCACGTCCCAGTCGACTTCCTCCCTCCCGTCGAAGGAGCTCCCGAAATTCCCGCCCCCGCCCCCGCCGCCGTTCGTGATGATCAGGACGGCTCCGCCGATCATCAGCGGCAGCGGAGCCTTCTTGAGCGCCCGCCAGGAAGTCTGGAGTGCGCGGAAGGGGTCGTAGGCCTGGTTGAAGTCCATGGGCAGGGTCCTCCGGGAACGAGGCGCGCAGTACGCGACCTTTTTGGCCGCATTTCAACCTCGGGCGAGCCGGGCGAGCGTTTCCTCGAACACGCTGTGGATCTCGCGCGAGAACAGCACGAAGCGGATGCGCGCGAGACCCGGCCGCTCGGCCAGCTCGGAGGCGACGGACGCGAGAGCCACCTCCGCCGCCTCGGGCCAGGGGTAGCCGTAGGCCCCGCACGAGATGGCGGGGAACGAGATCGTCGCGAGGCCGCGCTCGTCGGCGAGCTCGAGCGCGCGCAGATGCGCTCCCGCGAGCGCTTCCGCCTCGCCGTTGCGCCCGCCGCGGTACACGGGACCGACCGCGTGGATCACCCATTTCGCCGGCAAGCGATGGCCCGAAGTGATCCGGGCGTCCCCGGTCGCGCAGCCCATCGGATGCAGCCGCTCGCACTCCTCGAGCAGGCCCGGCCCCGCCGCGCGGTGGATCGCCCCGTCGACGCCGCCGCCTCCGCGCAGCGTCGAGTTCGCCGCGTTGACGATCGCGTCGACGCGCTCGAGCGTCAGGTCGCCGATCGCGCACTCGATGCGCGCGAGCGCCGAGCCGGGGACGACGCCTCCGTTCACGCGAGGTCGAGGGAGCGTTCGTCGCGGAGCCGTCGGGCGAGCCCCAGGAACTGCTCGAACGGCACGGTCTCCTGCTCCTTCACGTGGCGGCGGCGCAGCGTGACCGTGCCCTCCGCCGCCTCGCGGTCGCCGGCGATCAGCATGAACGGGATCTTGTCGTGCTCCGACTGCTTGATCTTGTTCTTCATGTGCCCGGGATCGAGCATGGCCTGGACGCGGAAGAGCTCCGCCTGGAGCTTCTGCTCGAGGCCGCGGCAGTATTCGGCGTGCTCCTCCCGGATCGGGATGAGCGCCACCTGCACGGGCGCGCACCAGAACGGGAACCGGCCGCCGAAGTGCTCGATCAGGGTGCCGACGAAGCGCTCCATGCTGCCGAGGATCGCCCGGTGCACCATGATCGGCCGCTTCATCTTCCCGTCGGCGTCGGTGAAGTGCAGGTCGAAGCGCTCGGGGAGGTTGAAGTCGCACTGGATCGTCGAGTTCTGCCACTCGCGGCCGAGCGCGTCGCGCACCTTGAAGTCGATCTTCGGGCCGTAGAACGCCCCGCCGCCCTCGTCGAGCTCGAGCGGCAGCTTCGACTTCGACGCGGCTTCCTGGAGCGCGGCCGTCGCCATCTCCCACACGTCCGCCTCGCCGATCGACTTCTCCTTCGGGCGCGTGGCGAGGTAGGCGGTGTACTCGAAGCCGAAGGTCGAGAGGAACTTGTGGACGAGCGCGCACACGCCCGCGATCTCGCTCGCGAGCTGCTCGGGCGTGCAGAAGATGTGCGCGTCGTCCTGCGTGAAGCCGCGCACGCGCAGCATGCCGTGGAGGACGCCCGAGCGCTCGTAGCGGTAGACGGTGCCGAGCTCGGCCCAGCGCAGCGGGAGCTCGCGGTAGGACCGCCCGCGGCTCTTGTAGATGAGGATGTGCCCCGGGCAGTTCATGGGCTTCACCCGGTAGGGCTGGTCCTCGATCTCCATCGGCGCGTACATCATGTCCGCGTAGTTCTGGAGGTGGCCCGAGACCTCGAAGAGCGTCTCGCGCGCGACGTGCGGCGTGTAGACCGCGTGGTAGCCGGCGCGGGTGTGCTCGTCCCACCAGAACTGCTCGATCGCGCGGCGCAGGGCGGCGAGGTTGGGGTGCCAGAAGATGAAGCCGCCCCCGACCTCGCCGTGCGTGCTGAAGAGGTCGAGGTCGGCCCCCAGCTTGCGGTGGTCGCGCTCCTTGACGTCCTCGAGCCACTGCAGGTGCTTGGCGAGCGCCTCCTCGCTCCAGAACGCGGTCCCGTAGATGCGCTGGAGCATCGGGCGCTTCTCGTCGCCGCGCCAGTAGGCGCCGGCGACGTTCTGGAGCTTGAAGTGGAAGTTGCGGTCGAGTCGGTCGACGTGCGGGCCTTCGCAGAGGTCCTCCCAGTCGCCGTGGCGGTAGAAGGTGATCTTCTCGCCCTCGGGGATCAGATCGACGGCCTCGACCTTGTAGGTCTGGCCGGCCTTCAGGAGGCGAGCGCGAGCCTCCTCGCGCGAGACCTCGAGGCACTCCAGCTTGGGAGAGCGCTTGGCGATGCGCGCCATCTCCTTCTCGATCTTGCGGAGGTCGGCGTCGCTCAGCGGCTCCTTGAGATCGAAGTCGTAGTAGAAGCCGTGATCGATCGCGGGACCGAAGCCGAACTGCACCCCGGGGAAGTGCTTCGCGACCGCGGACGCCATCAAGTGGCTGACCGAGTGGCGGAGGGTGGAAAGCGGGAAGGGCTCCGCGACCTGCGGAGCAGCCTCGAGCTGCGACATCGTTCGTCTCCTGTCGGGATGACTGGCCCGGCGTCGCGACCTGCGCCGTCGGGTCGCGCCCTCCCGCAGGGACGCGGGAGGAAGGTACCGCAGCGAGGTGGATTCCTCCAAGCTCCAGGTCGGGCCGGACGACGCCGATCCCGGCTGATGGTCGCCCGCTATCCTGGCGAGCCGAGGATCCTCCCATCTCCGCTCCCACAGTGTTCGCGACGACCGGTTTCCTGCCCGCGCTCCGTGCCCGCGAAGCGCGCATCCAGCCTCGGACCTTCTTCGCCCTGGCCTTCGTCGCGCTCCTGGCCTTGCACGCGCGCTCCCTCTACGACCCTCCCTACTGGGACGCCCTGGTCGGAGCGTTTCCGCAGGGGTACTGGCTGGCGCGGAACGACTTCGATCTCGTGCGCCTCGTGACCATGGAGCCGACCTGCGGCGAGGGCGGCCCGAACGTCTACCCCTACAGCATCTACCCGCTGGGGATCGCGCTCCTGTACGCGCTGCATCTTCCGACGCAGGTCGTCTTCCTGGTGATGCACCTCTTCGCTCTCTTGAGCGCCGCCACCGCGGCCACGGCCTTCTTCGTGCTCGCCCGCGAGCGCCTCCCCGCGCCCTTGGGCTCCCTCGCCACACTGCTCCTCGTCAGCACGCCGATCTTCCAGTCGCTCGCGTCGCAGATGAACATGGACATGGCGCTGTGCGCGTGCACGATCGTCTCGCTGCTCGCGCTGGTGCGGCGGAAGTTCGGCGTCGCCTTCCTCGCTGCGCTTCTCGCCCTTCTCGTCATCCCGCGCGGGGTGATCCTCGTCGCGGCGAATGCATCCTTCCTGGGGCTGGCCGCGTTCCGCCCGAGCTGGACGGGTCTCTCCGGTCGGGGCGCCGAGCCGCAATCTCCGCGAGGCGTGCAGGCGTGGACCCTCGCGCATCTGGGTCTGCTGGGGATCTTCCTGGTGGAAATCCAGATCGCCCGCGCGTACGCGAACCTGCCGGTTCACGTCGGCCTCTTCGAGGGATTCGGCCAGTTCTTCCGCCAGGCTCTGTGGATGATCCCCGAGTTCGGAGCCGTCTTCCTGGCGGCACTGCTGTGCGGGCTCATGGTGTTCCGGCGGGCCCGGCGCGGAGAGGCGAGGCCGCTCGACTTCGCCTGCGCCATGCACCTCCTCGTGTTCGTCGTCTTCTACGGTCAGTACAAGAACACGCTCCCGCGGTACTTTTTCCAGGTCTACCCGCACGTGATCCTCCTCGTCCTCGCGGCGGCGCCCGCCGCGGCGCGCCTGCGGTGGCTCGCTCCCGCGGCGGTGACGCTCGCGATTGCGGCGAACGCGGTGAACCACGAGGGCGCGTTCTACCACCACCACGGGAGCGGATGGGCGACTCCCCCGACGGCGAAAGCCAGTCCGCTCTCCGCGGATGGGCATCTCCTCGAACGCTCGATGAAGTACCGGCAGGATCTGCTCCTCGGCCTCGACGTCGCCCGCTACCTCGAGCGCTTCGAGCGGGACCGGCTCTTGGTCGTCGCCAACTGGCCCCTCGCCCAGGCCCTGGCCGTCCCTGAATTCGGCTACGTCGATCGCGCGTGGAGCGTCTCGAGCCGGCCGCGGCTCACGTACGCTCCGCAATCGGTTCACTTCGACAACATCTACGACCGGACGGGCGGACTGCTGCGGCCGAAGACGCGCACCGACGTCCTCTGGGCGATCGTCCCCAACGCCTATTTCCGTCCCGGCCTGGCTCCGCGGGAGGGTTACGACGAGGTGCTCGCCATCCTCGAGCACGGCGGATTCGAGGCCTTCCTCTTCCGGCGCGGGAGCCAGTAAGGTGCGCGGGAGAGATGAGAGTCCAGGCATCTGTCGGCCCCCCGCCACTGCGTGTAGAGTCCACTAGACATCCATGATCCATCCCCGCCCGTCCGCGTTTCTCGCAACCGCCTGCTTCGGCGCGCTCGCCTCCACGTTCTTCGTGTCCGCCGCGTCCGCGCAGCACGACTGCGTCTTCCCGCCCTCGCCCCGGCCGGTCGTGGTCATCCAGCCCGACGGCAGCGAGGTCTCGCTGCGGTTGAAGGGCGGCGCTTCGGCTCGCTGGTACGAGGATGGAATGGGGTTCCCCGTCGTGAAGACGGCGGACGGCTACGTCTACGCCAGGCTCGACACCGCGGGGGAACTCGTGCCGACCGCCTGGCCGGCGGGCCGGGGAGATCCGGCTGCTCTCGGCCTCGTCCCGCGCGTCGTTCCGGCGCCGCGCACGGGACCCGGCCCCGGACTCGCCGCCCGCAAGGCGTCCGGGCTCGTCAGCGGCGCCGTTCCCGCCGGCGGAGGCTCGATCGCTCTGGGCGCGGGATCGGTGAAGAACCTCGTCATCCTGGTGCGATTCAGCAACCACGGCCCCGCGGGCCAGAACCGGACGCTGCCGAGCGCGGCCAACGTCGCGACGATCATGAACGCCGTCGGAGGCGATCCCGCACTCGCTCCCAGCGGCAGCGTGCGCGATCACTACCTCGAGACCTCCTACGGCCAGTTCACGATCGACTCGACCGTCGCCGGCTGGATCAACGCCCCCAACACGGAGACCTACTACGCCAACGGAAACTCCGGACTGACCTCGCGGACCTGGGAACTGATCACCGCGGGACTGAACGGAGCGGACGCCAGCGTCGACTTCTCCCAGTACGACGAGGACGGGGACGGATGGGTCGACTCGATCACCTTCCTCCATTCGGGTTACGGCGCCGAATGGGGCGGCGTCGACCAGTACGGGACCGACTACGTCGACCGGATGTGGTCGCACAAGTGGTCGATCCCGACCTGGACCTCCGCCGAAGGGGTCAAGGTCTCGAGCTACAACATCTCTCCGGGCCTCTGGGCCACTTCCGGATCGGCTCCCGGACGCATCGGGGTCGTGTGCCACGAGCTGGGACACTTCTTCGGGCTGCCCGATCTCTACGACACGGACGGCTCGAGCGAGGGCGCCGGCAACTGGTGCCTGATGGCCGGGGGCTCGTGGGGCTTCGACGGATCGCAGCACTACCCTTCGCACATGTCGCCGTGGGCGAAGGCGAAGCTCGGGTGGATCTCGCCCCAGCTCATCCTCCCCGGCGCTCACGTCGCCCCGCAGGTCGAATTCAACCCGACCGTCTTCCGCATCGACAGCGGGTATCCGCCCGGCGAGTACCTCCTCGTCGAGAACCGCCAGAAAGTGGGCTTCGATCTCCAGATCCCGCAGGGCGGCCTCGCGATCTGGCACGTCGACGAGAGCCAGGGGAGCCTCTCGCAGAACTCGCCCAACAACGAGGAGGGTTTCCCGGGGCAGGGCGGCTGGCCGGGGAACGATCTGCACTACCGCAACGCGCTGCTCCAGGCCGACGGCTTCTACAACATGGAGCAGAACCAAGGCCGCGGCGACGGAGGGGACGTCTACCGCTCGGGCGGCGTGGCCGCGCTCAACTCGGGGACGACGCCCAACACGAACGCGTACCAGGGTGGAACGATCGTGACGAGCGAGAACAGCATCGGCGGCATCGGCGCGTCCAGCGCGAACATGGCATTCACGTTCGCCAGCCCCTCGTCCCCGGCGGTCACGACCGCGAGCGCGCCGGCAGGGACGATCGGCACGCCCTACTCGCTCTCGCTCGCGTCGAGCGGGGGCTCGGCGCCGAGGACGTGGTCGGAGTACCGGACGAATCCTTCGTACACGCTGACCAACCTGGGACCGGCCGCCTTCACGTTGGGTGGAACGGCGCTGAACCTGAACGCCGACGATGCGGTCACGAGCCAGGTCCTCCCCTTCGACTTCCCCTGCTGGGAGCGCGCGTACAGTCGGATCCACATCAGCACGAACGGCTTCATCGACCTCGCCCCGACGGACGCCGAGTATTTCAATTGGGCCGGATACCTGCGCGCCAACCTGCGGATCGCGCCGATGTGGGACGACCTGCGGACCGATCTCGGCGGCGACGTCTTCATGGACACCGGCACGCCGGGACAAGTCCGGATCCGCTGGAGCGGGGTGACCTTCGACGGGTCCAACCCCTGCAACTTCGCGGTCCGGCTCTTCGCCGACGGTCGGATCGACTTCGAGTACGGGAGCGGCAACACGGGCCTCACGGCGAGCGTCGGCATCTCGCGCGGCCACAGCGGCGGGCTCCTCCTGGCCCCGACACACGACGGACAGGCGTCGCTCACGAACGCGAACAGGCTGCGCTTCACGCTGCAGGGCTCGCAGATCCCGCCGGGGCTCGCGCTGACGACCGGAGGAGTCTTGAGCGGTACGCCGACGAGCGCGGGGAGCTTCCAGCCGATCTTCCGCGTGACCGATTCGCTCTACCGCTACGACCAGAAGCTGCTCGCGACGACGATCGGGACGGGGTGCGAAGTGACGGCCACGCCGATCAGCTCCGCGACGGTCTGCGCGGCCTCGACGACGCAGTTCTGCACCACCGCGGGCGGCAACGGCCCGTTCACGTACTCCTGGACGAAGAACGGCGTGACGGTCGGCGGCGCCACGAGCAGCTGCTACACGGCGACGGCCGGGACGGGCGGGACCGTCGACACCTACTGCGTGACGGTGACGGGCGCCTGCGCCCCTGCGGTCCAGCGTTGCGCCACGTTGACGGCCAACGCGGTCACGGCGGCCACGCCTCTGACACCGGCGACGGCTCCCTCCGGTGCGACGCACGCGTTCTGCACGAGCGCATCGGGGACGGCGCCCTTCACCTACTCGTGGACCAGGAACGGCGTGACGATCGCGGGAGCGACGAGCTCCTGCTACACGGCGACGGCGGGTGCCGGAGGAGCCCTCGACACCTACTGCGTGACCGTCCACGGTTCCTGCGGAAGCGACGTCACGCGCTGCGCGACGCTCGGCACGGAGACGGGCTCGAGCTTCTGCTTCGGCGACGGACTGGGCCCGACCGCCTGTCCCTGCTCCAACTACGGCGATCCAGGCCGCGGCTGCGAGAACTCGGGCGTGACCGGCGGCGCCTTGTTGACGGCGACAGGGACGACGAGTCCCGACAGCGTCGTGCTCACCGTCGTGGGCGAGAAGCCGGTGGCGCTGACGATCTTCCTGCAGGGAACGCAGGCGATCTCGCCCGTCGTGTACGGCGACGGCTTGCGCTGCGTGCACGGGGTGCTGAAGCGGCTGTACGTGAAGGACGCCGTCGCGGGTCAATCCTCGGCTCCGGCGGGCGCGGAGCTCTCGATCACGGCGCGGTCGGCGCAGCTCTTCGATCCGATCGCTCCCGGGCAGTTGCGCTACTACATGACGTACTACCGTGACGGCGTGCCGACGTTCTGCCCGAGCCCGACCGGCAGCACGTTCAACGGATCGAACGCGCTTTCGATCCAGTGGTGATCCGGAAGAGCCGGGGTGAGGCGGGGCAACCCTAGCCCCACACCTTCACCTCGCGCTCCAGCGAGATCCCCGTCTTCTGCGCCACGAGGTCGTGCACGTCCTCGATCAGCGTGAGCACGTCCGCGGCGCTCGCCTTCCCGCGGTTCACGATGTAGTTCCCGTGCAGCTCGGACACCACCGCGTCGCCGCGCGATCTCCTCTTGCCCCCGCACTGCTCCACCAGCTTCCCGGCCGACAGCCCGCCGCTCAGCGCCGGATCCGGGTTCTTCCACACGCACCCGGCTGACTTCTCCGTCACCGGCTGCGCCTCCTTCTTCTGCTTCAGGTGGTCCCGGCAGCGCTCGATCACCGCCGCCTTCACGTCCGGCCGGAACCGCAGAACCGCGCTCGCGACGATCGCGCGCCCGAGTTGTCCGTTGCGGTACGTCGGGCTGCACTCCGCGCGCGCCTTCTCGACGAACTCGCCGTCCTCGCCGACGAGCAGCACGCGCTCCACGACGTCCCACATCTCCCCCCAGCGGCCCCCGGCGTTCATCGCGATCCCGCCGCCGAGGTTGCCCGGCACCCCCACGAGCCCCTCGAAGCCCGTCCAGCCGAACTTCTGCGTCGCCGACACGAGACTCGGCATCGAGGCACCGGCCCACGCGACGAGGCGCGCGTCCTCCCCCGCCGACTCGGGCGCCATCCGGTCGTCGGGCGCGATCTCGCGCAGGCTCTCCTCGCTCGGCACGTCCCTCCCCGGCCGGAACACTCGCCGCATCCGGTCCGTCGCGATCACGACGCCGGGCAGCACTCCGTCCGCCACGATCAGGTTCGCGCCGCCGCCCAGGATCCGCGGCTCGAATCCCGCTTCCCGCGCGGCGCGCACGGCGAGCCGCAGCTCCTCGGGCGTCCTCGGCTCGAGCAGCCACTCGACGCTCCCGCCGACCTGGATCGTCGTCCGGCTCGCGAGCTCAGCGCCCGCCAGGGCCGCGCACGGCCAGCTCTTCAAGGAGGTCATTCTGGACGAGGTCGATGTCGCCAGCCCCGAGGATGAGCGCCGCGGACTGTCCGCACAAGCCCGCGACGAGCTTCTTCACGCTCGCCGCCGCGTCGCCGCCGAACTCGGCGTCGATGCCCGCCTTCCGCAGGCGCGCCACGAGCTCCTCGGCCCCCGCTTCCGGCGCCCCCATCGAGATCGAGTCGATGTGCACCCGGGCGCCGTAGACTTCCGCCACGACGACCCGGTCGGCCTCGCGCAGGCTCTCCACGAACTCGTCCAGGAACCGCGCCGTGCGGCTGTGCTGGTGCGGCTGGAAGAGGACGTGCAGGGGCTTGCCCGGCAGCGTCCGCCGCGCCGCCTGGATCGTGACGCGGACCTCCGTCGGATGGTGCGCGTAGTCGTGGAAGAGCTCGACGCCCCCCGCCGTGCCCCAGGGCTCGAAGCGCCTCTCGGCCCCGCGGTAGCGCTCGATCCCCGCCGCCGCGGCGTCGACGGATTTCGACTGTTCCGACCAGCTCTCGCGGTCCGCGGGCGCGCCCGCGAGCCCCACGGCGAGCGCGAGGGCGAGCGCGGCGTTCTCGACGTTGAACGCGCCCGGCACGCCGAGCTCGATGAACCCCGTCGACCAGCCCGGCCCGCGCACGCGGAACCGGAAGTAGCCGTGCGATTCGGCCAGATCGACGATCTCGATCTCGCGGCCGAGGCGCCACACGCGGCAGGAGCCCGCCTCGGCCACCTGCTTGGGGACGTCCCGGCCGACGACGAGCAGCCCCTCGGGATGGACCTGGTCGACGAAGCGCGCGAACGCCTCC
Organism: Planctomycetota bacterium; assembly: GCA_046155895.1. Classification (GTDB taxonomy): domain Bacteria; phylum Planctomycetota; class UBA1135; order UBA1135; genus DASYPQ01. The sequence goes on along the minus strand of JBJXFB010000162.1, from coordinate 12,011 downwards.
TCGATGGCGGCCAGGCTGCCGTAGTAGTCGAGGTGGTCGGCCTCGACGTTCGTCACGATCGCGCCTTCGGGCTCGAGGCAGAGGAAGGACCGGTCGTACTCGCAGGCCTCGACCGCGAACCAGGCGCCGGCGCCGGGAGCGACCGCGTTCGCGCCGAAGGTCCGGCAGGAACCACCGACGAGCGCGCCGGGTGCCGCCTGCGCGGCCGCTTCCGCGATGCCGCGCAGCGCCCAGTAGAGCATCCAGCTCGTCGTCGTCTTCCCGTGCGTGCCGGAGACGCCGAGCGTGCGGCGTTCGGGCGAGAGCCTCGTCAGGAGCTGGCTGTACTTGAGCACGGGGATACCGCGCCGGCGGGCCTCCTGCACCTGCGGATCGTCCTCGGGCACCGCCGCCGACCGCACGACGGCCTGCGCATCGCCGGGGAGCATCTCCGCGCGGCTCGCCCCCAGGTCGATCGTCGCGCCGAGCGCGCGCAGCATCGACACGAAGCGCGAGTCGGCCCGATCGTGCCCGCTCAATCGATGCCCGCGCTCGAGGAGGATCCGCGCGGCGCCGGAGAGGCCGGCTCCTCCCGCTCCGAGCAGGTGCACGCGCGAGGGAAGGCCGGTCACGGGGCCGGGCGGAGCGGCGGGAACGGGGCCGGCGAGGAGGTCGTAGGCGCCGCTGCGGGCGGTCCTCGTCGCCGGAGCGGCCGCGGAGGTCGTCTGATTCGTCAAGGAAGTCTTCCTGCCCGGCGGATCGCGGCCGGGCGCGCGAGGGAGAGAAGATCCGTGGCGACGCGCTGCGCGCCGTCGATCGGGACGGCCGAACGCAACGCGCGCGTCATGCGCTGACGCTCGCTATCTCCCTGGGGTGAGCAGAGTCTCTCGAGATCCGCGCGCAAGCTGGCCGAGAGCTTGTCTTCGCGCACGACGCGAACGCCCTCTCCGAGCTCGAGAGCGTTCTTCTCCTGATGCTGATCGGCGTGGTGGGGATAGGGCACCACGACGGCGGGCCGGCCGATCGCGGCGACTTCGGCGAGCGTCGAAGCTCCGCCCCGGCAGAGCACCGCGGTCGCAGCGGCCAGCGCCCGGTGCACCGGCGCGACGAATTCGACCGCGAGGTAGCCGCTGAACGGCTCGCAACCCTCGTCCATCTTGCCCGGGCCGGTCTGATGAAGGACCTGGACGCCGCTCGCGACGAGCGCGGGCGCGTAGGTGCGCACGAAGTGGTTGAGACCCGTCGCGCCCTGGCTCCCGCCGAGGACGACGAGCAGCGGCCGGTCCGGCGCGAAGCCGAGCTCGGCGCGCGCGCGAGACTGCTCGGTGGCGGTGATCTCGCGTCCGTCGAACTCCGGCGCCAGCGGCGGCCCCACGAACACGTGGACAGGATCCTCGTCCTCGTCCTTCGCGGCCGGATCGCGCGGTGGAAGCGTCCCGCGCCAGGAGTGGAAGACGCGGCGCGCGAACGGCGTCAGCCAGCGGGTCGCCGAACCGCAGGCCGCATTCATCTCGAGCAGCGCCACGGGCAGGCCGAGCGATCGCGCGGCCAGCACGGCCGGCAGGCAGGCGAATCCGCCCAGCCCGAGGAGCACGTTCGAGCCGTGATCGACGAGGACGCGGCGCGCAGCCATCACGGCGGGCGCCGTCCTCCACACGAGGCCGGCGCGCGAGGGCGCTCCGCCACCCGTGGGCTCGAGCGCCAGCACCGCGCGCCCGAGCGCAACGGGGCTGATCCGGGCCTCGAGTCCCCCGAGGATCCGTTCCTCGATCGAGCGGCCGCTCGACAGCCAGACGACGCCGGCGAGCGAGGGAGGATCTGCCGCCCTCGCTTGCAGGCACACGTTGATCCCGGGCACGAGGTGGCCTCCCGTTCCTCCGCCGGCGACCGCCAGGCGGAGTTCGGTCGGAGCGGGCTCGTCCGCGCGAATCGAGCGCGGGCTGTCCGGGTCAGCGCGCGAGGAGGAAGGCGAACTTGCCCGGGGCGAGCTCGCGTGCGAGTCGGTCGGAAGGGCTGTGGTCGGTGGCAAGGGGATTCTCCGGATCCACGGAAGCGAAGGCTCCATCGGGTTGCAAGGTGCTCGATCGAGGTGCGGCGGGTCGTTCGACGATGGGCTCGGCTCGCCACGGACCGCGCAGGTCCTGGACGAGCACGAGCACGGAGTGCGGCGCCTCGAGGATCGCCAGGAGGAGGCAGCCGACGACCAGGGTCCAGCGCAGAGCTTCGTTCACGGCGATCACCTCACCCGCGGACGGTCGGAACGGGGATTGGCCGAGGCGACGACCGGCGCGCGGGCGGGGCTCGTTCTGGCCGCCGCGGTGCGCGCTCCGCCCTCGCGCGGCGCCTGGGCTCCGGCCGCGGGGACGCGGATCGACTTGCCGACGAACAGACGCTTGGGATCGAGACCAGGGTTCGCGGCGACGAGCTCTCGCCAACGATCGCCGTCGCCGAGGAGACGAGCCGCGATCCCCGTCAGGGTGTCGCCGGCGCGGACGACGTAGGTGCCGGTCGCGGGCTTCGAAGCCGCCTTCGGCTTCGTCGTGGCGCGTCCCGGGGAGGCCGAGCCTTTCGCCTCGAGCTTGGCCGTCGCGGGGAGGACGAGCTTCATGCCGGGGCGAAGGCCGCGCGGATCGAGGCCGCCGTTCAGCGCCTGGATCTCGGTCCAGCGGTTCCCGCTGCCCAGCGTCCTGGCAGCGATGCGGATCAGGCTGTCACCCCTCTGCACCGTGTACTGCGGGCCGGCGGGGACCGGCGGAACCGCGGTCGCCGGCGATCTCGGCGCGGGTTCGGTGTACCCCGTAGCGGACCCTTCGCCGGCCGGCGAGGGTGCGTGGGCCGGGGGAATCGGCTGACCGGCGATCTCGGGCGGCGCGATCGGCGTGTTCATCCAGGGATCGTTGGTCGTGACAGCCGCGGGCGCCTGCCACTCCGTCCCGGCCGGTGCGGCGGCTTCGTTCGCCGTCAGCGGCAGGCTCGGGTCGATGGCGCGCTCCGTCGAGGTCGCCGGCGGGATCATGTTGGAGACCTGATCCGCGGTCGCGTCCTTCTTCGCTCCGCGCCCCGTCAGGCGCGACCAGAAGCCGGGAGACTTGCTGTCGCCCCAGAAGGAGACGGCGACGATCGTGACGAGCAGGAAGACGAGGGCGATGACGCCATAGCGTTCGATCTGTTGCATGGGTGGGATTCCAGAGCGGGTCAGGAGTTGCGGAGAGTGAACGGAGGCCTCGACCGGCAGTCGCCGGGCGAAGTGTTTGAAGTTGCGGAGCGCGCCGTCACGCGGGAACGCCCTCCGCGGTGGTGGTGGACGCGGGGATCGATGCCGGGGCGGCCCCGGTCGCGCCGCGGGCCGCGCCGAGAGCCAGGCCGATCGCCAGCGAGGACACGACGAGCGCCGTCCCGCCGTGGGACACGAAGGGCAGCGGCATGCCTTTCGGTGGAGCGAGCGCCGTGACGACCTGCGCGTGGATCATGGCCTGCAGCGCGACGGAGAGCAGCAGCCCGAACGCGCACAGCGCCGAGTAACGGTCCTGGATCGAGAGCGAGAGGCGGATCGCGAGCCAGGTGAATCCGATCAGGAGCGAAAGCACGAGAGCCATGCCGACGAAGCCGAGCTCCTCGCCGACGAGGGCGAGGACGTAGTCGGACTCGAGGTAGGGCACGCGCGCGTTGCGCCACAGACCCTGGCCGAGCCCGACCCCGAAGAGATCCCCGCTGGCGATGGCCTCGGCGGTCCGCTCGACCTGGTTGTTCGTCGCGGCGCCGAGCCACATCTCGATCCGGTGCCGGATGTAGGAGACGAACACGACGAGCGAGACCGCCGCGCCGCCCGCCACGATCACGACGGGTCCGCTGATCTGCCGGAGGCGCGCGCCGCCCACCCACATCGTGGCGAGGAAGCAGCACAAGAAGAGGATCGCGCCGCCCAGGTCGGTCTCGACGAGGATCAGCGAGAAGAAGAGCAGGCCCGCGGCCAGCATCGGCAGCGCGCCGCGGCGCAGGTCGCGCACGTCGTCCCCGAGCCGGATGCAGCGGTCCGCCACCCACAGCACCATCACGATGCGGGCGAGCTCGGAGGGCTGGAACGACAGGCCGAGGAACGGGATCTGGAGCCAGCGGTGAGCGCCATTCCTCGGATCGCCGACGCCGGGGATGAAGACGAGCAGCAGGAAGATCCCGCAGACGATGGTCAGGGCCGGGATGTGCCGCCTCAGGCCCTGCGGGCCGATGCGCAAGCCGACGAGCAGCGCGCCGATCGCGGCGACGCGGAAGAGGACCTGGCTGCGCAGGATGCCCCAGAAGACCTCGGGCGTCGCCGTCGTCGCCGCATGGCTCGCCTGGACGACGAGCCCGATCGCGAGAAGCGCCAGGACGATGCCGAAGAGCAGCAGGGCCGGCCGCGACGCGTCGGTCACCGTCGCCGCCCGGGCGATCCCCTCGAGGCGCTCGAGGAGCGTGTGCTGGCGCTCGCGCGGCGCGGCGACGCTCGCCGAGGCTCCGGGAATGGATCGGAAGCGGGCCATCAGCGCACCTTCATCAGGGAGAGGCCCGCGATGGCGCACACGCCGGCGACGATCCAGGCGCGGACCACGATGGTCGCCTCGTGCCACGGCGCGGCTCCGGGCTTGAAGATGCCGCCCTTCAGCTGCAAGCCGTGGTGCAGCGGCGCGACGGTGAAGAGGCGCGAGCCCTTCGTCCGCCGGAAGTACTGCGTCTGCAGCCAGCTCGATCCGAGCTCGGCGAAGAAGACGAAGCCGATCAGCGGGAGCACGAGCTCCTGCTTGGCGACGAGCGCCATCCACGCCAGCAGCCCGCCGAGAGGCAGGGAGCCGGAGTCCCCCATGAACACCTTGGCGGGGTACGCGTTGAACCACAGGAATCCGAGGCACGCGCCGCACAAGGCCCCGCCCACGACGGCCATCTCGGAGGCCGCGCCGATGTGCGGCAGGTTGAGGTACGCGGTCCAGTCCGGCCGGCCCGTGACGTAGCAGAAGATCGAGAGCGCGAGTCCCGTGATGATCGTGCAGCCGGCCGCGAGCCCGTCGAGCCCGTCGGTGATGTTGCACGCGTTCGAGGTGCCGACGACGACGAGCCACTCGAAGAAGAGGAAGGCGGCGATGCCGAGGAGCCCGAACGAGGCGAGATCGATCGAGAACGACTTGAGGAAGGGCGGATAGAGCGCGATCAGGGCGCCCCGGCCGCTCGCGTGCGCGTACCAGGCGAGCGCCACGAGAGCCGCGAGCGCGACGATCGAGAGTCCGAGCATCTTCGAGCGCGTCGAGAGGCCCTTCGACTGGGGAATCGTCAGCTTCTTGAAGTCGTCCACGAAGCCGACCGCAGCGAACCCCAGCGTCACCAGGATGGCCAGCACGACGTGCAGGTTGTCGAGGCGCCCCCACAGCAGCACCGCGGCGAGCAGCGCGACGACGAGGAAGCTCCCGCCCATCGTCGGCGTGTTCTTCTTCCCGGCCTTCTCGGAGTGGACCGCGAGCTCGGGCGATCCCGTCTTCGACACGTCCTCGCCGACCCGGTGGCGCGCGAGCCAGCGGATCGTCGGTCCTCCCGCGAGGAGCGCGAAGGCGAAAGCGGTCAGGCCGGCCATCGCCATCCGGAACGAGATGTACCCGAACAGGCTCCAGCCCAGGACGTCGTCGAAGAGGCCCGGGAGCATCAGGGCGCTCTTTCCCGATGGACTTGAACGAGGTGCTCGACGAGACGGTCGAGCCGGGCGCCGCGGCTGCCCTTGACGAGGACGACGTCGCCCGCGCGCACGATCTCGGGCATCCGCGCGATCAGCGCGGGCGAGTCCGCGAAGCGCAGCACGCGCTCCTCCTCGAGGCCGCCTGCAATCGCCCCCTCCGCCGCCGCTCGCGCGAGCTCTCCCACGGTGACGAGCAGGTCGATGCCGGCCGCGGCGGCTTCGCGCCCGATGCGCTCGTGCTCGGCCTCCGCCACGGCGCCGAGCTCGAGCATGTCGCCGAGGACGAGGATGCGCCGCGCGTGCCCGTGCAGGCCGGCCAGGACGCGCACGCTGGCGCGCGCCGACTCCGGATTGGCGTTGTAGGAGTCGTCGATGATCGTGACCGGACCCGCTTGGATGCGCTCGAGGCGGCGGCGGCCTGCCCTGAGGTGGGAGACGGCCGGCAGCACGTCGTCCAGCTCGATCCCCAGTCCTCGGCACGCAGCCAGGGCGGCGAGGAGGTTCTGGACGTTGTGCAGGCCGAGGAGCGGTGAAGTCACCTCGCGGCCTTCGAGCCGGAAGGTCGTTCCTCCCGCGTGCGTCCAGACGTCCGTCGCGTTCAGGCGGCCCTCGCCCTCGAGGCTGAACGTGATCACCTCCGCGCGGGTGAGACCGCGCATGAAGGGCGTCCAGCGGCAGTCCGCGTTCAGCACGCAGAACCCCTCGGCGGGTAGCGCGCGCACGAGCGCGGCCTTCTCCCGCGCGACACCCTCGACCGAGCCGAGCCCCTCGAGGTGCGAGGCGCCGACGCAGGTCACGATGCCGGCGGTCGGGCGGGCGGTGCGGCACAGGGCCTCGATCTCGCCGGGATGGTTCGTGCCCATCTCGACGACGACCGCGCGGCTGTCCTCGTCCGCCAGGAAGAGCGTGTGCGGGACGCCGATGTCGTTGTTGAACGAGTCCGGCGACCCCACGGCCGGCAGGCGGGTGGAGAGCAGCTCGACGAGGATGTTCTTCGTCGTCGTCTTGCCGCAGGAGCCCGTGACGCCGACGACCGGCGCCGACAAGCGTCCGCGCTGGAACAAGGCGAGCCCCGACAGGGCCGCTCGCGGGGAAGGATGGTGGAGGACCGGGGTGTCGCGGGGCAGCTCGCGGACGGGCGGGGGTGCGCCGCCGCGATCCTCGAGCAGGACCCCCGCGGCACCCCGCTCGACGGCCGCCGCGGCAAACCGGCCGCCGTCGAAATTGGGCCCGGGAATGGCCACGAACAAGTCGCCTTCCCGCAGCGTGCGCGTGTCCGTGCTGACGCCGCGCGCGGCGCGCCGCGGATCTCCGCCGAGGAGCGTCGCGCCGGTCGACTCGATCACGTCCTGGATCGTGAAGGGCTTCATCGCAGGAGATCCGCGGCGACCTTGCGGTCGTCGAACTCGACGACGGTGTCGCCGATCACCTGCGTGGTCTCGTGGCCCTTGCCCGTGATCAGCACGACGTCGCCGTTGCGCGCGCGAGAGACGGCCTGCGAGATCGCGCGGCGGCGGTCGGGCTCGACGAAGCGCTCGGCGAGCTCCGGCTCCATCCCCGCCAGCACCTCCTCGATGATCGCGAGCGGATCCTCCCCGCGCGGGTTGTCGCTCGTGACGATCGCGAGGTCCGCCAGCTCGTTCACGACGCGCCCCATCGGTCCACGCTTGCCGCGGTCGCGGTCGCCCCCGCAGCCGAACACGACGATCAGGCGCCCGCGTCGGCCCGACCGTCCGGGCGAGCCCTCCAGCGCGTTCTTGACCGCGCGGCACACGTTCTGGAGCGCGTCCTCGCTGTGCGCGTAGTCGACGAGCACGCGGAATCCCTGGCCGCACGCGACCGGCTCGAGCCGGCCGGGCGCCGGGGACGCGGAAGCGAGCCCCTCCACAACCGTGGAAGGGCTCGCTCCCGAGAGAAGCGCCGCTGCGGCGGCGGCCAGGGCGTTCTCCACGTTGTGTCGGCCGGCCAAGGGAAGACGCAGGCTCGCTCTAGAGATCCCCATCCCATGAAGGACGATCTGCGTTCCCGACAGGTCGGACGTCAACGCGGAGGCGACCAGGTCACCCCGCAGCCTTGCGCTGTACGTGAGGACGCGCGCGCCGCGCGCCTCCGCGATCTTCGCCATGCGCAAGCTGGCGGGATCGTCGGCGTGGAGCACGGCGGCGGCGCCGCGCTCGAGAGAGTGGAAGAGCTTCTCCTTGGCGAGCGCGTAGTTCTCGAGGTCGCCGTGGTAGTCGAGGTGCTCGCGCGTGAGATTCGTGAAGATCGCGACGTCGGGCCGCAATCCGGCCAGGCGGTCCTGGTCGAGCGCGTGCGAGCTCGCCTCGAGCGCGACGCTGTCGCCGCCGAGTTCCTTGTGCGCCACGAGCAGGCGCTGCAGCTCCGGAGCGTCCGGCGTCGTGTGCGTCGCGTGGCGCAAGGCACCGTCGGCGAGCCGGTTCCCGGCCGTGCCCAGGACCGCGGGACGTCGTCCGGCGAAGCGCAGCAGGTGGCCGAGGATGTGCGCGGTGGTCGTCTTCCCGTTCGTCCCGGTGATCGCGGCGACGAACATCCCGCGCGCGGGTTCGCCGTGGACGAGCGCGGCGGCTTCGCCCGCGATCCTCCGCGCGTCGCGGTGGATCCACTGCGGCGCGTCGGCGACCTCGGTGAACAGCGCGCGCACCTCGGAGAGGTCGAGCGGGCGCGGCGAGAGGACGGCTGCGGCTCCGCGCGCCAGCGCGTCCGAGGCGAAGCGCGATCCGTCCTCGCGCGTGCCGGGCAGCGCGGCGAAAAGATCACCGGCGCCCACCTGGCGGCTGTCCAGGTGGACCCCGGTGATCGATGGTCCGCCGCCTGCTTGAAGCGGAGCGGACCCCCCCAAACGTCGAACGAGATCAACGAGTCGCAAGGCGCGCCTCCTCCCAGGGAAGCTGGAAAGTCTCTCGGGAGCGCTTCGAGCGCGACGCCGTGCCCGCGCCCTGGCTCTTGGTCTTGTGCGGCGATCCCGGCTCGACGAGAACGAGTTGCGTGAAGCCCTCCGGCGAGAGCGCCGGCGGACGCACTCCGTCGCGGCGCGTCAGGAGCGCCTCCTCGAGGATCGCCGCGGCCGCGGGTCCGGCTACGTCCGAGCCGTACTTCTTCGAGCCGCGAGGCTCGTCGGCGACGACGAGCACCATGACTTCGCGCTCGGTGCCGGGGACGCGCCCGTACGCGCACATCGACGAGGTGTAGCACGTGCCGTGGTCCCGGGGCGCTCGGACGAGCGACTTCCTGCACGCGCGCGCGCCGCGGCAACCGTGGTCGCGGTTGTGCTGGAGCTCGACGTGCAGGCACACTTCGCTCCCCACCTTCTGCGCCGTGCCCGTCTTCGTGCCCATCTCGAGGTAGGGGCAGTAGACCTTTCGACCGGTGCCCTCTCTAGCCCCCATCGCCATCATCTCGCGGACGAGTGCGCACGTTTCGCTGGAGAAGACTCGGCGCGGAGGTGCGAGCGGCAGGGAACGGCGCACGCCTCCCTGCTCGACCGCGTCGACCACGGCGAGCGGCCGGTACTCGCCTCCCCGGGCGACCGTCGCGAGCGCGGCGGCGTGCTGCCAGAGCGTCACGGACATCTCGTGGCCGAAGCTGACGGAGGCGTGGGTCCAGTTCTTCGTCCAGGGCAGGGGGGAGACGTAGCCGGTCCGCTCGGGACCGAGGCCCGAGCCGGGTCGCTGCGAGTAGCCGAGGCCCAGGAAGTGCCCATGCATCACGGCGTCAGGGACTTGGATGCCGATCTGGACCAGGACGGCGTTGCAGGAATAGGCCAGACCCTCGGCCGCGGTGATCCACCCCGTCTTCGAGTTCTCGGCCTCGCCGATCGCGTGACCGCCGAGCCGGAAGCGGCCGTTGAAGGTGTTGAACTCGTCTTCGGGCCGGACCACCCCGGCCTCCAGCGCCGAGGCCATGACGACCACCTTCATCGTGGACCCCGGAGTGAACGTGTGGATGGTCGGGAGGAAGCCCCCGATGCCGTAGGGGTCGATCGCGTCGACCGCCAGGACCTTGCCGGTCGCCACCTCGACGGCGATCGCCATCACGAGGGCCGGCCGGTGCTTCTCCATGACGAGCTCCAGCTGACGCCTCATCTCCCTCTGGAGCTCCATCTCGAGCGTCGTGACGATGTGCGGCGTCTCCCCGGCCGGCTCGAGCTCGCGGAAGTAGCGCTGGAGCGGCTGCCTGGGCGGCTGGTTCGCCAGGTACGTGTAGCGCTCGGCCCGGCGCTCGAGGTCCGCCCATTCCGGGCGCGCGAGGAGGGCCTGTCCGAGCAGCTCGATCCCCCCCTTCGGCGTGGGCTCGTAGACCAGGCGCGCGGTCTCGCGGCGCAGGAGGTCGAGCTCCTCGGCGGTCATGGCTTCGCTGTCCGGCAGGCCGAGCTTCTTCCGAGCCACTCTCGAAGCCTCGGCGGGCTCGTAGGTCCCCCAGCTGCCGAGGACCGCGAGCGGGGGGTCGGCGAGGCGGTCGTTCTCGGAGCGCCCGGGATAGGCGCGCCGGCCGAGGCGCTGGAGGTCCATCTGGTGCGCGCGCACGCGCTCGCGGCCGAGCAGCTTCCAGACGGCGAGCGCCGATTGGGGCGGCACCTCCTTCACCAGACACTTGAAGCGGGAAGGCATCAGCGCTCCCCAGATCCGCGCCCGGGCGCCGGCGATTTCCTCGTCCGTGCCGAGGGCGTCGCGGATCGGCGCGCCGTGGAGGCAGGCGTAGAGGTCGTCCGCGATGCGCCGCGACCAGTCGAGCGGCTTGGTGACGCCCTGCTCGGCCCGCGTGCGCTCGGAGAGCAGCAGAACGGGGCTCCAGGCGAGCGTGTACGTGCCCGTGCGCCCGTTCCTCTCGATCCGGACGCCGCGGATCGGCCGCGCCTCGGCGTCCTCGCGCGTGGAGCCGGTGCGGATCCAGCGGTGGACCGCGGTCGCCTGCGCGGCGTCGAGGCACAAGGTCTCCGGCGGCACGCTGATGGTCCCGCGGACCGCGTCCGGGAGCATCATCTCGAGGAGGCGCTCCGCGGAATACCCCGGGCCTAGAGCGCGCGCGAGCGCCGCCGCCATCCGGTCGGGTGTGTGCGCCTGCCAGGTCGCGTTCGGCGACATGACGAGCTCCAGGCGTTCGACGGAGAGCGCCAGCGGCGTCCCGTTGGCATCCAGGATATCGAAGGTCACGTCCGGGACGCGCTGCTGCATGAGGTTCGGGGGCTGATCGCCCTCGTCCCAGAACGAGATCTTGGCCGCCTTCAGACCGATCAGACCGAGCACGCCCGCGACGAGGACGAACGCCGTCGTCGGCTTGAGTCCCGACGCGGAGTCGAAGCGGCTCGAGAGGTTCATGGAGCGACCGGGCCTTTCGCGGGGCGCAGGGCGCTCTGGCTCTCGGGGACCGTCTGGAGGGGAAGCGGGCCGTGGTCCAGTGCCAGGATGCGCTCGCACCCCTCGCTGTTCGCGGCTTCGAGCATGTCGCACTCCTCCTTCAGGGAGTCCAGCGCGAGCCCGCGGCTGCGGTTCTGCGACTGGAGGACGGCCGTCGCCAGCGCGATCGACACCGTGAGGGCGCACAGGCCCGAAGTCAGGGCGAGGCGCGTCATGAGGGGATACCCGACGTCAGGCGCACGCCGGCGCGGAGCTTGGCCGAGCGCGCGCGAGGGTTCCTCGCCTGTTCGGCGCTCGCGGCCACGACGGGCTTGCGCGTCTTGATCAGGAATCGCCCGTCCCGGGCGGCATCGAGGAAGAAGCGCTTCACCTCGCGGTCCTCGCCGGAGTGGAACGAGATCACCACGAGTCGTCCGTCCTGCACGAGGAGCCGTTCGGCGGCGGCCAGGCCGGCGAGCAGTTCCTCGCCTTCCTCGTTCACGGCGCGGCGGAGCGCCTGGAAGGTGCGCGTGGCGGGGTGGATCTTGCCGGCGTTGGCCCCGGATCCGAGCGCGCCGGCGATCGTGTCCGACAGGGCGCCCGTGCGCAGGAACGGGGCGCGGCGACGCGCCTCGACGATCGCGCGCGCGACGACGCGGGCGCGCGTTTCGCCGCCCTCGTAGTAGAAGAGGTCCGCGAGATCGCTCTCGTCCCAGCGGTTCACGATCTCGGCCGCGGTCCGGTCGCGCGTCGGATCCATGCGCATGTCGAGCGGTCCGTCGTGCTGGAACGAGAATCCGCGCTCGGGGCGATCGAGCTGCATCGACGAGACGCCCAGATCGAGCAGGACGCCGACGATCGGGCCGCCCGCCTCCTTCGCCGCGAGGCGCGAGAGCTCCGAGAGCCGCCCTGGACGCACGCGGGCGCGGCTGCCGAAACGCGAGAGGTTCCGGCGCGCGATCTCGAGCGCCTCGGGGTCC
>JBJXFB010000156.1:0-114242 GCA_046155895.1 Planctomycetota bacterium | reverse complement strand
TTCAAGACGTTGGCCATCCGGCCGGGAGAGCAGGGCTCCCCAGCGCGGTCAACGTCCCGAGCGGTTCCTCACGACTGGCCGGTTTTCAGGCGTTCCCAACTGGCCGCTTTTGGGTGTTCCCCGAGGCCTGACGAACGCTGCACGGGTCCGATGGTCTGGTCCACGGGGCGACCGCGAGGTACGAAAGGGGGCCCGGGAGCATTGGGAGAGGATCCGAACCCTCGCCGGCCGGGGGGAGTCCTTGCGGCTCCTCCCCCGCCCAGAAACCGGGTCGCCCGGGCGGCTGGAGCGCCAGGAGGGGTGAAACCACCCTCGGGCCACCCCTCGGCACCGCCCCAGAGGGGGGGCCCTACCTGATTGGTACCTACCCGATACCTAGCCTTAACACGAGGGCGACGGTACGATCCGCGGCGTCAGGGCGACGGGCGGTGGTTTAGGAAACCGCAAGTGCCCCTGACGACCAGGCCCCGAGACGGGTTCGAACCGCCATGACAACCCTCCTCCTCTTCGCTGGAAGCACTTTGGCCATCCTCTGGATCGCCCAGACGGTCTTCTGTTTGGTGGGATACCACCGCCAGGTCAAGAGCAGCACCTGACCCAGGTCGGCTGATCGCCTTGACGCGCCGAGCCACGCGGCAGCATTGCGCCTGCCGCGTGCTCTTTTCTTGTGTGGGTTCCACGCGTCCAGCTTGGACTCGGTCACGCTGACCGTGGCTTGACGTCCGGCCTTGTTGCGCATCTCGACGGCGTGGAGATTCGTAAGGCGGTCGGTTCGTGGCGGCAGCCAGAGCGAGCGGAAGCTCTGCCGCCCGCCGAACTCTCTCGACTCCCCGCAGGGACATCGGGCCATCCATCGTCCGCGCCGTCCGCAGGGGGCTCCATCCATGGAACGAAGCTCCGCATCGACTTGGAGACGTCTCCGACCCGCAATCCGAATCTTCGTGTCTAATGCACCATCGCGCTGTAGCACCTCCGGCTGCAGTGGAATCCTCCACTCCTTTCCCCCCCAGGAGATCCCCATGGTCCGCACCCTGCTCACCGCGACGGCCATCGTCCTGCTCTCCACGAGCGTCCCGGCCCAGATCACCCAGTTGTGCTTCCCCGGAACCGGAGGCGTCATCAACTGCCCGTGCCCGAGCCAAGCGCCGGCGAATCCAGCCGGTGGCTGCGCCAACCACGGCGCCGGCGCGACGACCGGAGCCGTGCTGAACGCCAGCGGCACTCCGTCCGTCAGCGCGGACATGTCGTCACCGACGCTGTTCCTTGCGACGAGCAACCACAGGATTCCGCCCACCGCCGGGATCTTGAACGTGTTCTACAGCTACAAGCCTGGGATCGCCCCGACGCTGGGCAGCGTGAGCGGCGCAGGCGTGCGCTGCATCGGGAACGGCGGGGATTTGAGGCGCCTCTACGTCACGCAGGTCATCGGCGGAACGAAGACGAAGCCGGAAGGGGCCGACTTGAGCATCAGCGCGAGATCGTCGACGTGGGCCCTTCACGTGATCGCACCTCCCGAGACGCGCTACTACTTCAACGTCTACCGCGACCCGCAGGCAGCCGCACCGGCGGCTTGCAACAACGTCTCCGCCACCGTCAACCTCACGAACATGGTCTCGGTGCTCTGGGGTGCGTGACGCGCTCCCTGGCAGGAGCCCGTCCCGCCGAAGGGCTCCCACCAGGGAAAGGGGGGCCAGTCCGCATGAGAGACGGACTGGCTCCCGCAAGTGCCCCCCTCATCTCCGAGCAGAGACCATGGACCTTGAAGTCGCTCGGTTGAAGTCCCTGACCTAGGTCCTGGCCGACGGATGCTCCCCCGCAGAGTCGGGGTCAGTACCGATCGCAAATCGCGCTGCTCGCTTCGAGGCTGCGCAGACGCGCACGCGGCCTTGCGGAAAGGCGAAGCGGGCGACGCGCGCGAACGCCCTTCGCACGTCGCCGAGGACTAGCTTCAGCTGCTGTCATGACAGTGGATTCACGCGCTCGAGCCCGGCTCAGCTGATCCCCCGCGCTCACTGTGGAACGTCACCGCCTCGGCCCCGAGCGAGGAAGAGCGGGGACGGCGGCCGGGGATGCTGGCTTCGTAAGGAATTGCGTTTTCGGGGCGGCGGTGGGGTGGGCGGCTCGAATCACCCAAGCCCCCCACCGGCACTTTCCGATGAGTTCACCATGTTCAGCATGGGAGTGTTGATCGATGCGATCGCTCTGGTGCTCGGCATCCTCTGGTGCCGGGCGATGTTCAAGCGATGCCGGAGCGATTTCGACGAGTTGCTGGAGGCGGCGAATGTCCGCAAGTGCATGACCATCTCGGCCCTGTGGGGAGTCACCTGCGTCGTCCTGTGCATCGTCGTGGGCACATCGATCGGGATCGTGCGGGGAATCAGCGCCGGGCTCTGAGTCGGTCAGGGTGCACGACCGCTTGCGCGACGGTCGATCAACGCGGGTTTGATTTCAGCCCGGGTGTCAGGCCGCGAGCCGCCCACGCCACCAGATCGGATTCGGGGCCAAGGCGCTATCCTCCGGAGGTCTGACCCATCCGATTGGAGAGTCCATGGCCAAGAAGACGAAGACGAGGAAGATCGCGAGCAGCGAAGCCCCCAAGTCGTTCAGGGCGTTCGTGGCCCGGTACCCCGCTCTAGGGAGGGCACACGAGGAAATCGCTCACGCCGTCGACAGGGCCGGTCCGCTGGACGCCAGGACGCTGGCGCTGGTCAAGATCGGCATCTGCACCGGCACCGGTCTGGAGTCCGCTCTGCGCAGTCACGTTCGCCGCGCGATGAGCCACGGGGCGAAGCCGACCGAGATCCGGCAGGCGATCCTGCTGGGCATGAACACCGTGGGCTTCCCCCGCACCGTCGCCGCCTGGAGCTGGGCTGAAGAGCAGTTGAAGCGCGGCCTGGCGTAGCGGGAATGGGTTGCGCCTGAGTGGCACATTCACGCCACATCCTGAGCGCACGACTCCCGCGCGCCGACCGCCCCGCGCGCAATCTCGCATGCCTCGGCGAGTTGTGTGTAGCGGCTGAAGGAACTCGAACCCTCGACATCCACCTTGGCAATCGCGAGTCAGGACTCCTGTTCACGCCTCCTCGGGTCGTCGCCTGGAAGCTCACTCGGCTCCGCGAGCCTGCCTCCGAGGGTTGCGGTCCCAGCTCAAGAAGTAGAGCACGGCCGTGAGCAGCAGAGGGCCGGAGACGAGCGCGATCCAGTCCAGGTGTGTGCGACCGACCATCAGCGCGTAGCCCAGCGCCGCTGCGCCGAACAGGCACGCGCCTACCCACGGCCGGCGCCATGCAAGGAGCACTGCCGCGACGAGAACGAACGATGGGATCAGATGGATCGCGAGCGCGACCAGGATCTGGCCGAGTCCCTCCTCGTGTTCGAACACGTCCAGAGCGAACAGGCCGAGGAAGGCGGCCACGAGGAAACCTAGAACCCGCGGAGCCCAGAGAAAGCGTAGGTCACCAGCCGTTCTCATCTTGCACCTCCAACTCGAGCGTGGCAGACCGCACGAACTCGAACTCGTGCGGGTCGACCACCTCACGGTTGCCAAGAAAGGCTAGCCGCGGGATTGGATCGAGCCCTCCTAGTCGAAGTGCGTAGGCCAGGGACGAATGGCGGCGGGGCCGGATTGGGGCTCGATGCGCCAAGCCCTGGTGGCGCATGAACGCCACGTGCGAGAGGAGATCGCGTCCAACGTGGCTACGCACAACGCCCATCCCCGCTACGAATCTCGACAACTCGGCTCCCACCCGGCCCGCGGGGAGAATGAGCCCACTCGCTGAATCAGCGATCGCCGCACGCTGGCTGTGCGGGGAAAGGACAGAGAGAACAGCAGAGTTGTATGGAGTTGCAGAAGGAGGTCGAACCCTCGACATCCACTCCGGCAATCGCGAGTCAGAGTTTCAGTCCATACGAGCTGAAGCGGTCGCCCAGCTCGAGGCCGATGGTCAAGAAAGAAGGAATGGTCGAATGGTCCTTCACGATCCCTCCACCAAACCCAGGAGAACAACCATGCTTTGGATCGCCAGGCTGAGCGCAGGGATCGCGATCGTCCTGTTCGCGTTCGGGTGCTCGACTCCCTCCAAGGCGCAGACGCCCGAAGAGGAGCGCTACCTTTTCGTCGTCGATGCCACTCCACTCGAGTTCACGGTCCCCATCACGGAGCTGGACGGCGCCGTCGACCGGGCCGTCGAGTGGCTAGTGAAATATGGCGGGCTCGAGGCCAGCGAGAGCGACCGGGCGGCGTTCAAGGACATGGTGCGGACCACTCATGCCGGCATCATCGGGGGTCCGATGCAGTATCGAGTGGCCGATCTGGGGAGCCAGGGCTACATGGTCGCCTTCGCTCTCGCGGGAGAGATCGTGAGCGTGAAGGTCACGCACGAGCACGAGGGCGGCTTCGGCCTGGGGAAGGCAGTGGCTCGCAACGCACGCATCCTCGCCCACTACATCCGGACCCGCGAGCTGATACCGCACCTGGTCGAGACCTGATCGAACGCCTCGAAACAGCCCGACACTCGCATCAGCTGTGGACTGAAAGCCGATACAGGCTAAGGCGGGGTGAGCGCAGGCGCGGACCACGAGCCGATCGCGTACTGAAGGTATCCGGTGGGATGCAAGCCGGCCTGCTCAGTTCGCAGGGCTCGCCCGATCCGGTCGGTATCCAGTCTCGTCGAGCCGCTCCTCGAACGTGACGGCGTTGTCGTCCATGGAGCACACGATTCGCTCGGGATGTTCCAGGTCGAGGCTGCACCCGATGCGGGCGAGTTCTACCTGGACCTGCTCGATTCCCCGGCGTTGCCGGAACAGCTCGGACTCCACCCGGCGGATCTCGTGGACCGGTTCGCCCGACCCTTGGAGGAGCTTCTCCAACTCGGCTTGGAGACGCTGGATCTCACCGGAACGCTCGCGCGCCTCACGCGCGATCGAGCGAATGAGCGGAGCCATGCCCTTCGCCTTTCGTAGGACCTCGGTCTCGTTCTTCATGACGAACCTCCTCCCCGCGCGTACGACTCCAAGCCGGTCTCCGGACCCATCCGAACTCCGACACCTACCCAATTCCGCTCCCTAGATAGGACAAGTGCCGCCGCACAGGGAGTGGCCAACGATCAGGGCGGACTTCAGGTCGATCCCAAGGTCCTGCCCCACTAGGAGTCTCGTACGCGGAGAACGTGTGCGCGCGGCCTTTCGGGTCGCAGTCAGCGTTCGATGACACTTCTGCAAGTCGGTGGGTTGATCGTGCTTGCCCTCTGGCTGGCGCAGGCGGTCGTGTTCCTTCTGAGCTACAGGAAGAGCAGCCGCTCGACCCTCTGAGCGGGCCCCGCCGCCAACGGGGCAACGCCGCATCGGACTCGAGCGCCGCGCGCGTAGTTTCCTGGGGCACCGCACACGATCCACCGGCACCAACGTCACCTCGGGCTATGGGCCGGGTGGCTGCGCGTGAACGGGAGGAACGGGGAAGTCGCGCAGATCGAGTGCGAGACGCTCGCCACCTTCTTGGCATCTTCAACTGCCAGATCCCATCCTGAAGGCGCAACCAAGAAGGCGACGAGCGCGAATGCCCTGCGCACCAGCCTCAGGACATTTCTCAACTACGCGCACGAGGCGGGCGACACGCGGAGCAACCGGACGCGTCTCGTTCGCCGCGCGTTATCCAGCACGCCCTCGCCGCGCGCGTCGAGCGACGAGGAGCAGGGACGACTGCTCCTGGCGCTCGCTGCGGGCACCGGCCCTGAGGCCAAGCGCGACCACGCGCTCTTCGCCTGGACGTTGGGCAGCGGCATCCGCCTCGGTTCGGCGCTCGCTCTGGAGACGCGCGACCTGCTGCTTGTGCAGCAGGACTGCGGCACCGGTCGATCGCCAGCACCACGGTCTACGCAAGGCGTGACGAAGGTCCTCTGCGCGAGATCCTCGCGTCCGGAGCGCGCCCCTTCCCTGACCGATCCGTAATCCAGACGCTCTGCGGCCCGAGACGGCTTGGGACGAGTTGCGCTCGTCAGAGGACAGTTCAGACCGCCGCGCGCCTAAGTCTCTCCTACGCAAACGCCCTAGGAGCGCGCAAACGCGCCTTGTGGGCTTCGATGCTGGCATCGGCACAGATCGTGCGATCCGAGGAGCCTAGGAGACTCTTCATGAACATGGTCCTCAAAATCACCGCCCTCAGCTTCGTTCTGCTCGGCACCACTTCGCCCCAGAGCGCCCAGGAGCCGACCGCTCCCACCACGGAGCCGACCGCCCTCAACACGTTCACGAGCGATCGCCTGGAGCAGATGGCGGCTCCCATCGCGCTGTACCCCGATGCGCTGGTCGCGCAGATCTTGATGGCCGCGACCTACCCGCTCGAAGTCGTCGAGGCTTCGCGCTTCGTGCAACAGAACCCCGATCTCCGGGGTCCGGCTCTCGAGGAGGCGCTGAAGCTCAAGGAGTGGGATCCGAGCGTCAAGGCGCTGTGCGGCTTCCCGACCGTCTTGAAGATGATGGACGAGAACCTCTCGTGGACTCGCGACCTCGGCGACGCGTTCCTCGTCCAGCAGGCCGAGCTGATGGACACGATCCAGGTCATGCGGCTCAAGGCGATCGAAGCCGGGACTTTGGAGACGACCCCTCAGCAGGAAGTCATTCGAGAGGAGCGGATCGTCGTGATCCAGCCTGCGGACCCCGAGGTGATCTACGTCCCGGTCTACTCGCCGACCGTCGTCTATGGCCCTTCGTGGTACTACCCGACCTGGTACTACCCCGGCTGCTACCCCTCGTGGGGGCACAGCTACCTCTCCTTCAGCATCGGGGTCCATTGGGGATGGGGGCTGTGGGGTGGCTTCAACTGGCATGACCATGGCTGCCACATCGATCCCTACCGGTACAACCACTTCAACACGCGCACGTGCCACAGCGTCTCGTACTCGCACTACCACAGGACGGCGAGGCACGACGAACGGTGGGAGCACAACCCCAGGCACCGCAGAGGCGTCGAGTACAAGGATCCGAAGGTAGCCCGCCAGTTCGGAGCGGAGCCGAAGGTAGGTCGCGGGTTGAGAGGCCTTCTCGGCGACAAGCAATCGAACGCCATCGAGGGTCGACGCGGTAGCCAACCCGAGACGGAGCGACGCGCGCTCCCCGGCACGTCCGATTCGGCCAAGCGTTCGCCTGCGCCCAAGACTGATCGCAGCCGCACCGGTGCGATCGAGCAGAAGAAGGGCAGCGGTCCTGCCGCCAGCAGAGGGTCGCGGGAGCAAGCCCCTCGCGTCTCTCCCTCGACTCCCGGTCAAGGTCGAGAGAAGGCCAACGATCGCAAGAGTGGAACCGACAGGGGCAATGATCGCAGCGGAAGCGTGTCAGGCGGTCGAGCCGTAGACAGCGGCGCGCGCTTCGATGGCGCTCGCAGCCGCAGCCGAAGTGAAGGAGCGGTCAGCGGCAGCGGTCGCAGCGGAAAGGCCTCGAGCAGCGGATCCGCGGACCGTGGCGCGCGTACCGTTGCCCCGCCGAGCGGCGGTCGGAGTGGTGGGGCCGTCCAGGGCGGCGAGCGCAGCAGGTCGCCAGGCGGTCGTGCCATCGGCAGCGGGGCGCAGAGTCGCAGCTCGTCAGGTGGCAGCCGCAGTGGTGGGGCCATCAACGGGAGCGGTCGCGGTGGCAAGTCGTCTGGCGGTGGAGCCGTAGCTAGCGGCAGGCGGAGTGGTGGATCGTCCGGTGGTGGATCGCGCAGTGATGGGGACCGGAAGAAGCGGTCCTCCGACTGATCCCAACGAGGGTGGAGTGGTGTTCGGCGCTACCCCGGCAAGTAGCAGTCGCAAGCGTCCAGAATGACAACCGCTTGTGGGTGTTGCTACGGCGAGCTGACGCGCGCGACATGGGCCGATGTGGACCTCGATCGCCGGACTCTCTTCCTCCGCTCCGAGCACACGAAGTCTGGACGCTCTCGCCAGATTCCCTTGCTGGAAGGATTGGTGGCAGAGTTGCGCGAACTACGGGAGATCGAGGCACAGGCGCTGCACCGCCCGGTCAGGCCGGACGATCGGATTTTCATGTCGCCCGAAGCGCGCGCGTGGCCGATTGCCACCCGGACCGCGATGCGCATCTTCGACCGCGTGCTCGAAGCAGCGGGGATCGACCGATTGGACCACCAGGGGCGCAAGCTCGACATCCATGCGTTGAGGCACACGGCGGCGTCACGGCTGCTACGTCGCGGCGTGCCGCTCCAGAAGGTCCAGCACGTCCTCGGCCACGCCGATGCGCGGATGACTTCCAGGATCTACGCGCATCTGGCGGTCGAGGACCTGCGCGATGCGGTGGAGGCGATTCCGCAGGGTCAGGTCGTCGCAGTGGCTCGCCGGGACGCGAGCTGAATCTCCTGAATGTCGTGATTGGTCAAGCGTCGCGCAACGGCGATCCGCTACTTCCCGGCTGGGTTGGTTTGTGAAGCAGAACGCTGTAATGCCATGGCGGGCCGCAGACCGATGCCGCTCCCGACGCGACCAGCGAGATCGACGTTTCGGCGCGCAGATCGCGCGTACACGGCCGTGCCCGCGAAGCTACCTCCTCGGAAGACGCGAGTGCGGGCGGCCCAGCTGATCGGCTCAGTGACCTCACGCTCGCCGTCGCCCGGGAGTACGGGGAGGCTGTAGGCACCAAGCCTGTCCCTGCACCATTCCCACACGTTGCCGTGCATGTCGAACAGCCCAAAGGGATTCGCTCGATACGTTCCGACCCGGGCGTGGACCGTCTGCCCGTCGTCCAGCCAGGGATCCCACTCAGCATAGTGCTCGTTGCCGTGGGACTTGCCGTACCCGTCGGAGATGTTGGCGACACCGCCGAGCAAATCCGACTCGTTCCCGCTCCAGTAGACCGTGTCCGTGCCGGCCCGGCACGCGTACTCCCATTGAGCTTCAGTCGGCAGGCTCATTCCGAAACGAGGGAGCACTGTGTTGCAAGCTTCCCAGCTCACTTGCTCGACCGGATGAAGGGGCATGTCTAGTCGTCCCGTGGAGCTCCACTCATTCGCCTGGTTGTTCGCGCTGTAGAGACTCGGATTGTCCGAGGTGAGACGCTCCCATTGAGCCTGCGTCATCTCGTACTTCGACAGGAAGAACGGTTCGAGGTTCACCGGCTGGACGGGTGACTCGTTACGCTGAGCATTCGGATCGAAGTGATCCGCCGCGGGATCCTCCGCCTGCGCTCCCATGAGGAAGGTCCCGCCCGGAATCAGGACGAACACGATTCCGGTCGACTCCTTCAAGACGATCCGGCCACTCGGATCGCGTTCCGCAGGCTCTCCCGTCGCTAGGTCCGCGAACTCCCAAAGACCGGATTCCGCATCCTGGCCGATCGGCAGCAATCCGAGCTGAGGCGCGATGGCGAGCCCGTCGTACTGAGGGGATCGCGCGGGCGTCCGGATCGACTCGATGGCTAGTGCCCAGCGCGCCTTGGCCTCGGCCCCGTTCACGCTGCGCTCCTCGATCGTCCTGGCGAACTCCAGCCGTCGTTCGATGCTCCACCCGTACTTGACCGAAACACCCGACGAGGCAAGCCCTGTACGGGGGTCCGTGAACTCCTCGAGGTTGACGAGCATCGAGAGCAGCGCGTGGAGAATCTGATCTTCCCGGTTCGGGAAGACCCAGTTGCGTCGCCGGGAGATTTCCCGTTCCAGGGCTGCGACGTCGACTTGGAGGTGATCTCTTTCGTTCCTCAGCGCGGCTTGTTGCGTCAAGCTGAGTTTCCCGTCGACGCTCGATCCTGAAGCCGACTCCTGCGCATTCAGTTTGCTCACGAGGTTCTCGAGGTGCTCGCGCGCATCTAGCAGCTCCTGGAATCGCGGGTGCGAGCGCAGTTCGGCTTCGCGTTCCTCCTCGCTCTGCGGCACCGCCCGCGAGTCGACCTCTGCCAACCTCCGGCTCAAATCGCTGGGGCCTGGTTTCGAATTCGTTCGCTCGGCCTCGTCCGGGATTTGTCCCCCGAGAACTGATCGCGCATTCCCAAGCCAGGCTTCGTAGCCCGCCACTTCGATTACTCGACGCGCGTCCGCGAGCCACGCCTCGTACTTCGGCACCATCTTCGGATTCGCCGGCCACAGCGCTTCCGCCCGATCCTTGAGAGCCTTCAAGTCCTCGAGGGCTGACAGCGAGAGGACGGCGTTCGCTCGCTCAATTGCCAGCCGCTCGTTCTCCTGCGCGATCGATTTTTGCTGTCTCGCCTCATTTTCGTTTGTCTTGGCCAGCTTGGCGTTGGCATCCGCCATTCGCTTCAGCGAAATGCTCACGACCAGCCCAGCGACAAGCGCGAGGATCCCGGCCGTCATCGCGGCAGCCAGCGGCCAGTTTCGCTCCACCCACTTCTTTGTCTCGGCCCACGCGCCCGTCTCGTACGCACCGACCACGCGGTGCTCGAGGTAGGCAGAAAGGTCCTCCGCCATCTCCGACATGTTGCGATAGCGCCGCTTCCAGTCTCGCGCCATCGCCTTCTCGCAGATCGCCACGAGCTCGGCTGGTGTCCCTCGCGCGAGTTGCGCGATCGGCGTCGGTGGACCCTGCTGCACGAGCCCCCAAACCGCGTAGTTGTTGAGCCTCGCCCCGCCTGGAACGTAGGGCATTTGCCCGGCGATCAGGTGGTAGATCATCGCCCCCACGGCGTAGACGTCCGAGTGCGGCCCAATTTCGGACACCCGACCTGCTGCCTGCTCGGGTGGCATATACGCGGGTGTTCCAACTACATCCCCGTCCATCGTGTAGAGGGGCGATTCCGGCGTCTCGCCGCGATGTTCGTCACGTTCGCTGCGCAGCTCCGTCGAGCTTCTCGGGGCTTCCTCGCGGATGCGGATGTCTCGCTCGTCGTCGCGGCCCATGATCCTCGCGAGGCCCCAGTCCATGACGTGGACCTCGCCGAACTTGCCAACCATCACATTGGCGGGCTTCAGGTCGCGGTGGATCACGCCCTTGTCGTGCGCGTAGGCCATCGCCTCGCACACCTTGAGGAGCACTCCCAGCGCCTTCGTCTGCGACCAGCCTTCCTTGCCCTCCGCGACGAGGTCGAACACTTCCTTCAGGCTCTGGCCCTTCACGAGCTTCATCGTGAAGTACACGCGACCACCGGGATCGAGCCCGAGTTCGTGGACTGGCACGATGCCTGGATGGTCGAGCTGGCCGGTGACCTGAGCCTCTTCCAGGAATCGGGCGAGCCTAGAGGTCTCGATCGGCGGCGTCTGGTCCTTGCCAGCCGCCTTCACTACCTCGACTTGGCCGAGGATCACCTTCATCGCCAGGTGACGGTGCAGGTCCTCGTCCCAGATTTTCAGGATCGCGC
Organism: Planctomycetota bacterium; assembly: GCA_046155895.1. Classification (GTDB taxonomy): domain Bacteria; phylum Planctomycetota; class UBA1135; order UBA1135; genus DASYPQ01. Next base: position 102,956 of record JBJXFB010000156.1, on the reverse strand, counting down.
CCATGCCACCGCGCGCGATCTCGCCCTTCACCTGGTACCGACCGAAGGAACCGGAGCGACCGGAGAGTCGCGCGACGAGAGCTGAGGAGAAGTCGGGCTGCTTCTCGCCCGTCTCGTCCGCGGCGTGCAGCGAGACGCCGGGATCGACACCCTCACCGAAGCGCGCCTTCAGCTTCGCCGCGAGGGAGTCTTCCGGTGCGGGATCAGGGCTCTGCGAGCCTTGGGGCGACATTTGCCAGCGCGAGGCGGGATCCCCTGCGCCGAAGGCAGTCTAACGGCAGCGCCTGTCACCGAGCACATCGGGAGGGGGCACGGAGGACCATGTCTCGCGGAGTCCTACGCTGCCGCCTGCTGCCATCCCTCGTAGGTGACGCTCGCACCTACTGCCAACAATGCCACCCACCTTGGCGGCGCATTGACGCCACTTCCCGATCAGGTCGCTTCCGCGCGCGGACCACCCCGCGCGCAAACTCGCGCGCCACCGCGAGTTGTATGGAGCGGCTGAAGGGGGTCGAACCCTCGACATCCACCTTGGCAATCGCGAGTCAGCGGCTCAGTTCGCGCCGCCTCTGGTCGCCTTCTGCCTCGACCTGTCCGTCCGTGCCTCCCTCTGTCTCCCTCCCTCTTGGACAGGAACCGGCAGCCCAGAACCGAAGGAGGTCAGGTTGATGGCAGCCTTCCGCCACCTCGACTCCGTGGCCGGGCCATTCAGGTGACCTGGACTGGCCGTTAGCCGCCCTTGCCCTGGCTGCTTCCCCCCTCAACTACGGTCGCGACTCCGCCACCGCAGTCCGATCCCGTGCCTCCTGCGATGCCGCTTGGACTCGTATCGGCTAGGCCACCGCCGCAGTTGTCCCCGGAGCCTCCCATGGTGCCGAGGTCCGCATCGGCCATTCCGCCGCCGCCACCACTCGTGCATCCGCCAGCGACGGCGGAAGAGAGCGGACCGCTGACCATGAGAAACAGGAACGCGACGAACTTGCGCATCTGACCTCCGTGGGATTGGAAGCGGGTTGGCGAGAAGGCCCCCACCCATAGGCCGGGCACTCCTCCCCTTCAGGCGGCTGGGGACAGGTCTTCGCGGAGCAGGCGGGCGAGTAGGCCCCACGGCCCCGCCATGCGCTCCTTCGAGATCCGAGCCGAGGGGTGGTAGGCCGCGATCAGCTTCCCGAGGGGGAGATAATTGTCGCGGTGCCGACTCCAGTCCCCCTCCACACCCACAGCCCCGGACGCGCACTCCCACGCCTCCAGGCCAAGACACATGACCCAGCGGAGCTTGGGCATCTGAGCAACAACCCAGCCCGTCACGCGAGTGCCATAGGCGACCGCTTCCTCCCGATTGGGAAGGCTCCCGCTGACACGTCCGTCGTCTCGAAGCAAGTTCGCCAGCGCGCTGCCGTAGAGCAAGCCGCGATGCTGAAGAGGGCTGGCCAGCTCTTGTAGTCGCTTGCCAGCGATCCGGGCCGGGGAACCATCTGGTTTCATGGCGTGATGCCAAGGACGCTGATCTCCACTCTCCATCCGCTCATGCAAGATGCACGAGGGACCCCAGTCCTTGGCGAGGAGGAGGATCTCCGCATCCCAATCTCCAAACAGCGACTCGGTTCCGTAGAGGCGAGTCTCGTGCTGGCAGACCTGGTGGGCGGTCACGAAACCAGGCACCCGCGCCTGCTGGATCCAGTCGGGGATGGGCGGTGTGGTCCGCATTCTCCCGCTTGTCGGCTGGATCCCGATCCTGCCTGAGCGAGCGTTGGTTCGGAGGGTTCCGGGCCAAAGGCCAACCGTGCCGCTTCCCCGCGCGGCAGAATGGGGCCCCACGACCAGCACGGCCGCGTGGGGAGATTTCGGCATGTCAGCAGCAACAGGGACGCCCCGGTTCAACGGATGGATTCAGGGCCGGGTTGCTCGAATCGCCATCGGGGCATCGACGGCTCGAAACCAGGGTGGACCCGGAGTGGTTTCGGCGGCGAGAAAGCACCTGGCCGTGATCGACCTGTCCCCGTTCGGAACAGGCGACGCTAGCCGCTTCGCGCGCGCTCTCGACGCCGCGACCGTAAGGATGAGGAGTGCCCTACCTGAACCGTCTCGCACTTGGGGTCTGGCACGAAAGTTCGTGAACATCTTCCTCCGCGACTGCCTCTACACCTGCTACCTCCGAGACAGATACGGCCTCGGGAGAGCCGAGGCATTCTTCGAGATCCCGCTCGACTCCATCTCGGGGACAAGGATCCGCTCGCACCGGCTTGGGCATGACCTGTCTCGATGGCCCGGAGTGAAGTACATGTCCAGCAAGCTGAGCAATGCCTACCAGGAGGTGGGCTCGGCGATCGCCAGATCGCAGCGCATCGAGCGCGTCCATCTCGATGCCTACTGGTGGGGCGTGCGGGACTAGCCTCCACCTTGCTAGAGGTGGAGAAGAGGGACCTGACTTCGCCGCAGACGATTCGATACCATCCGTCGCGGCATGCCTCTTCCGCTCTCCGAGATCCGGGCCAACGCACTGGCATTCGCGGTTGAGTGGAAGGACGCCCTCAGCGAGCGTGCTGACGCGCAATCCTTCTGGACTGACTTGTTCGGGGTATTCGGTATTAAGCGGCGTAGTGTCGCCAGTTTCGAAGAGAAGGTCCGCAATCTGGGCAAAGCCTTCGATCGAATCGACGTCTTCTATTCGGGGGTGATGATTGGTGAACACAAGAGTCTAGGCGAAGACCTCACCAAGGCAGCCAGTCAGGCATTCGACTACGTACAGTCACTGACACGGGAAGGACGGGGGGACGAAGTGCCCCAGTTCATTGTGGTGTCAGACTTCGCCCGTATCGTCATCTATGACCTTGAGCGGCCGGACCCGTCAGAGCCGGTGGCGGACTTTCTAACTGCAAAGCTGCACGAGAACATCGGTCGCCTCAGCTTTCTTTCGGGGTACGTAACAAAGCCCGTCGATCCGGAAGATCCAATCAATATTCGCGCGGTCGAGATACTAGGAGATCTTCACGACACACTTGAGAAGGGCGGATACGCGGGGCATGGCCTAGAACGATTTCTTGTTCGGGTGCTCTTCTGCCTCTTTGCGGACGATACCGGAATATTTGATCCCGACACGTTCAAGTTGGTGGTAGAAGAATCCCGCGCTGACGGCAGTGACCTGGGGCCGGCTCTCGCACGATTCTTCAAAGTTCTTGACACGGACCTGCTGACTCGTGCGCCACATCTGCCTGATGACCTGAAATCGCTGCCGCACGTTAATGGCCAGCTCTTCGCAGAGAATCTGGACTTCGCCGATTTCACAGCCTCGATGCGGAAGGCGTTGTTGAAGTGCTGCAACTTCAACTGGTCCCGCATTAGCCCTGCGGTCTTCGGTTCGCTGTTCCAGTCGGTCATGGCCGGTGACAAGGGGAAGAAGAAGCGTCGTCAGATCGGAGCACACTACACCTCCGAGCGCGACATCATGAAGTTGATTCGCTCGCTCTTCCTCGACGATCTGCAAGCAGAGTTGTCATCGTGCCGCGGGGATCCAAGACGGCTTAGAGGATTCCAAAACAAACTTGCCCGCCTGCGCTTCCTTGACCCTGCCTGTGGCTGCGGCAATTTTCTTGTGGTCACGTACCGCGAACTCCGATTGCTTGAGCTGGAAGTATTGAAGGAGCTTCGGGGGGGCAAGGGGGACTCAAAGCACCTCTTGATGGAAGCGCTCCTTAAGATCGACGTAGACCACATGCATGGGATCGAGATTGAGGAATGGCCCGCGCGGATCGCAGAAGTTGCCATGTGGCTAGTAGATCATCAGATGAATCAGGCTGTGGGAGAAGTATTCGGCCAGCCCGTTCTTCGCCTACCCCTGCGAAAGAGTGCGAAGATACAGATCGGCAATGCCCTCCGCACGGATTGGAACAGTGTATTGCCCGCGAGCGAGTGCAGTTATGTGCTGGGGAATCCACCATTTGTTGGACACCACCTCCAGACACCTGAGCAGAAGCAAGACCAGAATGACACTTGGCAGGGCTTGTCAGCTTCTGGTGTGCTGGATTACGTAACGTGCTGGTATGCGGTTGCTGCCGAGTACATCAGAGGTTCATCAGCCCGGGTTGCCTTTGTCTCAACCAGTTCAATATCCCAAGGAGAGCAGCCAGGCATATTTTGGCCCACGTTGCTCTCAAAGGGGATGGTAATCCAATGCGCTCATAGGACGTTTCGGTGGGAAAGCGAGGCCAGGGGAAAGGCTCACGTGCATGTCGTGATCATTGGCTTCGGGCGTGAGAATGTCAGCGACAAGTCACTCTGGGAGTATGAGGATGGCGATGGCGATCGTGGAACGATGTCACGCGTGTCGCGGATTAATCCGTACCTATTTGAAGGCCCAGCGGCGCTGCTCTCCAACCGTTCTGATCCGATCTCAGACGTTCCAGCGATGAAGTATGGAAACAAGCCGACCGATGGCGGCCACCTCATAATGACAAAGGAGGAGCGCGACGAGCTGATTAAGGCAGAACCGGCTGCCGCACAGTACATTCGTCGCTATATCGGCGCAGAAGAGTTCCTCGAAGGGATCGACCGGTATTGCCTCTGGCTTCCAAGTGTGGCGCCTTCGACCCTGCGAAGCATGCCGCGTGTCGCCGCGCGGGTTGACGCCGTCCGCACATTCAGACTGGCGAGCAAGGCCGAGACGACACGGGACTATGCGGACTATCCGACACGATTCAGGCAGATTGTGGATCTATCAGGACCGTTTGTCTTGGTTCCTGGGCACACGTCTGAGAGCCGTCAGTACATTCCGTTTGCGTATTTCGGTCCCGATGTCATCCCTAGCAACGCCTGTTTTCTCATACCGGATGCTGAGCCATTTCACTTTGGAGTGATCAGTAGCGCGATGCATATGGCATGGGTCCGCCAATTTTGTGGTCGCCTAAAGTCCGATTACCGCTATTCCAAGGATATTGTCTACAACAACTACCCCTGGCCGGTTCCTGGACACAGTCAACTGGCTGCCGTCGCAGCGGCTGCGCAGGGCGTGTTGAGGGTTCGCAGTCAACATGCGGACCAGACCCTAGCCGACTTGTATGATCCGTTAGCAATGCCCAAGGACCTCCGAGACGCACATAAATCCCTGGATCGAGCAGTCGATAAGTGTTATCGATCTGCTTCGTTTACTAGTGAGCGGGCCCGAGTCGAATATCTCTTCGAACTTCACCAGAAGAGGGTGGTTCCGTTATTGGGTCGTAGAAGCAAGGCACCGCGTAAGCGACAGCGGAACGTCAGCGACTCGGGTGACCGTCCGGAGCTTCTCTGAAGTCCGGCCTCGGGCGTAGGGATTAGGACGGACCGGAGATTGGATCGCGGCCTCAAGCCCCCCCCTTCCGCAGGTATCCCGCTGATGCGCGGGGGCAATCTAGTCTCGACCATTACGGGCGCCTTCGGTCAATCACTCCGTGAAACCCGGCTGACGGCCCTGCTTGGGTACTTGATCGCGCTGGAAGTTCCCGCATTCCAAGACCTGTTCGGCTTCGAAGACATCCCCCAGGGAGTGACTCTGGAGATGCGGCATGATGTCGGCCGATCGGACATCGTGGTGGAGACGAACCGCGGGCGCTGCGTCATCGAAGCGAAGCTGGATGCCAGCGACCCCCTGGTGCAGGCACGCAAGTATGCCGGATGCCGGACAGTGTTGTTGACCGATCACATGCCGAGTGCTCCGGCCGAGAAACACACCAGGTACGTCAGTTGGGAGCGCCTAGGCGAATTGCTGGATCGCTTGAGTCATGCACGAAACGCAAAGGTCCGAGTCCTTAGCGCCGATCTCCTCTCATACCTCAAGGAACATCGCATGGTGAGGAACCGTGAATCAGTGGAAATCTACGCCCGGGAGATCAACGAGCCCACGACTCTGGCCGTGCTCCTGCAAGGGCACCTCTATGGTTGTCGGTACGAGCGCGGGAGCTCCATCTCACAGGCACTTTATTTCGCGCCACACTTTGGACAACGGATCGCTGATGAACATCCAGGCATTGTTGTCGGCCTGAGCTACGTCGCACGCATCGATTCCGTCGGTCAAGCGACGAGTTGGGAGGACCTCCAGGCCCTACTCAAGGAGCGGCGAGGTCGCAGGTGGTTGACAAGACACCGTGCGATTCTCGATTCCTTGCATCGCAAGTGGTCCTGGCCTGAGAACCGAACGTTCCTTCTCCTTGGCGAGCCGCGACTTGTCTTCAATCCACCAGTTCGCAAGGAGCGGTTGCAGAAGGGAAAGGGATGGCTCAGTAAACGGTTCTTCTCCTTCGATCAGCTCTTTGCGGCGTGGAAGGCGTAGGTCGTTAGGGCTCGCCGAAGGAGAGCGTGGTTCTTACCCCCCCCGCCAGATCGATGATCAGGTTTGTCGAGAGTGGCCAGCGAACGAAGGTCTTCGGAAGGATGGATCGCCATGGGAGGCTACCTGCGAGGAGGATCCTACTTCCGGGGAATCGTCCTGCCCTGATGCTCGCCTAGCCAAGCCTCGCTGCCCCCATCCCCATTCTCCAGGCCCGTGGTAGCCTGAGCGCCGCTCGGGACCGAAGCCCAGCTCGCAATGGCTGGCCCAAAGACGCCGGGGCAATCGGACAGGTTGGTGCAATTGAGAGGAGGACTGACCGTGAAACGCTTCCTAGGACTCGCCGCCGCCCAAGTTCTTGTCCTTGCGCTCGCTCCCAGCGTTGCCACAGCACAGACAACTACGAGAGTGAGCGTTGCGTCGGGAGGAGGACAAGGGAACGGCAGCAGCCTTTCCCCCTCACTTTCAGCCGACGGGCGTTACGTAGCCTTCTGGAGTGACGCGACGAATCTCGTTCCTGGAGACACAAACGGATGCCACGACGTTTTCGTCCGCGACTGTATTGCAGGGATGACCGCACGCGTGAGTGTTGACAGTACTGGGGTTCAGGGGAACGGCCTGAGCGGCTATCCCACCATATCGGCTGACGGCCGCTACGTAGTCTTTGAGAGCGATGCGACCAACTTGATCTCGACCGATTCAAATAACACCCGGGATATCTTCGTCCGCGATCGGCAGAGTGCGACTACTACTCGCGTGAGCGTAACTTCAGCCGGCACGCAAGCGACCAACAGTAGCTCCTGGTGTTCGATTTCCGGCGATGGCCGTTACGTCAGTTTTGCAAGCTGGGCCAACAATCTCGTCTCCGGAGACACGAACCTGCTTGGCGACATCTTCGTTCATGACCGACAGATCGGCCAGACAACCCGCGTGAGCGTTGACTCCATTGGCACACAGGCAGACGACTACAGTGCCGGCTGGTCCGCGCTCTCGGCCAACGGTCGCTACATTGCGTTTGGGAGTGCTGCCACAAACTTGGTGGCCGGGGACACGAACGCGAGCTGGGATATCTTCTGGCACGACCGTATCGCGGGAACCACGGACCGCGTGAGCGTTACTTCTGGAGAGGTGCAATCAAATGGCTCCAGCTTCACGAGTCCGTTATCAGTTTCGAACGATGGCCGCTACGTCGGGTTCCGCAGTGACGCCACGAACCTCTTTGCCGGGGATGCAAATGGGCTAGACGATGTGTTCGTCCGCGATCGGCAACAGGGCACAACCGAGTGCGTAAGCGTCAATACCGGCGGTGCCCAAGGTAACGCCAGCAGCGGCACCCAAGGGATCTCCTCCTCCCCCGACGGCCGCTACGTTGCCTTTTGGAGTTGGACTGGCAATCTTGCTCCAGGGGATACAAATGGAGCCCAAGACATCTTCCTCCGCGACCGCCAACTCGGCACGACCGAACGTGTGAGTGTGGCCGCGGACGGTACGCAGGGCAATGGCGATTGCAAATGGGCTGCGCTTTCGGCCGATGGGCGATATATTGCCTTCGCTAGCGTAGCGAGCAATCTTGTGGCAAGTGATACCAACGCAACGTTTGACATTTTCCTCCGTGATCGAGGTATTACCGGACCGCCTGTCATTACAACGGTCGATCCGAATGTGGGCAATGTCCTAGGGAGTACCCTTGGACAAGACATTGTGACAATACGTGGCTCAGGCTTCACGCCGGGCCACATGGTGCTGTTTGGCAACGTGTCCCCACCGACCACATATGTGAGTCCAAGCGAGATTCGTATAGATGCGACGCCTTCGGCGCCAGGCAATCAGTTCCAATCGGTGGACGTGACTATTCAGACTCCCAATGGGCTATTCGTCGCTCGCAACGCATTCTCTTATTCTCGCTTTGGCCTGGGAATGCAAGGGTCGAATGGCGAACCAATCATACGCGTGCTAGGCAAGCCTAGCATTCAGGGTGCGTCCAACTGCTTGATTCAGATCGACAATGGTCCAAGCAATGGCATAGCTATCTTGTGCTTTGATGCTATTCCTGCGGCTCTGCCGTCGGGAACATTCCAGGCATGGCCGGTCGCCGGTAGCTTCGGGAATGGAATTCATCACAACGTCTTTCCGATTCCAATGAGCGGAGCCGGAATCCAATCACGAGTACTGCCACTCCTAGACAGTTACTCGTGGGTTGTGTCCTTTATCTTGCCGGGTGGCCACCCATCGTGGCCATTACTTCAATCCGTGCTCAAGTTTGTCTCGCTTGCACCATACTACGGAATAATCGTTCACACGGATGCGAATGGTCGTGCGCAGGTTAGTCTTGCGGACATGTTGCCCTGGATGGGGGGGGCCGTCGGCGCCGCTAGGTATGTCGGGCGCCCTCTCTATGTTCAGTGGTATGCATTGGACTCGGCATCTGTGCATGCGTATCCATTTATTCAGTACGGCACATATACCGCTGTTGCGGCCGTGGTGGTAGGCGCAATCATAACGGTCGCAACCGGAGGTGCAATCCCGGCTATCGTAGTGCCACTACTTGGTTACGTGACCCCAGCGATTATCAAGTTGTCCATGGCAAGGATCGCATCGATCATGATCTCGGCCGGTACTACTATCCTGGGACTTCCTGGCGAAGCTGCGCTTGCCTTCAATGTGTTTAGGTCACCACACGTGGATACCATCATTACCTATTTTGTGCAGCAGCAAGTGGAAGACTTCTCGGGTAGCCAAGGCATTCGATTGATGTTGCAAAGATAGTCCCGGAGTCATGGTCACAGGCCAGCAGCCAATATGAAGCCCGTAAAGATCAAGACCCGTACCCGCCGCACCGAAGACCAGCGCATCGCGGACCTCCAAGCGAAGATTGAGCAGATCAAGACCCGAGCCGCCGCGAAGGTCGCGAAGAAGGGCCCCACGTTCCGCCACGTCAGCACATCTGCTTCACGTTGGTGCTCAACTGGGGCGTGACAGCGGAGGTGATCTCTCGCAATCCAATCACTCACCTCAAGGGGCTACCGGTCGCTGCTATCCAACCGCCATCTTGAACACTCCGTACGCCGATACTGAGGGAACGGGACGAGTGTAGGTGTAGTGAGCGTTGAACTCTCCAGATATCGTCGAACCCGCAAGATGTCCGTTCGCCTCTGTCACAACCGTACACTCCAAGTTCATCGGCAGCCGAAGGGACTGTCCCGTACCGGGAAGAGGCAGAGATTCACCGGCAGCCAGGAGAACGTGAGTGGTGGAAGAGAACCGGACGGGCTCGGCTGGGTTTACGGGCAGGTGCGTAGCATCGCTCGTAAGTTCCATGGTGTCTATGCCTAGACGATGGTTCAGTGTCTCGATTGCATGTGTGTGGCTCTTAATCCTAAGAAACGCCGTTAGTCGCTTCTGCTCGTCACGTTCGATCGATCCTTCCGTGACGGCAAGTATGATGTCCTCTAGCGCCGGTGTCGGCGGATCAAGCCTGCGGAAATGTATTTCGCCGTTGATGATTCTTACTATCGAACGAAGCCCCACACCAAGAGGCTCACTCACGTCCGGCTCAATGCGGGGATACGTGTGGTGCAACGAATCCGGGGAGAGCAAATTGCGCAGCACCTGCTCACGGGCTTCGAGGTCAGCATATGCGACCGACAGAATGGGAGGTACGTCAGGTCCGCGATCCGTTTGGTAGATGTCCATCTTTACCCCGTTGGACACAACAAACATCACAGCGCGAACCTCCGGATGGTTCGCGTAAGTAAAGGCTTGCTCCACAACATCAGGATCAAGCTGCTGAGTCGTGGGTTTCGCCTCAATGGTCCAGCGCACTCCGCTAGCATCGCAGATGTAGTCAGCCCGTCCACGAAGGAGGGGGTCCTTTCCTGGCTTCTTCCTGCCGAGCGAAATGCGCGGATACCGAAGCGACTGCTCGCGAATGATGTTGGCCGGAGACCCTGCCTGGTATCCGAGGCTACGGAGAAGGGGAGCGATGATTTCCTCCCGAACATCAGACTCCGTGAATCCAGTTATGTTGCTCGGAAAGCTCATGGTGGGTACCTACGCATCCTCTGGTCGCAGTTCTGCAGCCCTAGCTTGCATACAGCCCTCGGCGAACGCCATCACGAGCCTTCCCCGTCCGCAAGGTATCCCCGCCCAGCCGGTACGACACCTCAAGGAACGATGACGCGATCACGAGTGCCACCGACGCTCGCTCGCGGAGTGAGGCACCCTTCGTCTCGTGGCTGGGTGATCCAGCTCCCGTAGCCCGCGCCGGTTCAAGGCGGCAGCCAGCTGGTCCGATAGAACCCATGTGCTCCCCGTGCGTTCAGCAACCGGGATTGATGCCTCCGTGGCATCGAAGGGATCAAGTTCCGGCAACGGATCTTCAACGACCATCAACATCCCTTGGTGGGTAGCTCTCCTTTCAGCACCGCTCTGGATCCCCGTTGCAGTGCCGGTCGTATTTGTCCGGCGTGTTCTCAAGCCGGGCGTGGCGCACCTGATTTGGCTGCTTCCGGTAGAGGGTCAGCAGTCGCTGTTACATTGTGGACGGGCGGTGGCGCACGGTTCGCGCAGGGCGGCTTCTACGCCAATGGCGCGGCGACTTGGGAGCGCTGGAACCATTGTCATTGGTGGAGCGATCATCTGCGCTCCGGTCGCTTTCGGCGGATGGGCGATCGGAAGCTGGCTGTCGTCGGAGCGCGGTTCCCCACACGCTGCGACTAGGGCCGTATCAATGTGCGCGACAAGAGGATGCAATCATGCGCGCCTTGACAAACCCAGCAAGCCGGAGATGTCTATCTTCTGCGGAGAATGCCAATTCGAGATTCAGGATGGATTGCGCACCATGAATCGCGAGTAGCTGAAGCTACCTCGTGAAATACTGCGTCCCGCGCTTCCGCCGATCTACGGCAACGCAGTCGAAATTGCGGCTGCTTGCATTTCGAGTTCGTTCATCATCGCTCGCGCCTTACTGGGCCGGGTCGCGCGCGAAGGCTTGCGGATGGGTATCGCTCGCCGGTTGCGGACCGGTCGCACGACCACCTGCTTCGTCCGCTGAGCGGTCTTTCTACGCGGAGCTGGGCGACCGGCCTTCGCCTTGCGCGCACCCTTGGCCTTGCGCCGACGCTGAGTCTTCGGCTTGCGTGCGGGCTTGCTCGCGCGCTTGCGGCTGCTCCCCGCAAAATACATGGTCCCGCGCTTCTGGCCCTTCGTGCTCAGCTTCCTCTCCGCGAGCAGGTTGGCGATCGGCCGCTTGAGCACGCCCGTGTCCGTCTGAAGCGCCTTCCCGATCTGTTCGAGCCGCTGTCCAGCGTTCGACTTCACGTAGGTCAATACGCGACCGGCGATCTCATCAAGGTCCTCGGCTGAACGGCGGATGCGCTTGCCCGTGCGAGCAGCTGCGCGTTGGACTCGGGCAGCTGTCTTGGGGGGACGGCCTGGGCCACGCGGGCGGCCCGGCCCTCTCCGCTTGGGAGCCTCTAGCTCTCCGCCTAGGGCTGCGTGTACCGACCCCAGCGCGGCCATCTTCACAAGTTGCGACAGCTCGCCGAGGAAAGTCTGGATGCGGGTCTGAATGTCTTGGTCGAGGGTGGAGGTGGGCATGTACGGTAGATTGCAAGTTGGGTTGTCCCCGAGTCAAGTAGGTGCATGGGCAATAACATCGGGATTGATCCGGAAACACCGCTTCGACTCGCGGAAGCAGCATGTCGAAATGCGCATGAGTTAGAGATCGAATCGCTGATCCTCGCCGGACGGGAGTCGTTCGGTCGTGCGACCTCGCTTGCCATCTTGGGCCAGGAGGAATGCGGGAAAGCGATAGGGCTGGTGTGCGTGGCATGGGGACTCCTACCGCGACAGGAACCTGACCTCGGCACATTCCTTCGTCACCACAGGACGAAGCAGCTGTTCGGTTGGCTTGCGTTGCCCGAGGCGGCCGAATTCTTTGCAGCCCTCTGGCAGCCCCCGTTCATTGAAGCCTTCAAGGCTTGGGTAGACTCCGTCCAAGGCATTGAGTCCGAGCAAGACATTGGGCCAGCGATTCGCGCCTTTGGTGTGGACCTCCCGAGAATGATTGCACCCCTAGCGCCTGAGCTAGAGGTTAAGGGAAGGCAACTGAGAGCCGCTCTGAACAGGTTGCAGGAGACGGTTTGGGACAATGGCGAGCTTGACCTTCTCAAGCAGCGCGGATTCTACGTTGATGTCGCCCCTGGGGATGGAGCGATCAGCGAGCCGAAACAGATCGTGCGCACGAACTTCGATGAGCAGGCCGCGCGCCTTCATCGGCTTCTCGGATTCGCTGACGACCTTAGCTCGCACGCCTTGCGAGGTGAGGAGTTGAAAGTGTTCCGGGATCACGTGATTCCAGAGCTTGTGAAACATCGCGGCGAGGGCGCGCTGAGGGATCCCAAACAGGCACGGCCGTAGATCGACACTACGAGGCAGACTCGCGTCGTGAATTCTTCTCAATCTCGATCGCAGTCATGATCGCATCGACGATGCGGTGACCCCGCTTCTTGAATCCCAGTTCTTCGACCATCAGATCAAGGATCTGATCGTCCGTCCGAAGCCGTCCATCCGACTTGACCCAGGTCACGAGCCGAACGAGTTCCATCTGGGAGTATTCTGAGATGCTCCCTCTCCGAGAGATCGATGGCCTGCGTGAACGTGGATCGTGCGCGGAGACCGCCATGCTGTTCCAGAACTGCTGTTGAGGAGTGCCACCTGGTTGTGGGCCCGGATTAGACCCCGGGAGTTCGACCTCGGGTTCCCTTCGGTCCGATGCTGCGACCGCCTTTTCGTACGCTCTCACGGCCCGATCGATCTCTTCGTCCTTGCGCAGGAACCAGTCTGTTGACCAGATCCGGTGGAACCGCCAACCAAGGCTCTCCAGGTGCTGCTGCCGAAGTCGGTCCCGATCTCGTGCTGTCGGGGAGGAGTGGTACGTCGCGCCGTCGCACTCGATAGCCAGGACGGACTTGCCGGGCTGTCTAGGATGCTGGGCAACCAGATCGATCCGGTAAGCGGAAGCTCCCACTTGCGGCAGGATCTGGATCCCCTTCGCCTCAAGGGCAGTGGCCACATCAATCTCGAAATCGTTGGGAGCCACATCCGGGCGGCGAGTCGGCCCCATTTCCCGGCCCTCCGACGCGGCGTATTGCAGATACAGGCGTAGCATTTCCGCTCCGCGAGCACGGAAGCGGGTCGGATCCATTTCGTGATGGGTGAAGGAGGACACCACGGTCATGGATGAACGTGCGCGCGTGATCGCGACATTCAGTCGTCGCTCGCCCCCCCCGTAGTTCAGCGGACCCAATCGATTCAGCAGCGTTCCACTTCGGTCATTGGCTAGGCCGACCGTCAGGATGATCGCGTCCCGTTCGTCCCCTTGAACTCGTTCGAGGTTCTTGACGAAGAATCGCTCGGACGCGCGGGGATCGAAGAATGCCTCCAGAGATGGCTCCTTGTTCAAGGCCGCATCGATCGCAGCTTCCACCCGAATGGCATGTCGGATCCCAAGCGCGATCACCCCGAGGCTCTCTGTCGGGCGGCTCCGAGCGTGCTCCAGCACAAGCTCGACCACTCGCTGCACTTCGGCACTAGAACTGTCCTCTTCGCCTCCCCGAACCACGGGCTGCTGCACGAGAACGTGGCGCAGTACTCCAGTCCGGGTAGGTCCGGGGAAGGTCACGAGCCGCCAGTCATATATCTCCCCGTTCGAGAACGCGATGAGAGCTTCGTCCCTGCTCCGGTAGTGCCATGTCAGCATCCTCGACCTCGCGGAGGAGGCGGAGAGGAGATCGAGGAGACTCTCGAAGCCTACGGTCTGCGACGGATCTTCGTCTGTGGGCGCATCGTCCGTCTCTCCGCCATCGGCGAAGAACGTGGTTGGGGGTAGTTGGTGTCTATCGCCCGCGACGACAACCTGCGAGGCGCGCATGATGGCGGGGATGGCGTCCTCAGGGAGCACCTGGCTCGCCTCATCGAAGATGACCACGTCGAAGTAACGTCGATCGCTGCCGAAGATTTGACTCACCGAAAGAGGACTGGCCATCCAGCATGGACAAATCGCGGTCAACAGATCTGGGGCCTTGAAGAGGAGCTTCCGAATCGGGAGGTGCCGACTCTGCTTGGCAGCCTCGCTGCGTACCAAAGCATCCTGTTCCGGATACTCGTTCATCGCGGCGATCGCTCGTTCGGCATGTTCGCGCGCGACTCGTGAGGCGGACAATCGCAAACGCTCTTGATCGAGTACCTTGAAATCCGCGACGAGACCGTCGTGATTGCGCCCCACGAACGCTGCGAGATCCGGGTCTTCTGTCCAAGCCCGGTCGAGGCATGAGGTGTGCCATGCATTTCGGAAGAGCGCTTCCCATCGCTCGGGAGCCGAATGGGTAGCTCGAATCTCGGCGAGTATCGCGCTTGCCCCAGAGTCGCTGATCTCGCGCTCAATCTGCATCACTCGCGGGAGCCGGTACGGAGTCAGGCTGTCCTCAACAAGGCGTCCGAGGATTCGCTCAATCTCGTCGATCTCTAGGGCGTCCGGGAACTTCTGGGGGAGGGATCCGGAAAGCAGAACCAATGTCTCAGCGAACTCAGCTAGTGCCTTCTTGAGCGCATCCGAGCCCAACATGCGAACCGAGTCGGTTTGATCAAGAGCAGCACCACGCCACCGCACGAGCACGTCGAGGGCTGCCTTTGCCTCTTGGAGCAGTATCTTGCTCTCGACACGACCTGCCCGACGCAGGTCATTCAGAGTCCGACGTGCAGTTCGATAGCCGCTCTTCGTAACCCAGGCCCATGACCCTGCGATGCTCGACCTTCCCGCTGGGGCGAGATCACGGATGTACTTGGCCAGATCCTGCTCGAAGATGGCCGGGTCGTAGACTCTGAGTAACGACTCCGCATCGGACAGAAGTGTGAGTACCAGGCGGATCTCCGCGATCGATCGGGGATCGCGAAATCCGAGCGAGGAGCAGGTCTGATCTACAGCACGGCGAAGAGCTGGAAGGAGCGTGCCGTGCAGGCGGGCCGTAGCATCAATGCAGGCTTGCGCCTTCGTCCCCGTTTCGATCTCCGCGCCCGTCCAGGGCGACGGATCCGTTCCTAGGAACAGACCTGCGCCAGCACCCGCCTCTTGGAGGAGGTCCGCGATCTCGTCGGAGGAGTCCTTCGTCAATCGATCCAATTCAGGCCCGCGCCATCGAGTCCGTGATCTGACTTCGGGCGGTGTGCGCAGGAGCCGACCCTGAAGACTGAAGACGCTCAGGCCACTGGGTTGCCTCTTCGCGTGCAGGCGTCCGACGTGTCCATTCAGGCGCGCCCGTCGGTCGGCAAATCGGTCATGCACTTGGGTCGCGTCGATCGGAGGAGCGTTGTGCAGGACCGAGAGAGTCCGCTTGATCTGCCTCGCGACTTCCTTGCGAGTGAGATCGGCTCCATGCACATCCAGGGTTAGGTGCCCCAGGTCAGCCTTTTCCAGGCGATCGAGAACCACGTTCAACGCGGCACGTTTTTCGGCGACGAACAGAACCCGCTTCCCCGAGGCAGCGAGCGATGCGATCAGATTGGAGATTGTCTGGCTCTTGCCAGTTCCGGGAGGTCCCTGGACGACCACGTGCTCACCCAACATCGTCGAGGCGATCACCTGGAGCTGGCTGGCGTCGGCATCTCGCACGAGGAATTCATTCTCGGGAGGAATGCGATCGAGTTCGCGGGGATCTGCCTCGGATGCCGGAGGGCGCATGGCCTCTCGCGCTTCGGAATCACCGGCCAGAGCGGCAACGACATCGTGGTTCGCGAGCTGCGTGCCGCAGTCGCGCAGATCCCTAACCATTGCTAACTTCTGGAACGAGAAGTTTCCGAGGACTGCTCGGTGGCCCACCTGGAGGCCGGTGAGCCTCTGACCTGCACGAGACACCGCTGCCAATGCGCGGTCGATATCGACGATCTCATCCTCTTTCTCATCCTCGGGCAGTAATTCATCCGCGGCGAGTTCGATCCCGTGTTCCTGAGACAACGCCTGGAGCAGGACTGGATTGACCTCGAATCCGCCGCTTCGTCGCAGGACTGCTTGCCTGATGTCCCGGCCCGGGACCTGAATCGTCACCGGGAGAAGGAGGACCGGAGCATCGGGGTTGCGCCCCCCATCATCCGATTGCCAGGACACCGAGCCAAAGGCCACGTAGAGGGTCTCAAGTCCGCGCTCCTCCTGGTTCGTGGTAGCGCGACGACGGATCTCGGTGACGGCACCTGCAAGCGCAGGATTCTCGGACAGGGAACATAGTGTGCGGAGCGGGACACTCTTCCCAGCTAGCAAGTCGGCGTGACTGCCTCCGAGGAGTCCGGGTAGATCCAGCGTTCCTGTTTTCGTGGAACGGAAGTAGAGGAGGTTATTCCGCCGAGACAGATCGACCAGCCGACGGATCCAGCCCTGGCGGGCCCGATCTACGAGATCCCTGCGTGCTGTGCTGGTTTCTGTACCGGCCATCGTTGCCTAGTAGAGCCGCTGGAAGGACTCTGGTGCTCCGGCGGATGGTACCGCATCCCGCGCTGGGCTCCCCCCCTTCGCGCCACGCGCGTCAGTTCGCTACCATCTCGGCCATGCGGGTTTCCCAGCCCGCCGGTCCGTTCTCTTCCCCCGGATCAAGCTCGCCCTCTCTGCTCCGCACCTCGACGACCATCGCCTGGGCGACGCGATCCACGGTCATTCCCACCGTCCGATCTGGAATCGTCCCACATGCGAACTCCGCATGAGCGACGACCTTTGAAAGGCATACCCGTCATGCGGTTCGCAAGAGCGTTCGCCCTCCCGTTCACCATCGGTTGCATTCTCAGCGGCGTGACCTTTGTCTTGGTCTCGGCGCAGCATCCTACCCAAGCGATCACCGCCGGGTTCTGGACGAAGATCGGCGTGGATCTCCGGAACATCAATACCGGCAATATTGGCGTAGGCACATCCACGCCAGGTGAACGGCTGACGGTGGCAGGTACCGTTCATAGCGAGTCCGGGGGCTTCAAGTTCCCGGATGGGACAGTTCAGACGACTGCGGCGGCAAACGGGCCAATCGCGTTTGATTTCGGAACAAACACGTCGGGCGGCTTGCAGGCGGTGTCCCCCAAGATCTGCTACGGTCGAACCGTGGTACCTAGCTCGAACGGAATCACTATCTCGGGATTGCCGTTTACTTCGGCCAACTCCTACAGTGTGGTCATCACAAAGCAGGCGTCGCAAGCGCCGGCAGTCTGGGTAACGATCACCTCCGGCTCCTCGTTTTCGCTCGGATATGCGGCCGCAGAAGGCAACACGATCCCGGTGACCTGGATGGCAATCGGCTCGTAGCGGCACACCATGCGCATCCGCGACTTGATCGCCACCTAGACCCAACGCGGCTGTGCCAGCTTCACGCGAGACTCCAGGTCCTGGACACACACACATTCTAGGAGCGTCTGGAGACGCGCCGCAAGCACAATGGCTATACGCCGACAGCTAATACTCCGCGACCCGCGTCGGCGTATCCGAGCATTCAGGCGGTGCCAGGAATGAGCAACGCCGCCGACAACCGAGACCTTCGACACGCCTTGAGTGGAGTCACAGGGACAGTCGCCTTCCTGGGAATTACCGTCCTGGCGATGTGTGTTGTGGCGGTTGTGTGTTTGGATCCGAACTCAGTCGTCAGCGACCGTAGTGCAAGACTTGCCACGACACTCCAGGATGTGCGCCCGTGGTGTGTCGTCAGTTTCATATGTATTCTGGGGCTCGGCTGGTTTGCATTTTCAGCGAGTGAAGCAGCTTCAGGGCTGTTATGGGCATTGGGTGTAGGCGCGGTACTCACCACCGGCTGCATCGCTCTAGGCCTAACAAGATCAATGACCGCTTTCTGGCCAACGCTTGCGGTTCTAGCGTTATTGGGATGCATCAATGTAGCCGACTACAGAGCAAGCCCGATGTCACGCGCTCTTAGCCGCGTCTTTGTCACGTGGGCCATTGTGGGCAGCACTTTGACTCTCGGATCGAACAAGCTGCTCGGGTACGCCGGGAATGGCCCCATCGGCAGCAAGCACTGGATCCTCGACGTGCGTTATGTATTTTCGGGGATTCTAATGACACTCCTTGTAGGAAAGAGTCTCTGGGCTGCATTCGCCGAAGGCACGCCTAGACCTGGCATGATTCCAAATTTGGCTCTTCACCTTCAAAGTCAGGGCCCTATCACTCCGATCCAAAGCGCGATTCGGCCATTTCTTCTCGCGATCAACGCGACCATCCGGCTCCTCACAGCGTTTGTCAATGTGCTGTGGAGATTGTTTGCAACTCTCGGAGCATACCTAATTAGGGCCGGTGTCCACTTGGCTAATGCGATCTATGCGCTCGTGAGGCAGAGAAGAGTCATTCTGGTCCTTGCCCAAACGATTTCTACCTTCGTGGTTCTCGTACTAGTTGGCATGAGCCTTCGGGGGGTAGCGGACGATGCGATCCTCTACTTGAGGTCCGACACGTCACCTGCGGCGATGTGGGAAGGGTCGTTGACCTTCGTTGCTCTGCGATTGGTGTGCGCGTACGTCGTCGCCTTTGTGATCGCCTGGCTGCTCGCGTCCTTGTGGATGGAAGGCATGCGTGAGCCGATCACTTCGAGAGCAATGTTTGGAGCCACTGCAATTGCAATCTCATGGGCGCTGGTTGGGATCGGACTATTCGGAGCTAACCGAATCGGCTGGATTCGCCTTACGGGATTCGAGACAATCGGTGTATTCTCGATTTGTATACTCCTTCCCTTGTTCGGCCTTGCATGTCTCCAATTCGTTCGCCTTATTCGGCGAGGCAGTCGGTCCGCAGGCGGATAAAGCTATCGTCACAATCGCCCAAGCTTGTATCACGTGCGATTTCGCAGACGCTGGCTGGCACTCCGCGTTGGAGGTCGTAGTACACTCGAAATGGGACGGGCTGCTTCATCGGAACTACCCGGAACTGCATCGATTTCTGAAACGTGGGCGAGGGTCAGCCCCGAAAAGCGCCACTGGCTCTAGCTAGATGGCCACTTCTGCCCAGTTCCGAGGAGAATCTGGCCTCTCAGCCCGGAACACCGATGAAGTTCATCGGAGCTACAACGGAGCTTCTCGGGGCAAGGCATGAAAGCGCCAATAGGACCTAGCCAGGGGCACTGTCTGGGGTCCGGCCAAACCAGCTAATTGGCGGAGTCCACCCCTCCCCTGACGTTGCACGCTTGCTTCATCTCTGCTAAGAGGAACAGGCCAACTAAAGCCCTTTCTCTTCATCGACGCGCCGCAGCCGTCCAAGTAGTCCCTCCAAGTCCGGCGCGACACCGACCCCGGGTCGGAAAGCCGGACCATGGACACTGCGAACAACCTCACGATCAAGCGCGTCCCCCTCGCGGAACTGCACCTCGACCCCGCAAACGCACGGTCGCACAACGAGCGCAACCTAGACGCGATCAGGGCGAGCCTGGCGAGGTTCGGGCAGGCGGAGCCACTCGTCGTGCAGAAGCGATCTGGGCGCGTCGTGGGAGGCAACGGACGGCTCGTGGCCATGAAGGGAATGGGATGGTCCCACGCGGACGTGGTCGAGGTGGACCTCGACGACCTCCAGGCGACGGCCCTGTCGATAGCTCTCAATCGGACGGCGGCCTTGGCCGACTGGGATCTCCCGACCCTCGGTCGCCTGCTGGAAGACCTCCGAGCGGCAGACGCCCTCGACGGCGTCGGCTACGAGCTGCCCGAGGTCCAGGAGATCCTCGACGGCCTGCTCGCCGGACTCTCCTCCGACGTGGTCCAAGACGAGGCGCCCGGGCTGCCCGACGAGGCCACGACGCGGCCGGGAGACTTGTGGCTCCTCGCTAATCACCGGGTCGGGTGCGCCGACAGCTCGAAGGAGGCCGATGTGGATCGCCTCGTGGCTGGCTCTCCGATCCACCTCGTGAACGCAGACGCGCCCTACAACGTCAAAGTCGAGCCGCGCTCGAACAATGCGATCGCGGCTGGCCTGTCCAGCTTCACGGGAACGACACACCACCAGGGCCTCGATGTCGCTCGCCATCCCGGCAAAGCGAAGCGGACCCACGACAAGCTCCGCCCCAAGGACCGCCCGCTGATCAACGACTTCGTGAGCGACGAGGAGTTCCACCGCCTCCTCCGTGCTTGGTTCGGGAACGCCTCGCGAGTCCTGCTCCCTGGCCGAGGCTTCTACCTTTGGGGCGGCTACGCGAACCTGGCGAACTACCCCTCGGCGATCGCGGAGTCCGGGCTCTACTACTCCCAAGCGATCGTCTGGGACAAGGGGCACCCCGTACTCACGAGAAAAGACTTCATGGGCGCCTTCGAGCTGGCGTTCTACGGATGGAAAGAAGGCGCAGCTCACCAGTACTTCGGCCCGAACAACGCGACCGACCTGTGGGCAATCAAGAAGGTCAACCCGCAGTCGATGGTCCATTTAACCGAGAAGCCCGTCGCGCTGGCCTCTCGCGCCATCGAGTACAGCTCCCGCCCCGGCGAGAACGTCCTCGATCTCTTCGGCGGATCCGGCTCCACGCTGATCGCAGCCGAGCAGACCGGCCGCAACGCCTACCTGATGGAGATCGACGCGCTCTACACGGACGTCATCGTCCAGCGGTGGGAGAAGTTCACGGGCAAGGAGGCCGTCCTCGAAGGGACCGGACAGAGCTTCAAGGCTCTCTGCGAATCGCGTCGCGCCGAACAGGAGGTGTCCGCGTGAAAAAGAAGATCCCGCCCGACGCCTTCGCCTTCTACCTCGGCCTCGGTCCGGGCCGTAGCTACCAGGCAGTCGCCGATCGCTACACGGTCACCAAGCGTGCCGTCGCCTTCTGCGCGGAGCGCGAGAACTGGCAGAAGCGCATCCGAGAGGAGGACCAGAAGCTGCGCGAGAAGGCCGAGAAGCAGGCGGCCGAGAACAACAAGACCGTGCGTGAGGGTCAGCTCCGCGTGCTCCGTTTCATCCAGGGCAAGGCGATCGAGGCACTGAAGGCGATGTCAATCGACAGCGCGGTGGACGCTGCCAAGGTCTACACGCTGGCCCTCGACAAGGAGCGGCAACTCATCGGCGACAACGGCGACCAATCCGCGTCGCTGGTCGAGCAGATCACGCGAGACGAAGTGCGGACGCTCCTGACGACCAAGCCCGTCGGGGCCGATGGACCCGACGACTACTGAATCGGCGCGGCTCTCGAAGTCAGCGCTGTTCCTTGCGCTGGGATACTCACCTCATCTCGGCCAGGTCGAGGTCCACAGATCCAAGGCCCAGCGCCGGATCCTCGTTTGCGGATCTCGTTGGGGTAAGTCGCTGTGCGCCTCGATGGAAGCCTGTGCCGCGATCCTCGAGCCGCGTGAGCAGAGCTTGGGATGGATCGTCGCTCCAACGCGCGATCTCGTGGATCGAACCTTCATGCGCGTCGTGGACGCGATCAAGTCGAAGTTCCGTGCCCGCATCCAGCACCTCGACCTGCGCATCCAGCAGATCGTCATCGCAAACCTTGGCGGCGGTCGCAGCGAGCTGCGGGGCAAGTCAGCCGACATGCCGGTCAGCCTGCTCGGCGAGGCGTGCGACTACCTCATCATCGACGAGGCCGCCAAGCTCCGGGTCGAGGTCTGGCAGAACCACCTTGCCCAGCGCCTCGTGGATCGGAAGGGCTGGGTGCTGTTCCTCTCGACGCCCAACGGCTGCAACTGGCTCTTCGATCTCTGCCGCCAGATCAAAATGGGTCGCGATCCAGACGGCCAGGCGTGGTGCTCGCCCTCGTGGGAGAACCCCCACATCGACAGGGCGGTGATCGACGCGGAGCGAGCCCGGTTGCCAGCCGATGTGTTCGCGCAGGAATACGGTGGCGTGTTCCTCGGCGAGGAGCTTCTTCCCTGCCTGCGCTGCGGCAACGACCGGAATGGAATCGGGGCGTGTTTCTTCGACTTCGAGGTCGAGGGGAAAGGCACTTGCTCCGACTGCGGCGGTTACATCCACGAGGACGGAGTATCGATGGAAGCCGGGCCCGGCAGAGACTGGCACTACGTCCCCAAGGTCGGGGTGACCGCTGGCGATGCTGGCTGACGCACGGATCTCGAAGTCCGCCTTGTTCCAGCGGATTGGGTATGCGCCTCATCCTGGCCAAGTCCTGGTCCATCGCTCCAAGGCGCGCTTCAGGGCGATCGCTGCCGGAACGCGGTGGGGCAAGAGCCGATGCGCGGCAGGCGAAGCCGTCGCGGCACTCCTCGAACCGCGCGAGCAAATGCTCGCCTGGCTGGTCGCACCAACCTACGACGTGTGCAATCGCATCTACGCGCGCATCACTGGAGCCGTCACCACCCACTTCGCGAACCGAGTGATCGAGGCGGATGCGCGCGAGAAGAAGATCCTCGTTACGAACCTCGGAGGAGGGGTGTCGGAGTTGCGCTGTAAGAGCAGCGACCATCCGGCCTCTCTGCTCGGGGAGGGCCTGGATGTCTTGATCGTGGATGAAGCGGTCCAGATCAGTCAGCCGGTCTGGGAGGAGCACCTCGCGCCTCGCCTGATCGACAGGGAGGGTTGGGCGCTCCTCATCTCGACACCGCAGGGCCCGGGGTGGTTCTTCGATCTGTTCCGCAGGGGGCAGAAGAACCGGGATCCCGAGTGCGAGTCGTGGTCGTTTCCAAGCAGCGACAATCCTCACCTCAATGCAGCCGTCATCGAGGCCGAGCGACAGCGCCTCGCGAAGGACGTGTTCGCTCAGCAGTACCTAGGTGAATTCCTAGGAGTGCCGCTCGATCCCTGCGGAGAGTGCGGCGGGCCCCAGAATGACGTACCCGGCAAGATCGAAGCTCCCGAGGGGAACTACCAGAACGATTTCCTCAGGGGGTGCCCTTCGTGCGGCATGTTCGTCGATGAGGACGGACGCTGCATCGTGAAGCTCCACAACAAGGGCTACGCCAGCTTCTGGGTTTCGCGCCACTGGACTGAGAGGGGTTCGGTCCAGATGTACGGCTGGTACTCACGGAATGGGGACGGGCGTTGGAAGTGACTCCGCTCACCGGCGCAGCAACGAGGCTCAGCAAGCGGGCATTGTTCGAGACGCTCTGCTACGAGCCCCATCCGGGCCAGCTCCTTCTTCACCGCTCCCATGCTCGCCATCGCGTCCTCGCGTGCGGAACGCGGTGGGGAAAGAGCACGGCGGCCGCGATGGAAGCGGTCGCTGACCTGCTCCAACCTCGTGATCGCTCGCTTGCCTGGGTCGTCGCGCCCACCTTCGACCTGACGAGAAGGATCTTCGATCGAGTCGTGGGAGTGGTCCAAGAGCGGCTCGCCCATCGGATTGCCGACTACCGCCCACGCGAGCACACGATCTCCCTCACCAACATGGCCGGTGGCGTGTCGGTGCTGAAGGCCAAGAGCGCCGACCATCCCGTCGGCCTTCTCGGTGAGGGGCTCGACTTCCTTCTCCTGGACGAGGCCGCGCAGATCCCGGATGAGGTCTGGCACGAGAAGCTCTCACCTCGGCTGATCGACCGGGTGGGGTCCTCGCTCGTGCTCTCGACGCCCCAAGGCGGTGGCTGGTTTTTCGACGCGTACAAGCGCGGGCAGAGAGGGCGGGATCCCGAGTACGAATCGTGGCGGTCGCCCTCCTGGGATAACCCCCATCTCAATCGCACCGTGATCGAGGCCGAGCGCGCGCGACTACCGCATGAGGCATTCGCCCAGCAGTTCGAGGCCGAGTTCATCGGCGTCCTGAAAGATCCCTGCGAGACGTGCGGCGGCCCCAGGGAGGATGCGTCCGGGAAGGTTGACGCTCTGCTGGGCCAGAACGACGACGACTTCATCCCTACGTGCCAAGCGTGCGGAATGTTCACCGACGAGCAGGGGCGCTGCATCGTCAGGAAACACAACGGGTGGTACGCCAGCTTCCAGGTGGATCGGGACTGGCCCGATTTCCTGGAATCCGCCTCCTACACGTGGGATGACGCGACGGGCAACTGCCAATGGATCCAGCGAACGTATCTGGCGTGACGACTGGTCTACGCCCGACGCGCGATGGCGTCGCAGGTCTCGCATGAAGGCGGACGCCCGACCTCGCGCTCGAACTGGGCGGCCTCACGCGGCGTGATCTTCTTCCATCGCTCCCAGACCCAGGTGTCGGTGCCGACATACGGCGCGTGGCCGGGAGTAGCGCAGCCGATCTGGCCGCGCTCGCTCCAATAGAGGGTGGGCTTCGTGGTGGTCGCGTTCGCTGTCGTCATTGGAATGGTCTCCTGGGAACGAACGCGATCAGGGCTCGACGCGCGGGAACCGGCAAGGCGAATCCGGCGAACCCGAGATTGCGCGGTGGTTGCACGCAGGACGTGTGCCTGCGTGGGCCCAATCCCATCGCTCCCATTTCGTAGCGATCTCTCCAAGCACAACCGAAGCACTCGGATCCGCGAACTGCTCCTCCCTTCGTTCCCGATCTGAGCCCTGATGCGTTCCGCCTCGATGGTGAGGCGATTTCAAGGAGATGCACATGGGCAAGAAGAAGACGAAGGCCGAAGCCACGACGAACGAAGCGACAAACGAGACCCAGGTCGAATCACCTGCCGAGGCGCAGACCGCGACCGCGACGGAGGAGCCCGCGCCCGAAGCGCCGGCCCCGAAGAAGTCGAAGCGCAAGAAGAGCGTCTCGGGAGTCGCGACGCTGATCGACCTGGCCAACGCCTACGCGATCGACATGGAGGAGCAGCAGAAGAAGTCGGACGGCACGATCGCTTCCTACAAGATGGAGCTGAAGACGGCGATGGCCGAGCTCGGCGAGGAGACGCCGCTCGTGGATCTGACGCCCGACAAGGTGGGCGCGTTCTTCACCTCGAAGCGCGTGACGAAGCTGCGTAGCGGGAAGGCCAAGTCGCAACTCTCAATTGATAAGACGCGCCGCGTGCTGCGGCTCGCGTTGGTATGGGCCGAGGAGCGAGGCATCGTGGCGAAGGCACCGCTCCCCGAACCCGTCCCCGCGAAGTGATCCCCGCGTAGCGCGCAAAGGGCCGGTCCACCAACGGGTGGGGCGGCCCTTCGCCACTTGAGTGGGAGACCAATCACATGAAGATCGAGGACGCACTGGCCCGCTACGTCACGCAACTCGAAGCGGACGGGCGGTCGCCACACACCATCCACCAGTACCAGCGCCACCTCGGGCTCTTGGCCTCGTGGCTACGCGGAAACGGGAACAACGAGAACGTCGAGGAGATCGATCACGAGACGCTCGCCACCTTCCTGGCATCATCCACTGCCAGATCCCGTCCCGACGGCGTTACCAAGAAGGCGACGAGCGCGAACGCCCTGCGCACGAGCCTCAGGACATTCTTCAAATACGCGCACGAGGCGGGGTACACGCGAAGCAACCCGGCGCGCCTCGTGCGACGCGCGTTGTGTGGCACGCCGCCGCCGCGCGCGTTGAGCGACGAGGAGCAAGGACGGCTGCTGCTCGCGCTCACCGCCGGTGTCGGTCCCGAGGCTCGCCGGGACCACGCGCTCTTCGCCCTGATGCTCGGCTCGGGCATCCGCCTCGGCTCCGCGCTGGCGCTGGAGACGCGCGACGTGGACCTCGAACGCGGCGAGCTGGCGCTGCGCCGAACAAAGGGCGACGTGCCCACCTCGGTCCCGTTGTCGCGCGCCGTACGCGAGCACCTGCGCGGCTTCCTCAAGGGGCGACCGGACGGCCCGCTCTTCACCGGCCGCGACGGACGCGCCATGTGCGCGAGGCACGCCCAACGTCGCCTCGGGATCTGGTGCGAGCGCGCGGGACTCGGGCGAGCGATCTCGCCCCACTCGCTTCGGCACAGCTTTGCGATCCGGATCTATCGCAAGACCCGCGACTTGCTCCTGGTCCAGGCTGCCATGAGGCATCGAAGTATCGCCTCGACGTGCGTCTACGCGCGAACGGACGACGGGGCGGTGCGGGCAGCGGTTGGTGGATAGAACCTAGCCGGCCCTGAGTCCCCGTGCCTGCGACAGGTGGCGCGGCGCTATTGCGCCATCATGACCCCGACCGCCAGCAGGAGAATGACTACCACTACCACCACCACCGGCATGGCCTTGCGCCCGACTTGCTGGGCGGCGTAGTCCTCGCGGGACATGCGCGGCAATGTGCATTTCCCACGCTTGGCCGTGGCGCTCCGGACGAGGGCCTCGGTCATCTCAGCTCCACAGGCTATTGCCGATCCCACCCTCTCATTGCCGGATTGCTGGGCGGTAGATTGTGCGAGGTCGCTGAGAACTGGTCCGATGTTCTTCTGGTCCAGGAAGAACAATGTCGGGGCTACAAGCGGACCGCCGTGCTGGATGAACGGATCTGGCATGTTTGCCAGGACTCCCCCGGCGTAGAACATGAACAAGTCGCGCTTGTCCAAGCCGCTCATCCGGACGACCGCAGCACACTCGTCATTGCTCATGAAGGCGTTGATGAAGTGGATCAGTTCCGTCTGAAACGGGTCCCACTCCAGGATGGACACGCCTTCCGGGCAGGCCTGGATCGCCTGCATGATCCTCTTGTCTTGCATCGCCAAGCCGAGCATGTGGTGTCCTCGTTGGCGACCATGTCGTCACGATTCACTCTCGGGCTGTAGCCTTCACCCCCAACTGTGGGATGCGGCGCAGGCGGCGGCGCGGCCGAGCCCTAGGCAAGGCCCGCACTGCATGGCTCGTCGGCTGGAAGAGCCGGGCACCAGATCTAGGAGCGTCCGATTCCCTTTAGCATCGGACACGGCAACTCCCACGTCAGGGCCAGTTCTTCTTGAAAGCTTCGACCCGGATCTCATTCAGTTGCTCAAGGCTGAGGTGAAAGTCATCCGCGATGTCCTGATAGAGCCTATCTCGGATGGTTGGTTGGGCCTGAGCCTGCGCGGTGATTGCCGCAAGCTGTTCATCTCGACTGTATCCATCTCCTCCCTTGGGAATGGGATGTTCCGATTCGGCTCGTCTCGTGGCCAATTCGAATGCATCGCACGTCCTGCGGTAGATTGAGATTCGGACTGCCTCTGATAGACCGAACCGTTCTTCAGGAGGCAGCGATGCGGCGCGTATCGCGTTCTCATCGGGAGTGAACTCTGCCTTGCCAGAGTCGGCTCGCCAGTGGATCATTGCCATCCACGTGGCCCGTTCTCCAAGCGCATGTTCCTTGCTGGGGTATGCGTACAACAGGACACTGGTGGCTGCCCTCTTGTACCTTTCGCTCTGCCGCGTCCGCGCTACATCCAGCTCTTCCAGGAGAATCGCGTGGAGATCGGGAAGAGTAACTGTTGCCGGTACAACGAGATCACGGCGGACGACGAGCCTGAGGGGTTCGTCGATAAGCTCCTCACGGCAGACGCGGGCGCTTTCCTCCTGAGGGGGCGGGGCCGAGCGCTCACACGAGATCGAGATCAGTACCGTGAATGTGACTGCCAAAGCGGTTAGTGAGCGCATAGGTTACGCGCACATCTGGGTCTGAACATGCAGGTCAGTAGATTGCACTGGTTGTGACGCGCGCCAGCTCATTGTTAGGCATGACTACCCCTGTGGATGGATCTAGCAGCCATTGCATCTCTTTCTCGGTCCCCTTCTCTCGGATTTCAAAGCTGACAAGGCAGTAACGCCCCTGCTCGCGCACGCTCCACCCTATTACCTCGATCGGGTTGTTGTCGTACTTGGATACTACGAGAAGCGTCGAGATGCCGCGTACTAGCGTCGTCTTGCCATTCTGCGGACGGAAGTCTTTGACGCGCTGGATGGCATTGGAGCAAGCGCCGCTCTGCTCTGCGTTCTTCGCGGCGGGGAGCAGGCTGCCGATCGCGCCTAGGCCGACACACAAGACGAGCGGAACGCCAAGGCATCCAATCGCGATCGCGGCGGCGATCTTGGGCCCGATCGATCTCTTGGCCGGAGCAATCGACTGGTCCGCCTGGGGCGAATGTGTCTGGTTGGGCAAAGGGCGGCGGCAGTGACCGCAGGTGAGGGCTTCCGCCCGGACGATGGCTTTGCAGTTCGGGCAGACAGCGAGCGATCCCATGTGCCGAAAGGGTAGCAATCTCTATGAGGGGTCGTTCGCTACTGCGGCGCAAGGTAGCCCCAGGCCCGATAGTTCTGAGAGCTGCCACCCTGAACATCCTGCAACTCCACGACAGAGCCCGCTGCAGCGGTCAATCCAGGGGGAACAGCCTTCATCGATGCGGTGTCGTCTGTTGGAGTCGAGGAAGCGATGACCTCGGACAGCCCGTTGATCAGGAGGCGGGGGTCGTAGGGTCCAAGGTTGTTGCCCCCGATAGCCGTAAGTACGAACACTCTCCCAGCCGGAACCGTGTATGGCGTTCCGCCTCGGATCTGCACCATGTCCCTCGGATGCGGCGCGTACTCGATCCGAAGTGGAGAAATGGCGACGACCGCCTGGCTCATCGAGAGCAGGCAGATCCCCCCGAGAACGAGACCAACGGCGAGCGAGAGCGGATGAACCTTGATTGAGCGGGCCATGGAACCTCCGTGGAACGTGAGAGCGACTGCCGCGAGATTACTCGAAGGCAATCATTCCGGGCCGCCGAGCGCAACCGCAGGCCAACCGAACCGGGACACTGGTGCATCAACTGCGGGGCTCGACTAGGCTTATGGCCCGCCGGAGACCGGCCCCCTGCCGTCGGGGCATGGAGTACCACGGCGAGAGGAGAAGGAAATGCTTCGCAGCGCAACCTGGATCAGGATCGCTTCATTCACGACCATCATCGGCGGCAGCGCAGTGGCGCAGACGACCACGAGGGCCAGCGTCAGCTCCACTGGCGAACAGGGAATTGGTGTGTGCCGCAATCCGATGCTCTCACACAGTGGGCGCTTCGTGTCTTTCGAGACCTGGGGGTCTGGCCTGGTCCCAGGTGACACCAATGCAACCACAGATGTCTTTGTCCATGACAGGGAAACTGGAACGACTGAACGAATCAGCGTTACCACGACCGGGTCCGAAGTTCCAAGTCCCAGCGTCGATTCCGCAATATCAGGTGATGGCCGCTACGTGGGGTTCAGCAATTCGTATCCCATGGCGTGGGACGACACCAACAATGCCGGAGATATTTTTGTTCGAGATCGAGTGACGAACACCACCGAGAGAGTCAGCCTCAGCTCCGCCGGGGCGCAAGGCAATGATTTCAGCTACGGCCCCTCCTCTCTTTCAGCCGATGGACGGTTCGTGGCCTTCACAAGCCACGCAACGAACCTAGTCGCTGGGGACACGAATTCGTTGGGAGATGTGTTTGTGCGTGATCGGCAGGCAGGAACAACCGAGCGTGTGAGTATCAGCTCGACTGGAGCACAAGCGGACTCTAGTAGCATTGACCCGATCATTTCAGGAGATGGGCGCTACGTCGCGTTCAAGAGTTGGGCGTCAAACCTCGTCGCAGGCGACACGAATGCAGATGAGGACGTGTTCGTTCACGATCGACACAGTGGCGCAACGGAGCGTGTTAGTGTTGATTCATTCGGCATGCAGATTGGTTTTCCTTCATACCTGACATCACTATCCTCCGATGGCCGCTTCGTTGCGTTCCTAAGTCTGGATGCGAATGTCGTGCCCGGAGACAACAACGGATCCCTGGATGTCTTTGTTCGCGATAGGATTGGTCAGGCAACAGAAAGGGCGAGCCTTGATTCCTCCGGTAGCGAAGGAAACAGCGACAGTTTCCACGCCGCGCTATCTGCCGACGGACGTTACGTGACCTTCTATAGTCGCGCTTCAAACTTTAGTCCCAACGATTCCAATGGTGTAGGTGACATATTTGTGCGTGACCGGCTCTTCCATCTGACGATGATCCAAAGCATCGATTCAACTGGGGTGCAGGCAAATGGGGACAACGGCACTTTGCCATCTCCATCAGTGTCCGCTGATGGCCGGTTTGTGGCGTTCACGAGCGTCGCAAGCAACTTGGTTCCAGGCGACACGAACAACCAGAGCGATGTGTTCCTACACGATCGAGGACCGTCCCCTCCCTTCAATGTCAGCTCGTTCTGCTTTGGCGATGGAAGCGGTGTTGCCTGTCCTTGTGGGAACACTGGTCAGGTGGGTAGAGGCTGTGAGAACTCGATCGCAACGGGGGGCGCGGTCCTTGCAGGGAACGGCGAACCGCTATTGTCCGCCGACACATTGATCCTGACGGCCTCGGGTGAGCGTCCGACTTCGGTGTCGGTATTCTGGCAAGGCGGAAGCGGGATTGCACCCCGTCCATTCGGAGATGGCGTTGGATGTATGGGTCCGCCACTCAAGCGTCTGTATGCGCGCAACGCCGTGGGAGGAGTTGTCTCGGCTCCACAAGGCTCCGACCTTTCCATTTCCGCCCGATCAGCAGTCGTCGGGGATCCAATCATCCCGGGCACGCCCAGGATCTACCATACGTTTTATCGCGATGGCGGGGCCGCGTTCTGCCCTGAGCCAGCGGGCTCCTCGTTCAATGTAACGAGTGGGCTCCGAGTGGTTTGGGGACCCTAAAGTCCGATGTAGCTCGCGATGGGACCTCGCTAGCGGTCGGGTCCCGACTACTGCGGCGGGAAGTAGTGGGCAAGGAACTGAAGGATGATCCAGGCCGCAATTACGACGACGGGAAGCCAGGAGGACCTACCGCTGATTCTCCAAGCTATCCAACCAATGATAGGCAAGATGATGAAACCGCCCACCTTCGCGGCCGCGACCTCAAGAAAGGATCCGCTTGTAGAGGTTGGCGTGATCAATGAGACGACCAGCACGACCAACCAGAACGAGGGTCTCTGAATTAGCGGCGTTCGAGCGTCTACTGGCCACCATCGACCGAACAGTCCCAATGGGCGTCGCGGAGCACTGCGCTCGACGGGACCGTCTGAGGGAGCCGTCATGTTCCGATCTCCATGCTACTGCGGCGCGAGGTAGCCCCAGGCACGTCCTTCGCCCCCTCCTGCCGAGGCCGATACGGTAATCAAGCTCCCCGGCGCGATCGTCAGCCCGGAGGGAACGCCTCGAACCGAGAGGGAGCTTGTGCCGCTGCAGCCTGTCGTCGCCACCTCCGGCAACCCGTTCACGTAGATGTACGAGTCGCTGACTCCTGTGGTGGCTCCCAGGCCGATCAGGACGAAAAGCTTCCCCTGAGGAACGGTGTAGGGCATCCCTTGCTTGATCTGGACGAAGTCCCTCGGATGCGCGAGGTACTCCACGCGCAGCGGCGTGGGCACAACGGTCGGCGCCATTGAGAGCAATGCGATGCCTCCGAGAACGAGACCGATGGCGAGCGAGGCGGGGTGAAACGAGATCGAGCTGTTCATGGTTTCTCCTAGGGCCGTCCCGGCCCAGCGTGCGAGATGTCAGGTATGCGCGGTTCGCGTTGCGGGCGAATCGATCCCGCTTCAGTTCGACGAGCTGTACCTACCTCATTGCCCCCAAAGAACCCACAGCCCACTCGTGGTGTTAAACGTAGAACCCTGCGGGAACGGGCAGAAGTTCGGAGTCGGGTCGCGGTAGAAGGCGTGGTAGACGCGGACCGATCCAGGAGCGATAGGGTTGCCGAGCGCAGCCGAACGCGCCGACACGGACAAGTCGGATCCCTGAGGCGCTGATACTTCCCCGAAGCTTGCATGGTGGAAGAACATGCGCCTGAGGTTGCCGCCCATGCAGCCGAGCCCATCGCCGAAGGCCCGCTGAGGTACTTGAGCGTCGCCTTGCCAGAACAGGGTCAGTGCTTCGGATCGCTCACCGGATGCTGTCAGGTGCAACGTGTCGTTTGAAAGACGGGCAATGCCGCTCCCGGATAGAAGGGCTCCACCGGTAGTTACGGAGTTCTGGCATCCGTGGCCAATCAAGCCCTCATTGGCGCATGGGCATTGAATGCCCGTTCCATCACCAAAGCAAAACCGGGAGATGATGAACAGAGAGTCAGTTCCGAAGTCACGAACGAAGACATCGACATGACCGTTCGAGTCCGCCGGCACTAGGTTTGTCGCAGAACTCGAAAACGCCACGTAGCGTCCATCGCTCGACATTGACGGCTCGGCACTCCCTGCATCACCGACCATGCCTGTCGTCGATACAGTCGCGGGCTGGAGATGCCCCGTAAGTACTTCGCGAACAAAGAGATGCCATTGCCCACCGGTGAAACCAGGATGCAGATTCGAGGCGGAATTCCCGAACGCAATGTACCGACCATCCGCGGAGATCGATGGATACCCGCTCTGGCCATTGCTCTGTTCTCCAGAGGAACTGACGCTAATACGTGTCGTTTGTGCCGTCTGCCTGTCGTGCATGAATACATCGACCGCTCCGTTCGTATCCCCAGGTACCAGATTGTTCGCATGGCTAAGGAAGACGACGTATCGACCATCCCCAGACAATCCCGGACTATCGCTGTAACCATTGGACTGCACACCCGCAGAGGACACACTCACCCGCGTTGTCATCCCCGTCTGATTGTCGTGGACGAAAATGTCATCGGACTGATCGTTTGTGTCGCCCGCGACAAGATTGGAGGCCCAGGTCCGGAAAGCTACATATCTGCCATCGGCAGAGATTGTTGGATACTCCGCATTCTCATTTCCTTGAGCCCCGCCCGAGTTAACTGACGCGCACGTTGTTTGACCGGTCTGCCTGTCGTGAACATAAATCTGCCAGTCCTGGCTAGGACCACCGGACACCAGATTCGTCGCGATGCTCTCGAAGGCTACGTATCGTCCATTGGCAGAGAGCGAAGATTCGACAGAGGCCCGATCCGCCTGGTTGCCACTGGAGTCTACGCTCACGCGGGTCGTCATCCCCGTTTGCCGATCGTACACGAACACGTCCGGCTGACCATTTGTGTCCCCTGGGACCAGCGTTGCATCTCCACTTGAGAATGCCAGGTAGCGACCATCCGCCGACATGTGCGGAACGCTGTAGCCCTGAACCTCACGTGTAGTCTGTGCGGTCTGACGATCGTGAACGAAAACATCCCAGGTCCCGTTTGTGTCCCCCGGAACGAGGTTGTCAGCAAGGCTGGCAAACGCCACGTACCGGCCGTCGCCGGACAAAGAGCATCCGGAGCTGTGGTCATTCCCTTGGGCACCGCTCGAACCCACGCTCACCCGTGTTGTCGTCTGGGCACTCGCGACACCAGCCACGAGCGCTGATACAACCGCCATCCCGAACCATCGATGCCTAGACATGACGGACTTCCTCCCTCGTACGCCAGCCTGAGCGAGCCGCGCCGGGCCCCAGGGTACGCCTGCGGCTGCGGTCCTGCATCCCTGGCCCGTGCATCGGGACTCGTCTTGCTCTCAGCGTGGCCTCCGCCCGAGGGAGGAAGGGCCGATGTAGCGGGAATCTGACCTCGCAGAACCGTGGACTACTTGGCCTGTGCGTGTCGCGGCTTCGAGCTGAGCGGGTGGCTTCCCTGCTCCTTGGGAGCGATGAACCCCAATGCCCTGACTATTCGGTCAGATACCTGCTGCACGGACTTCGCCGAGGGTTGCCTTCCCGACAAGTCTGCGAGAGTCGTTTGAACGAACTTCCGGGTTCTAGCTACGAGTTCGGCGCGCGGCATTTTGTCCTCGTCATCATTTCCACCACTCACGATCTTTCGCCTTGTCTAACACAAGATCGGCGAAGTCGCTGATCCAGTACTTCTGCTTGAGCTTACCTGTCGCAAGCCTCTTCTTCAACCCCTCATCAACCGAAAGAATCGGGATCAGAATCTGAGCAACGTCGTCGGCCCGAATTTTCGCATCGATGGGAAAGGTCTTGGCGGTGAATTCGTAACATTGTTTGACAACCCGTTCCCAGCGAGCCTTTTCGCTGTCATAGAACTTGGATAGTCCAACTTTCTCCAGACGCTGCTGTACTTCAAGTGTGAGTGCCATTATAGCTTTTTGAACTCAGACATTGTCATGCATGCCGCAATCACGATTAGGAATAAGGCCGCAGCGAGCAACCATACTCCGATCGTGAAGAGAGCGCCTACATCATGAATCCTTTCGATCATCGCGCAGGCTGCCGCCGCAATCGAGAGGAGGAAACAGCACAGACTCAGAAAGCTGCGGACGAAGTAGTGTCCCCGGACGGCCGTCTGCTGCTCCGGATCAAAGGAGCCAAAAGCCCCCAAGCTGACGCCAAGGAAGACAAGCACCAAGCCTGCTAGCGAGAGAGCGCCGTTAAACAGCATCTCCACAGGGGGATCGCCATTCACTCCAGGACCATCGGCAGCCAAGCATCCGCTCCATCCATCGGGCCCGGATTCGAGGGAGCTCTGTCCCGGAATGGAGACCTACATCACTGCCTCGGCAAGGCCCCTTCCTCACCGATGGTGGTCGGTGTATGTTGTGGATCCAAGGAATCACAGTGATCGAGATACTCTCAACTGAAGGGATCTACTCCGGGCGACCTCCGGAGGAAATCGCCGCCAGCTCAATTGGCGAGGCTGCGGCATGGCTGGACCTACCCAAGGCAACGGTCAGGGCATGGGTACTTGGTCAGAAGCAGGGGGATAAGCAGTTCTTCGAGCCGGTCATTGAAATCGCAGATACCCGAAAGCGCCTTCTGTCCTTCAGAAACCTCGTCGAGCTTCATGTGCTATCTGCGCTCAGACGAAAGCACGACATCAGCCTTCAGAGCGTTCGCAAGGCCGTAGAGTTTATTCGAGGGCGTCTGCGCGTTCGGAGCCCACTCGCCGACAAACAGATGTTCACACTAGGGGCCGATCTTCTAGTGGAACACGTCGGACTTATTCTCAGCGCCTCGCACGGTGGCCAGCTTCTGAGTCGCGACATCGTGCAGGCCTACTTGGACAGAGTGGACCGCGCGACGGACGGCCACCCTATTCGGCTTTATCCTGTCTCACGCCCCGATGTCCTGGACTCTCCGAGGTCTGTTGTCATTGATCCAAGGGTTCAGTTCGGTCGGCCCTGCTTGGCAGGATCCGGGATACCGACGGCTGTCATCGTTGAGCGCCTGAATACTGGAGAATCGATCCTGGAGATCGCTGCGGACTACCGGAGAGAGGCGCACGATGTCGAAGAAGCGATCCGCTTCGAGACAAGAGCTAGAACGGCGGCTTGAGCAGGTCGAGTTCTTCATTGAGCGGTCCGTAGGAAGCGAGATTCTGGCCGCGGCGCTCAGAGGCGCAGGAGCGAAGGTCCACCTTCATGCAGACTTCTTTGAGGACGCCGCGCCGGACGAAGAGTGGTTGACCATGGCGGGTACTAGACGCTGGGTAGTAATCCATCGCGACACACGAATAGTGAATCGTCCTATCGAGATTGAGGCCCTGATAGCAGCGGGCGTTCAGGCTTTCGTGTTCGACAAAGGCAACATGAAAATGCCAGAGTTGTCGCGGATGGTGGTTGGCTACCTGCCGACCATGAGACGGTGGGCTGTCAAGAAGCCTGCCCCTTTCATCGGCAAGATCACTGGGAACGGGTTGCGGCTGATCCATCCCAAGAGGCCTCGAAGAGAGGATCACGACACAACGTGAGCCTTCAGCAGGAACTTCAACGAGCGGGCTGGGATCCCTTCGATCCCTCCGAAGAGTGCCGCAAGGTGACGGAGCTTCCCGCGATGCCGGACCGGCTTCGCGAGATCGACCGCCTCGGCATCTACCACAACTACCTAGTCTTGAGGCTGTTCGCTCGCTTCGCGCGTGGCACGAAGGACGGCGATCCGATTCGCAGGCAACTGGACGCGATCGCCGTGTACTTCGCGCTCAGGCGAACGAACCTCTGGGAGGGGCTCACGTCCGAGGTGGCCGAGAAATGGGCGCAGAAGATCGCACGGTGGCGTGAGGAGGTTCTCAAGCCCGCCGACGAACGAATGTGCCAGGCCGACCCGAACGAGGTGATGAGGAACCCGGGTGGCTACGAGCCCGCGTTCACCCACACACGTCTCACTGTGAACATGGGGATCGTGGACGTGGAGCGAGACGCCGAGATGCTCAGCCTCGGGCTCGCGATGCACGAGGAGGACAGCAGCCGACCGAAGCAGCCGCGCAAGCCCGCGACGCGAGAGGAGCTGGCGGCCTTCCACGCGTTCCTCACCGAGCAGGGCAACACCATCGCCCGGATCAGCGACGCCGGGATGATCGAGATCGACCCTCTCCTGGTGAAGAAGTGGATGGAGACCAGGGTCGAGCCAGTCGTCCAGCCGGAGGGTCACGGCCTCGCCGAGGTCGTCTTGCCCGACCCCGATCTGGAAGAGATTCAGGAGGCGCTCGCTGTCGCCGAGCAGGTCGATGTAGTCCGACAGATCCGAGATCAGCGCCTTGAGCAGGCGAAAGAGGGTTCGGCCTGCTGGCATGTTCTCCACTGCTTCTTCGAACTGGCCCAGGGGGATCTGTCACTACGCGCCCTGAGCGAACGCGTGGGGATCTCTAAGAGCGTGCTCCACGACGCCTTCAAGGCCGAACGGGAGGCAATTGCCCGAGCGTTGAAAGCCGCCTAGTTTTCTTCCGGAAAGTTCCGGACAGGACACCCTCCCGCAGGCCGGGAAGGGTGAATGAACGAGAAACCGCGCTATGACGAGGCCGTTCGCCGGGCGGCCCTTCCGGAGATCCTCCTCGGTCCCGATCTATCCCTGGCCACCAATCTCCCATTAGGAGTCGCCGACGCTGCAGCTCGCGCAGGTCGGTTCGGTCCCCACTTCTTCATCGGAGGCCAGGTCGCAGTTCTGCGGAAGGACTTCCTGCAGACGATGACGCTCCGGGCCTCGCGTCGAGACCCAACGCAGAAGGAAGTGCTTCCGGGGGAAGGAGGTGCGGGCCCATGAGCATCCTCGACCTGCGATGCATGGCCCGGATCCAGTCGGAGCCGCTCCAGTGGGCATGGAAGAATCGGATTCCCCGCAAGAAGACCAGCCTCCTCGTCGGTGACCCAGAGGTCGGGAAGTCGCTCCTCCTGCTCG
Source organism: Planctomycetota bacterium (assembly GCA_046155895.1). Taxonomy (GTDB): domain Bacteria; phylum Planctomycetota; class UBA1135; order UBA1135; genus DASYPQ01. The sequence goes on along the minus strand of JBJXFB010000156.1, from coordinate 65,810 downwards.
ACCTGGCCGCGAGGTTCTCGACCGGTGCGGCGATGCCCGACGGCACCGAGGGGATCGGCACCCCTGGCAACGTGATGCTCTTCTGTGCCGAGGACGACCCCTCCGACACTATCCGGCCCAGGCTTCAGGCTGCCGGTGCGGATCTCGAGCGCATCTGGTTCGCCAACGAGGTACTCGGGGACAAGGACAGCGAGCGGGAGTGGTTCGCGCTGGGGCCACACCTCGGGGACCTCGAAGCCGTTCTCAAGGGAGCCAACCGGCCGTGGCTCGTCGGATTCGACCCGCTTCAGTCGTTCATTGGCCGCATCGACGCCAACCGCGACAACGAGGTCCGATCGGTGATGGGGCGACTCGCCAAGATGGGCCCCGAATACGACGCGACGTTCGTGTGCGTAATGCACCTGAACAAGGGGGTCGGGTTGCCCGCGATGTACCGAACCGGTGGAAGCATCGCGTTCCCCGGCCTGGCCCGCACCTCCCTTCTGGTCGCGAAAGACAAGGAGATGGAGGGGCGCAGACTCCTGATCCCGATCAAGAACAACCTCGCGCCCAAGACGGGAGGACTCTCGTTCCGTGTAACGGAGGCCCGTGTCGAGTCCCTCCCCAACTCCATTCCGAGGATTGAGTGGGACGAGGGCGTCGTTGAGCGCGATGCCGATTCCGTCCTGTCAGCTGGACAGCCCGACGCGGAGGGATCTGCAGAGCTAACGCGGGTTGTGAACTGGCTCCGCGAGCGGCTCGTTGACGGCCCCGCCGAGGCCACGACGGTCTTCGAAGACGCCGAGGCCGAGGAAATCGCCAAGCGCACCCTGAATCGCGCCAAGAAGGTGCTTCGAGTCCGGTCGAGACCTCGGGGGAAGAAGCCCGACCGAAAGTGGTACTGGGAACTACCCGAAGAGGACGCGCCTGAACCGGATCAATCCAAGGGTGCCACGCCGGACGATGATGCCGGAGATGGCAATCTTGGCGACCTTGGCAATCTTGACGGCGATCCGAGCGAGGAAGCAGGCGGAGAGGAGGAACAGGGAGAGAAACCGTTCCCCGAGAAGGGCGAAGATTGCCAAGAGCGCCAAGACGGCCAAGGTGGCCAGGAGGCTTCGGGTGGCGATCTTGCCGGTCAAGAGAGCGGTGTCGATGAAGGAGGCCAAGGTTGCCAACCTTGCCAAGATGGCCAACCTGACCATGTAAGGAGGCTGGCCACCTTCCCGGGTGACGGAGACATGTCGGGGAGACCGGAGGGCGAGGGCGAGCCGTCCCTGACGCCGGACATCCCGGACTATCACGATGAGGAAGCGGGGGCCGGTCGCCGTGGCTAGTCCCCTCCTGGTCTCAAGGATTCGCACGCTCCCCCCGTGTCGGCGCGACCGCGAACGTGGCGCGATTCGGGTCGGCTCCTTCCGGCATGGAAGGTTCCGGATCGCCTTCGCGGCCTACCGAGGTCGGGGAGGTCGGGTGTCGATCGGGTTCCCCTGTAGGCGTGGACGACCGCTGGCCTGGCCGGAGGACGAGCCGACGCGTCAGGCCGTTGTCGAGCAGCTGATCGAGGCGCTGCGGAACCGTGGTGAGCTGCAGCCCCTTCCGGGCGCGGACACGTCGCATTCGCTGACGAATGCGCCCTCGGAGAGTCGGCCGTGAACGCGCCCGATCTCACGCACGTTGCCGAACTCCTCGAAGCCGCCGCGCGGGAACTTCGATCAGCGAGTGGAACCTGGGGAATTGGGCTTCACACCCTGCTTGAGCCTGAGGCTGAGTGTGTCCCGGAGAGCAACACTCCCCCACGCGACGCGATGCCGATCGAGAAGCCGATGCTCATGACCGCCGCCCAGGTCGCGGCCGAGTTCCAGATCCACGAGCGGACGCTGGGGCGAATGGTCGCCGCAGGCGAGGGGCCGAAGCCGATCAAGGTCCGAGGGGCCACTCGATTCCGGCGGACCGCCGTCGAGAAGTGGGTCGCGCGGAGGGAATCGTGATCCCCCATCGTCTCGGGCGAGCCCTCGGCTTGGGCAAGCTCACGCTGGAGAAGCGCGGCAACGGTCCCGCTCGGTGGACTCTGGACTGGAAGGGAGCGGACGGCCAGCGTCGGCGACAGGTCCTCAGCAACGACAGGCGCGTCGCGCAACGGCTCCAGGCCGAGATCATCCGGTCGCGCGATCTCGAAGCGGCTGGCATGGCCCCTGTCGAAGGTCTCTCCAAGCCCTTCCGCGAGATTGCAGCGATGTACTTGGAGGATCTCCAGACGCGCGTCACTCCCGGCCACTACGACAACGTCCGGGCGCGCATCGAGCGGCTCAACGCGAAGATCGGGTCGAAGCCCATCCGCGACATTCGTCCGATGGAGATCGTCCAGGTCCGAAGCGAAGGCGTGGCGCGTGGGCTCGCGAACCACACGGCGAATCGCCTCGCGGACGCGGCGGTCACCGTTCTCCGATGGGCGGTCCAGAACCAGCTCGTTGCCCAGAACCCCTTGGAGCACATGAAGAGGCTCCCGGACGGCCCCGCGCACGCCAGATGCGTCAGGCGCGCGTTGACCGAGAACGAGTACAACGCCCTGTTGATGGCCGCCGACGAGGACGACGCGAATTGCTCGGCGCTGGCCCTCCTCGAAGAGCGCACGAGAGTCCCACAGCGGATCCTGTTCCAGACGCTGGTCGAGAGCGGGATGCGGTTCGGAGAGGCGCGGACGCTGCGCTGGGGCGACCTGGACACGACCGGAAGGCTGATCGTTGTCCGCGCCGAGAACGCCAAGGGCCGCAAGCAGCGCGTCATTCCGATCCGCGAGGGTCTCGCCCAGGAACTGCGCGCCCTGCGCGTCCTCCACGAGCGCGTGCTCGGTCGCATCCCGACAGCAGCCGAGAACACCTTCCTGACTCCGGACGGCGTGCCCTGGAAGAAGGCGACCACCAACGTCCGGAGGCTCCTGCTCCGGCTCCTAGAGCGAGCCGGGATCCAGCGCGTGGACGTGCAAGGCCGCCACATCGACGTTCACGCGCTTCGCGCGACTTGCGCGACGAGGATGGCACGAGCCGGGGTCCCGCTGGTGCAGACCCAACGAATCCTGGGTCACTCCACGCCGGTTCTGACTTCGCGGCACTACTCGCTGGTGGACGCAGACGACTTGCGAGAGGCGGTGGAGACCGTGCCCGTGCCCCCCACCGCCCGCTCTGCATCTCCAGAAATCAGGCAAAGGACCGGCGGGTCGCGCGTCGGGACGCGAGCGAGGTCCGCGTAGCTGGCCAGCATCGAACGATCGCCGCGATGGTCCAACCGGGGACCTACCCTGGTTGGTTCCAATCCCGCGCCTGGACGAGGTGGACCCGATAGGGTCGATCGGATTCTGGACTTCGGTAGGTCCAGGTTGGCGGCAGCTGGACTTCCTCACATATCCCTCTCCACGTGAGGTGCAGATTGCACAGTACCTCGTCTCCGAGCGTGATGCCCCCCACGGGAGCGAGTCCCTGGATCTTGCAAGCGAGACTAACTACCTCGCCGATCAGATCCCGTTCCTGCTTGCTCGACACGCTTCCCACGGAGACGACGGCGATCGTCCCGGAATCGAGTCCCATCCGGGTTGCCAACTCCTTGCGGCCAAGCTCTCGCAGAACAGGATTGAATCCCTCGTAGACCAGTCGTCGTAGCGTCAGCGCACAATCGATCGCCAGATCATGCATCGTGATGAAGCCTGGCGCCGCGAAGTAGGCGATGACCCCGTCGCCGGTGTGCTTCAGGACGTGGCCGTGGAACTTCGGCAGCACTTCACCGATCTCGCTAAAGACGACCTGCATCGTCCTCGCGTACTCGCCGAGGGGGGTTCCGATAGCCCTGTTCGTCGATCCAACGAGGTCGAGAGACAGGATCACGAAGTCGTGTGTCTCGGTTGGGATCGACCGAAGGAAGTCCTCGGATGGACTGCGGTAGTTTGGGGAATCGACCGCGTCGAGGAGCTGTGCGCGAATCGGTCCCCGACGGCTCTCCACATACTCCTGACTGCTGCCTATCAGTTGCTTCTGGTCGTACACCGGGAGGCTCGGGAACTTGTTCATTCCCTCCCAAAAAGCGCCCTCCTCGATCAGCGAACCATCCAGGCGATCGTGCAGATAGCGGACGCCGTCAATCGTGCGCCAGTCGTAACGACGAGGATCCGGGTAGGGCAGTTCGAAGACACGGCCTGTGTCCGGATCCGTGAAGGGGATTAGGACAAGGTCCAACCGCCTGCGCATCGGTCCGCGATCCATCAGTCTCTCCTCTCGATCCTCCCCAAGGATCTCCCCTGTTCGGAGGTAAGTCGTCCGGCCACTCAAACGAGAACTACCCCGGGCGCCACTCCAAGTCGATGGCACATTCATGCCACATCCTGAGCGCACGACTTCCGCGCTCGAACACGCGCGCGCGCAAACTCGCGCGCCACCGCGAGTTGTATGGAGCGGCTGAAGGGGGTCGAACCCTCGACATCCACCTTGGCAAGGTGGCGCTCTACCACTGAGCTACAGCCGCGTTTTCTCGAGCGGGGGGAAGAGGATACCGGGCTCCCCGGGGAAGGCAAGCCGAGGGCTTTCCCCTAGCTTTTCGCGGTGCGGCGCGCGCTCGCGGCCCTCGCGATCTCCCCCGCCACGAAGGTGCCGGCCTCCTCCGCGGCGGCCTCCAGAGACGCGCCGAGAGCCAGCCGGGCCGCCAGTCGGCTCGCGAAACGACAGCCTGATCCGCGGATCGACCCTCCCGCGATCCGTGGTCGCGTGAGCCACTTGAGCTTCCCCTCTCGCATCACGATCAAGTCCCTCACGGGGTCCTCGGCTCCGTGACCGCCCTTCACGATCACCGCGCGGGCTCCGGCGTCGAGCAGGATCTGTGCGGCCGTCCGCCGAGCTTCGAGCGACTCTCCCAGGTCCTCTGGCATCACCCCGGCCAGCTCCGCCGCCTCGGAGAGGTTCGGCGTCAGGATGACGCCTTCGCGGGTGAGCTCCCCCATGGTCTCGACGGCTTCGGCGTCGAGGAACGTTCCCCCGCTGGACGCGCGGATCACCGGGTCGACGATCGCGGGAAGCTCCTTCCCCGCGATCCCTCGCAGCTCTCGCAGCAGATCCCGCGCAGCCAGGACGTGCGCCGCCCCCGGCAGGAGCCCGAACTTGATCGCGGCTATCCCTCCCCGGGACAGCTCCCTCGCTTCCCTCACCCACGACTCGAGATCGCGGGCCCCCACCGACCTCACTCGGGAAGCGTCCTGATCGGTCCGCGCGGTCACCACGGTCAGGCCTTCGACCTCGAGCCCACGGAGTGCGATGAGGTCGGCATCGAGCCCGGCTCCGCTCGGATCGTGGCCTCCCACGATCAAGACTCGGGCGGGAGGACTCACGCCTTCGATGGTACGGGGGATCCCGGCGGATCAGATGCCACCGGCCCGGGGGGACCCTCACCAGGTCAGGTTGCCGATCGGAGGAGGCCTGGAAGCCTCACCCCCTCGAGGAGATCCCGCCTGGCGTCAGATCCCGATGTCGACCAGGAACTGCACCGCCGCCAGGATCTCCGCGCGCCCGTGCCGCGGGTTCACCTCGACGACCCGTTCTGTCTCGCGCGACAGGTATCCGGCCACCAACTTGAAGTCGACTTCGCCCGATCCGGGGGGCATCTCCGCCTGCCCCTCGGCAGCGTCCTGGAGGTGCACCCCCACCATCTTGGAGACGTAGGTGTCGAGCCACTGCCCCTGGGTGTGCAGTCCGCTCTTCTCCCGCAGCTGGCTCAAACCCGTGTCGTGCCAGTACGCGACCTTCTTGTTGGCGAGGTCCTCGAGCACCCACCCCGTGGCGTCGAACCCAAGGAGGTCGACGAAGCTCGACCCCGGCTCGATCGCGATCCGCGTCTCGGGGAACTCCGTCCGCAGCGCATGCAGGGACCGGCAGAGGTGCTCGATCTGGTGCTGGCCCCGCTTCCGGACCCTCGCGACGAGATCACGGGCGGCGGCCTGGGTCTCCTCGCTGTGACCTTCGCGAACGACCCGGGCCTGCAGCCGGTCCGCCTCCTCCTGGAGAGCCTTGTCCTCGAGCTCGCAGCCCCGCACCACGACCACGGGACACTCGTAGCGGTGGGCGATCCGGATGTGGCGGCGGATGCAGTTGAGGGCGCACTCGCGGGCGTCCTCGTGGAGGCTGCCGAGCTTCGACCCCGAGGGGTGGTGCGGGCGCGGATCGAGGCATCCCGCGACGAGCGACCGCACCTCGATGCCGGTCTCGCGCCTGGACTGCTCGAAGCCGTTCAGCGTCACCGGGACCTCGGAGATCCCGATCTCCAGGCGCCGGAAGCCCATGGCGACGGCGGCGAAGGCCTGGTCCTCGATCGTCTTCAGCCGACTGCCGTAGCAGGTCGTCGAGAGGGAGAAGTCGTTGGGGATTCCAGGCTGAGTCAGCACGTCTACCTCGGAGAAGCTCCCGGAGCGGGTCGCCCGGGTCGCCGACCATGAATCGCCGTCTGCAATGGTCCAGCCTTAGCGGAAACGAAACCGGAGAAAGCCAATTGGTCCCCGGCGTCCCAAATCGAAGCAGCGTGACTCATGGATTGGGCTGATCGGGGTCCCTGATCCTCGCCGCGGACGGGGTTCCAGGGCTCGATCCCCAGGTCCCCGGCCCGCGTTCGAGGCCCTGTCAGCCTCAATGGCGCCGTAGAATACAAACGCTCATTTTGGGGAGCAAATCAAGGCTCCTAGGGCATCGGAGGGAGGCGCGACCCCCCCGAGCGGCCTAGATCCGGACCTCGCCCCGTACCGTGGCGACGTCCCGGTGGCGATCGAGCAGCGGGTCCACCTCCTCCGCCAGGTACTCGAGCACCTGTTCCGGGGCGCGGCCGACGTGGCGGGAGGCCTGCAGCAGGGTGTCGAGCCTCCCCGCGATCGGCCCCAGGGTCGAGTCCCGCTCCAGGAGCTCCCGCAAGGGGTTGGGCTTCCCCTCCTCCTTCATGACGCGCGTCGCCTCGTGGCTCGCGCGGCGGAGGGCCTCGTGGACGTCCTGGCGGTCGAGCCCCGCCTTGACGGCCCCCATCATCAGCTCCTCCGAAGCGAGGAAGGGCAGCTCCGCGTCGAGGTTCGCCTGGATGACCCGCGGGTACACGACGAGCCCCGAGGCGACGTCGAGGACGAGGTGCAGCACCGCGTCGGTCGCCAGGAACATCTCCGGGATCGCCAGGCGTCGGTTGGCGGAGTCGTCGAGGGTCCTCTCGAGCCACTGGTTGGCGGCGGTGTGCGCGCAGTTGTCGAGCGCGGCGATCACGAAGCGCGAGAGGGCGCAGATCCGCTCGCAGCGCATCGGATTGCGCTTCCACGGCATCGCGGACGAGCCCACCTGGTTCTTCTCGAACGGCTCCTCGATCTCGCGGCGGTTCGCGAGCAGCCGGATGTCCGTCGCGAACTTGTGCGCGGACTGGGCGATCGAGGAGAGCACCTGTGCGACGCGGAAATCGAGCTGGCGCGGGTAGGTCTGTCCGGTGACGCCGAAGCTCTTCGGGAACCCCATGACCGCGGTCACGCGGCGGTCGAGCTCGCGGACCTTCTCGTGATCCCCCTCGAAGAGCGCGAGGAAGGACGCCTGCGTCCCCGTGGTCCCCTTGACTCCCCGGAACCGCATCGTCGCCTCGGCGTGGTCGAGATCCTCGAGATCGTGCGCGAGGTCCTGGAGCCACAGGCACGCGCGCTTGCCGACCGTGGTCGCCTGCGCGGGCTGGAAGTGCGTGAAGCCGAGCGTCGGGAGCGCCCGCCACTCGAGCGCGAACGCCCGCAGCGCCTTCATCGCTCCTACGAGTTGCGCGCGGAGGATCCGCAGACCTTCGCGCATCGCGATCAAGTCGGCGTTGTCCGTCACGTAGCACGAGGTCGCGCCGAGGTGGAGGATCGGTCGCGCGGCCGGGCACTGATCCCCGTAGGCGTGGATGTGCGCCATGACGTCGTGCCGCAGGCGCTTCTCGTGCCCCGCGGCGGCCTGCAGGTCGACGTCGTCGACGTGGGCGCGCAGCTCCGCGACCTGCTCGGCCGTGATCGGGAGGCCGAGCTCCCTCTCCGCCTCCGCGAGGGCGATCCAGAGCCGCCGCCAGGTCGTGAACTTGCGGATCTCCGAGAAGTTCTCCCGCATCGCGCGGCCGGCGTAGCGCTCGCCGAGAGGACTCCGGTAGGTGTCGCCTTCCATGCGTCCAGGCATTGTACGGATGCGCGGGGCCGGCTTCCTCAGACCCAGGCCGCGTTCGGCCAAGCGTCGGACCCAAAGGTCGCGAGCGCAGCCGCGAGGACGCACGCAAGCAGGCCGAGGACGAGGCGCTTCCGGAGGTCCTTCGGGGAGGCGCGCGCACCGCCCGCCGCGACGATGCAAGCGAGCGTCGCGCTGGCCCCGACGAGATCCGTCAGCAGGTCGAAGACCGAGGCGTCGCGGTCCGGCGTGAACGATTGGTGGATCTCGTCGAGGACGGCGTAGAGCCCGGCGACGACCAGGATCCAGCACACCGAGCGGGGCGCGAGATCGGGCCATCCGTCCCGGCGCGGCAGGGCGAGCGCGATCCACACGACGAGCACGCCGTATTCCGGCGCGTGCGCGAGATTCCCGAGCATCTCGCCCCAGGCCCCGACCGGACCTATCGCGGGGGCGGGGCGCGAGCTCGCGTACCAGATCAGCGCCCCCCAGGCGACGGCGAGAGCGACCGCACCGCTTCGCGGGATGCGCTGCAGCAGCCGGCCGAGCGCCTGGAGGACCTGCGCGAGGAAGCCTCCGACCTCGGGGGCTGCCTGCTCAGCCCGCGCCATTCGACCGCACGGCCTTGAACACCAGCCCGCGGCCGTCTTCGCTCTTCGCCACCGTCAGGCTGTCGACCATCCCCGCGAGAAGGAAGAAGCCCCGGCCGCGTTCGTCCTCGAGATCGGGCAGACCGTCCGGGGTGATGAGCGCCTGGACCTCGTCCAGATTCCCTCCGCCCTGGTCGCCGACCTCGAGCTCCCAGCCGTCCGGGCGGATGAAGAGCATGAGGCTCATGCGGACGTCGCCGGGCCGATCCTCCTCCTCCATCGCGCGCTCGCCGCCGCCGTGATCGACGGCGTTCGCGAGCAGCTCGCTGGCGATGAACTCGATGCGCTCGATCTCCTCGCTCGCGAGGCCCTCGTTGCGGGCGAAGAGCCGCACGAGGGACCGCGCGATCCGCTGCGCGCTGTGCGCAGCCGGCAGATCGAGCCGCAGCTCGTGCGGCCGGTCGCGACGCTCGTGGTACGCCGTCACGAGACGGGCTCGAGCTCCAGGGAGAGGTCCATGGCCGGCGCGGAGTGCGTCAGGGCTCCGACCGAGAGCCGGTCGACGCCGCTCCTCGCGATCCCGGCGATCGTGTGCTCGTCGATGCCGCCGCTCGCCTCGAGCTCGATCTTCCGCCCGCGCTCGGCGGCGCGCGCGCGCAGCTTCGGGCACAGCTCCCCCAGAGTCGCCGCGCTCATGTTGTCGAGGAGAACCACGTCGGCGCCGCCGTCGACGGCCGCGAAGGCTTCCTTCGCGTCGCGCGCCTCGCACGTGATGCGGACGGCGTTCCCCACGGCGCGGCGGAGGTCCGCGAGGACCGTCTCGATGCTCCGTCCCGCGAGCTCGATGTGGTTCTCCTTCACCATGACCTCGTCGTAGAGGCCGAAGCGATGGTTCTCGCCGCCCCCGCAGCGCACGGCGTACTTCTCGAGCAGCCGCAGGCCCGGAGTCGTCTTGCGCGTGTCGAGGATCCGGACGCCGTCCGAGCCGCCGGCGGGGCGCGCCAGCTCCACGAACCGCGCGGTCAACGTGGCGGTGCCGGAGAGACGCTGGACGAAGTTGAGCGCCGTGCGCTCGGCCGCGAGCAGCGCGCGCGCCTGACCCTCGACCCGCGCGAGCACGTCGCCGCGCTGGAAGCGGGCTCCGTCCTCGCAGAGCACCTCGACCTGCGCCCTGCGGTCGCACAGCACGAAGGCGCGGGCGAAGACGTGGATGCCGGCCAGGACCCCGCTCGACTTCGCCACGAGCGTCGCTCGCGCGCGCGCCTTCTCGGGCACGGCGGTGATCGAGGTGAGGTCGCCGCCTCCGCGGTCCTCGTCGAGGGCGACGCGCACGAACTTGTCGATTTCCCCGGTCTCGAGCGGCTTGGGCAACCCGGAGCGCGGCGCAGGGAGGCCGGCGGGCAGCACGGGGGGGCTGGTCACGGGCGGAGAGTGTAGGGCGGAGGGCTCGGAGCCTCCACCGGGATGGCTCGCCGCCGAGCGCCCGAGCATACTCGGAGCCCCATGGCCCTCGCGCTCCCCGCCGTGCTCTGGGCGCTCGCCCTCGTGCCGCAGCAGACGCCGGCGATCCCGCCGGGCGCCACAGCCGCGCTCGACTCGGCCGCGCTTTCGTTGGCGAAGGCGGGATGGGTCGTCGAGGCCAGGCGCGTCGCCGAGATCCTCGCGGAGCTCGGCTACCCGGCGCCGATGCGCACGAAGCTCGATGCGGGCATCGCGCGTGAGTCCTCCAAGGTGAAGATGGAGGAGGACTTCGTGCCCGAGGCGTCGAAGAAGCTCCAGTCGGCCGCCAGGCAGCTCGCCAGCGTTCTCGGGAAGCGCGAAGGCGAAGCTCGCATCGAGCTCGCGCGGAGGATTCTGGTGCTCGATTCGGAGATCGACGAAGCGCACGCGGCTCTCGGTCACGCTCGGGTCGGCTCCGCCTGGGCGACGCCCGGCGAGCGAACGACGCTCGAGCGCCGGCTGGAGATCGATCGCGTGCGCCGGGAGATCGCGCGACTCGAGGTCGAGATCGAGACGGGCGAGAGCCAGGACGAAGTCCTCACGACGATCTGCGGGCGGCCCGGCGTCTACGCGCGGCGCGGTGGACACGTGGTGCATTCGGCGCTCGATGCGGATCGGACCGCGCGCATCCTGCGCGAAGCCGAGCGGGCGCTCGCCTTTTCCGCGTACCTGCGCCGTGGCGAGATCCGCTTGACTCCCGTGAAGTCCGGTCCCCTCGCCGGGAGCGTCACGGTGATCCTCGACAGCCGCGAGAACTACCTGCGCGCCGTCGATGCGTGGGATGCCGAAGGCAGGCTGAAGCCCGGAGACGCGCAGAGAGCCCGCGATCTGGCCGCGATGAACGACACCAAGGGCAAGTCGGTCCTCTCGCCCTACAACGACGCGTACATGGCCGCGTCCTACCTCGTCCGCTTCTCGTCGCTCCAGGAGGGAGCGCAGACGACGCTGCAATCGGGCCACCTGAACTGGGTCGCGATGAGCTATCTCGGCTCCCCGATCCCCACCTACGCCTACAAGGAATCCTCGGGAGGCGTCTTCCACCGCGGCGGAACGAACATCGCGCCCTCGGGCGCGGCCCTCCGCGAGCGCGAGGAGCGGATGAAATTCTCCAAGGCGGGCATCGCCGGATGCAGGACCTGGATGGCCTGGCTGGCCGAGAACGGACAGGATCCGCCGTGGGAAGATTCCTTCGAGGACCAGATCGGGAAGCTCGTCGGGGAACCTCTCCTCAAGGCGACGTCCGTCGTCGAGTTCCTCCAGGAAACCGGGAGGCTCGCGCCGCTGATCAAGGCGTCGAGCCAAGCGGGCACCGCGTCGCCGAAACAGGTGTACGAGAACGCGCTGGGCATGCCGCTGTCCGCGTTCGAGGAGGAGTGGCGCCGATGGATCCTCCCGCGTCCCAAGGGACTCGCGCAGCGCACCGGGAAAGCCTCCCCGAAAGCCCCGACCGCCGAGGAGAAGGCCGTGCTGAAGGCCTTGAACCAGGTCCGCTCGCTGGCGTTCGAGGCCGCCTCGGTCGAAGCGGAGGAGGTCGAGATCGAACGCAGCCTCTCCGAGGGGGCGGCGCTCCACGCGCTGTACCTGGGCCAGAATCCCGACGAGGCCGCGAAGTGGCCCGACGCGCACGGGGAGCGCGCGGACAGCGAGGGTTTCACCCCGGAGGGAGCCATCGCAGGGGGCATGTCCGTGATCGCCTTCGGCGTCGAGCAGCCCGAGGACGCGATCGCAGAGTGGATGGGCACCTTCTACCACCGCACGCCCCTCCTCGAGCCCGGCCTCCTGCGCATCGGTTTCGGCTGGGAATCCGACGTCGCGGTGATGGACGTGACGTCGCTCTTGAACCCCGCGGACGACGCCTGGACGGTCGTCTGGCCGTACGACGGCATGAAGTCGGTTCCGTTGGGGTTCCTGCCGGAGCTTCCGAGCCCGGTCCCCGAGGTCGAGCAGGAGACTCTCGGCTACCCCATCACGCTGCAGGTCGGCCTGCCCGACGATGGCCGACCTGCGGTCGCGATCGAGATGGAACTCTCCCTCGACGGCAAGCCGGTCGACTGCTTCTTCTCCACGCCCTCCGCGCCGACGAACAAGGACCTGGCGCCTCGCAACGCCTTCTGCCTGATGCCGAAGGCGACGCTCCTGCCCGGGAAGACGTACACCGTGAACGCGACGTGGAAGGACTCGGGCAAGAAGCTGACCTGGTCCTTCCGGACCTGAAAGGGCTCACTTCTCCGTCTCCTTGCTCCCGATCGCCGAGCGGATCGCCCGCACGGTCTCCGGGCCGATGCCCGGGACTTCGTCCCAGGCTTCCGGTCCGCCCGTCAGCCCTTCTTCCCAGCGCGCGTGCGCGATGGCGAGAGCGCGCGACGGACCGATCGCGGGCAGTCTTCGGAGCTCGCGCGGGCTCATCCGGTCGGGATCGCTCGCCGGGGGATCCAGCACGGCGAAAGGCGCGCGTTCGCGGATCTCGCGCTCCGTGAACGGTCGACGGCCGTCGGGGATCTGCGTCGAGGCCAGGAGCCAGCCTGTCAAAACGTAGAGCCACGCGGGGACCCGTGCCCGCGGCGGCTCGAGATCGCTCTCGGATTGCTCGTCCACACCCCGCGGACCGCCGCGCGCGACACAGGTGTCGGGGGAATCTCCTGAAAACCGTTCAGCGCGTCCTGGGCGTGTACCCCGCCGAGCGCATCATCGACCGGCCGAGCCCCTTCGGCCTCCCCCGCTCGATCGCCTCGACCACCCGGACAGCCAGGCACTCGATCGCCCGCGCGAACGGCGACTCGGGCTCGCAGATCACGGCCGGCGCGCGCTCGCTCACGCTCCGGACGACCGCGCGGTCCTCGGGCAGGGCGCCGACGAAGCGCGGCTCGCGACCGAGGAAACGCCGCGACACGCCGATCAGCCGTTCGGCGACGCGTTCCGCCTCGTCCTCGCTCGTCGCGCGGTTCACGAGGAACATCGGATCGCAGTCCGGCCGGCGCTGGAGCAGCGCCTTCAGGAACGCGTACGCGTCCGTGAGCGCCGTGATGTCCGGCGTCGTCACGATCAGCAGCGCGTCGCTCGCGGCCGCGAAGGCGATCGTCTGGCTCGAGATCCCGGCCGCCGAGTCGACGACGAGCCGTCCGTACTCCGTCTCCAGCGTCTCGATGCCCCGCGCGAGCATGTGCATCTCCCACGAGGAGAGCGCCGCCATCCGCGAGACGCCCGATCCCCCGCCGAGGAGGTCGAGGTTCGCGCGGCAGGGGATCCGGATCTCGCCGACCGAGAGCCTGCCGTCGACGACGTCGACGAAGGACAGCTGCGGCGCCACGCCCTGGAGGATGTGCGCGTTGCCGACCCCTAGGTCCGCGTCGACGATCAGCGTGCGCGTCGTGCGCGAGAAGATCGTCGCGAGGGAGGCCGTCACCACCGACTTCCCGGTCCCGCCCTTGCCGCTCGCGACGCACAGGGAGGCCGCGCGGGTCGAGTCCAGCGCCTCGACGCCCGCGTCGAAGGCGGCTTCGCCGAGAGCAGCCCCGCCCCCGGCGGACTCGCCCGCGAGGTGCAGGAGCCGCCGTGCCTGATCCCAATTCATCGGAGCCTCGCCCAGGCCTGTGCGTGCTGCTGAACAAGATTCCCTTCGGCGCTCCGTCGGCCCGGAAGCCTGGAAACCCGGATTCCGAGGGGCATTCAGTCGCGGAAGGCCGCAATCTCCTCGGGCGTCAGCAGCGGATCCTCCGCCCGGGGCTTCGCCGGCGGGGGGCTCGGGGTCCCCCAGCCCTCGCCGAGGAGGAGGATGTGCTCCCGCAGGACCTCGTCGATGAAGGCGTCGGCGTCGTCCGGTCCATGGATCGGTAGGCGCTGCTTCACCGCCGGGATCGCGCCCTGGAGGGCCCCCTGCTCGATCTCGAGGCGGCAGAGCTCACGTCCGTCGCACTCGAAGGAAGCCCGGTCCTCCTCGAAGGAGGCCCGGATCCCCGCATCGACGCGCGCGAGGCGCCGGAGCAGCAGCTCCGCGGTCCCGCGGCGCGAATCGCCGACGCGGGCTAGGAAGTCCTCGCGGGCCATCGGCGGCTCCTCCTCGCGGCGCGTCGAAGGAAGGTTCACGCGCGAGAGGCGGGCGTGCGTTCCCGCGGCGCTGTCCACGCGGCGCGCCTCGAAGAGGAGGAGCTCGCTCTCGGGCAGCAGTCCCAGTCCCTCGAGGGTCCGCGGCGAGAACGACTCGGCGATCAGGGCGACGCGCGCGAGCGGTGCGCGCGCGGCTTCCTCGCGGAGAGGCTGGGCGAGCGCCCCGGCGTTCTGCCGCGCGTAGGCGACGGCGTTCACCGCCGCGAGGACCGTGTCATCGCCGCTTCCGTCCACGATCAACACGATGACCGGCCGGCCCGCCGCGTCGAGCGCCAGGAGGTCCGCGCGCCGGCGGGCCGTGCTCCGCACCGGGCCGCGGGCGAGATCGAGGCCCCGGTCGACGATCCGGAGCTCAGGCAGGAGCCTGGAGAGCTCGATCTCGATGGCCGCGAGGAGCTCCGCCCGCCCCTCCCGACTGCTTCGTTCTTCCCGCTCGGGTTCCATCGAGGCGTGAGTCTACCCTCTGGAAGAGGTGCGCCAGAGCGAGCGCGAGCGCGTCGGTCGCGTCCTCGGAACGCGGCGGCTCCTTCAGGCGCAGGACGGCAGCGACCATCCGGGCCACCTGGCTCTTGTCCGCGGCCCCGTGCCCGACGAGAGCCTTCTTGGCGACGGCGGGAGCGAGCTCGATCACCTCGGCGCCGAAGGCCGCGGCGCAGGCGAGGGCGACGCCCCTCCCTTCGCCGATCCGGAGCGCCGATTGGACGTTGCGGGCGGCGAAGGCGCGCTCGACGACCACGACGTCGGGCCGGATTCGCGCCAGGATCTGGGTGATGCGCGCCTGGATCTCGCCCAGGCGTTCGGGCACGGAGGAGGAGGCGCCCGCGTGGATCGCGCCGGCGTCGAGGAAGCGCGGACCCTCTCGATGAGCCTGGACCGCTCCGAATCCGACGATCCGCGTGCCCGGATCGATGCCCAGGACGACCGGCCACTCCGGACGGGTCGGCGACTGGTTCTTCGAGGGAGGGGCTGCGCGCGGGGCGAGTCCTGCGGCGGCGAGCACCCGCTGCGGGAGGACGTTCCTCGACGGAAAGGCTTTCTTCCTCACCGAGCCGGACCCTACGCTTTGCGCGCGCCCCGAGAAAGACCGGCGGGGACGCGCGTCGAACTTGAGCACCTCGGATTCGAAGGCCACCTCCGCCGTGCTCGTCGCGGCCGGGCGCTCGACGCGCATGAGCGCGGGAGCGAGCCGCAAGCCGTTCCTCGAGCTCGAGGGCCGGACGGTGCTCGAAACCGCCTGCGAGGCGTTCGACCGCGCTCCGAACGTCGTCGAGATCGTGATCGTCGGCCACCCTGACGACCTCGAGCGCATCCGCCTGCTCGCTGGGGAGTCCAAGTCGATGAGGAAGGTGCGCCGCGTGGTCCCGGGCGGGGAGGAGCGATCCGACTCGGTCCGTGCCGGCGTCTCGGCCTGCGCCGCGGGCACGGCGCTCTTCGCGATCCACGACGTCGCGCGGCCGCTCGTCACGGCCGATCTGATCGAGCGCGCGATCGCGGTCGCGTCCGTGCGCGGCGCCGCGCTCGTCGCCGTGCCCGCCACGGACACGATGAAGACCTCCTCGGACGGCAAGAACGCCGAGAGCACGCTCGACCGGAGCGTCCTGTGGAGCGCGCAGACGCCGCAGGTGTTCCGCAGGAGCCTCTTCCTCGAGCTCCTCGAGCGCGCGAGCGCGGAGGGCTACCGGCCCACGGACGATTCGGCCCTCCACGAGACCTACGTCGGTCCGGTCCCGATCGTCCCGGGGGATCCCGCCAATCTCAAGATCACGCGGCCGGAGGATTTGGGCCTGGCCGCCGCGATCCTGCGCGAGCGCGCGGCGCACGGGAGGCGACCGTGACGGGCTACCGCGTCGGGATCGGCTTCGACTCGCATCCGCTGGTCGCGGGCAGGCCTTGCGTCCTCGGCGGGATCGTGATCCCCCACCCGACGGGACCGCTCGGCCATTCCGACGGCGACGCGGTCCTGCACGCGGTGGCCGACGCGCTGCTCGGCGCCGCGGGCCAAGACGATCTCGGGACCCTGTTCCCCGACTCCGACCCGCGGTGGAAGGGTGCGGACAGCGCGTCGATCCTCGGCGAGGTCATGGCACGCGTGCGCAAGGCCGGATGCGTGGTCGTGAACGTCGACATCGTCGTCGCGACCGACGGACCGAGGATCGCGCCCCACCGCGGAGAGATGCGCGCGCGGATCGCGAAGATCCTCGGCGTCGTCGCGTCGGCGGTGAACGTGAAGGGCAAGTCGCTGGAGGGGATCTCGAACAGCAGCGGCGCCGTCTCGGTCCAGGCGGTCTGCCTGCTCTCGCGCCGGGCTAGCGCCCCGAACGCGACTTCTTGACCGGCCTGACGGGACCGTTCACGCGCTTCAGCTGCGACTCGAGCGACTTCAGCTCCGTCTCGCGGTCGCGGGCGAGGGCCTGCAGCTCTTTCAGCTTCGCGGTGCGCTCCGAAAGCGTGGCCTGGAGGTCCTCGTACTGCCGCCGGGACTGGTCGAGCTTCAGCTGCGCCGCCTTGTGGCTGTTCGAGAGCGCGGCTAGCTGCTGATCCCGATCGCCGAGGCTGGCCTTCGCCGCTTCGAGATCCTCCCGCAGGCTCGCGATCTTCGCCTCGGCGGCCTCGAGACGCGCCGTCTTCTTCTCCCAGCGCTCCTGGAGGATTCCCGCCTGCCGCTGCGCCTTCTCGACCTCCGTCGGCATCTTCTCGAGCTCGCTCGCGCGCGCCTCCACGGTCTCGAGCTTCGCCATGCGGCGCTCGAGCCGCTCGTCGAGCGTCGTGATCGTCTTCTTCGCCTTCTCGAGCTCGGCGGTGAGGGGCTCGAGCTCGGCGTTCCGCAGCTCGACCTCCTCGAGCTTGGCCGTCTTCCGCCCGAGCTTCTCCTCGAGCGCGGCGATCGTGCGGTGAGCCTTGTCGAGCTGCGCGCCCACGGGCTCGAGCTCGCTGTTGCGCGCGTTCACCTTCTCGAGCTCGCCGGTGCGCAGCGCGAGCTCCGCCTCGAGCGACTCGATCGAGGACTTCGCCTCGGCCAGCTCGGCGACCGAGGGCTCGAGCTCCGCGACGCGTGCTTCCGACTCCTCGAGCTTCCCGGTCCGTTCGGCCAGGTCCGCCTCGAGCGATTCGATCGTGGACTTCGCCTCGGCCAGCTCGACGATCAAAGGCTCGAGCTCCGTGACGCGCGCTTCCGACGTCTCGAGCTTCCCGCCGCGATCGGCGAGCTCCGTCTCGAGCGACTCGATCGTGGACTTCGCCTCGGCCAGCTCGTCGATCAAGGGCTCGAGCTCGGCGACGCGCGCTTCGAGCCCGCGGATCGTCTCCGCGCGGGCGTCGAGCTCCGCGCTCGAGGACGCGTTCTCCGTCGCGGCCTCCGCCAGCATCTCCTGGCGCCGGGCGAGGTCGGACTGCAGCAGCGTGATCTCGGCCGTGCGCTCGGCCAGCGCGATCGTGAGGTCGCCGATCTCGCGCGATCGGGCTGAAAGGCCCTCGCGCGCCTCGTCGAGCTCGGCGGTGAGCAGGTTGCGCGTCTCCTCGAGCTCCGTCTCCGCCCGTCGTCGGGCTTCCAGGGCCCGGGCGCGCTCCGCCATCGCCGCCTCGACCTGGGCGCGCTTCTCGGCCTGGACTTCGAGCGTCGCCGCGAGGCGCGTCTCGGTCTGGGAGAGGCTCTCGCGGCCGAGCTCGATCGTCTCCCGCGCGAGCGCGAGATCGTGCTCGAGGTTCTCGACCCTCGTCGAGGCGACCTGGAAGCGGTCGAGGTTCGTCCGCGCCTCGAGCTTGGCCGCGTCGAGGGTGTTGACGGCGATCTCGCGCTCGCTCTCGGCCAGGCGCGTCTTCCGGGTGAAGATCTCCTCGAGGACGCGGCGCTCCGTGAGGTGGCGCATCCCCTTGATCCGCCAGCCCAGCCAGCCGCCCACGCACGCCGCGAAGGCGATCCCGAGGATCATCATCGTGTCCATGAGGAGGGCAGCCTACCAGCGCTGGCGGGCGAGTCGAGGAGGTTGCGCGTTCCTGCCCGGGGCGCTAGCGACGCGATGCGGGCCGATCGCGGCCGCAAGAAGGGCTCGGGTCGCCCCGAGAGGCTAGGGGGAGCTCCCGGGCGCGGCCGGACCAGCCGAGGCCTGCTCGTCCAGCGTCTCCCAGCCTCCCCCCAGGGACTTGTAGAGCGCGACCGTGTCCGAGGCGATCGCGGTGTCGCTGCGCGTGAGATCGGCCTCGTTGAGGAGCTGCGCCCGTTGGGCGTCCAGGACCTCGAAGAAATCCGCCAGGCCGCGCAGATGGAGGTCGTTGGCGAGCTCGAGCGACCGGCGGCTGGCGTCCAGGGCCTGCGCGAGCGCGGCCCGCCGCTCCCGCTCCCGGGCGAGCGAAACGAGCGAGGTCTCGACCTCTTCCAGGGCGCCCAGGACCGTCTGTTGGTAGCGAACGAGAGCCTGCTCCTGCCGGGCATCCTGCACGCGCACCGCGGCGCGCAGCCGGTCCCCGGCGAAGAGCGGCGCCCAGAGCGAGCCGCCGACGGACCAGGTCTGGCTGGCGCCGTCGAAGAAGTCGCCGGCCTGGATGCTCTGGAGCCCGAGCGACGCCCCCAGCGTCAGCTTCGGATAGAGGTTCGCAGTCGCTTCGGCGGTGAGCGACGTGGCCTGGGCGAGCTCGCGCTCGGTTCGGCGGACGTCCGGCCGCCGCCGCAGGAGATCGGAGGGAAGGCCGGCGGCGAAATTCGTCAGCGCGGCGCCGATCTCGGGCACGGAAGCGTCTCCCGCGAGCTCCTCCGATAGGTTCCGGGGGGCCTCGCCGAGGAGGACGGAGAGCCGATGGATGCCGCGGGCCGTCGCGGCCTCGAGACTCGGGATCGAGGCCTGCGTGTTGGCGAGTAGCGCCTGCGACCGGGAGACGTCGAGCTCCGTGGAGAGCCCGGCCTCGAAGCGGGCGCGCGTCAACTCGAGCGTCTGCCGCTGCGCCTCGACGTTGGCTCGCATGATCGCGACTTGGCGCTGCGACCCGCGCAGCTCGACGTACTCCCGCGCGACCTCGCCGAGAAGGCTCACGAGCGCGTCGCGGCGCTCTTCCTCGGCGATCTCGACGCCGGCCTCGGCCGCGTCGACGGCGTGGCGGATCGAGCCGAACAGGTCGAGCTCCCAGCTCGCGTCGAACCCGGCGTCGTAGAGGTCGGTCGGGTCCGAGCCGGTGATCGAGCCCTGGCGCGTGTTCGCGCTCGCCTGGCTGCGCGAGGCGGACGCCCGCGCCCCGATCTCGGGCTGGCTGGCTCCCGCGGTCATGTCGCGGAGAGCGCGCGCTTCCCGCACGCGCGCGCGGGCCAGGGCGAGATCGAGATTCGCGGCGACGGCGCGAGAGATCAGCGAATCGAGATCCGGATCGTGGAAAGCCTCCCACCACCTCTCGGGCGGTTCCGCCGCAGCCGCGGCGGACGAATCCGGGCCCCACGACTCGGGAACCTCGACCTCGGGGGCCTCGTACTCCGGCCCGACGCGGCAGGCGCCGAGGACGAGGAAGAGCAGGACGCTCGGCCGCCGCGCGCTCATCGGTTCGAGCCTCCCTCGCCCGGACTCGTCTCGATGAACACGTCCATCTGCTGGCCGACGTACACAGCCAGCGCCTGCGGGTCGAAGGAATAGAGCACCTGGAGCACGCGCGTGTCGACCCGCTCGGTGCTCTCGCCCGTCAGCGAGCGCTTCGGGACGACGTAGGGCTCGACGCGGACGAAGTCGAGCGCCGCCTCGAGGTCGGGGTTGCCGCGCACGAACGCGGCGGCCTTCGCGCCGGGCCTGAAGCGCCAGGCATCGTTCTCGTCGATGTCGACGCGGATGTGGAGTCGTCGGAGGTCGCCGAAGAGGACCAGCGGCGTCGAGGTCCCCGAGGCCGCGAACTCGCCCGGGCGGACGTCGAGGCGGAGCACCGTGCCGTCGACGGGCGCGCGGACGATCGCGCGCTCGATCTCGGTCTTCTGGGCGTCGACTCGGGCCTGCGCGGAGTCGACGGCGGCGCGCGCGACGGCGAGGTCGGGCTGCCAGGTGCCGGCTTCCAGCCTCGCGAGGCTCGCCTCCGCTTCCGCGAAGCGGGCGCGGGCGGCCCGAGCGGCGAAACGGCGGCGATCGAGGACCTCGGTCGAGACCGCGCGCTTGTCGGTGAGCCCTTCGACCAGCCGCAGGTCGTTCTCGGCGCTCTCGAGGCCGCTCTGCGCCTCGGCCACGCGCGCCCGCGCGGGAGGGAGGTCCTCGGCCCGCGGAGCCTTCTCGAGGCGGCCGAGCTCCGCCCGAGCGCTGGCGAGCGCGGCCTCGCGGACCGCCAGCTCCGCGCGCGCCTCGCGGTCGTCGATCCGGAAGAGCGGGTCGCCCTTCTTCACGACGTCGCCGACGGACACCGCGACCTCGGCGACGAGACCGGAGACCGCCGTGCCGAGCGCGATGTTCTGCGTGCTCGCCTCGACGATTCCGGCGCCGGCGATCGTGGCCTGGAAGGGTGCGAGAGCCGGCTGCGCGGCCGGCGGCGCGGAGGGGACGGGCTTCGCGCCGGTGACGACGGTGTAGATCCCGAAGAGGATGCCGAGGAACGCGAGGGCGGGGAGGAAGTAGAGACGGATCATGGGTGGCCTCGATTCTTTCCGGGCGTTCCGGCGGGAGCGACGATCTGCTCGATCCGGCCGTCGTTCATCTTCGCGATGCGGTCGGCGAACTCGAAGACGCGCGCGTCGTGCGTGACGATCACGAGCGCACGGTCGGGAGCGAGCGCGACCTCGCGCAGGATCTCCATCACCCTGTGGCCCGTCTCCTGGTCGAGGGAGCTCGTCGGCTCGTCGCAGACGATCAGATTCGGGCCGTGGACGAGCGCGCGGGCGATCGCGACGCGCTGTTGCTGGCCGCCGGAGAGCTGGGCGGGGAGCGCCTTCCAACGATCGCCGATGCCGACGCGCTCCAGCACCGCGCGCGCGCGCTCGACGGCCTGGCGCCGGGGAACGCCCTGGATCAGCAGCGGGACGGCGACGTTCTCGGCCGCGGAGAGCGGGGGGAGCAGGTTATAGGCCTGGAAGACGAAGCCGACGGATCGTCCGCGGAAGTCGGACTTGTCCCGCGAGGACATGCTCGACCAGTCGCGCCCGAAGACGTGGCACTCGCCCTGGTCCTGGTCCAGGATCCCGGCCATGACCGAGATCAGCGTGGTCTTCCCGCACCCCGACGGCCCGACGAGCATCAGGAGCTCGCCGGTCCTGACCTCGAGGTCGATCCCGCGCAGCGCCGGGACACGTTCCGTCCCGGTTCCGTAGGTCTTCTGCACGCCGCGGCAGAGCACGGCCGTTCCGCTGTGCTGGATCATGGTCAGGTCTTGAACACCATGGCCGGCTCCAGCCGGATGACCTTGCGCATCGCGAGGACCGCCGAGAGCGTGCAGATCAGGAGCACGGCGCCGGCGCTGATCGCGAGGATTTGCCAGGGCATGCGGAAGGCGAGCTCTGTGCCCCGCGTCGCAGTCCCCACGAAGGAGGCGAGGCCGACGCCGAGGCCGTAGCCGACGACGCCGACGAGAAGGGCCTGCAGCACGATCATGCGCAGCAGCGTTCCCGTGCGCGCTCCCATCGCCTTGAGGGCGCCGAACTGCTTGAGGTTGTCGAGCGTGAAGTTGTGGAAGGTCTGTCCGGCGATCACGGTCCCCACCAGGAAGCCGAGCGCGACCGCGATCCCGAAGTTGACCGGGATGCCCGTGTACTTGAGGAAGTAGCGCACCGTCTGCCACTTGAAGTCCTCGCGCGTCACCGCGGCGAGCCCGGTCGCGCGGTGGATGCGCTCGCAGACTTCGCGGACGTCCTCTTCGGCCTTGCAGCCGACGAGCACGAAGGAGAGCAGCTTGCGTTCCCGCGGGGCGTACTGCGTCGCTCGCGAGAACGTCGTGTAGACGACGGGCTGCGACTGGAAGGTCCGCTGGACGCGGCAGATGCCCACGACGACCGCGCGATGGTCGTTCAGCTCGAGCGTGTCGCCGATCTTCAGCGGAACGGGCGGCTCTCCGGGCGTCGCCGACCGGCGCGCGAGCCGCGTCCGCGCTCCGACCTCGTCGACGATCACGCCCTCGCTGCGGCGGAGGTCCTCCAGCTTCCCCTCGACCATGACGGGCGGTCCTCCGATCAGAGTGGCGTCGTCGAGGCCGTAGAGGTTCACGGTCTGGAACGAGCCGTTCGAGAGCCGCGCCTTGAGGAGGCCCTTGTAGAGCGGAACGGCCCACTCGACGCCCGGGACGCCGCGCACGCGCCAGAGCTGCGTGCTCTGGAGCGGCTTCACGTCATCGATGAACTGGACCTTGGCGTCCATGACCCACACGTCGGGCTGCCCGAGGTCGGTGATCGCGCCGAAGGTGCGCGACATGAGCCCGGTGAAGATCGCGAGCTGCTGCGTGATCAGGAGCGAGGCGAACGTGAGCCCGACGACGATGCCGAGGTACTTGGCGCGGTCGCCGACGAGCATGCGGAGCGCGACGAAGTTCAAGCGCTCCTACGCGTTCCGTTCCGCCGCTCGCGGATCCCCGCCAGCGAGAACGAAGTGATGTGGTCCGCCAGGTCTTCGATCCGCGACGCGTCGATCCGTTCCCCGGGCTGGAGACGCCGGATGACCTCCTGCGCGTGGCGGTAGAAGAAGCACTGGCCGACGACGCTGCGCGCGCAGAGGCGGACGACTTCGGGATCGGCGCCGGGGCCGAGGAGCTCGCCGACGATGCCGACGAGGCGCGTGAAGAGCGGACGGAGGACGCGCTCGACGAGCGGATCGAGAGCGCGGGTGGGCTCGATCATCTCGTGCGCCATGAGGCGGGAGAGCCACTCCGGCACGCCGCCGCCGAGCATGCGCAAGAGGAGGGAGCGGATGAACGCGCGCAGGCGGTCCTCGGCGGAGCTCTCCGGCGTCACGCCGAGGTCGGGCGGGAAGCGCTCGACCGCGGCCTGGAGCGCATTCTCGAGGACGAGCGCGTAGAGGCTCTCCTTGTCGCGGAAGTGGTAGTTGACGGCCGCGACGTTGGTGCCCGCGCGCGCGCAGATGGCGCGAACGGTCGCCGAGCGGAAGCCCTGCTCCGCGAAGACCTCGCCGGCCGCTTGCAGGAGACGCGTGCGGGCGGCGGGGTCGGCCGCGGCGGAGCGATCGGTGGGTTGAATCAAGGCCAAACAGATGTATCAAACATCTGTTGGGCATGTCCATCGCGAGGCTCCGTGTACAAGACCCTCCGATGGGCAAGCGCCGCAGCCGCGAACTGGTCCTCGACGTCCTGAGCCGGACGCCTCCCGGGCGGCTCCTGGACATCCCCTCCGGCGATGGAGCGATCAGCGAGGCCGCGCGGGCGATGGGCTGGAAGGCCTGCGAGCTCGATCTGTTCCCGCGCCAAGGGATGAAGGGGGTGCAAGCCGACGCGTGCGCCGCGCTTCCCTTCCAGACGGGGTCCTTCGACGCGCTCGTCTCGCTCGAGGGGATCGAGCACTTCGAGGACCAGACGGGCTTCCTGCGGGAGTGCGCGCGCGTGCTGCGTCCGGGTGGAATGATGGTGCTGACGACACCGAACGTGATGCACCTCTCCTCGAGGGTGAGCGCGTTCTGGACGGGCCAGCGGATGCTGCGGCAGGGCTTCGTGAACGAGGTGAGCACGCTGCGGGAACGGAACGGAAGCCGCCTCTACCACGGGCACGCCTACCTGATCGACGCGTTCCGATTGCGGTACATCCTGCGCGTGGTCGGGATGCGGGTCGTGTCGCTCGAGCTCTCGAACCCGAGCCCGGGGTCGATGATGCTGGCGCCGCTCGTGCCGGCGGTGTGGGCCGCGACGAAGTACGCGCTCGCGTCGGGACGCAAGCGCAAGGAGCGCCAGGGCAACCACGCGACGACGCCGGAGGTCGAGCGCGATCTCTCCAGGACCGCGCTCTCGCCGGCGCTCCTCTTCGGCAAGAAGCTCGTGCTGGTCGCGGAGCGGGAGGCTCGATGAAGACGCCCCAGGTCGTCCTGCTCGCCGCGGTCGTGTCGTTCGTCTCGAGCGTGTTGACGGTGAAGCTCCTGTCGACCCGCGCGGGCGGAGCCGAGGAGTCCGCAGGGGATCTCACCGCGATCCGCAGCGAGCAGGCAGCCCTCCGCGAGGCAGTCGAGAAGCTCCGCGCCTCGGAACGCCCGCCCGCGCCGGCGCAGCCTGGCCTGAACCGGGCCGCGATGACTCCGGGCGTCACGGCCAGGGAAGTCGAAGCGATCGTGTCCAAAGCCATGGAGGAACTCGCCAGGCGAGACGAGCCCGCATGGGCGGACCCCGGGGCCGTCGCGGCGGCCGTGCAGCGCCTGCTCGATCCGAACCTGACCGACGCCGCTCGCGCGGCGATCTGGCAAGGGATCGCCAAGGCGGGGATGCTCGACGCCGTCACCGCCGAGTTCGAGCGGCTCCAGCAGGCGTCCCCGCAGGGCTCCGCGGCGCAGAAATGACAAGCCGCAGGCGCCCGGCTCGGTCGCGCTAGACCCCGGCCGTCAGCGTCTCCGAGAACTGCATCGCGTGGAGACGCGCGTACAGCCCGTTCCGCGCCAGCAGCTCCTCGTGCGTCCCGATCTCGACGAGCCTGCCCTTGTCGAGCACGACGATCCGGTCCGCGCGGCGGATGGTCGACAGCCGGTGCGCGATGACGATCACCGTCTTGTGCGACATCAGGCGCTCGAGCGCCTCCTGCACGACCCGCTCCGACTCCGTGTCGAGCGCGCTGGTCGCTTCGTCGAGCAGGAGCAGCGGCGCCGATTTCAGGAAGGCCCGCGCGATCGTGATCCGCTGGCGCTGCCCGCCGGACAAGCGCGATCCCGCGTCGGCCACGTTCGTCGCGTACGCCTCGGGCAGCGCGGTGATGAAATCGTGGATCCCCGCCGCGCGCGCCGCGTCCTCGATCTCGGCCCGCGTCGCGTCGTGCTTCCCGTAGCGGATGTTCTCCTCGATCGACGTGTGGAACAGGAACGGCGTCTGCCCGACCATCGCGTACTGCGAGGTCCACGAATCGAGCGTCAGATCGCGCAGGTCGACGCCGTCGACGCTGATCCGGCCGTGCGCCGGATCGATGAAACGCGCGACCAGATCGACGACGGTGCTCTTCCCCGATCCCGACGGCCCGACGAGCGCGAGCGTCTCGCCGGTCCGTATCTCGAGATCGAGCTCGCTGATCGCCTGCCCGTCGCCGCCGGGGTAGGCGAAGGAGACGTTCTCGAAGCGCAGGCCGCTCCCCAATCCCGCCGCCACCCGCGCGCCCTTCTTCTCCACGAGATCGGGCTTCTCGTCGAGCAGCGCCTGGATCCGCTCCGACGCGCCCACGGACTCCTGCACGACGGTGACCGCCTTCGTGATGTCCTTCAGGCTCGCGTACATCCCCGCGACGATCAGGAAGAACGCCGCCAGGTCCTTCTCGTCGTGGAACACGCCCCCCTCCAGCGTCACCCATCCCACGAGCACGAGGAGGAACGCCATGCCCGCATGGGAGAGGAAGAGCGTCAGTGAATGAGAGAGCGCCTGCGCGCGCACCATCTTCATCGTCGTGCGCACGTAGCTCTCGTTGATCTCGCGGTAGCTCTCGATCTCGCGTTCCTCCGCCCGGAACGCCTTGACCGCGCGGATCCCCTGGAACATCTGCGAGAGCGCCTGCACGGAGGATCCGAGCGTCGTGAGCGACTTCGTGCTCCCCCGCCGCACCTTGCGGGACTGCTTGGCGACCGGGATCGCGATCACCGCCAGGCCCAGCACGACGAACAGCGTCGGCAGGGGCGCGATGAACGCGGCGATGACGAGCGAAGAGAGCCCGGTCAGGGGCTCCTGCACGAGATCCTTGATCGACTGGTTCAGCACCGTCAGCGTCGTCGTGACGTCGCTCGAGAGCCTCGAGAGCAGATCCCCGAAGTGCCGGCGCCCGTGGTAGGCCATCGAGAGGCCCATGAGGTGCTTCGCGATCCGCATGCGCAGCTCGACCACCATGCGCAGCGAGATGCTGCGCGCTGTGAGGGTGAAGGCGTACTGGGCGGCGGAGGCGACGACCGCGATCATCGCCAGGCAGAATGCGAGGCGTCCCATCGCCGCCATGCGGTCGCCGTTCGTCGCGAGGTCCCCGAGGAGCCAGTTCTGCGCGTCCTGCCCGAGCTCCCGCCCCATCCGGACGAAGGGATTCGTCGCGGGCTCCCGCGGCGGCCTCCCGCTGCTCGGGAAGAGGATCTCGATCGCCGGATAGACGAGCAGGACGATCGACCGCTGCCCGAACGCGGAGATTCCGCCGAGGAGGATGAGCAGCAGGAACGATCCGATGTGCTTCTGCGCGTGCGGCCGGACCAGCCGGAACGTCGAGCGAACGGACGAGGCCACGCGCCGATCTTCTCACACGGGCGTCAGGCAGCGAAGCTCGCCGCGCCCCGGGGAGCGGAGAGCCCCGCGGAAAGCAGAACGGCTCCCCCGCCGGCGGGAGAGCCGTTCCCGATCCTCAGCCGGGAATCACGCCTCGCGCGTGAATCCCCGGACTTCGGCCATCTTGACGGCCTCGCTCGTGTACTGGTTGAACTTCCACCGCAGCCAGTCGTCCCTGAGCAGCTCGAGGTGCTTGGGCTCCGAGAGGTTGAGGCTCCGGTTCGGGGGCGTGCGGCGCAGGAGGCGAGTGATGTAGTAGCCCTGGGGACCGCGGAACGGCCCCGCGACCGAGCCTTCGGTCTGGTCGTAGAAGACGAAGTCCGTGATCGAGCGGCCTGTGACCCACTCCGAGTAGACGGTCTCGCCGACGTAGGTGACGAGGTCGTTGCGGTAGTGCGGGCCGAAGCGGCCCTTCATCTTCATGCCGACCATGGAGATCTTCTTGTCCGGCTCGTTGGGCGCGGGCGGGTCCCAGTACTCGGAGTGATCGTCCATCAGTTGGGTCCAGAACCGGTAGGGCTCCACGACCTCCGTCTCGGGCGTGTACTCCTGCCCGCGAGCCTTCGCCTCGAGGATCTTGGCGCGCTCGTCCTCGTACTCGCGCTGGTTCGCATCGATCTTCGCGCGGATCTCGGCGGCCTTGTTCCTCGCCCAGTTCCATCCGTCCGGCTTCCAGCGGTAGCGGCCGATGTCGAACGCGCCGACCAGCATGACCTCGACGTCGACCTGGCCGAGTCCCATCATCTTGTTCGCGCGCTCGTAGTGGTCGCGCAGGACCTGGGGAGTCTCGCCGGAAGGTCCCGGCTTCAGCTGGGGCTCCATCATCTTCTTGAAGCTCTCGAGCATGCAGAAGTACTGGGCGTAGTTGTCGAGCGACGGGAAGTAGTACGTCGTGGTCGCCATCGACTCCATGTCGTACATCCCGCTCTGGAGCGCCTCCGCGCCGGTCTTCATGAGGTCGAGACAATCGTCCCGATTCATCAGGAAGCCGTCCTTCTCCAGGCGATCGAGCGTGGCCATCGAGGTCACGAACCACTGCTTGGCTTCCTCGATCTCCGTAGGGCTGACCGTGTCCTTGACCTGGTTCCACAGGTCCTCGGTCTTCAGCTCGAGCTCGGGCTTCCCGTCCCCGTTCATGTCGCCCCACAGCGCGACCGATTCGGGAAGGCCGTCCATCGGCGTCTTGAATTCGACCAGCCGGAACACGGCGACGCGGACGATGTCGCGCAGCATCGACTTGTAGAGCTCGTCCTCCTTGGCGATCGTGATGCTCTCGGGCTCGAATTCCTGTCCGGTCGCCTTGGCCTCTTCCGCCTTCTTGAGCTGATCCTCGTTGTACCGGACGGCCATTGCCGTGCGGTCGATGAAGCTCTGCTTCGCGTCCTCGATCAGGATGTCCCCCGAGTCGGCCCGAACCGCCTCCAACGTCACGATCGGCCATTCATCCGGATTCTCCGGAAGGAAGACGTGATCGAAGAACAGCGTCTGCCGCAGCTGATGCTCGTACCACCCGACGCTGCGGTAGGCGCGGGCGACCTCGGTGTCCAGCTTGAGCGCCGGGTAGTTCTTCTTGAAGTCGGTCACCATCCGGTTGACCTCCGCCTGGAGCTCCTCCGGAGTGACCCCGACCTTCTCGTGCACGAGGCGGTTCTGGTTGTCGAACTCGGCGTCCCACGCCGCCTTCCGAGCCTCTGGACTCCCGAAGGGCTTCTCGGTCTCGCGCCGCTGGATCTCCGCCTCGGTCGCTTCGGCCGCGCGCCGGCGGATCTCGTCCTCGATGACGGCGTTCACTCGCGCGAGCTCGACCATCATCCGGCACGGCCCCCAGATGAGCTGGAGCTTGATCTGTTCGTCCGAGACGCGCTTCCCGTTGACGTAGAGCGGCTCGCCGAAGATCGAAGTCTTCGTGTCGGGCGCGGCGGCATTCGCGCCGCCCGCGACGGGACCCTGGGAGGGATCCTGGGGGTAGAGGATGGGGCCGGAGACGAGGATGCCGAGGACGGCGAGGATCTGGTGCATGATTCGGTGCCTCGCGAGGGTGCTCGGAGGAACGTCCGGCGGATCGAAACGGCAGCTCCGAGCCCGACGGGCGGATTTTGGGGGTGACAGCCTACGCAGGGTCCCCCGTGGACGTGAAGGGTTTTTCGGCTCGGACGGCCCGTCGGCACGAGGAAGCCTGGAGCGGGAGTCCGGATCTCCTATGCTGGAAGTCGAAGTAGACGTGGAAGCGAGGGCGGGGGTTCCAGGGCGTCCTGGGCTCGCGCCTCCCGGTCCCGCCGACGAACGATGCTCTACAACCCCCGGACGATCGCGCTGATCTGCGAGCTCTACCACCCCCCCCTGACCCCGGATCCGGGGCCGATCCAGCGGGTGCACAACCAGATGTTCGAGTCGGGGGATCCGGCCTATTCCTGCTTCGCCGTCACGCCCGTCGGAGCGGTGCTCTCGAATCCCGTCGCGCAGCCGGGGGCGAGCTCCCAGGTCGCGTTCCTGCCCGACCGCTTCCAGTTCCGCGAGGAACTCTCGAGCCTGACCCCCGACGGCTTCGCCCAGCGCGTCAAGGTCATCGCGACGAGGGTCAGCGAGCTGCGCGGGATCCAGGTCTTCACCGCGCAGCAGGTGACCGTCCGCACGCTCGTGAACCCGCGCACGTTCAAGGACAGCCGCGCCTATCTCAAGTCGGGCATGTTCGGCTTCGACGACGAGGTCCAGGCCTTCGGGCGCGATCCGCAGCTGTACGGCATCCGCCTCGTGTTCCAGCCCGATTCCGAGAAGGGCCAGGCGAGCGCGTTCTCGCTGCGCATCGAGTCGTTCAACAACGATCCGCGCTCGCTCTACATCGAGAACCAGGCGAGCTTCGGGCCCGTCATGGTCGAGCAGGGGCTCGATCCGATCGAGGAGAACGTCCTCTCGGCGTACCGGTTCGTCGTCGAGGAGACGCTGCGCTTCGTCAGCCGCTTCGACGCGCCGCAGCAGACGGAAGAAGCCTAGATGGGCGCGCACGAAGTCGGCGAGCGAGCTTCCGTCACCCCGGAACGGCCCCTCTGCGTGGCAGTCGGCGGCCGCTCGATCGCCATCTTCGACGTCGGAGGTGATTGCCTTGCGATCGACGACGAATGCACGCACGCAGGCGGCCCCCTCTCGGAGGGAGAAGTCGAGGGCGGCGTCGTCACCTGCCCCTGGCACGGGGCACGGTTCGATCTTTCGACCGGAGCCGTGCTCTCGGGGCCAGCAGGGAGCGCGGTGAAGTCCTACCCGCTGCGGATCGAGGGCTCCGCGATCCGGATCGAAGTCGATTGACGCCGAAACAACGGTTCCGGGCGCGGGTAGGCGACTGCCGGATGTTCGCGATCCTCGTCGTCCTCGTTCTATTCGGCGCTGTCGCTTGCGACGAGGCCCAGGACCCGGCGACGGCTCGGGCCCACGATCGCGCCTATCCGCCTGGGACGGTCCTGGTGGTCAACGACGTGCCGATCCGGGCCGAGGAGGTGGACAGCGTCGGCAGCAACTACGCGCTCCTCGAGCCCCAGGACTCGCTGCTCCAGCTCCGGCGTCTCGCCCTCGCGACCACGATCCTGCCGACCATCGCCGCGCAGGGGATCGATCCCGAGGCCCGAACGCGCGCG
The DNA here is from genome assembly GCA_046155895.1 of Planctomycetota bacterium. Lineage (GTDB taxonomy): Bacteria > Planctomycetota > UBA1135 > UBA1135 > DASYPQ01. The sequence continues at coordinate 35,465 of JBJXFB010000156.1, read as the reverse complement.
AGGGAGCTCGCGCAGAGCTACCGCGCGGCTCTCCTCGCCGGCGAGCTTCCTCCCGGGCCCCTCGCGGGGCCGATGGAGGTCGAGCGCACGGGCCAGTTCACCGACCTCGGCTTCCTCCTGTGGCGCAACGTGCTGCCGCTGCAGCCCGGGGCCTGGTCGGAGATCTTCGAGTCGCCGGGGAGCTTCCACCTCGCGCGCGTCAAGAGCCGCGAGGAGGGGTCCCTTCCGAGCCTGACCCGGTTTACCATCGGCCTCTTCCATTTCCCCTACCTGAAGGCCGAGACGGCGCACGCGGACACCGAAGCCGCGATCGACGGCTCGCACCTCTCCATCCTGGACGAAGCCTGGCGCGACGCGGTGCCCGCCAAGCTCCGCTACCGCATGAACGCCGAGAATCCATGAGAGCGAAAACCCTATTCGGGAGCGCGACGGCGCTCCTCTTCCTGATGATCTCCGCGTCGGCGCTGGCTCCCGTCGCAGGCGCGCTCGACGGCGAGGCGATCCCCGCGGCCGCGAAGAAGAAGAGGTCCAAGCAGGAGGTCGTGCACCTGACCGAGTGGCCGAAGCCCGCGGACAAGGCCCAGGTCGCGCTCGACATCGAGCGCCTGTGCAAGGCGCGCACGCCCGAAATGGCGCTCCAGGCGCGCGAGTCGCTCGAGGCGACCGGCGATCCGACGGTGCCCTTCCTCCTCGAGCGGATGGGCAAGGAGCGCGACGAGGCCGCCGTGAAGCGCATCCGGGAAGTCCTGATCACGAACACGAAGGCGGCGCACACGCGCCTCATGGCCAAGGAGTTCGAGGATCGCTCGGAGTCGACGCGGATCTTCACGCTGTGGCGCTGCGCCGCGTTCCCCGACAAGGAGATCCGGCCCGCCGTGGAAGCCGCGTGGACGCGCCTGAAGAAGCTCGGCGACAAGGCCGCGCCCGAGGAGCTCTACGCGGCGGCGCTGTGCGCGGCCTCGACGGGTTCCGTCGTGGGGCTCGAAGTGCTGCACGCCGCCGCGCTGAAGTCCTGGGAGCGCCGTGGGGTCGAGATCCGCGCCGCGATCGAGGGCTCGCGCGGGCCCGAGGCCACGAAGCTCGAGGTTTCGAAGCTCGACGGCGCCGACCAGAAGCAGAAGGTGGCCGTGCTGCGCATGCTCGCGGGCTGCGGCGACGCCACCGCCCTCCCCGCGGTCCGGCGATTCCTCGACGACGACGACAACCAGATCCGCGTGGCCGCCATCAACGCCTGCCGCGGGATCGTCGACGGCGACCCGCCGCTCGAGCAGCTGCCGGTTTTCGAGGCGATCGAGACCGCGAAGAAGTGGAAGGACCGGGCCGGATGACGAGACCGGAATACGGTACCAGGTCAGTTCTTCCGGGAGCCGCGCGACGCCGCGACGCGCGCATCGCCGTCGCGCGGCTCCCGGAAGAACTGACCTGGTACCGTATTCCGGTCTTGCTCGCCGTCGTCGCGATCCTCGCGCTTCCCGGAGTCGCGCAGAAGAAGCGCCCGGACGATCCGGCGGGCTGCCCCTGGTGCCACAACGACCCCGTGCTGCTCGAGAAGGCGGGCCTGAAGAACCACGGGCCCTTCGTGTTCGGCAAGTACGACACGGCCAAGGCCAAGGAGCTCCTGCCCGAAGTCGACTACCGCTGGATCGAGACGGAGCACTTCCGCATCGGGTTCACGCTGGGGCCGCACAAGGTGAAGCTCGACGAGAAGAAGAAGATCCTGGCCGAGCTGACGCGGCTGAAGCCCTTCTTCCCGGACCTGAAGCCCGAGACGCAGATCCTCGATCCCTGGATGCGAGTGCACCTGTACGCACAGCGTTGCGAGGACATCTACGAGCGCTTCGGCGAGATCCTCCGCCTCGAGGGCGCGCAGTTCGCGGACGGCACGGGGGTCTGGCGCGGCAGCTACCGGGGCGAGGGACCCTACCTCGGCATGAAGGAGAAGTACGAGGTCCTCGTGCTCCCGAGCGAGGCCGCGCACGTCGAGTTCCTGACGGCGAACTGCGGCTTGAAGATCCGCAAGAGCCAGCGCTGGCACTACATCGAGCGCGGGGCGATCGCGATCATCTGCCATGCGCAGCAGGGACGGCTGCGGACAGACGCGGCCCTTCACGGGCACGTCGCATTCAACCTGGCGCACAACCTGCTCGACGGGTTGAACCACTACGGCTACGACACGCCGATCTGGTACCACGAGGGCCTCGCGCACGTGATGGAGCGCGAGATCGACCCCAACTACAACAGCTTCGACTCGGGCGAGGGAGCGACCGCGGAGGAGACCAGCAAGAGCAACTGGAAGCCCGAGGTCCTGAAGCTCCTCTCGGAGAACAAGGCGCCGCGCCTCGCGGAGCTCATGGGGCTCAAGAGCTACGCCGAGCTCAAGCTCCCAGATCACTTCACGACGTGGTCGATGGTCGACTTCCTCCTGCAGAAGAGGCCCGAGGAGTTCGCGAAGTTCATCTTCCAGATCAAGAGCAACAAGGACGAGAAGGGGCTCCCAACCGGATCGAACCTCCTCGAGTGGCACCGCACGGCCTTCAAGGAAGTCTTCGGGTGGAACTACCCGGAGTTCGACGAGGCCTGGCGCGCGTGGGTCAAGGAGGCCTACAAGCCGGGGATCCCGAAGGGCGGGGAGACGGGGCCCGTGATCCCCGGCAGCGGCTTTCCACCTGTGGGCGGGGGCGGCTGAAACGGACGCGGGGTCGGCGCGCCCCGCACCACCGCGCCAGGCCCTCGTAGCCGCGGGGCAGACTCGCCGGCTAGGCCCGTCGCATCCTCACGATCGGCAGGTCGTTCCGCTTCCCCGTGCCTTCACTGCGGCGATCCATGCGAGCTGAAAGCCCGGCCCACGACCGGGAGGAAGGGCAGCCTGGCCCCTAACGGCCGTCGCTGTCGCCGTTGGGGATGGCCGGGGCTCCCTCGGCCGCGTCTTCCGCCGCCTTCGCAGTGCGGGTGCGCACCCACACGACGGCGATGTCGTCACCCGCGCTTTCGTCGCTGCGTCGCCAGTTGCTGTCGCGCAAGCGGTTCGGGCCGAAGGAGTAGAGCACCGCGCGCTTCTTCTGCTTGTCCCAATGGATCCAGATCGGGTTGTTCCACGGATCGAGGAAGTAGCCCCGCCGATCGTTGCGCAGGCCGTCGAGCGCGCTGGCAGGGCTGTTGCGTCCCTCCAGGTAGCTGCGTCCGTCGACGTTCAGGTACTTGTCGTTCACGGCGGTGAACACGCGCTTGTGGACGGAGCCCCTGTTGACGAGCTTCGGCAGCGCGCCGACATCCAGATCGGAGCGCAGCAGCTCGAGCTCGGCACGGGTGATCTGGACGCCTGCCTCGTCTGCACCGTACAACACCCGCGACACGATCGGCGCCGCGACCGAACCGAACAATATCGGCGCGAACAGCAGCGCGCCGATCTGCACGGGGGAGAACCTGCCTTCCACCGAGACCGCCGCCAGCAGCACCAGGCCGAGAAAGAGCTCGGCGCCCTCGCCGCACAGGTCGACGGGATAGCTCAACTCGGCGGCGACGACGGCGAGCCCCGCTGGCAACAACCAACGGCCGGGAGCCAACGCCCTGGCCCCGGCAAGCAGCGGGTGCAGAACCAGCCGCGGAAGCACGAGCACGAACGCGAGCGCGATGAGCGCGACCACGTGCTTCGAATCCACCGCGAAGCCGAGCCCGCTCGACTCGCTCATCAGCACGTTGTGGAGATTGAGCTCCTGCTGGAAGTTGCGCTCGAGGAAGATTTCGGGCGGACGAAAGCCGAACAGCCTCTGCCCCCAGGAGATCTCTTCGCCCGCGACGAAGAAACAAAACAGCGCGATGGCGCCACGCGTGAGCTTCTCGACGAGCTTCGCGCTCGATCGGGTGGTGACGAGGATCTTGATGTGCAGGGCGAGGGTCAGGCCGAACGCGGCCACCGTCGCCCACTCGATGAGGCCGTCCTCGCGCGCAGCGATCTCCCAAGCGTTCTCGGACGCGGCGGCCACGAAAACCAGCCCGACGCCCAGGAGAACGAGCACCGTGAACGCCGCCAGATGGGGCATGCCCGTCCGCGCGGCGCGATAGGCGTCAGGCAGGGCGACACTGACCGACATCCACAACAGCACGTCGACCAGGGACATGAAGCGCCATCATACGGCGGGCCATCGCCCGGAGTGCAGACGTGTCCCGACGCCGATCTCCCTGGCCGGCAAAGAGAGCGGGCCGGAGAGGGGAACCCTCTCCGGCCCGTAGCGATCGTAGCCCTCCTCGGGAGCGGCTACCTCGAGATCAGTAGCCGTCGCCGAGGATGCCGTCGCCCAGCGGACCGTTCGGCCAGAGCGAGCCTGCGCTGTTCTCGCCGCACTCGAACGGCAGGTCCGCCGCGCCCGCGCCGCGCGCGACGCGCTCGACGAGCACCCCGTACACCGCCGGGTTCAGGATCTGCTCGACCGTGGAGTAGGCCACTCCCCCGTCGAGATGGATCCAGCCCGATTCGCGGCCGGTCGCGCCGAGCGGCTCGTTGGCCGCGTGGCTCGTGCCCACGAGGAAGCTCTGCGTGAACACATTGCTGATGACGTCCAGCGCGACTCGTTCCCAGCAGCGGATCGTGCGCTGGGCCGAGAAGACTTCCTCGTTGTCGTTGTAGACCAGGAGGTCGATGACCGTGTCGAACCGCGCACCGCCCGAGAGGCCGAGGAGGATCAGCTCGCTGCGGAGGACCCCGCCCGTCGCCAGGAAGCGCGGGATCTTGATCTCGTCGGGGAGCTCGTCGTACTCGCTATCGTTCAGATCGCGGTTGCCATCGCTGTCGACGTCGGTGTTGTTCAGGTGGCCGGTCTTCCCTTCCAGTGAGATCGGGTTGGTCGAATAGTCGATCGCGTTGATCCCGTTGAGGAAGAGCGCGTTGCCGATCAGGTCGTTGAAGGTGACCGCCTCGCCCGAGGTCGGGTGCTTGGCGTAGGCGTACATGAACCCCTGCTGCTGCTGGGGATTGTGGCTCCGCGTCAGGAACGTGAATGTGTCGCCCGGGGTGAGGGTGACCTCGCGGTCGACCTCCAGGCAGGGAAGCGGATTGCCCGAGGCGTCGACGACCCCGATGTAGATGAAGTGAACCTTGACCGTGCCCCTGGGCAGGTTGGTCGCGGGGTCGTGATTGAAGTCCGTGTTCGTGTTCGTGACGGTGAACATCGTGACGTCACCGACGCGGTTGTCGAACTCGGGGAAGATCAGGAGGCTGCCGGGCTCGCGGCCGTCGGCGAGCGCGCTCGGGGCAAACCCGAGGAGCGACATCGCAGTCAGTCCGGGAAGCAGGAATCGTGAGAGTTTCATGTGTTTCGTGGGGAGGAGTGTTTGGGGTTGGGATCGAGAAGGGGGCTCGGTCCTCCAGGGCCGCCACCGAGCCTGGCGTGTCAGACCGCCATGGGTCCGACCTTTCCTGGGGAGGTAGGAATGCCCATATTTTAGCTCCCCGCGGATCCGACGAACTGACACTTCTGCAATTCAAGCATCAAGTGAGGCCAAACGCCCCTCTTGGATATCGCATTTATTTCCCAGCTCCAGACCGCTGGCCGGCACGGGACCGGCCCGGATTCAGGCTGCGCTCATGGCGCAGGATGATGGATGTAGATCCCGGCCGAGAGGTCGATTCCTGAGAGGTCCACGCGCAGCTCGTTCACACCCGCGCGCAGCGCGACGTCGGTACGCAGGAGCGCGGACTGCAGGGGAGGCATCAGGCGCGTGAGTCGGATGATCGTCTCCTGGGGCGGTGGGCCCCGGGCGGGCGTGCGCAGGGTTCCCGCGCCGACGTATCCCCAGTAGAGCGGGACGACCTGGTCGCGCGGCCAGTGGATCCGCACGGCCATGACGAGGTCCCCCGTGCCGACCCCCTCTTCGACGAGCGCGGAGGTGTCGAAGAATCCCTTTCGCCCCTCGAACGAGCGCCAGCGCGCACCGGGCTCTCCTGGCGCCGGCGCGTTCACTTGGACGAGGCCGGGCGAAGCCGTGGGCTCGATGCGTTTCACCACCGCGAGCGCGACGCCCTCGCGCTCGATGACATGGATCACCTCGCCCGCGAAGTGGTCCTCGCGCCCGAGCCGCACCTCGCTGATGTAGTACTCGAACGAGGGCCCGTTCAACTGCATCCCGTGCACACGTGCGTAGTGCTGGGGCTCGTCGAAGGTCAGGTGCCCCCCGATCGTGTGCACGCTCGGGGTTTCCTCCGTCCCGACCGAACGATGGTGCTCCGCCAGCCAGCGGAAGGCCTCCTCGTAGGTCTCGCCGAAGTGCGCCACGTCGAACTCCTTCTCGGCCCCCCGGATCCCACCGACGAGCCGGCTGAAGTACAGCGTCTGGTAGGGATGGAGTCGCACCTGCTCGCGCACGGTGTCGGCGCAACCGACGACCACCAGGGTCAGCAGGAGTGCGCGCAACCAACGCGCGCGCAGGGTGAGCACGCGTCCGAGACCGACGCCGGCGAGCACCGCGATCACGGGCATCAGGAACAGGAAGTGCCGCACCGCGCTGTACAGGTTCACCGCGTGGAGCGCGGGAGCGACCATCGGCACCAGGATCCACAGGCACAGCAGGCAGGGAAGGCACAGGGCCCTGCGCCAGCCCAGGCACGGGCCCTCGCTCAGGCCGCGCGCAAAAAGGACCACCGCGCCGAAGAGGAAGAGGAGCAGCGTGACGAGGGGCAGCGTGATCGCTGTCCACACCGCGACGTAACCGGCTGGCGGGGAGGTCGAGCCCACGACCTCGCCGAGGTAGAGGTGGCTCGAACCCGCCAGCCTCCCCCCGTAGGCCATGACGGACTGGACCAGGTGCCAGGGAGGCCGAACCCAGAGCACCGGCCACAGCGCGATCGAGCACAACAGCGAGGAGATCAGGTACCAGGCGGGATCGGCGACGCGGCTCGCGCCGGGACGGCGGCAGAGAACCCATGCACCCAGGCCCAGAGGGAGGAACAACACGCCGAAGGGTCTCGTCGCGACGCACAGCGCGGTCAGCAACCCGAAGCGCATGGCGGAGCGGCGGCCCGGCTCCTGCAGCCAGCGCACGAGGCCGTACAGCGCCCACACTGCGCTCGCCGCGAAGGGGATGTCCTTGGGGTTGTTGAAGCACGCGCCGTAGTAGCGCGGCGTGAGCATCAGCAGGACGAGGGCGAGGAGCGGCACGGGCTGCGGCGCCACACGGCCTGCGAGGCGGTAGGTGCCGAGCCAGCCGAACCAGCCGGCGATGAACACCGCCGCGTGGCGGGCGAGGTAGTCGTCCTCGATTCCCGGCCAAATGCGCAGCGCTCCCGCCAGCGCCGCCGCGAACATGTCGAACAGCGCCCCGTAGTTGGCCATGAACCCGCGCGGGAGGTGGCTCGGGTCCCAGGAGGCGACGAAGCGCAGCCAGTCATCCCCGGCGCGGGCACGGGCGGGATCGTCGAAGGTGAGGCCGTAGTCCGCGAGGGTGAACGCGCCCAGGACGAGGGACCCCAGGAGCATGGCCCACGCGGTGCGACCACAGAGCTTCTCGGTGGAAGGCATGCGTTCACACTCGGCCCGGAGGTCTCATTGAACCCCATCTTGTGGAGTCGGTCTCCAGGCCTTGCCGTGCATCCGTCATTCCGAGCGCGGCGCTGAAGGCGACGGAGCACAGCCTCGGCGTGGCGCGGTCGGTGAACGCCGCCCAGACCATCGTCACCGCGGCCAACTGGAGGCCTGAGTAGGCGCGCAGCTCCGCGCCGAAGCTGATCTGGAAAGAGGACGTCGCGAACACGCCGCACGCAACGGCGCACGCCAGGGGCGAGAACCCGATCGACCGGAGGATCCCGATCAGCGGGACCACGGACGCCAAGCTGAAGAAGATCGAGAGCCACCGCTGGGCGTGGGGATCCGTGACGCCGAGCGTCCCGATCCAGTGGAGCAGGAGGAAGTAGAGCGGGGGGTGGAAGTCGACGCTCACCCGCTCGATCACCTCCGCCACGCCGCTTCCGCGCGCGGCCCAGACCGAGTGCAGCTCGTCGAGCCACAGGATCTTCTGAGCTTCGACGCCGCGCAGCCAGAGGCCGACCGCGATCACGAGCGCCACGAGTGCGCCCGCCCGAGTGGGAGTGCTGCGAGCGAGTCCCATGAGTCCAACGAGCACCATCGAGTGGAGACTCTTCCTGAAGGGAGTTCCAGGGCCGCCCGTTGGGATCCATCTTCGAGGGTGTGCGGGAGCAAGGCGATCGCGCTGCTAGCGAGCGGCGGGCTGGCCTCCCGAGGCCTTGGGGTGGGATTGCCCCGAGTTCGAGGATGCCCGAGCCACGGCCTCGAAGCTTCCAGGTAGACCTGGCGGCGAGCCCCCTCGTCTCCTCTCGATCCGCTCCTCGATCCGTTTGCCCGCCCGGGCCCGCGACGTGCCCGCGCGCCGTTTCGGATCCAGCCGCGAGAGGAAGTCGAGCGGATCGAAGGCGATCGCCGACGTGCCGTCGCGCCCGTGGCGGCGCAGCGCTTGGATCACGCGGCCGTCGGGGTCGAGCGAAAGACGCTCGACCTTGATCGGAGGTCGGGCGATGTACCTGCACAATCGCTCCAACGCCTCGCGATCGTCGGGCGCGATCAGGACCTTGGCGTGCAGGGAGAACTGCTCGATGTCGCAGCACAACTCGCCCGGCATGAAGAGCGGGCGGTCATCGCCACGGCGGCGGCCAATCCGCTCGACCGCGGTGCCGCTCTGCGGACCCAGTGCCACGCGACCCTGGACCGAAGCCGCGCAGAGCTGGGCGAACAGCGGCTCGTCGGGCTTGGGCTGGGACGTCTCATCGTGCTCATCACGCGGGAGCCGGCCGAGCCGGCGGAGGTAGCGCAGGATGCGGCGGTGGAGGATGGTGGTGACCGCGACGACATCCTGGTCGGTGAGCGGCGGAGCTCCATGGAAGATCGGTGACGCGAGCGGACTCTGGCTCGAGCAGACGCCCTCGGTCACGAGCGCATGGAAGTGGAGATTCAAGTTCAGCGCACCGCCGAAGCGCTGGGCCATGACGACGGCGCCCGATCGGCCACCCGGAACGCCCGCGCTCGCCGGCAGCGCTACGGCGTGGCGCCGAGCCGGTTCGATCTCGCGTCCTGGCGCGAATCCAAGCGCGAGGAGCTCGTGGCCGCCGCGACCGACGCCTGGGGACATCATCACCTCTCGCGACTGCCCGCCGGAGAGAACCCCGACGGTTTCGAGGTCGAGATGCGCGACCTCGCCCCGCGCACCGTCGCCTACATCCGCGTTCTCGACCCGTACCGCGGCGACGGCGTCCGCGAGGCGTTCGAGCGGTTGATCGCCTGGGCCGAGGCGCGCGGCCTGGCCGACGGCCAGTGGCTCGGGTACCAGTGGGAGGACCCGGAGATCGTCGCGCTCGAGGACTGCCGCTACGACGTCGCGCTGGAGGTCGACGGCGTCGTTGCCGAGGGCGAGATCGGCCGCTTCGATTTCCCGGCCCTGCGCGTCGCGCAGGTCCTGATCCGGGGCGGGGTCGACCACGAGATGCGCGCCCTGGACTGGCTCTTCAAGACGTGGCTGCCGGCGAGCGGCTACGTTCCGGACGATCAACCGATGTTCGAAGCGTTCCTCGGCCGTCCGTTCGCGCACGGGTTCGAGCACTTCGAGCTGCACGCCCGGATTCCCGTTCGGCGGGCGTAGCGCGCTAGAATCGACCCCGCGTTCCGGTTCCTAGGGCGCGCCCATGCACGAAGGCCCGCTCACCGCCCGACGTCCCGATCCGTCCCCCGTCGACGTCGTCGCGCGCCTCGCCGCTCGCGGCGAGTCCACGGGCCGCTACGCGTACGAGGAAGAGATCGCGCGCGGCGGCATGGGCGCGATCCATCGCGTGTGGGACGCCGATCTGCAGCGCGCCCTCGCGATGAAGGTGCTGCCCGCGACGGACGAGTCGTCGCCGCAGGACCCGGACCTCCCGCGCGAGCTGCGGCGGCTCGGACGCTTCCTCGAGGAGGCGCAGATCACCGGACGCCTCGACCACCCCGGCGTCGTGCCCGTCCACGAGCTCGGCCTCGACTCCCACGGCCGCCTGTACTTCACGATGAAGCTCGTCGAGGGCCGCACGCTGCGCGAGGTGTTCGACCTCGTCCGCGACGGGCAAGACGAGTGGACCCGCACGCGCGCGCTCGGCGTCCTCCACCGCGTGTGCGAGGCGATGGCCTACGCGCACCACAAGGGCGTCCTCCACCGCGACCTGAAGCCCGGCAACGTCATGGTCGGCCGCTTCGGCGAGGTCTACGTCATGGACTGGGGGCTCGCGCGCGTCCTTGGGGAGAACGGGCGGCCCGGCGCTTCGAGCGGCGCGATCGAGGAGACGAGCTCCCCGCTCGAGACCCTCGAGGGCGACGTCGTCGGCACGCCGGCGTACATGTCGCCCGAGCAGGCGGAGGGCTCGCTGGCCCAGGTCGGCCCGTGCTCCGACGTCTACGCGGTCGGCGCGATGCTCTACCACCTGCTCTCGGGCGGCACGCCCTACGTCCGGCCGGGCGAGTCCGTCGGCGGCCGCGCGATCCTCGAGCGCGTCCGCGCCGGCCCCCCGCCTCCGATCGAAGCGCTCGCGCCCGACGCGCCCGCCGAGCTGCTTGCGATCTGCCGCAAGGCGATGGCGCGCGACCTCCCCGCGCGCTACGGCGACATGGCGGCGCTCTCCGCGGACCTGGCGGCCTACCTCGAGGGCCGCGTCGTCCGCGCGCACGAGACGGGCACCTGGGCCGAAGCCCGCAAGTGGGTGCAACGCAACAAGGCGCTGTCGGGGGCGCTGCTGACGGCTGCGATCGCCCTCGTCGTCGGCTTGATCGTCAGCCTCTCGCTCAAGGCCAGCTCGGACGCGAACTCCTTCCGCGCCGAAAAGGTCGCGAGTTTCCTCGAGGAGACGCTGGGCGGCGTGTCGCCGTCGGTCGCGCGCGGCCGCGACACCGCCATGCTGCGCGAGATGATGGACGCGGCCTGGGCGCGGATCGAGCGCGGCGAGCTCGCCCCCGCTCCCGAGGCCGAGCTGCGCCTGATGCGCCTGATCGGGAACGCCTACCGCGACGTCGCGGAGTACGACGCGGCGGAGCCCATCCTGCGGCAGGCGCTCGCGAAGGCGCGGGCGCTCTTCCCCGCGGACCACGTCGAGCTCGCCTTGAACGTGACCAGTCTCGCCGAGCTCGTTCAGCTGCGCGGCGAGCTCGCTGCCGCCGAATCACTCTACAGCGAAGCGCTCGAGATGAACCGCCGGCTCTTCCCGGGGGATCATCCCGAGGTCGCCAACTCGCTCGGGAACCTCGCCTCGACGCTGCACCTGCGCGGCGACCTCGCGGGCGCCGAGCGGCTGATGCGCCAGGCGCTCGAGATGAACGAGCGTCTCCAGCCCGGAGATCACCGCGCCGTGGCCCTGAACCTCGAAAACCTCGCGGTCGTGATCCTGGCGCGCGGCGACGTCGACGGCGCGGAAGACTCCTGTCGGCGTGCGCTCGAGATGCTGCAGCGGCTGTATCCCAGCGACCATCCCGACGTGGCCACGACGCTCGACCAGCTCGGGAACGTGCTCCAGGCGCGCGGCGATCTCGACGGCGCCGAGCCGGTCCACCGCCGGTCGCTCGAGATGCAGCGGCGTCTCCTCCCCGGCGACGCGCCCGAGACGGCGTCGAGCCTCAACAACCTCGCCTCGGTGCTCTACCGGCGCGGGGACGTCGAAGGCGGCGAAGCGCTGTTCCGCGAGGGGCTCGAGATGCAGCAGCGCATGTTCCCGGGCGACCACGCCCGCGTCGCGACCTCGATGGCCAACCTGGCCGCGATGGCCCACAGCCGCAGCGATCTCGACGCCGCGGAGCCGCTCTACCGCCAGGCGCTCGACATGCAGAGGCGCCTGTTCCCCGGCGGCCACCCGGACATCCCCACGACCCTGAACAACTTCGCCGTCCTGCTCCTCGTCCGGGAGGACTTCGCCGGCGCCGAGGAGTTCGTCCGCGAGGGGCTGGAGATGCAGCGGCGGTTGACTCCCGGGGATCACGAGATGGTGGCGGGCCTCCTCGAGAGCCTGGCTTCTGTCTTGAGGTTCCGCGGCGACCACGCCGGCGCCGACGCGGTCTCCCGCGAGGCGCTCCAGATGCAGGGGCGCCTCACGGCCTCCAAGTGACCGCCCCGCTGGTCGTCGCGTTGAAGTTGCTCGTGGCCGGGCAGCCGCCGAGCAGGATCGGGTCGCGGTAGTAGAGCAGGTAGTAGCGCGAGGCCGACGCCGAGAGCGGGTCGCCCTTCGCGGCGGAGGCCGCGGAGACCGTGAGATCCGCCGGTTGCGGGACGGCGATCGTCCCCGCCACGGCGCTCTTCACGTAGAGCCGCTTCAGCGACCCCGCGACGCACCGAACGCCCTGGCCGAACACGATGCCGGTCGCGCTGAACGTCGTGCCCTGCAGCAGGATCCCCGTCGCGGTCGGCCGCAGGCCGGTCGCGGTGAGGTGCAGCGTGTCCCCCGCGAGCGAGGCGGCGCCGGTCCCCGTGAAGTACGAGCCGCCGGTCGACGCGGAGTTGTTGCAGCCGCGGATCTGCGCGACGCCCGGGTTCGCGCACGGGCAGGCGATCACGCCGTCGTAGGTGGGGTGGCAGAAGTTCGCAAACTCTCCGCGGTCGTACAGCGCGCCTTCGGTGTTGTTGGCCTGGCTTCCCCCCACGGCGTCGTCCCAGACCGCGAAGAACCGGCCCGCCACCCCCGCGCCCGAGGCGGTCGATGTGAGCCGAGGATGGTCCTCGCGGCTCGACGAGAAGGCCATGTTCTGGTGCACCTCGGACACGAAGAGCCGGTTGCCGACCGGCCGGAACGTCGACACGTAGATGTCGTAGTCCGTCGAGCTGGTCTGGTACTGCTCCGAGTAGGCGACCACGAAGGAGCTTCCGTCCGATTCCACGGCGATGTTGGCGTGATCCTGGGCGTTGGGGGTCGACGTGTAGAGGGACTCGGCGTCGTTCAGGTCCAGGGCGTGGAGCACCGTCGACCCGCTCATCAGGCGACCGTACACGGCGCGGTGGTTGGGAGGCGGGAACGTGAGGTAGAGGTGGAGGTTCGCCACCAGGTACTGCCCGTCCGCGAGCGGAGACGAGACGGACGGCGCGGTCTCGTCGAAGATCGTCGACGCGATCGTGAACGGCACGTTCGAGATCTGGCCGTTCCAGCGGATTCGCCCGCCGTGGATGTCGTGGTCGCTGACGCTGACTTCGCGCTGCCAGACGATGCTCCAGTCCGATCCTCCGTTCGACTGGGAGATCGCAGGCAACGCGTCGAGCGTGAAGCTCGTGTTGTCGAGCAGGATCGTGCCCCCCGTCAGGAGCGTGCTCGAAGGGGTGACGAGGCGCGCGTGGATGTCGTGATCCGTCGCGCTCCAGACGCGCTCCCACACCACGTTGTAGTAGACCGGGCCGGCGGGATGGGGGTCGCCGCCGACGTCGGGATTGAGCTTCTCGCCGGACTCGGTGCCGCTGATCTGGAACTGCGGACCGAAGTTGAAGCCCGCGGACGTGACCGTGCGGCCCCAGATCGTGCGGGAGCCGGCCGTGCCCACCTCGGCGACGACGAGGAACTGGTCGTGCAGGGGCAGGCTCGCGACGCGCGGCTTGGCCCAGCTCGTGAACGACGAGTCGATCCACTGCGCGTAGAGGAAGAAGCCGCCCGTGTTCCAGATCTCGACGTAGACGTCCGGGTCGGGACCGCTGAACGGGATCTCGAACACGACGGCGTACTGGTTCGAGGTGGCGTTGAAGGCCACGTCGGGCTGATAGGTGTTCTCGAAGGTGTCCTCGACCGGGAACGTGGTGATGACCGGGTCGACGACCAGGGGGAAGCGCGCGGTCGCCAGGAAGGCTTCGGGGACGCGGATCTCGATGCCGCCGTCCACCAGCGACGTCGGGGCGGGGAAGCTCGCGCCGGTCGCGTCGATCGCGGTCGCGCGACCGTAGCGGACGAAGCCGGGCGCGCCGCGGAACTCGAGGCCCGCGGCCGACGCGGTCGCATCGAGCTCGCTCTCGACGGCGATGTGCAGGACGAGTTCCCCGGACGGGAGAGGCGCATCGACGACGAAGAGCTGCTCGACGTTCTCGAGACCGAGGTCGTAGCGTTCGACGATCGCTCCGCGGTCGAAGGCGACCGAATCGCCCTGACGCGAGGGCGGGGCGGATGCGTCGAGGAGAACCGTCTCCCCTCCCGCCGTCGCGTCCGCGAGCCGGAACGAGACCGGCAGGTTCCGCTCGGCGCGCGGGCCGAACCGGGGCATGTAGGTCGCGCCGCTGGAGTCGAAGCGGAGCTTGTAGCTGGTTCCGCGCGCCCACAGCGCGCCGTCACCCGGCTCGTCGAACGCAACCTGACGCATCTCGACCGGGCGCCGGCTCCGGCCGAACGCCGACGGCACCTGCTCCATTTCGGGATCGGGCTTGGGCCGCGGAGCGGAGGAGGCTCGCCGATCGAACGTCACCGCGTCCGTCTTCAGCGGCGCCGGCGGAGCGGGGGTCTTCACGTCCTCGGTCGTCTGGGAGAAGACCGGGCTCGTCAGGCCGGCGAGCAGGAGCATGTGGATGGGAAGCAGTCGCAAGGGAAGGTCTCCTTGGGGAATCCAGGTCGTCACGGTCACCGGAACGAGAAGTGCGCTTCGTGCGTCGTGCCGTCGTCCAGCTGGAGGACGAGACGCCGGCACGTGCTCGCCCAGGTCCGCTGGGTCTTCCACACGTACGTGTACTGGTCGGTCGTCGCGTCGTACGCGAGGCTGCTCGCTCCGGCATTGACGGTCGTCTCGATGCCGTCGATCGGCGCGCCGTTGTCGCAGTCGATCGCCTGGGAGAGCGGGTAGCCTTCGGAGAAGATCGCGAGCCCCTGGTCGCCGTGCAGGGTGAACTGGACCGGAATGGCCTGTCCCGCCTTGACCATGTTGACGACCGGCAGGTTGTCGACCGGCGCGAAGAAGCCTTCGAAGTCGTGGGCTCCCGTCGTCCGGACGACGAAGACGCCTTCGGAGCCGTCGGAGAACTCGGCGGTGAACGCGAGCTCGTCGCCGTTCAAGCCGTCGCGGCCGAGCCGCAGACCGGTGACCGTCTTCGATTCGAGGAGGTCGCCGACCGCGATGACCTTCGTGATCGCGCTGGCGAGGTAGATGCCCGCCTGGCCGTCGCTGCCGAGCCCTAGGAACGCCGTGTGCGCGCCGCTCCTGCTCACGCTCGTGAAGCCCGTGAAGCTCCCGATGCCGCCCGGGATCGGCGTCGCGAAGTCGGCGATCGGCAGGATCGGGTTGGGAGGGATGATCGGGTTGGGCGGGATCGCGGTGTCGAAGGCGTACACGCCCGCCTGGTCGGTGCCGGTGCCGATGAACGCGCCCAGCGCGAGCTCGGTGAAGCCGGTGAACGTCCCCGTGCCCCCGGGGATCGCCGTCGTCAGGTTGGCGATCGGCTGGACGGGGTTCGGAGGAATGACCGGGTTGGGCGGGATCGCGGTGTCGAAGAGATACACGCCCTCTTGGCCGCTGCCGGTGCCGATGAAGGCGCCCAGCGCAAGCTGAGTGAAGCCGGTGAACGTGCCCGTGCCGCCGGGGATCGCCGTCGAGATGTTGGCGACGGGCTGGACGGGGTTCGGGGGAATGACCGGGTTCGGCGGGATCGTGGTGTCGAAGAGGTACACGCCCTCTTGGCCGCCGCCGGTGCCGATGAAGGCGCCCAGCGCGAGCTCGGTGAAGCCGGTGAACGTCCCCGTGCCGCCGGGAATCGCCGTCGTGAGGCTCGCGACCGGCCGGACGGGATTGCCGGGGATGGCTTCGTCGAAGAGGTACACGCCCGCTTGGTCGGTGCCGGTGCCGATGAACGCGCCCAGTGCGATCTCGGTGAATCCGGTGAACGTCCCCGTGCCGCCGGGGATCGTCGTCGCGAGAGTCGCGATCGGCTGGATGGGGTTGGGCGGAATGATGGGGTTGGGCGGGATCGAATAGATCCCGAAGCTCCCCGCGCTGCCGAGCCCGAGGAACGCGGTGCGCCCCGCGGCCTGCGCCGGGCTCCCGGGGAACGAGGTGAACGTGCCGCTCGCGCCCGGCACAGAGACGCCCGTCGAGACCCGCGCGGAGAACACGGCCTGCGGCGCCGGCGTGGTGCCCGTCCAGAACCGGCCGAAGTACTCGTCGTCGGTGTTGCCGGTGGTGTCGACGATCCTCGCGTCCGTGAAGGCCTCGTGGCTCCACACCCCGACGAACGCCAGCTGGTCGTCCGGGGCGTCGAACAGGAACGAGCCGATCAGGGTCTCGCCGTCGTACAGCGACACCTCGAACACCGAGTTCACCGGCGCGCCGCCGAACTCCGGCATCGTGGCGTTCGGCTCGACCATCTCGAAGCCGAGCGCGTGGATCGGCGTGTCGACGTAGACCGTGAAGTCCTCGAGGCCGAACGCCATGTCGTTGCCCGGCAACGGCCCGTACAGGTCGGTCCCGAGCGAGGGCGCGTTGCCGGTTCCGACGAAGAGGGCTCCCGACGAATCCGGCGCGAAGACGTGGATCGAGCCGAGGCCGACCAGCCCGGACGGGATGAACCCGAGGTTCGGCAAGGGCCCGCTCGCGAGCGTCGCGCCGGTCGTCGTCACGAAGGCGATCTGGTCTGTGAAGGTCTGCAGGGTCCCCTGAGCTCGGGAGAGCGCCGGGGCGAGGAGGAAGAACGAGAGGGCGAACGTCAGGCGCTTCATGAGTGGGGGTCTCCTGGGGGAATCCACTCCAGGCAGAGAAAAGCCCCGTCCCACCCGCGGAGATTTCTCGCTTCCACGCGCTCGACGGACTGCAAGTCCGTTCGGCCCCGGGACTTCGACTACCATGGGGACATGGCCGAGGAGTGCGTCGACGTCAGCGAGTCGATCGAGCTCGTCCGCCGGGCGCAGCGCGGGGACCGGGACGCCCTCGGCCGCCTCTTCGAGCGGTACTACACGCGGGTGCGCGGCGTCGTCCGCGTGCGGCTCGGCGAGCCCCTGCGGGAGTTCCTGGAGTCCGGCGACATCGTCCAGGAGACCTTCGCCCAGGCGCTGGCGAGCTTCGACCGGTTCGAGGTCCGCGACGAGGCGCGCTTCCTCGACTGGCTCTCGCGCCTGGCCGAGAACCGCATCCGTGACGCGGCCAAGCTGCGCATCGCGCAGAAGCGCGATCCGGCGCGCGCGGTGGCGCTAGACGATTCGCGGTCGGGCGTCGAGTCGAAGCGATTCGACCCGCTCCCCTCATCGCCCGATCTCCGGCCCGAAGACCTCGCGGCCCGGGGCGAAGAGAACGGGATCCTCGACGACTGCGTCGCCGGCCTCGATCAACGGCAGCGGGAGATCGTCGTCCAGCGCAACTACCTCGGCGCGACGTGGCCGGCGATCGCGGAGGAGTTCGGGTACTCGAACGAGCAGGCCGCACGCGCCGCGCACGCCAAGGCGACGCTGGAGCTGTGCCTGCAGCTGCGGGCGCGCGGGGTGTCCTGACTACGGAGCCGCGCGCCGCGGCGCCGTCCGCAGCAGCAGCAGCTTCGGCCTCTCCCCCGCCTTCTTCCGCTCGCGCTCGAGGAACCACCCGCGCCACGCGGGCGGCCCGCCGCCGGGCTCGGACGTCACCGCGATCCAGCGCAGCGAAGGGACGAGCGCGCGGATCGCGTCCTCGGACAGGATCTCGATCTGCGGCGCGATCAGGTCGAGCGTCCGTTCGCGCTCCCTCGGCGGGATCCGCACGGCGGTCCCGAGCGCCACGGTGAGATCGATCTGCGCTTCCTCCGACACGAGCGCAAGGAATTCCTCGGGCGTGGCGGGCGGCAGCTCGCGCAGCAACGACGCGTAGGCGGTCTCCTCCGCGTCGGCGACGCGCAACCGCATCACAGGCACGTCGCGGGCGTCCGCCGAGGCGTCCGGCCCCGTCAGGATCCGTGAGAGGATAGGAATTCCAAACGGATGACTTTGAGGGCAGCCTACGACCGTCGGAGGTTTTCGTATCAACCGGCGCCCGCCCTGAGCGGCGCCGTCGTGGCTCTGGCGGACCGGAAGGCCGTGGGGCCGTGGTTCACGAGCGTTCGCGGAGGTCTTTTCGCGGCCCATCGCCCGGTACGACGGGCAGAAGCCACGGCCCTTGCAGGAGAAGGCCACGAGCTCGTCCTTGTTGCAGTTCGAGCAGTGCACGCGCGCGAAGCCGCAAGCCAGGATGCCGCAGTCGAGGTAGCGACGGACCTCGCGCTGGACGAAGCGCGGGAGCCCGGAGCCTAAGCCTTCGTCGGCATCCGCGAAGAAGGTCGTGAGGTGCTCGCGCAGGACGCGGTAGAGGACGCTTCCTTCGGGCTCACGGCGCTGGCGCGCGTGGCCCGTCCCTCCTTTCCCTGAGTCCATCCCAGGGTGCAGACCGGCCGGACGGCGCGCGGTTGCAGGCCGCGCGAGGGAGACTGCGGCGCCGGCGACTGGCCCGTCCGCGGCTGCGGGCCGCGCGGGAAAGACCGTGGCGCCGCCGACGGGCCCGTCCGGGATCGGACGGAATCAGGGCCTCGATCGACGGGGCCGCCCGTCTGGGTCCACCGTCGAGGATGTGCAGGAACAGGTGCTCGCGCTGCTCGCGAACTGCTGACCGGCCTTCCATGAGGCCTGCGGGGGGGAATGCCCCGAGATCGAGTAGGCCCGCGCCACGGCCTGGAAGGGTTCAGGTAGACTTTGCGGCTAGCCCCCTCGTCTCCTCTCGATCCTCTCCTCGATCCGTTTCCGCGCCCTGGCCCTCGGTGGGACCCAAGGCCGTTTCGGATCCAGCCGCGCGCGGTCGATAGGTCCCGTCGGAGCCACCGAGCTGCCCCACGAACCTCCTCCGACCGCCGTCCACCGCGAAACTCACGCCCCCGTGATCTCCCACAAGAAGAAGATCGTCCTCTTCCTCCCCCACCGGGCGGATCCGACGCGCGGCGAGGCGTTCAGCGCGGACCTCCTGCCGCTCGAGCTCCTGCAGATCGCGACCGGCCCCGCAGCGGACGGCTACGAGATCGTGATGATCGACGCGATGGTCGACGAGGACTACCAGCGCAAGGTGCTGGAGGCCTGCGACGGCGCTCTCTGCTTCGCGAGCTCGTGCATCCTCGGCTACCAGGTCTACGACGGCTATCTCGTCGCGCTCGCCGTGCGCGAGCGGTTCCCCAAGCTCCCGATCATCTGGGGCGGATGGTTCCCGAGCGTGACCCCCGAGATGTACCTCGACGCGGGCATCGCGGACGCGGTCGGCATCGGCCAGGGCGAGATCACCTTCCACGAGGTCGTGCAGGCGCTCGACAACGGCGTCGACCTCGCGCAGGTTCCCGGTCTCGCGATCCGGCGCGAGGGGCGCACGGTCTACACCGCGCACCGCGAGGTCGTCGGGTTCGACAAGATCAAGCCGGTGCCTTGGCACCTGCTCGACTACGAGAAGTACGCCGAGCTGCAAGTCCAGCCGACGAAGCTGAAAGTGCGGCACCGCTTCCCGTTGCCGGGCCACTGGACGCCCGACAATCCGCCGCGCGGCTTCAGCCACTTCTCGAGCTTCGGATGCCCCGAGCCGTGCACGTTCTGCTGCTCGCCGCTCGTCACGAACCGCAGATGGAAGGCGATTCCGGGCAAGCAGCTCGCCGAGGAGATCGCGGAGCTCCAGCAGCGGTTCAAGTTCGACGTGCTGCGCTTCCAGGACGCGAACTGGGGCGTAGCGGAGAAGCGGACGCGCGAGTTCTGCGAGGAGCTCGTGAAGCTGAAGGTGCCGATCCACTGGAACGGCACGATCGAGATCGAGACGATCATGCGGTACAAGGAGGAAACGCTGGACGCGATGGAGGAATCGCGTTGCCACCTCCTCTGGCTCGGCGCCGAAACGGGCACCGAGGAGATGCAGAAGCGCATCAAGAAGGAGATCGGGATCCCGAACATCCCGGTGGCGATCGAGAAGCTCGCCAAGCGCAACATCGTGCCGGGGACGTTCTGGATCATCGGGTACCCGGGCGAGACGCGCGAGTCGATGATCGAGACGCTGAAGCAGGCCGCGATGGTGAAGCACCGCTTCCCGATCGCGGGGAGCGAGGTGTACCCGTTCCGGCCGATCCCGGGCACGGAGGACTTCGACGCGGCGGTGAAGCTCGGCTACAACCCGCCCAAGGGCTTCTTCGAGTGGGGCAAGTGCTTCGAGTACAAGTACAACTCGCACAACACGCCGCTGCCGGATGACGTGCGCGAGACGTGGCGGCTCTACAACAACACCGCGGCAATCTACGACAAGCACGTGGCCGAGGGGCCGAAGTGGATGCGCGAGATGTTGTCGAAGTTCGCTGGCTGGCGATTGAAGACCGGGAAGTACGGCTTCCCGATCGAGCAGAAGCTGTTCGACATCTACGTCCGCGCGACGGGTCAGACGCAGCCGGGCGCGAAGGACTACGTGCCGGCGGTCGACGCGTAGGCGGGCGCCGCGGAAGTAGGTAGGCTCCTGCGACCGATGGACTGGAAGTCCCGAATCACGGCGGATCCGAAAGTCTGCCACGGAAAGGCGTGCATCAAGGGCACGCGGATCATGGTCTCTGTCGTACTCGACAATCTGGCGGCGGGATCGACGCCGGATGAGATCCTTCGGAGCTATCCGACCCTCCGGAAAGAGGACGTCCAAGCGGCCATCGCCTATGCCGCCGACCTCGCTCGGGACCAAGTGATTCCGTTCCTGCCGGGCGCGATTGGATGAAGTTCAAGGTCGACGAGAACCTCCCCCAGGAGATCGTCGATCTGCTCCGTCGATCGGGCCATGACGCCTCGAGCGCCGAGGACGAAGGCCTCGGCGGCGCGGACGATTCACGGATCTCATCGGTCTTGAAGGTCGAAGGCCGGGCGCTCGTCACGCTCGATCGAGGCTTCGCTGACATCCGCGAATACCCTCCGGAGGACTTTTCGGGCCTGATCGTCTTGCGAGTGGCGTGGCAGGACAAGCAGCACGTTCTCGACGTCGTGACCAGGTTGATTCCGCTCCTCGATGCGACCCCGTTGGATCGAAGGCTGTGGACCGTCGAGGAGAAGGGCCTGGCGTACGTGGAAGGGTAGAAGAGTCTCCGAATCCGTGAACGGCTTTCCGATCAGGCAGGAGTCATTCGGCATCTACTTCGGCGCGACGGGGGCAGACGCAGCCGGGCGCGCAGGACTTACGTGCCGGCGGTCGACGCGTAGGCGGCGTCGCACTCCGTCCTCGCGCGGATCCTCGAAACCTCGCCCAGTCCGTGCTCCAGTGGCGACCCGATGTACTACCGGGCTCTGCTGACCGGGATCCTTGGAGTGCTCGTCGCCGGGCTGTTGCTGCTCCAACGCGGTCGGGATTCCTCCCCAGATTCTTCGATTCCCGAGACGAGCGAACCGTCGACGTCCGAGTCGAACGAGTCGCCGATCGCTCCCACCGATCCGGACGGTCAGGGATCCGACCGCGCGACGGTACCTGCACCCGTCCTCTACGGTCCCGAACCCGTCCTCCCCATCGTGGTCTCGACTCGGACGGCGCTCTTCGGAAACGGGGTTCCGGTTCCTGGCGTGTCCGTCGTCGTAGGAGTGTCTGCGCACTTCGACCGCGATCCGCCGGTGCTCGCCGAGGCCCGGACCGACGAACGGGGGCTGGCGGAAGTCTCGATTCCCTGGAGCGCCGTCGAATCCGTGCGCGGGAAGCCCGACAGCCGGTTGTGGACGCGAGTCGTTTCGGAGGGATTCCAGCAGCGGATGGCGCACGTGATGCTTCCGGGCGCGCCAACCTCGACGGGGATCGAGGTGCTCGCCATCTCCGGTCTCACGGCGCGCGGTCGTTTGATCGATCCGGAGGGGCGAGGAGTGCAAGGAATGGTTCGAGCTGTGGAGCCGGGCAGTTCGACGACCACCTCGATCGGGCTCGCCAACTCTCGTGCGAACGGTTCTTTCGAACTCCACTTGCCGCGAGAAGGAACCTTCGATGTCCTGGCCGAGGCGGAGACAGGCACCGCCGCGATCCTGGGCCTCGAGATCCGTTTCGCGGCGGCTTCGGAACCCGTCGATCTGCACATACGAGGTCCGGGGATCGTCCGCGGCCACGTCCGCGATTCGGCTGGGCGCCCGGCCGGCGGACTGTCGGTCTTGATCTTCCTCGCCGAGCTCGACGACGCCGAGGGCAGCTTCGTCGCTCGGGATCCTGAAGCGAGCGTGGTGGCTCGCGAAGGTCGAGGCCGCTCCTGGGTCACGACCCAGACCTCTGTCGACGGCTCCTTCGAGGCACGTGGTCTGCGCGCGGACCGCTTCGTGGTTCGAGCGCGCACGAGTTCGCAGCACTACCCCCATCTCTTGACGCCGGTATCCGTCCAGAGCGACGGCACGGACCTGATGCTCGTACTCGAGCGCCCTCACATCGCGGTGCGCGTCGTGGATGTCCAGGGCGCGACCGTCGTACGCCCCGTCCAGACGTCCACGAACTCATGGCTCGTCGAACCGACCGCGCTGAACCTGCCGGAGTCGTGGCCGGAGGAATGGGTCGTACTCGCGGTTCCCGTCGCGAGCGAAGCGCACCTGGGAGAGCTCGGGCGGCCCTCGCTCCCACCCAAGCAGTCGGGAGAGGAATTCGTCTTCGAGGTCGTCGAGGGACGGAGCTACCAGGTCGGGTTGATCGGCGGATCACAGGTCTGGCGACCGCAGGAGGTTCTCGTCGATCCCGGAGCAACGCGAGTCGAGGTCACCTTGACGGCGACTGCGAACGCACCGATGGGGAGGATCTCCGTCTCGGCCTTCGATCCCGAAGGCAGCCCGCTCTTCTCCAACCTCTCGGTCCTGATCGCGGATCCGACGACTGGCACTCCCCTCGTGTGGAGAGAACCTCTCTCCGACAACCCGTGGCCGCAGAAGTTCGAGCTTCCTGAAGGCGACTACCGCGTGGTCGTCGAAGGGGCGCCTACCACGGACTTCTTCCACGGCACCCTCTCGGTGCCTGCACCGTGGGGGCGCCGCGAAGTCATCGTCCACGTCGCGGCAGAGAAAGAGTCGGTCATCTCGGCTGAACTACCACGGGGCGCGAAGCTCCATCTCGTCCTCAAAGGTACAGTCGTGGACGCGGACCGCGATGCCATCCGCCGACAGTTCGCGGGCATGAACTACGAGCTCGAGTACTGGGCCAACCGTGCCCACCTCATGCTCTTCCCCCCTCAAGGGTGGCCGCAGCCCGCGGTCTTCACGATGGAATTGACGGGTTCATCCGCGGCGGGCACGCACCTCACATCCGAGCTCCCTCTCGGCTCCGATTCGACGTCGCAACTCCTTCCCGCGGGCTGCTTCCGCCTCGAAGCGCGCATGCCGGCCGGGCGCGTTGCCTCGAAGGACATCGTCCTCGTCGACGGCGCGACCACCGACGTCTCGCTGGACCTCGGCCCGTAAGTCGCTTGCATCGGCTCGCCCTCGGACGGGAGCCGCGAGAACGGAGCGTGGCGGGAGATCACCTACTCCGACTCGAGCCCGCGCGTCCGCAGCGGCTCTGGTCTCCTCGTCCGCAGCGCGACCGGCGGCGGCGACCGAATCGCGATCCTCCCTCGATCTCGGCGCGAATGGGCGATCGCCTTCCTCGGCTCGTGGAAGCACGGCCCGGCCACGCGCGAGCACGAGTCCTCGCCCCGCCACGAGTCGGGGGGTCGAAGGATGGGGACCTCGGACTGCCCGGGCATCACACCGATGGCCCCACTCCGCGCGACGCGGCTGACACTGGAACTTCGAAGCTCCGTGGGAAAGAATGCGGCGCAAGGAGAAGAATCATGAACCTCGCCATATCCCGCGCCGTCGCCGTCCTCACCCTCGTCGCTCTCTCCGCCTGCAAGTCCATGGAGTGCTGCGAGCCCCAGGCGTGTACGGCCTCCCTCTCGAAGGCTGACCGCGCCGCGATCTCGGCCAACTCCGCGGCCTGGCTGAAGGCCGTGCGCGCGGCCGATTGGGCCGCGACCGCGGCCGGCTACACGACCGACGCGATGCTCATGCCGCCGAACATGCCCGCGATCTCCGGACGCGAGGCGATCCACGAGTTCTTCGCCACTTTCCCGCCGATCGTCTCGATGGAAGTCGAGGACACGGAGGTCGGAGGCTGCTGCGACGTCGCCTACGTGCGCGGCACGTACCGCATGGCGATCGCTCCGCCCGGGATGGACACGATCCACGAGAGTGGCAAGTACATCGAGATCCGCCGCAAGCAGGCCGACGGGACCTGGCTGAAGCTGCGCGACATGTTCAGCTCGGACGGACCGGCGCCGCACTAGGACGCGCTTCCGCTCGCCCTCGGGAGAGAACCGACTTAGAGTGCTTCCGGGTGCCAGCCTTGCGCGAGGCACCCGTCGACTCGCATGCCTCCTCCCCCCTCTCCCGGGAGCGCGCGCACCGTCCACCGGATCCTCGAGGATCGCGCCGAGGCTTCCGGCCGGCGCGTCGCGCTCGCGATCCGCGAGAACGGAGCCTGGTCGGAGATCACCTACTCCGAATTGAGCCTGCGCGTCCGCAGCGTCTCCGGTCTTCTCGTCCGCAACTCGATCGGCGGGGGCGATCGCGTCGCGATCCTCTCGCAGTCACGTCCCGAATGGGCGATCGCGTTCCTCGGCGCGGTCCGCAACGGCGCGATCGTCGTTCCGCTCGATCCCAAGCTCACGGTCCATGAGCTCGGACCCATCCTCGCCGACTGCACTCCGCGCCTCCTCTTTG
The DNA here is from genome assembly GCA_046155895.1 of Planctomycetota bacterium. GTDB lineage: Bacteria > Planctomycetota > UBA1135 > UBA1135 > DASYPQ01. Next base: position 10,810 of record JBJXFB010000156.1, on the reverse strand, counting down.
CCTCGAATCGCTTCGTCGAGACCGCGCTCGAGCTCGCGCGCATCACGCCGGCCGTGGAGAAGGTCGTCCTGCTCCAGGAGGATCCGAAGCACCCCGACCTGCTTTCCATCAGCGCCTGGAAGCACGGTCCCGGCACGCGCGAGCGCGAGCCTTCGCTCGAGGATTGCGCCGTCATCGCCTACACCTCGGGCACCACCGGCCGTCCGAAAGGCGTCCGCATCAGCTACGGGAGCCTCGCGTTCCAGGCCGACTGCTTCGAGCGCGCCTTCGATCTCTCGGAGGACGAGGTCTTCCTCTCGATGCTGCCGCTGAACCACCTGTTCGAGCTCACCTGCGGCCTCCTCTCCGTCCTCAACGCCGGCGGACAGGTCGCCTACTGCGAATCGCTCTTCCCCGACGAGATCGCCGAGGCCATGCGCGAGCGGCGCGCGACGCGCATGCTGACCGTCCCCATCTTCCTTCGCGCGCTGCGTCGCGGACTCGAGGCCAAGATCGGGAGCGCGGATGCTCCCGCGGCGGGCCTCCTCGACGCGTTCGGCGGACGCCTCGCGGCCTTCCACTCGGGCGGAGCGCCCCTCGAGCGCGGCGTCGCGGAGTTCTTCGAGCGTCTCGGCCTGCGCGTCTTCGAGGGCTATGGTCTCACCGAGACGAGCCCGGTCATCGCGACGAACCTGCCGGGATTGTCCCGCATGGGCTCCGTCGGCCTTCCGTTGCCGCGCACGGAGGTCAAGATCGCCGACGGCGAGATCCTCGTCCGGGGACCGCACGTGATGCTCGGCTACCACGAGCAGGACGAGCTGACGCGCGAGGTGATCGATCCCGACGGCTGGTTCCACACCGGCGATCTGGGGCGCATCGACGACGACGGATACCTCTACGTGACCGGCAGGCTCAAGAGCCTGATCGTCCTCCCGACCGGCAAGAAAGTGCAGCCCGAGGAAGTCGAAGCCGTGCTCGCGGCGAGTCCCTTCATCAAGGAAGTGTGCGTCCTCGGTTGCGACGCGGGCTCCGGGGAGGAAGTCCAGGCCGTCGCCGTGCCCTCCGAGACGCTGCTCGCGCGCGCAGGAACGGACACCGAGAAGCTCCGCGAAGCGATCGAGGCGGACTTCGCCGAGCGCGCACGCGTCCTCGCCGCCTTCAAGCGCCCCGCGCGGATCCACGTCTTCGCGCGCGAGCTGCCACGCACGACCACGGGAAAGGTGCGCCGGCGCGACGTCCTCCGTATGCTCGAAGGCCCGGGGAACCCGCGATGAGCCGCGCATCTCTGCTGCTCGCCCTGCTCGACCTCGGCTTCGTCGCGCTCCTGCCGTGGATCTTCTTCCGTCGCGACGGGAAGAAGAACGCGCGCTGGTTCGCCACGGCCGCGCCGTACATGCTCGGCATCGTCCTCGTCTCGTTCGCGCTCGCTGGTCGGCTCGAGGGCTGGAAACCGGCCAGGGAGGCGGTCGCGATCGCGATGGAGGTCCTCTCCGTCCCCCTGTGCGCCGGTTCGATCGCGCTGATGGCCTTCACCCTCGGCACCCACCGCATCCCGATCGCTCTCTGGCACCAGGACAACGACGCGCCGCGCCACATCGTCACCTGGGGCGCGTACAGCCGCGTGCGACATCCTTTCTACGCCTCCTTCCTCCTCTGCCTCCTCGGGACCGTGCTCGCGCTGCCGCACGTGCTGACGGCCCTCGCGCTCGTCTACGCGCTCGTCGCGCTCAACCTGACGGCGGCGCGCGAGGAGCGGCGCCTGGCAGCCTCCGAGTTCGGAGAGGAGTACCGGAAGTACATGGCGCGCACCGGGCGCTTCTGGCCTCGCTTCGGAGTCAGCGCCTCGTGACGCGCGTCTTCCTGGACCACATCGCCTACGCGCTCGGAAGCGTCCGGGAGGACGTCGAGCGGGCGGTCGCGGACGAACGGACCCTCTCGCCCGCCCCGACGCTGCGTTCGGCCGGTTTCGCGTTCCATCACCGCTGCGCGGAGGACGAGTCGTCCCTCGATCTGGCGATCCGCGCCGTCGGGGCCGTCCGGGATCGCCTGGGGAAGATCGACGCGATCCTCTACTCGACCTGTCTGCCGCAGAACGCCAACGCGGGCGACCCGCGGCGCTTCGACGAGACGCGCGACATCAAGCACCTGATGGACTTCCCCGCGAGCCGCCTGCAGGCGCATTTCCGCCTCGACGACGCGATCGTCGTCGGGATCTCGCAGCAGGCGTGCACGGGCATGCTCGGATCGCTGCGCCTGGCGCGCGCGATGATCGTCGCGGAGCCGGCCATGTCGCGCATCCTGTGCCTCACCTCGGACCGGTTCCCGCCGGGAGCGCTCTACGAGCAGGCCTACAACCTGATCTCCGACGGCGCGGCGGCGTGCGTCGTCTCGCGCGACGAAGGCGCGTTCGAGTACGTCGGCGGCCACCAGATCACGAACGGGGCACTGGCGGCGGCTTCCGACGACGAAACGGTGGGGAGCTTCTTCAACTACACGCACCGCGCGATCCAGGAGACGCTCGCCCGTTCGGGCATCACGTCGAAGGACCTCGCGTGGGTGGCGACGCAGAACACGAACCGAAAGGCCTGGCAGATCCTCTCGCGTCTCCTCGGCATCCCCGCGGAGCGCGTCGCGATGCGCACGATCGGCGAGGCGGCGCACATGATCAGCGGCGACAATCTCGTCAACCTGAGGGCTCTCGAGGAGGAAGGCGCTCTCCGGCCGGGCGACCTCGTGCTCCTGCCCATGGCCGGCTACGGCATGAACTGGCAGTGCACGCTGCTGCGGAGGCTCGGCGGAGCATGAAATCGCTGGCCCAACTGTCCGCGCAGCTCTGCGAGGCGTCCGAGAAGAAGTACGTCAACCCGTACGAGTACCTCGAATGGCCGCAGACGCTCGACCGCGAGCGCTGGTACACGAGCCCCGAGCTCGTCTCGCTGCACGGGACGGGGACCTGGGACGCGCTCGACGAGCCGGCGAGGAAGCGCCTCTCCTTCTTCGAGGCCGTCAACTTCTTCAGCCTGAACATCCACGGCGAGAAGTCGCTGGTCGAAGGTCTCGCGCGGCGCCTGTACGCCAAGGGGGGCGAGGACCACTCCGCCTACCTGCACCACTTCCTCGACGAGGAGAACAAGCACATGGTGTACTTCGGCGGCTTCTGCAGCCGCTACGCGGGCAAGGTCTACCGCGACCGCAAGGTCGCGTTCCCGCGCGAGTACGCCGAGGGCGAGGAGGACTTCCTCTTCTTCGCGAAGGTGCTGATCTTCGAGGAGATCGTGGACGTCTACAACCTGCGCATGTCGAAGGACGAGCGCCTCGAGCCGATCGCGCGCCGCATCAACTTGATCCACCATCTCGAGGAGACACGGCACCTCGCGTTCGGCCGCGCGATCACGGCCGAGCTCTTCGAACGCCATGCGCCGCGCTGGGGCGCTGAGACGCGGAGATCCGTGTCCGAATACCTCGTGGCGTACCTGCGCGCGACCTGGAAGGAGTACTGGAACCCCGACGTCTATGCCGACGCCGGCCTGGAGGATCCCTACGGGAACGCGCGGACCGCTTTCGAGCACCCCGGGCGCGTCGCGCTCCGCCGCGAGATCGCCGGCCCCTGCGTGCGCTACCTCCTCGAGCACGGGATGATCGAAGCGGAGCCCGCGCCATGAGCACCCAGGTCGAGATCCGCGCGAAGCTCCGCGACTGGGTCGTGCGCACGAACGGCAAGGTGAGTGCTGCCGACATCCAGGACGACACGCCGATCCTCGAGCGAAGGATCGTGAAGTCCCTCGACATCATGGATCTGATCCTCTTCCTCGAGGAGCTCCGCGGCCGCCCCATCGAGGTCGAGAAGCTGAAGCCGGGAGTCTTCAAGGACATCGACGCGATCTGGGCGAACTTTTTCGAGGGAGCTCCGTCGTGAACTCCATCCCCGGCCTACGCTGGATGGAGAACGGGCAGTCGTCGTTGAGCGAGCCCCTGCTCGACCTCGAGCGCCGTCTCGAACGTCTGTTCCTCTCCTGGGCCGCGGCGGAGAGCGCCGCGGAGCACCGGTTCCCGACCTTCCTCCCCGCGCGGGAGCTCGAGAAGCTCGACTACTTCCGCTCGTTCGCGCACCTCGTCACGTTTCCGGTCGCGCTCGAACCCGAGAAGTCGAACCTCGAGCGCTTCGCGCGCGGCGAACCGATCTCACGCGAGGGCGAAATCCGACTGACGCAGGCGGCGCCCATCCGGGACGTGCTGACGCCCGCCGCGTGCTACCACTTCTACGTCGCGTTCCAGGGCGAGTCGCTCGCGGCGCCGCGCCACCTCACGACGCGCGCGACTTGCTTCCGGCGCGAAGCGCACTACGCGCCGCTCGAGAGGCAGTGGAGCTTCTCGATGCGCGAGATCGTCTGCATCGGGACTTCCGAGGAGGTCAAGGCCTTCCTCGCGCGGCGCGAAGCCGCCGTCGAGGCCCTGTGGCGGCGGATCGACCTGCCGATCGAGTGGAAGCACGCGACCGACCCGTTCTTCGATCCGTCGAGGAACCCGAAGTACCTCGCGCAGAAGCTGGACCCGGTGAAGCGCGAGATGGTTTTCCAGGACCGCCTGGCGATCGGATCCAGCAACTTCCACCGCAACTACTTCGGCGAGGCCTTCCGCATCCGCCGCAGCGGCGAGGACGCTTTCTCGGGTTGCATCGCGTTCGGGATCGAGCGCTGGATCCTGGCGATCGTGACGCGCTTCGGCACGGACCCGACCGCGTGGCCGGAGCTCGAGGCGAAGTGACGATGGCCGCCGACAAGATCCTGATCACGGGAGCGGACGGGTACCTCGGCGCGCGCCTGGCGCGGCGGCTCCTCGAGCAGACGGACGCACGGCTCGTCCTCTGGGTTCGCTCGGGAATCTCGGCCTCCCTGGGTCCGCACGCCGGGCGAGTCGAGATCCAGCTCGGGGACCTCGCGGACCCGGAACCCTTCGCTCGGATCGATCCGCGCGGTATCCGTGCCATCGTCCACACGGCCGCGGTGATCCGGTTCAACGTCGAGCGCGAGATCGCGGAGAACGTGAACGTCGGCGGAGCGCGCAAGGCGATGCAGCTCGCGGCGCGCTGCCCCGGACTCGACTCGTTCCTCCTCGTCAGCAGCCTGTACGCCTGCGGTCTCCGTTCCGGACCGATCGAGGAGGTCCGCCTCGACGACTCGCCCGGGTTCTCGAACCATTACGAATGGTCGAAGTGGGCCTCCGAGGAGCTCCTCCACGCCGAGTTCCCCGGCCTTCCCTGGCGCATCGGCCGCGTCGCCACCGTGATCGCCGACGACGAGAGCGGGAGCGTGAGCCAGCAGAACAGCATCCACAACACGCTCAAGCTCCTCTTCTTCGGCCTTCTTTCGATCCTGCCTGGCGATCCGGAGGTCACTCCCTATTTCGTCACCGGCGATTTCGCCACGGAGGGGCTGGACCGGATCCTGCGTGACGCGCCGGCGCGCACGATCCACCACGTCGCGCACACGAAAGCCGAGAGCGCGACGCTCGGCGAGCTCCTCGACATCGCCTTCGAGGTCTTCGATCAGGACGCGACCTTCCGCGCGCGCCGGCTCCTCAAGCCCCTCTACTGCGACGCCGAAGCGTTCGACCTGCTCGTCGAGGGCGTCGCGGACTGCGGCGGGCCGATCGTGCGCCAGGCCCTCGCGAGCGTCGCGCCCTTCGCGCGCCAGCTGTTCCTCCACAAGGACGTGCGCAACGACCGGCTCGCGGGCACGATGCCTTCCTACCACGCGCCCGACCCGCGACGGCTGATCCGGAACACCTGCCAACGCCTGGTCGAGACGCGCTGGGGAAAGGAGACCGCCCGTGCCGCAAGCTGATCCGCGCCGCGACGAGAACGAGCTCTGGCTCTTGAGCTTCTACCGCACCTCCGAGATCAGCGGCTCGCTCTTCTTCGGCAAGCTGGCGCGCACGCTCCGGCCCGGACCGATCCAGATCGACATGACCAAGCACTTCGCCGACGAGGCGCAGCACGCCTGGTACTGGACCGAGTGCATCCGCGACCTCGGCGCCACCCCCTTGAAGCTCGCCGACGCCTACCAGGACCAGTACGCTTCCACGGCCGGGATGCCCGCCAACCTGATGGAAGTGCTCGCGATCACGCAGATCTTCGAGAGGCGCGTCATCAACCAGTACACGCGCCACGCGAAGTCGCCCGACCTGAAGCCCCCGATCGCGCGCACGCTCGAGAAGATCATGCAGGACGAGCTCTGGCACATCGACTGGGTCAAGAAGGCGCTCGAGTCGCTGGAGCCCGAGTACGGCCGCGAGACGATCGAGCAGACGCTCGAACGCTTCCGCGCGGCCGACCGCGAGGTGTACGCGAACACGATGAAGGAGCACGAGGAGCGCCTCCGGGCCCTGTTCGGTGAGTGAACCCATGACGAGCCGGGAATCGATCCGCGGGGAGATCGCGAAGTTCGTGAAGAAGCCTGTCTCCAAGATCGGCGACGGCGTCTCGCTCCTCGATCTCGTGCAGGAGTCCTTCGTCCTGGTCGAGATGGTGATCGACCTCCAGGAGACGTTCTCGGTGCGCTTCGGCCAGGAGGACTTGAGCGCCGTGAAGACCGTCGGGGACCTGATCGATCTCGTCGAGCGCCGCGTCCGCGCCTGACCCCGGCTACTTCCCGGCCGCCCAGCGGGCGACGGCGGCACGTCGCGAAGCGAGATCGGCGTCGAACTCGTAGCCGTAATCCTCTCCATCCCGTTCGAGGAGCGATTCGATCGCCAGGCGCCGGGTGGACTCGTCCTCGGACAGGAGCAGCCCCACGAGGGAGTCGCGGGCACTCTCGTCGCCGAGCAGGAAGCGCGCGCGGCTCGCTTGGACGAGCAGCCCGTCTACGGGCCCGGCCGATTCGTGGATGCGTCCCGTCGCGGCGAGCGACCGGATCCTCTGCTCGTAACGCCGGAGCGCGGGCACCGCCGAGGGATCGCGCACGCGCTCGAGCGCCCAGGCGGCCCAGGCCGCGACCGATATGACCGGATCGCGCAGGGTCGCGATGAGGGTCGGCGCGGCGCGCTCGTCCCCGATCCGCCCCAGGCACTCGCAAGCCGCCGCGCGCTTGTCGGCGAAGCCGGGCGCCCACTTCAGGGCCTGGAGCAGCGCGGGCACGGACGCCTCGCCGATCGCGACGAGTTCCTCCTTCATCGCCAGGTCCTTGTCCGGCGTCGAGCCCGCGAAATCGCTGCCCCCGAGGTCCCCGACGAGCTTCAGCGCCCGCGCGGCGGACGCGTGGTCGAGCGGCTGGGGCGCGACGAGCCGGCCCGGACCTCCGCTCTTCGCCCAATCCGCCTGGAGCGAGGCGAGGATCTCGAGCCGCTCCGGTCTCGGCGCCAGGGGATCGAAGCCCATGTGCGTGCCGGTCGCCTGGAAATAAGCCTCGAAGTAGCTCTCGCGGACGAGATCGTCCGGGTAGTCGAGCCCGGCGAGGAGGACCGGGATCCCGTCCGCGGATCCGAGCTTCGCGAGAGCGGACGCGAGATCGCGACGGGTCTCGGGGTAGTGCGCGGCTTTCATGGCCCTCGAGATCTCGGGCACGGCGCCTTTCTCTCCGAGCGCGGCCAACGCCAGCCCGGCTGCGCGCACGACGTCGGGATCGGCGTCGCCGAGAAGCCGCCGCAGCGTCGGCGCCTGATCCGCGATCTTCAGGGACCCGACCGCGCTCGCGGCGCTCGCCCGATCCAGCGCAGTGGACATCGCGAGACCTCGTTCGAGAGCGCTCGCGACGTCCGGCCCCGTCCAGCCCGTCCGAGCGAGCAGCTCGCGCGCGTGGAGGCGCACGTACAGCCTCGGGTCGTCGAGCGCGCGCACGACCGCCGGACGCGCCGGCTCGCCGATCGCCTGGAGGACGTTCATCCCCTGGTTCCAGGTCTTGTTGTCCCACGATCCCAGCGACTCGATCAGCGCCGCCACGGCCTTCGCACCGAGCTCGACGAGACGGTGGCGAGCCTTCGCGTTCGCTTCCGGGACGGGGAACTGGAAGAGCTCGACGAGGCGACGAACGTCGTCCTCCGTCTCACCCGTCGGGATCTCGACCGCGACGGTGCCGATCGGGGGACGGGCGTAATCGACGAGGTTCGCGGGCCCGGCCTGCTCCGGCGTGATGCCCTCCGGCGTCGAGACGGCCACCTCCGGCTCGCCGACGACGGCCTCCGTCGAAGGAGTCAAACCGTCGAAGGGGATGCGCCGCGTCTCGAGAGTCCGCGAGAGCGAGGGGTGATGGTCCTCGATCGGGAAGTAGAGTTTGAAGAAGAGCTCGCACTCGACCGTCCCGGACGAAGTCCCGATCGGCACGCGGTGCTCGCGCGTCTCGCCGCCGGGGATCTGGGTGTTCACCGGCAGCTCGAGGCCGTAGGGCCGCTTGTACGGGTCGCGGAAGACCATGCGCGACCGCGCCACCTCGCGGCCCTCGAGGTCGCGCACGACGACGAGCGATTCGACCGAACGCTGCTTGAGCTCGGTCGGGAAGTTGTGGCCGGCGCCCTTGTTCTCGATCTCGACGACGACGACGTTGCCCTCGATGCGGGCGTCGTAGACGTAGGCGCGCGCTACCTGGCTCTCGCTGCGCGAGGCGGGGAAGAGGTGCGTCCGGACGCGCCGCACGGGACCGCCGACCGCGACCTCGCGCTCGACGGGCTGCATGTGGCAGTCGATGCAATCCCGTCCGCTCTCCTTGCCGTTCGGGTTCTTCTCCCACTGGTAGGGCGTGCCGTGGTTGCGGTGGCAGGACGCGCAGGCTTCGACCGTTCCTGCGCCTTCCGCGAAGGCGCCCACGCACTCCGCGCCGCCCGAGAAGCCTGTGTAATCGCGGTCCGGCTTCCAGTGGCAGGTCATGCACGTGTTCCCCTCCTCCAGCCCGAAGTGGCGGCGGATCGGGTTCATGCCGACACCCGTCTCGAAGATCGGTCTGGGAGTGTGGCAGATGATGCAGTCCTGGTGGCTGAAGCGAGCCGTCGCGAGGCGAACCTCCTCGTCGCTGAACGCGCGCCCGTGCGTCGACTGCTCGTGCTCCGCGTAGATCGCCGGATGGCAGTCCGCGCAGAACGCGCTCTCCATCACATCGTGGCGCGGCGCCGCCGCGGTCGGCGCGGCGGCGAGCTCGAGGCTCGGAGGCGCCGATCGATCGCTCGTGCACGTGGCCAGCAGGAGGCAGGTGGAACCCAGGAAAATCGCGGCGAGGCTCGGGGGTCCAATGCGTCGGCTCATGGGGTCGTCGTGAGGGTCGCTCCTAGCCCGGAGGGAGCTCACAGGCTACAGGCGCTACACTGTTTGGCGAACCCCGAGCCCGCGATGAGCTACCGCAGCCTCGAAACGTCCGAAGCGAAGGCCCTGCTGGCAGGACCGGAGGGCTGGAAGTACGTGGACGTCCGCACCGTGGAGGAGTTCGAGGCCGGACACGCGGCCGGCGCGTGGAACGTCCCGTTCGCGGTGTACGACCGATCGGGGCGCATGACACTCAACGCCGAGTTCGTCGCGGTGATGAGGAAGAGGTTCCCCCCCGACGCACGCCTCGTTCTGGGGTGCGCGTCCGGGATGCGCTCGCAAAACGCCTGCGAGCTCCTCGAGAGCGAGGGCTACGAGCACCTCGTGAATCTCGCCCACGGGTTCCTGGGCCAGCGCGACATGTCCGGGCGCGTCGTGCGTCCCGGCTGGCAGGCTTGCGGCTATCCGTGCGAGAGCGAAGCGACGCCCGAGCGAACCTACGCGGCGCTCCGCGGGCCGGAGTAGCGGACTTCTCGCGATGACCGTCCTCGATCGGCACGGCCGGCCCCTCTCGAACCTCCGGATCTCGGTTACGGACCGCTGCAACCTGCGCTGCAGCTACTGCATGCCCGAGAAGGAGTACGCCTGGCTCCCTCGCGAGGACATCCTCTCGTTCGAGGAGATCGCGGAGCTCGTGGACGCCTTCACGGACGTCGGCGTCGAGAGGGTGAGGCTCACCGGGGGCGAGCCGCTCCTCCGCCGGGACCTGTCGCGTCTCGTCGCACTCCTCGCCTCGAAGCCCGCCATCCGTGACCTGGCCCTGACGACGAACGGGATCGAGCTCGCCGACTGCGCCCGCGATCTCGCGGAGGCGGGTCTCCATCGCATCACGGTGAGCCTCGACACGCTCCACCCCGGTCGTTTCGAAACGCTCACGCGCCGCGCCGAGCTTCCGCGGGTGCTCTCGGGCATCGAATCCGCTTCGCGGGCGGGGTTCCGCAGCCTCAAGATCGATTCCGTCCTGCTGCGAGGCCAGAACGAGGACGAGATCGCCGCCCTGATCGAGTTCGGCAAGGGCATGGGCGCGGAGGTGCGCTTCATCGAGTACATGGACGTCGGCGGGGCGACGCACTGGTCGATCGAGCAGGTCGTCACGCGCGAGGAGATCCTCGCCCGGCTGAAGGCGGCCTACGGCCCGATCCTCCCGCTCGAGGAGCACACGTCGGCCCCGGCCGAGCGCTTCCTGCTGCCGGACGGGACCGTGTTCGGGATCATCGCCTCGACGACTTCCCCCTTCTGCGGAGCTTGCGATCGGAGCCGCCTCACCGCCGACGGGATGTGGTACCGCTGCCTCTACGCGCGGGCAGGCACGGATCTGCGCGGGCCGTTGCGGGGAGGGGCGAGCCGGGACGAGCTCGCGGGGATCCTCCGTGGAGCCTGGCTCGCGCGAACCGATCGCGGCGCGGAGGATCGCTTGCGTGAGCGCGAGCGCGCGCCGCTCGTCCAGATCGCGGAGTTGCGGCGCGATCCGCACCTCGAGATGCACACGCGGGGCGGCTGACCGCGAAATACGGAACCAGGTTCGTTCTCTCGCACCGCGAGCCG
>JBJXFB010000145.1:0-3018 GCA_046155895.1 Planctomycetota bacterium | reverse complement strand
GCCGCCTCGCACGAGCCCGTGCCGTTCGCCGCCCGCCGAGAGCGATTGCCGGACGACTTGGCATTCGTCCTGCCCGGGCCCGGTCCAGATCGAGTACAGAAGCGCTTGCCCGTCGGGCAGGACGTGGGGCCATCGATGACTGATCTCGCCGGATGCGCGGTCGAGCCGGGTCAGTTCCGTCGCCGCACCTCCGGACGCTCTGACCTTCCAGAGTCCGGACACGTTCGTCGGCGCGAAGTAGAGCGTGTCATCCGCGCCCCAGCAGCCGCCGCGCGCGAAGGGCGCGTCCGCGAGCACCTGAAGCGCCGTGCCGCCGACCGTCACCTTCTTCAGCTTCCCCTGCGCGAAGAAGCCGACCCAGCGGCCGTCGGGCGAGAAGAACGGGCTCTTCGCGCCCTCCGTGCCGGCGATGGGACTGGGTTCGGACTGGCCCAGTGGACGGAGGTAAAGCTGCGCCCGATTGTCACGCAGGCCGACGTACACCACGAGCGTGCCGTCAGGCGAGATCGCGATGGGGCGTTCCCGGATGTTTCCCACTTCGTCGCCGGGAGGCAACGTGAGACTGACGTGCAACGCGCCCTGCGCGGAGGCGGGCGCGACGGCTCTCGACGACCACAACTCGATGAAGCCGAATGCCTGCAGCGAGACGAGTACGAGCGCGATCCCGAGCAGCGCGCAGGCGCTCCAGGGGAGCGAGCGACCGAGCGCCGAGATGCGCGCGCCCCTCTCGTCGCCGACTCGCTCCTCGAAGACGCCCGATCGTTCGAGCGCGAGCCGAGCGTCGCCGATGTCGCGCAGCCGCTGGCGCGGGTCCTTCGCCAGGCAGCGCACGAGCAAGTCGCGAACGCCCGAGGGAAGGCTGACGGGCAACTTCGAGGCGTCCATCTCCTCGTGCAGCACGATCGCCAGCACGTCGGTCAGCGTCTCGCCGTCGAAGGCGCGCTTCCCCGTGAGGCACTCGTACATCACGCAGCCGAACGCCCAGATGTCGACGCGCTTGTCGATCGACTTGCCGCGCGCCTGCTCGGGCGCCATGTAGGTCGGCGTGCCGAGGAGGCGGCCGGCTTCCGTCGTGAGCACGCTGTCGGTCGAGGAGCCGCCTGCGCTCTCGTTCGCGGGCTTCGCGAGACCGAAGTCGAGCACCTTCACTTTGCCGTCCGGCGTGAGGCGCACGTTCGCGGGCTTGAGATCGCGGTGGATCACGCCCGCTTCGTGCGCGGCTTCGAGGCCTTCCGCGATCTGGCGGCAGACGTCGATCGTCTCGTCCACGGCGAGCGGGCCGCGCTTCAATCGATCCTCGAGCGACTCGCCCGGCTCGAGCTCGAGGACGAGGAAGCCCATGTCGGCGACTTGGTCCACGCCGAAGATCTGCGCGACGTTCGGGTGGTTGAGCGAGGCCAGCGTTTTCGCCTCGCGCTCGAAGCGCTTCAAGCGTTCCGGGTCGTCGGCGAAGTGTTCCGGCAAGACCTTGATCGCGACCTCGCGGCCGAGCTTCGAGTCCTTCGCGCGATAAACCTCGCCCATCGCGCCCGCGCCGAGGGGGCCGAGGATCTCGTAGTGCGCGAGCGTCCGTCCCGGGGAGAGCTTCATCGTTCTTCTTTCGCGAGGAGCCGTGGCCAGTCGACGAGGACGTCGTCGGCCGCCGACGCGTCTTCCGCGTCCCGGAGCGTGACGAGGAAGCGCTGGCCGTCCCGCGTGACGCGCCAGTCCTGCAGCGCGCCCTCCGCGAACCGGATCAGGACCTTCGGCCGATCCGCCCGTACGCGCCCCTCGCCGTCGACGTCGATCGCGACGGAGAGGATCGCGTCGTCGAGGGACTCGAAGAAGAGCTCCTTCCCGCCGGCGCTCCACTGCGGCTCGACCCCTCCGTTCGAGGAGAGCCGCAGGCGGTCGCTCCCGTCCGCGAACGGCACGAGATAGACCTCGGACCGGCCCGAGGCGTTCGAAGTGAAGGCCACGTGGCGCCCGTCCGGTGAAATCCCGGGCTGGCTCTCACGAAACTCCGTCGCGAGAAACTCGCGCCGATCCCCGCTCGCGATGTCGACGACCCAGACGTCCGCGTCGCGCGCGCTCGAGTTCGCGCTGTAGAGCAGGGCCGCGCCGTCCGGCGTGAAGCTGCCCGGCCGCTGCACGTGGCGGTCGAACGGCACGAGCTCCCGCGACGTCGCGCTCGCGAGTTCCATGAGATACACGTTCGGCGGCCCCTTCCAATCCGCGTCGAACGCGATGCGCTTCCCCGACGGATCAAAGCACGGCGAATACTCGCCGCGCGGTGCCGAGGTGAGCCGCGACGGGACCTTCCGGTCGAGGTCGAGGAGCCAGAGGTCCGTCGTCCCGTCGCGGCCGTCCCGCTGGCAGTACACGACGTGCTTCCCGTCCGGCGCCAGGTCGAACTGTTCCACGTGCTGATCGGGCGGGAGCACGGTTTCGACTTCGCGTCCCTCGCGATCGAACCACTTGAGAGCCGCGCCCGGGCCGAACTTCTCCAAGACGAGCGTGCCCTCTTGGGACGCCGTGAAACCGGCGTGCCCCGTCGGCGCGAAGAAGTCGACGCCGCGCTCGATCTCGAGCGCCTCGCCCGTCAGCTCGAGCGCGTGCACGTCGAACGCGTGCGCGAGTAGGACGCCGTCGCGCACGTAGAGCACGTAGCCCGGCTTGACGAACTGCGCCATCGAGCCCGCGACGGCGAGCCGCCGGGTCTCCTCCGTGTCGAGCGAGCCGAGCTGCAGGTAGGGCTTCCCCTCATTCGGCTGCGTGAAGAGGAAATGGCGGCCGTCGGGGAGGAACGACGGGAACGCCTTGTCGGGTCCGATCTCGCGGTCTTTCGGGAAGCCGCGGATCTTTCGGGCGCTGCTCGCGCCCGGCTCGACCAGATACCAGCCCTCTTCTTCCGTGCTCTCGGTCAAGTCGATCAGGATCGAGCCGTCGCGGGACCACGTCGCCGCGGCCCATCCCGGGGGACAGTCGGCGAGCGCCACGGGCGGCGCGCCGCTCACGGTCACGCGCTTCAGCTTCCCG
>JBJXFB010000185.1:0-31184 GCA_046155895.1 Planctomycetota bacterium | reverse complement strand
GATTGATGGTGAGGTCGTCGCTCGATGCGGACTTGTTGCGCAAGTCCCAGACCGCGGCACCCGCTTCCGACAGATAGAGGATCGAGTCCTGGCCCCCGAGCGCGTCGATCGCGATGGCGCTGGCCTGACCGGGGGTCGACTGCCTCAAGCGTGCGACGACCTGGGGAGAGCCCAGGATGCCGCCCGAATCCGTCCCCGCGGCTGCGATGTGGAGCGGATTCCGAGGGTTGGCCGTCCCGATGCCGACGTTGCCGCTCTTCAGGATCGTCATCGCATTCGAGCGCGCGGCGAGACCTGTGCCGATTCCCACCTCGAACAGGGGATCGGTGTCCACCCAGTTGAGGGGATCGCCGCCGCCGACGTTGTACCGGCCCATCGCGGTGCTGACGCTGCTGTCCGCGAGCGTGGCCAATCCCATCGCGACGCTCTGGCTGCCGCCCGCCGTCGTGGCTTCTCCCATCGAAACGCTCGCGAAGCCGTTCGCGATGGTAGTCCTTCCGATCGCAGTGCTGCTTTCGCCGTTCGCCTGCGTGGAAAAGCCCAAGGCCGTGCTGGAGGCTCCTGCCGCGGTGGTGCCGTCGCCCAGCGACGTGCTGGATTCGCCGAGCGCGACGGGCTCATTGCCGAGCGCGACACTGTAGTTGCCGCTCGCCCGGGTACTGAAGCCGGCCGCGAAGCTGTGGTCGCCGATGAACGCGTCGTTCCAGACGACCGAGTTGACCTCTCCCGCCCGAAAAGCGGCCTTCCTCGGGTGCCACAGCATTCGCGTGCCGGGTCCCCCAATGGGAAGCGACCCGACGCCGAAGGTGCCCGTGGCGAGGATCCCATCATCGGCATTCACGTGCAGCCCCGCGATCGGCGAGGTGGTTCCCATGCCGACCCTGCCCGATCCATCCACGTTGAGCGCGAGAGACAGGGGATAGAGCTGGCCTAGTCCGGGCACGGACGAGGCCTGGATGCAGATCGCGGTCGCCTGGTCGAGGACGGTGCGCGCACACCCCAGCGACGTGATGCCCGCTTGCGCCTCGATCGTCCCTCCGGCGCCAGGCGTGAGGGCCGGCGCTGGATCCTGCCGGCCGCGTTGCAGTGCCGGGGACGGAGTGACCGCCGAGCGAACCGGCTGGGCGGGAACGGGCGTCGACGTGAATAGACCGATGGCGAGCCAAGACAACGCGAACATGGGGAATCCTCCTCCGTGAATCCGAATCGATGCCAGTCGAGAGCAACATCCTAATCGGGATTCGGCGGAATGGGGGATTCGCGGGCAGCGCTGCGCGGATCAGGAGTTCCGCAGCCTCGTGTACATCGCCGAATCGATCAGCTGCCCGTCCTTCCACACGCTCTTCCGCAGCCAGCCCTCGAGCACGTACCCGCATTTCTCCAGCACGCGCATCGACGCGGGATTCCACTCGAACACCGCAGCCTGGAGCCTCACGACGTCCATCTCGCGGAACGCGCTCTCGCTCATCGCGGCCACGGCTTCCGTCATGATCCCGCGGCCCCATTCCTCCTGGGCCAGCCAGTAGCCGATCTCCGCCGTCCGCCGGTGCACGTCCTCGAGCGGGAACACGCCGATCGACCCGCGCGATTCGCCGCGCACCTCGATCGCGAGTCCGCGTGGCGGTTCGACCCCCACGCTGCGTTCGATCCATGCGTTCGCGTCCGCGAGCGTGTACGGATGCGGGAAGCCGTCGCGGAGGTTCCGCCACACCTCCCGGTTGTTCGCACCGCGGACCAGCGCCTCCTCGTCGCCCCGTCGCCAGGGCCGGAGCGTGCATCGAGCCAGTCGGATCTCCATGGCCGCCGAGGGCAGAGAGCGTAGCCGCCGTGGGTGCTTCCCGCCGCGAGGATGCGTATTCTGGCGTGATGACCGATCTCGCCAAGCTCACTTGGCCGCAGGCGCAGGACTTCTTCAATTCCCGCACGATCGCGATCGTTCCGATCGGCAGCACGGAGCCGCACGGGCCGCACCTCCCGCTCGACACGGACGTCACGATCGCCAGGGAGCAGGCCTTGCGCGCGGCGCGCAAGCTCGACGCCGCCGGTGCGCGCGCCATCGTTCTCCCGCCGCTCGCCTACGGGCTCACGAACTGGACCGAGGGCTTCGCGGGGCGCGTCACGCTCCGTCCCGGGACGCTGTGGGCGCTGCTCGAGGACCTCGTGCTCGCCCTCGAGCGCGAAGGGATCCGCCAGATCGTCTTCTCGAACGCGCACCTCGAGCCCGAGCACGTCCAGGTCCTCCGCGGCGTGGCCATGGACCACCCCGAGCGAACCCGCGAGGGCGCGCAGGTCCTCTTCGTCGACGTGACGCGCCGCGCGAATGCGGAGAAGCTCGGCGACGAGTTCCGGGGCGGCGACTGCCACGCGGGGCGCTACGAATCGAGCCTCGTGATGGCCGTCGAACCCGAGGCGGTCCGCGAGAGCGAGCGCCGCGCGCTCCCCCCCGTGCGCATCGACCTGCTCGACAAGATGAAGGCCGGCGTGACGAGCTTCCGCAAGGCGGGCGCCACGCGCGGCTACTGCGGCGATCCGGCCGCCGCGACCGCGGTGGAAGGGGAGAGCCTCTACGAGCGCCTCGCCGATATGATCTGCGCCTCCTGCCGCGAGACCTGGCCCGACCTTTTCCGTTGAGCGCCTTCACCACCGTCATCCAGGTCCGCTTCGGGCACGTCGATCCGGCCGGGATCGCCTACTTCCCGCGGATCTACGACTACCTCCACGACGTGTTCGAGGAGCTGTGGGAGCGCCACGTCGGCGAGCGGTACTACCGCATCCTGTGCGACGACAAGCTGGGCTTCCCGCTCGTCCACTCGGAGGTCGACTTCTCGCACCCGCTGCGCTTCGGAGACCGGCCGGTGGTGCGCGTGACCTGTTTCCAGCTCGGGAGGAGCTCCCTCGGCCTCCGCTACGTGTTCCGGCTGGACGACACCGTCTGCGTCGACGCCAGGATGACGACCGTGTGCGTCGATCTCGCGACGATGAAGAGCCTCGAGATGCCCGCGCGCTACCGCGAGCGCTTCGAGGTGATCCGGGAGCCTTTGTGAGGGCCGGCACCCGGATCAGCCAGCTCCACGGGCGCGGAAAGCCCGTGTTCAGCTTCGAATTCTTCCCGCCGAAGACCGACGAGGGCGCGCGAGCACTCATGGCGACCGTGGCGGACCTCGAGGAGGCGCTCGATCCCGACTTCGTGTCCGTGACCTCCGGCGCGGGCGGGAGCACGCGCGACCGCACGGTCGAGGTCGTGACGAGGATCCAGGAGGAGCTCGGCACCACGACGATGGCGCACCTCACCTGCGTCGGATCGACAGAAGGGGAGATCGCGCAGGTCGTCGATCGACTGGTCGCGAAGGGGATCGAGAACATCCTCGCGCTTCGCGGCGATCCGCCGAAGCTCTCGGAGGGCGTGGGCGGTGCCGGTTTCGTGCCGGTGCCCGGAGGCTTCTCGCATGCCACGGAGCTGACCGGCTTCCTCAAGGCCGGGTGGAAGGTCGACATCGGCGGCGCGTGCTATCCGGAGGGTCATGTCGAGTCCACGAGCCTCGAGGACGACATGAAGTGGACGAAGGTCAAGGTCGAGCAGGGCGCGGGCTTCCTGATCACGCAGCTCTTCTTCGACAATCAAGACTACTTCGCATTCGTGGCCCGCGCGCGGAAGGCCGGGATCACGGTGCCGATCGTGCCGGGGATCATGCCGATCACGAACGTCGCGCAGATCGAGCGGTTCACGAAGATGTGCGGCGCGAGGATCCCGCCCGAGCTCGCGTTCCGGCTGCGGCGCGTGCAGGACGACCCGGCGCTGGTGATGGCGACCGGGATCGAGCACGCGATCAAGCAGTGCCGCCGTCTCCTCGAGGGCGGCGCGCCGGGTCTGCACTTCTACACCGTGAACAAGAGCCACGCGACGCGGTCGATCCTGGCTGCGGTGAAGGACTGAGCCTGCTCTAGGGATTCTCGACGCGCACCTTCGCCGGGCGCTCGCACGAGGTGGCCGCGGCCACCCGCGGCGTGGATCCTCGAGTGATCCTCTACAATCTCCCCGTGCTCCCCACGCGTCCCGGCTCGAGCTTCTTGACGACCCGCTGGAGCGTCCTCGCCGCGGCCGCGAACCCCGATCCCGTCCTCTCGCGTCCCGCGCTCGAAACGCTCTGCGCCAGCACGTGGTATCCGCTCTACGCCTTCGTGCGCCGCCGCGGTCACGATGCGGAGGACGCGCGCGATCTCGTTCAGGGTTTCTTCGCCCGCTTCCTCGAGAAAGCCGACCTCGGGAGCCTCGACCCCGCCCGCGGGCGCTTTCGCTCGTACCTGCTCGCCTCGATGCTGAATTGGCTCTCCGACGAGCACGGGCGCGCTTCGGCGCGCAAGCGCGGCGGAGGCGTGGCGCCGATCTCGATCGACTTCGACGTCGCCGACGAACGCTACCGCGTCGATCCGGGACACGATCTCACGCCCGAACGGCTCTTCGAGCGGCAGTGGGCTCTCGCGCTGCTCGATCTCTCGCTCGCCCGTGTCGAGAGGGAGTACGCCGCGACGGGCAAGAAGGAGCTCTTCGAGGCGCTCAAGCCCGCGCTCCAAGGCCGTTCCAGGGACGTTCCCCTGTCCGAGATCGCCGCGCGCCTCGGGATCACGGAGGGGGCGGTCAAGGTGGCCGCGCACCGCATTCGCCATCGCTTCCGGGACGCCCTCCGCTCCGAGATCGCCGAGACGGTGACCACGGTGGAGGAGATCGAGGAGGAGATCCAGGACCTCTTCCGCGCCCTCGAGATCCCTCCGGAGGCGTAACCTTTCACCGCAACCCCCGTTCTGGGAGGTGGAACCCGACCTCATGGCCGAACCGAAAACCTGCCCGCGCTGCGGCGCCGCGATCCCCCCTGGCTCGACGCCCGGCGGTCTCTGCCCGCGCTGCCTGCTCCAGGCCGGGATGGAGTCGAAGGGGAGCGCCGGCGACATCGTCTACACCGGTCAGGGGGAATCGACGCGCAAGCCGCCGCCGACGCGCGAGGAGCTCGCGCCGCATTTTCCGCACCTCGAGATCGGCGAGGTGCTCGGCCATGGTGGCATGGGAGCCGTCTACCGCGCGCGGCAGAAGGGCCTCGACCGGGACGTCGCGCTCAAGGTGCTGACGGTCGACGCGGGAGCGGATCCGGCGTTCGCGGACCGGTTCGGGCGTGAAGCGAAGACGCTCGCGAAGCTCGCTCACCCGAGCATCGTGCACGTGTACGACGTCGGCCGCGCGGGACCGTGGTACTACCTCGTGATGGAGCTCGTCGAGGGCGCGAACCTGCGCCAGATGCTGCGCGCGAAGACGATCGGCCCGCGCGAGGCGATGTCGATCGTCGCGCAGATGTGCGACGCGCTCCAGTACGCGCACGACGAGGGCGTCGTCCACCGCGACATCAAGCCCGAGAACGTGCTCGTCGGACGGAAGGGGACGGTCAAGATCCTCGACTTCGGCCTGGCGAAGATCCTCCGGCTCGGCGCCGGGCCCGACCCGCTGACGAAGGCGGAGCAAGTGATGGGGACGCCCTACTACATGGCGCCCGAGCAGTGGGAGAGGCCTTCGGAAGTCGATCACCGCGCGGACATCTACTCGCTCGGCGTCG
The DNA here is from genome assembly GCA_046155895.1 of Planctomycetota bacterium. Classification (GTDB taxonomy): domain Bacteria; phylum Planctomycetota; class UBA1135; order UBA1135; genus DASYPQ01. The sequence continues at coordinate 25,584 of JBJXFB010000185.1, read as the reverse complement.
TGTTCTACGAGCTCCTGACCGGCGAGCTCCCCGTCGGACGTTTCGCCGCGCCGTCCAAGAAGGTCGAGATCGACGTGCGGCTCGACGACGTGGTCGTGAAGACACTCGAGAAGGAGCCCGAGCTCCGCTACCAGCACGTCAGCCAGGTGAAGACGGAGGTGGACCGCATCGCGGCGGGCCCGCCCGTGTTCGCGTCGGCGGCAGCCGGGGTCTCCGCGGCGGATGCGGGCGGGCCTCGCAAGCGCCCGGTGTGGCCGTGGTTCGTCGGCGCCGCCGCCTTGATCTTGATCGCGGTTCTCCTGATCCCGTTCCTGCTCGCCTTCGTTCTCGCCGGGCGTTATCAGGCAGCCCAGGCGGAGTCTCAGGGGGCCAGGCTCGCCGAGCGCGAGCACGCGTTTGCCGCGCAACTCGACGCGGCGCGGGCGGAAGCGTTTGCGCTCGACTCGGAGCAGCGCCTGCGAGTGAACGAGATGCTGTCGGAGGCGATGCGCGAGTACGAGACGCTCGAAGCGGGTCATGTCAAGGTCACCGGCCGCTCACGAGACAACCTGATGGTCGAGGTCGAGCCGTTCGACGACGAATTCGAATTGATGTGCGCCCGCCTCGGCGCGCGGTTGAGCCTTGTTCTCGAGGATCCCGTGAAGACCGCCGAGGTGATCAATCACCTCATCGAGCAGGCTCCGTACGGCCGCGAGCGCGTGCGTATCCGGATCCGGCGCGAGGACGGGAAATTCAGCGTGCTCGAGGACTTCGAGGGTCCGGATCTCCCCGACGTCCCGCACGAGTGCGAGGAGCTGCCGCCGGAGTTCCTCCGGTTCTGGGAGATGGCGGAGATGTCGCCTGCGAGGAATCCAAGCCCGCCCACGCCGCCGAAGTAGCCGTCCACCGGCTCGCTACGGTCGCGTCAGGATCGGCAGGTACTCGCGCCAGGGCCCGACGAGGTCGCGGTACTGGTGCGACATGGCTTTCGCGATCTGCTTCAGGTGGTTCAGGTCGTGGACGACCCAGGTCGCGATGAGCTCGCTCGCGGTGACGCGGCCGAGCGCGGGGTGCATCCCGGTCCGCGAGAGCTGTGCCTCGGTCAGCCGGAGCGCGCGGAGGATCGAGAGGTTCTCCGCCCGCAGTCGTGCGAACTCGTCGAGGAGGTTCTGCATCGTCTTACCTCGGCTCGCCTCGGTCTGCGCGAAGCGGTCGAATGGATCGAAGGGCCTGCCCTCCCCGTGCTCGAGGATGATCCGCAGCCGGGGGATCCAATCGGTTTTCTCGCCGTGGATCAGATGGCCGACGACGTCGAAGGGGCTGAAGGTCGCTTCGCCGTAGTTCGCGTGCGTCCAGGCCTGGCCCAGGCCGGAGAGCATTCCCGCGATCGCCGCGGGCGTCCTTCCGAGGACTTCGATCGCCTCCGGAAGCCGCAAGGTCGATTCCACTCGCCGCGATTCTACCGGGAAGCTTAAGCTCTCCATCGCTTCCTGGCCGCTCTTCCCGGTCCGCGGACCATTCCCAGTTCGAAGGAGTTCCTCCGATGCCCGATCCCGCGCCGCCCGCTTCGTCCCTCGCGACCCCGACCAAGGACGACACGAACATGGGGATGCTGCTCTACATCCTCGCGCTCGTCACCGGCTTCATCGGGCCGCTGATCCTCTGGCTCGTGAAAAAGGACTCGAGCCGCTTCGTCGACGACCAGGGCAAGGAGGTCCTGAACTGGTGCATCACGATGGCGATCGGCTACGTGGTGTGCTTCCTGCTCATGTTCGTGCTGATCGGCGTCTTTCTCATGCCGCTGCTCATCCTGGCGCACTTCATCTTCACCATCGTGGGCGCCGTCCAGGCGAGCAAGGGCGTCGCGTACCGCTTCCCCTTCGCCCTGCGGCTGTTGAAGTAGGAGGGAATAGGAGGCGCGGCTCTTCGCAGCGCGCGGCCTGCTACGTTCTCACTCCCGAACGCCTTTCTCCCGATCCGCACTTCGCACCATGATCCCTCACGTTCTCTCCCTGCCGTTCGTGCTCTGTCTTCCTGCCCTGGCCCAGGCCTGCGAGGCGCCGGATCGCGTCTCCGCGACGGTACGGGACGCTCCCGAGCCCGCCGAGCTACGCTCGACCGAGCTCCGGCGCCTCGACGGCTCCGTGGCGACGCTGGGCGAGCTCGTGCCGGGATTCGCGCAGGGCGAAATCGTGGTCTTGTGCATGACCGAGGTCGGCTGCCCCATCGCCGGCAAGCTCGCGCCCCGGCTCCAGCGCCTGGCGACCGAGTTCGCCGCGCGCGGCGTGCGCTTCGTCGGGCTCGATTCCAGCGTGCAGGACTCGCCGGACGAGATCGCGGACGAATCGGCCGAGTTCGGCCGCGAGTACCCCGTCTTCCGGGACGCTCGCCAGGAGCTGGCGCGCCGCCTGGGCGTGCGCACCACGACCGAGACGCTGGTCTTCGACGGACGCGGGCGGCTCCGCTACCGCGGCGCGGTCGACGATCAGTACTCCCTCGGCGCTGCGCGCCCCGAGCCGACGCAGAACTACCTGGTGCTGGCTCTCCAAGCCGTGCTCCAGGGCGAGGAGCCCGCCGTGGCGGCGACGCCGGCACCCGGTTGTCTCCTCACGCTGCTGCCGGCGAGCGAGATCCCGACCGTCCCTACGTACTCGCACGACGTCGCACCGATCCTGCGCGCGCGCTGCGAGGCCTGCCACCGGCCCGGTCAGGTCGGTCCCTTCGCGCTGCAGACCTACGAGGACGTGAAGGGCCGCGCCAAGATGATCGCGGCCGTGCTGGAGGACGGGATCATGCCGCCCTGGAACGCCGACGCGCGCTTCGATGGAGTGTTCGTGAACGAGCGCAGGCTCCGGCCGGCCGAAAAGGAGACCCTGCTGCGCTGGATCGCCGAAGGCATGCCGCGCGGCAACCCGGCCGAGGATCCCGAGCCCGCGAAGTGGCCGGAGGGCTGGTCGATCGGCAAGCCGGACGTCGTGTTCACGCCCCAGGTAGACCTGCACGACAGGAAGCCTCTCCCCGAGGAGGGCTACGCGGTGCCCCGCGAGGGCGTCGTCGAGTACCAGCACTTCGCGGTGGAGACGGCGTACCCCGAGGATCGCTGGATCCAGGCGCTCGAGGTCAAGCCCGGGGCGACGGACGTCGTGCACCACGTGCTCGTCGCCCTCCAGGAGCCGAGCGGGGGTATCGACGAAAGGTCGTATCTGGCCGTGTACGTGCCCGGCGACACGCCTTCGGTGTATCCGAAGGGCTACGCCAAGCGTCTGCCCGCGGGCGCCTCGCTCGTTTTCCAGTTGCACTACACGCCGAACGGCAAGGAGCGCCGCGATCGCTCGAGCCTGGCGATGGTCTTCGCCGGGGAGCCGCCCGAGTTCGAGGTCGTCACGAGCTCCGTGATCGAGGAGGACTTCGTGATCCCCGCGGGCGCGGCGAACCATGAGGTGCGCGCGACGAGCACGATCAAGGACGACGTGGGTCTGGTCGGTCTCTTCCCGCACATGCACAAGCGGGGGAAGGACTTCCAGTTCGTGGCCCACCTGCCGGGCGGCGAGACGAAGGAGCTGCTCTTCGCGCACTACGACTTCGCCTGGCAGGAGTCCTATCTCCTCCCCGATCCGATGTTCCTGCCGGCCGGGACGAAGCTCGAGTGCATCGGGCACTTCGACAACTCGAGCGGCAACCCGAACAACCCGGATCCGAAAGCGACCGTGAGGTGGGGGCCTCAGACCTTCGAGGAGATGTTCATCGGGTACTACGACACGGTCCTCCCGGTCGAGTGAGAGCGTCGGCGCCCTACGCCAAAATAGGCAGCGACTGCATCGACTTCACCGCGAGGCGCGCGGCCATCTTGCCCGCGACCTCGCCGAAGCGCAGGGCGATGAGCGAAGTCGGGTCCGAGACGACGACCGGGTCGCCGGCGTCGCCGCCGACGCGCACGACGGGATTCAGCGGCACCTGGCCGAGCACGGGGAACTCGTAGCGCTTGGCGAGCCGCTCGGCTCCGCCCTTCCCGAACACGTCCACGACCGTCCGGAATCGTCCCTCGGAGTCCGTCACGAGCTCGGTCGGCTTGCCGCCGGTCGCGAGCGACACCTTCGTGCCTTCGCGTGCGCCGTCGATCTTGCCCTCGATCGCATAGCCGGCCATGTTCTCGACGATCCCGAGGATGTCGACCTTGACCTGGCGGAACATCGCGATCGCCTTGGCGACGTCGTAGGTCGAGACGGCTTGCGGCGTCGTCACGAGCACGCAGCCCGAGAGCGGGACGAGCTGCGCCAGCGAGAGCTGCGCGTCGCCCGTGCCGGGGGGCATGTCCACGATCAGGTAGTCGAGCGCGCCCCACTGAACCTGCGAGAGGAACTGCTCGATGAGCTTGTGCACCATCGGGCCGCGCCACACGACGGGCTTGTCCTCCTCGAGGAGGTAGCCGATCGACATCGTCTTGACCCCGTGGCGCGTCTTGGGCTTGAGGCGGCGGTCTTCGGGCCCGTTCGGCCCCATCGCGACCTCGGGCTCGCCCGAGATGCCCATCATCATCGGGATGTCGGGACCGTAGACGTCGCAGTCGAGGAGGCCGACCGCCGCGCCGGTCTTCGCCAGCGCGCAAGCGAGATTCACCGCCACGGTGCTCTTGCCGACGCCGCCCTTGCCGCTCGACACGGCGACGATGTGCTTGATGTCGGGGGCGATCACGCGCGGCGGGCCTTCCTGCGCCTTGACGACCGCCGTCATGTCGACCGTCACCGCGGTGACTCCCGGAAGCTTCCTGAGCAGGTCCTCGGCCTGCTTCTTCATCTGGTCCTTCACCGGGCACGCCGGCGTCGTCAGGTTGATCGTCACCTTGACGTGACCGTCGCAGATCGCGGTCTGCGTGATGAACCCCAGCGACACGATGTCGCGGTGGAGATCGGGATCCTGGACCTGCCGCAGGGCGTCGAGGATTTGTTCCTTTGTCGTTTCGGGCACGAGAGAGCCGCCTTCGGGAAGGGTCTTCCGGGGTTCGGGGGCTCCTACTCTAGGCCCTCGTTCGGGCGTGACAAGCCGGACGTCTCTCGTTCAGTTGGCGCCTTCGCAGATCGGGCAGGTCTTCATGGAGGCGTAGGAGCCGCCGAGGTTCTTCCGGTACGCGTTGAGGAAGGACATTCCCAGCTTGCGGCGCTCCTCCATCTCGATCCGCCACTGCGAGCGCTCGCCGTCGGTCAGGCGCAGGCTCTCCATGCGCCGATCCATCCAGCTCGCGATCAGTTCCTCCAGCGCGGCCTGTGCGACGGGGAGGTCGACCGCGGTCAGCCGCTCGACCTTGGCAGGCGCGAGCCCGGGTCCGAACGTGTCGCGGGGGACCTTCTCGCCGACGAAGGTGGGGCGGGCGCGATACACGACGAAGGCGTTGTAGGCTGGCATGCACGCGGGGCAGGCCCACACGAAGTTGGCGGGGTATCCGCTCACCTCGTCCTTGACGATGATCCGGTCGACGACCTCGTTCGACACGCCGTCGTGGTAGAGGCCCTCGAGGACCGCGAAGAAGATGTGCTCCTCGTAGAGGCCCGTGCTCTCCGGCGCGAACGCCGCGGGGCGCGGGGGAGCCTTGGTCTCAGCGGGCGAAGCCGACTGGGGGACGAGGGCGAGGGTCAGGAACGAGGCGACGACGGCTCGGGCGATCATGGTGGTCCTCCGGGTGAGGGGTGCGCGTGCCGGACGAGATCCCATGGGCGGCGTTAGCGGGGATTCGGCGGCGGGGATAGTCTCTGCGCGCCATGAAACCCGGAACGGCCCGACGCGCCGTGTGCCTCGTCTCGGGCGGCATGGATTCCGCCGTGGCGCTCGCCGAGGCCCGCGCGGCCGGGTTCGAGCGCTTCGCGCTCTCCTTCGACTACGGCCAGCGCCACCGGATCGAGCTCGACGCCGCGGCGCGCGTCGCGCGTTCCCTCGGCGCGGTCGAGCACCGAGTCGTTCGGATCGATCTCACCGCGATCGGGGGATCGGCGCTGACGGACGCGATCGAGGTGCCCAAGGATCGGCGGATTGAGGCTTCCTCCGGGATCCCGCCGACCTACGTGCCGGCGCGCAACACCGTCTTCCTCGCCGTCGCGCTCGGCTGGGCCGAGGTGATCGGCGCGCGCGATCTCTTCCTCGGCGTCAATGCGGTCGACTACTCGGGCTACCCCGACTGCCGGCCGAAGTTCCTGGAAGCATTCGAACGCCTTGCGCGCGTCGCCACGGTCGCCGGAGCCGAGCGCGGCGAGCGGTTCGAGATCCGCGCGCCGCTCCTCCGGATGTCGAAGGGGGGCATCGTGCGCCGCGGGGTCGAGCTCGGAGTGGACTTTGCCCTGACGCACAGCTGCTATGATCCGGTCGCCAGGGGGGAGCGGGTCGATGCCTGCGGTCGCTGCGACGCGTGCCGGCTGCGCCTGCGGGGCTTCGCCGAGGCGGGCATCGCCGACCCCGCACGCTACGGGTCGAGGGAGCATGGCCCCCCTCGGGTCTCGGGCTCCGGGCGAGAATCCGGACCCAAACTGCCCGGCATCCCTGGATCAGAATAGACTTCAGCCTGCCCCCCTTGGTCGTTCACGGGGGCGCACTCGCACGAGACTCCGGACGAAATCCGATCCCCCCGAGAAGAGTCATGATCGCATCGCTTGGCTGCATGCTGGCGCACGGCCTCCTTTCGATGGTTGCTTCCACCTCGACGCCGCTCCCGGCGGTCGTCGACGAGGCGTCGCCCGCTCCGAAGATCGCGGAGACGCGCACCTACCGCATCCGGCAAACCGTCATGCTGGCCGACGTGCCGGAGACCGCGAAGGAAGTGCGCCTCTGGGTGCCGATCCCGGCCGACGGCACATGGCAGCACGTGCTCGATAGGCGCGTGGTAGAAGCGCCGGAGGGCTGGTCCCTCGTGCACCAGGCTGAGTGCGACGCCGACATGGTCGTCGTGACGACCAAGGGCGGGGGGAGCCCGAAGGTCGTCGTCGAGACGACAGTCTTGCGCGAGTCTCCGAAGTACGACCTCGCCGCTTACGCGGGCCAGGAGCTGCAGTCCAAGCTCTTCTATTCCGAGACGAAGCCCGACGCTCCTCTGATGACCGCCGACGCGAGGGTGAGCGAGCTCGCCGCGAAAGCTTGCGCTGGCGAGAAGAATCTCAGTCGCAAGGTCGTGAAGCTCCTCGATGCGGTCGCAAACGTGGCTGATCACTACTCGAAGGACGCCACGAAGCCCAGCTGCGGCCGCGGCGCCGCCGAGGACTGCCTCGAGAACGGCGGCGGATGCTGCACGGACCTGCACTCGCTGTTCATCGCGGCGGCGCGCCAGCAGGGGATTCCGGCCCGGATGCAGTACGGCTACCGCCTCAAGGCGGACAAGGAGGACACCGAATACGACCCCAGCTACCGCTGCTGGGTCGAGTTCTTCCTGCCCGGCTCGGGATGGGTCCCGACCGACATCGTGGTTGCCGACGCGGGCGAGCCGGCGGCACGCGCGGCCAACTATGGCACGCTCGACGCGCGGCGGGTCTGGCTATGGCACGGCCGCGGACTCGAGCTTACGCCGAAGCAGCGCAGCGCGCCGATCCAGACGATGTCGTGCGGGTGGGCCGAAATCGACGGCGAGGCAGTCGACGTGCTGCCTTCGAAGGACGGGAAGCCGTCCAAGCTGACTCGGACGATCCTCTTCCAGGAGCTGACCCCGAAGGTCGCCTCGGCGAAGTAGCCCGGCGCTTCCGCGGCTAGCCTCATTCCTCGGATCCCGGTCCTCGTGCCGGGATCCGTTCATTTCCTCCTGGAAGATCCCGTCCGGGTCCTCGTCCACCGGGCCCGACGCGGTCGTTCCGGTCCGCGTCGACCCCGAAGAGGCTCGATGGAACCGCCATGAGGATCGCCATGCTCGTTTCGATGATCGCAGCGTTCGTTCCCGCCGCCGGCTGCGCGTCCGCGTCGGCTCACCAACCCGTCCGAATGGCCGTGGGCCCCGCGTCGAGCGTGGCCGGGGCGGATCCCTTCCCGACCCCGAGCGCGGGGCTGAAGATCCAGATCGCTCCGGGGGAGGAGATGAGCCTCGAGAAACTCCTGGACGAGTTCTCGCGCGTCACGGGGCAGACGCTCTTGATCACCGAGAACACCTGCCAGGCGCTGAAGGCCTCGCCGACCGGGCTGAACCGCAGCGTCGACGTCCCCGCGAGCGAGGTCTACGCCTTCGTGGAGAACGTCCTCGCGCACAACCAGCACGTCCTCGAGGTGCTCTCCGACCACGAGCCGCGCCTGCTCGCCGTCCACAACCTCGCACACCTCCGCAACGGCAATCGCTCGCTCTCCGATCTCGCGCAGTACGTGCCGGTAGCGAACATCGGGCTCTACGCGCGCCATCCGGCCGTGCTGGTCACGACCATGATCGAGCTGCCCTCGACGGACGTGCGCACGCTCTCGAATTCGCTGCGCGGCCTGCTCTCGGACACGGTCACGCAGCAGATCATCGCCGTCGGCAACACGAACGCGCTCGTTCTCGGCGGCTCCGGGACTTCGGTCGCGAACCTGGTGACCGTACTGCGCGAGTGCGACGAGGGCGCGAAGAGGGCCTTTGATGCGCACCAGAAGGAGAGGGAACGCGAACGCAAGGAGCGCGAGGAGAGCCGCGCCAAGTCCGATGGGAAGGAAGAAGCGCCGAAATAGGCTTCGACCGAGCTCCGTCGACCGGGGGGCCGACGGAGCTTCCAGGGCGCGGCATCCGCGATGGGGCGGATGCCGCGCCCAGCTTTTCGGCGCGGCGCTTCCGCGACGCCTCGCCAGGCTGCATCCTGGATGCATGCAGCCTCCTGCTCACGGTGCAGCACGCCCCCCCGCGCCCGCGCGGCTCGACGACCCGCGCGTCGTCGCCTTCGCGCGACTCCTCGGCGTCGTCGACCGCCTCCGCGACCCCGACGGCTGTCCTTGGGACCGGAAGCAGACGCTGCGGACGATGGCGCCGTACCTCATCGAGGAAGCCCACGAAGCTCTCGAGGCGATCGAGCGCGACGATGACGCTCATGCCGCCGAGGAGGCCGGCGACGTGCTCATGGTCGTGGCGCTCATCTGCCGCATCGCGCAGGAAGAGGGCCGCTTCGATCTCGCGCGCGCGGCACAGGCTGTTTCCGACAAGCTCGTGCGTCGCCACCCGCACGTCTTCGGCGACGTGAACGCGACCTCCGCCGACGAGGCCCTGAAGAGCTGGGAGGCCGTCAAGCAGGGCGAGCGCGCCGAGAAGGCGCAGGACGCCAGCGCTCTCGCCGGCCTGCCCGTCTCGCTCCCCGCGCTCCAGCGCGCCGGACGCGTGTGGAGCAAGGCCGTCTCGGCCGGTTTCCGGTGGGAGAGCGTGGCCGGAGCCGTCGCGAAGCTCACCGAGGAGCAGGCGGAGCTCACCGCCGAGCTCGAGGCGAGCGGCCTCGCGCGCGATGCGAAGGCGGCTGCGACTCCCGCGCAGCGCGAGCGCGTCGAGCACGAGATCGGGGACGTCCTCCTCGCGGCCGCGTTCCTCGCCGGCTATCTCGGGCTCGAGCCCGAAACCGTCCTGCGCGGGGCGCTGCGCCGCTTCGAGTCGCGGTTCCGCGCCGTCGAAGAAAACCTGCCACGGCCGATGCGCGAGCACGCGCTCGAGGAGATCGTGGCCTCGTGGAATCGGGCGAAAGCCCTGGAGAGCTGATCCGGAACCATGAGCAATCCCCAAGGTTCCAAGGACCCCGTGAATCCGCCCATCGCCAGCGCCACCGGCGTCTACCGTTTCTACGAGGCCGACGGCGTGAAGGTCCCGGTCCTGCGCGGCGTGACCCTCGAAATCGCCCCCGCGGAGTTCGTGTGCGTCATGGGCCCCTCCGGATCGGGCAAGACGACGCTCCTGCACCTGCTCTCGGGCCTCGATCGGCCCTCCGGCGGCAAGGTCGAGCTCGGCGGCAAGGACCTTTCGGCACTCACCGAAGCCGCGCGCACGCGCCAGCGCCGCGACACGGTCGGGTACGTGTTCCAGTTCTTCAACCTGCTCCCGAACCTGACGGTCCTCGAGAACGTAGGCCTCCCGATCGCGATCGCGGGAAGGCGCCCGGAGCTCGAATCGGCCCGGCTCGAGTCGATCCTCGACCGCCTCGGGATCGCTTCGAAGGCCTCGAGCTTCCCGCACCAGCTCTCCGGCGGCGAGATGCAGCGCGTCTCGATCGCGCGCGCTCTCGCGGGTGGTCAGCCGCTGCTCCTGGCCGACGAGCCGACCGGCAATCTCTCGCAGAAGGCTGGCGCCGAGGTCATGGCGATCCTGCGCCGCTGCGCCGACGAGGACCGCCGCGCCGTGCTCCTCGTCACGCACAACCCGCGCGACGCGGCCTTCGCCGACCGCGTGATGTTCCTAGTCGACGGCGAGCTGGCGCCCGAGCCCGTCCTCCGCGGGCCCTCGATCGCAGTCGAGGACATCCACGCCGCGCTCGCGGCTCTGCGGATCTGATGAGGCTCGTCCCGACGATCGCCCGGCGCAGCCTCCTCCAGCGGCGCACGCGCACGCTGTTCTCCGCATTCGGCGTGGCTCTGGGGATCGCGGTCTCGGTCGGGGTGTTCACGCTCGATCACAACACGGTGCTCGGGCTCTCGCTGCCCGGGCTCGCGGACTGGAAGCCGGCGCTCGAGGTCCGGCCGGCTCGCGGACTCGCGGACGCCAGGGCCGATCTGGTGGCGACTCCCGGCGTCGCGGGAGTGTCGGCCTTCTTCCAGAACGACGTCCAGATCCGCCGCGGCCGCAAGGGGAAGGGGCAGGCTCCCGCCGGCCGCCTGGCCGAAACGGCGGACGGTTCGCCGATCGTCCGTCTGGTCGCTCTCGAAGCGAGTTCGCTGTCGGGCATGGACGCCCTGCGGGTGTCCGTGGGTTCGCCGATCGATCCCACCTCGACCGTGCGCGAGGTCCTCGTCGGCGAGAAACTGGCGGACGAGCTGTCCCTCAAGCCGCGGGACCTCGTGTACCTCGCTCGCCCTTCGCTCCCGACGACGGAGGATTGCATCGACGGCGTGCGCCGCAAGCGGGAGCCGTCGGAGGACGCGGCGCTGCCGCCCGTGCCGATCGTCTTCCGGGTCTCGGGGATCCTCGCGTACGAGAAGCTCGGGCGCCGCTCGCAGGGCATGGTCGCTGTCATCGACTACGCCGCGGGACTCGAGCTCTTCGCCGGCGTGTCGATCGAGCCCTCGTACTGGGTGAGGCAGGATCCTCGCGTCGACATCGAGCGGTTGCGGTCGAGCCTGGCCGCGAGCTTCAGCTACGAGCTCAACAAGAGCGTCCTGATCGGCGCCGCGGCCGACGAGCGGGCGTTCCGGAACGGCGTGCGCATGGCGGGGCTCCTGGCGCTCGTCCTCGGGCTGTACGTGATCTTCCACACGCTCTCCATGGGCCTCGTGGAGCGCGTGCGCGAGGTCGCGACCCTCCACGCGCTCGGCTGCACGCGCGGGCAGGTCGCGCGGATCTTCCTGGCCGAGGCGCTGGCGATCTCGGGCCTCGCCGCCGTTCTCGGTCTCTCCGGGGGACTCGTGATGGCGCGCGGGCTCCTCCTCCTCGGCATCACGACGCTGGGGACGGGCCATCACATCTGGACTTTCGTCGTCCCTTGGGTGGCGGTCCTCTCGCTCACGGGCCTCGGCGTCGGCGTCGCGCTCATTGGATCGATCTACCCCCTGTTGCGGGCGCGCGGCAGCAGCCCGGTCGCCGTCCTGCGCGGCGAGGAGGTCCTCGAGTCGCGCGCGCTCTCGCGCGGATTCCACACCTTCGCGGCGGTGCTGCTCGTGATCCTCTTGCCCGGGCTCTACTTCGTCATCGTGCCCGTCGTGGGGGAGGTGCAGGGCGTCCTGGTCGGCGCCGTGCTCGCCGGCGTCGGGATCCTCGCCATGCTCGTCGTGGTCCCCATGATGATGCCCTCGGCCCTGGGACTGATCTCGAGCGCCGTCGCGCGGCCTCTCCAGCGTTTCTCGCCGCTGTCCGGACGGCTCGCCGCGCGCTCGATCCGCGAGGGGCGTGCGCGAATCGGCGTCTCGACGGCCGCGATCGCGCTCGTCGCGGCGGCGTTCACGGGCCTCAAGGGGATGACGGCGAGCCTGCGGGGCGAGATCGAAGTCTGGGCCCAGGAAGCGCTGGTCGACAAGGCGTATGTCGGCGGGCTGCCGAGCGTTCCGCTCGAGGATCTGCGCCGCCAGCTCGAGCGCTATCCAGGCGTCCTGGCGATCGAGAGCGGCAGCGCGCGCACCTACGTTCCGTTCCTGCTGCTCGGCATGAGCGCGTCCGAGCTCGCGCGCTACGGTCCGTGCCGAGAAGACCCCGCCGTCGCAGCGGGGATTGCGCGCGGCACGGGCGTGATCCTCTCGAGGCGCCTGGCGCGGCACCTCTCGTACTCGATCGGCGACCGCGTGCACGTCGCGAACGCCCGCGGGTCGGTGCAGGATCTCGAGGTCCTGGCGATCTCGGACTCCTACGGCTATTTCCCGCAGCCCGACGAACGCCTCTACGGCGTGGTGGGGGAGGACTTCGTCCGCAACGCCTTCTGCCTCGACGCCGGCTCGATCGACGAGTGCGCGGTCGTGCTCGAGAGAGGGGCGGATCCCGAAGTCGTGCTGACCGCGGTCCGCGTGCAATGGCCGAACGTCACTCCGCTGCGCTTCGTCACCGGCGCCGACATGCTCCAGGTCCACCTCGACGACATCGACCGCGACTTCCGCCTGTTCGACATCATCCTCGGGTTGACCGCGGCTCTGGCGGGGCTCGGCGTGCTGAACGGGCTCCTGCTCTCGGCCCTGGAGCGGACCAAGGAGCTCGGCCTCCTCGGCGCGCTCGGAGCGAGCCGGTCCCAGATCGCGGGCATGGTCCTTTACGAGTCGGCAGTCGTTGGACTCCTCGGCGGCATCCTCGGGACCGCGCTCGGGGCGGCCATCACTCCCGTCATCGTCCGCGCGCTCGAGGGGCTCTCGGGGCTCGATTTGCCGGAGAGGACGGCCGGACCCTGGCTCTGGCTCTGCCCGGCGGGAGCGCTCGCTCTCGCGATCCTCGCTTCGCTCTACCCGATCCGGCGGATGAACCGGACGAGCACGGTCGCGGCCGTGCGGTCGGGCTGAGCCGCGTTCTACTTTTCAGGCCGGGGGGCCGCCGCTATACTCCCGCGCCCTTCAAGAGGGAACACGGGGACGTAGCTCAATTGGTTAGAGTACCGGCCTGTCACGCCGGTGGTTGCGGGTTCGAGTCCCGTCGTCCTCGCCACTCCCTCGCGCGCCGAATTGGGCGAGCGTTTCCCGGCCCGGACCCCGGCGCCGGGCCCTTCCACGGGGTATGTTTTGCCGGGTTCGCACCGAGCGCCCGGGCCTGTCACGGCTCGGGCGGAACAAGGACGACCCTCCTGCGCGTCTCATGGCGCTGCTCGATCCGCCGGAAGAGTGCCTCCGCTCCTGATCCCTGCTCGCGCCCGCTTTCGTCGCTCTCGGCTGATTCCGCCTGCTAGATCGCCCCTGCATGGATTTCGAGTTCCCTCCGCCCATCCTCGTCGAAGACTCCCAGAACTTCGCTCGGCTGCTGTCGGACCTCGACCGCGCCGACGAGATCGCGGTGGACACGGAAGGCGACTCCTTCTTCAGCTATCCCGAGAAGGTCTGCCTGATCCAGATCACGGCCCTGGAGCGCGACTGGCTCGTCGATCCGCTGGCCGGTTTCGACATCTCGGGCCTCGGCCGGGCGCTCGCGGATCCGGCGAAGCTCAAGGTCTTTCACGACGGCGAGTACGACGTCGTCAGCCTCAAGCGCGACCACGGATTCCAGTTCAGGCACCTGTTCGACACGCGGGTGGCGGCCGCGGCCCTCGGCACGGCGAATCCGGGCCTCGCGTCGGTGCTCGAGGATCGCTTCCAGATCAAGCTCGACAAGTCCCTCCAGCGCTCCGAATGGAGCCGCCGGCCCCTGACGGCGAAGCAGATCCGATACGCGCAGCTCGACACGCACTTCCTCGTCCAGCTGATGCGCAAGCAGAACGAGGAGCTCGTCGCGCAGCGCCGGCTGATGATCGTGGAGGGCGAGTGCCGGCGGCTCGAGCGCCCCGAGCCGCCCGACGCGAGTTTCGATCCCGACGAGTTCGTGAGGATCAAGGGCGCGCGCGACCTGCATCCGGTCGAGCGCCGGATCCTGCGCGAGCTCTACGTGCTGCGCGAGAAGCTGGCGCTCGAGTTCGGGCGGCCTCCGTTCAAGGTGATGGGCAACGACTCGCTGGTCGCCCTCGCGATCGAGAAGCCGAAGACGATGTTCCAGCTCGGGCGCATCGACGGGATCTCGCACGGCCAGGCCCGCAGGCTCGGCGCCGAGATCCTCGCTGCGATCGAGCGCGCGACGGAGCTCGGGCCGATGGCGAAGCTCCCGCGGCTGCCCAGTCGCGATGGGACGAGCGGCTTCACGGAGCAGGAGGGGGAGCTCCACGAGCGGTTGAAGAACTGGCGCAAGGGTGCGGCGGCGCAGATGGGGATCGATTCCGCCTACCTGGTCAACCGGCACGTGCTCCTGCGGATCGCGTCCCAGCGTCCCAGGACGACCGAGGCACTCGCGCGGATCGAGGGGATCGAGCCCTGGCAGGTCGAGACCTTCGGGCGGGCGATTCTCGGGGCCGTGGAGGCCTTCGAGGGCGACCTGGCCGCCGGCCGGATCCAGTTCCGGCGTCGCCCCAAGGGCAACCGGGTGGATTAGGGGGCGGTGGTGGAGACGAAGGGGATCGAACCCTCGACCTTCGCATTGCGAACGCGACGCTCTACCAACTGAGCTACGTCCCCACGCGGGGCGGGGATTCTAGCCCCACCGATCGGAGCTGGGAAGAGCGGGGAGACGGCCTCGCCCCAGGGGGGCCGATTCGTCAGAATGCGTTCGTCGGGCCCTACCGAAGGCGAAAAACCCCGGGTACGCGATGCAATCAGACGCCGACCTCCTCGCGATCGACACGATCCGCACGCTCTCGATGGACGCCGTGCAGAAGGCGAATTCCGGCCATCCGGGAACGCCGATGGCGCTCGCGCCCGTGATCTACACGCTCTGGCAGGAAACCCTGCGCTACGACCCCGACGAGCCGTTGTGGCCCGACCGCGACCGCTTCGTGCTCTCCTGCGGGCACGCGTCGATGCTCCTGTACTCGATGCTGCACCTCGCGGGCGTCGTTCAGCTCGGGAAGCGCGGCGAGAAGACCGGCAAGCTCGCGGTGCCCCTCGAGGAGATCGAGCGCTTCCGCCAGCTCGACAGCCGCACGCCCGGACATCCCGAGCACGGGGTGACGAGCGGCGTCGAGACGACGACCGGTCCTCTCGGCCAGGGCATCGCCAACTCGGTCGGGATGGCGATCGCGCAGCGCTGGCTCGCCGCGCGTTTCGACAAGCCGGGTCACGAGCTCTTCACGTGGCGCACGTGGGCCCTCTGCAGCGACGGCGATCTCATGGAAGGCGTCGGCGCCGAAGCGGCGTCGATCGCCGGGCACCTCGGTCTCGCGCGCCTGTGCTGGATCTACGACCAAAACCGCATCACGATCGAGGGCAAGACCGACCTCGCGTACACCGAGGACGTCGAGACTCGTTTCCGCGGCTACGGCTGGAACACCGTGAAGGTCGCCGACGCGAACGATCGCGCGGCGCTCCGGCGGGCCTTCGAATCGGCGCGCGCGGAGAAGCAGCGGCCCACGCTCGTCCTGGTCGACAGCCACATCGGCTTCGGCGCGCCGAAGAAGCAGGACACGGCCTCGGCCCACGGCGAGCCGCTCGGCGAGGACGAGATCCGCGGCGCCAAGAAGGCCTACGGTTGGCCCGAGGGCGCGAAGTTCCTCGTCCCCGAGGGCGTACGCGAGCGCGTCCGGGCGGGCCTCGGTCAACGCGGGAACCGCGCGAGCGCGGAGTGGCGCGCGCGCTTCGATGCCTACCGGCGCCAGTTCCCGAAGCTCGCCGCGGATCTCGATGCGCTGCTGCGCGACGAGCTCCCCTCCGGGTGGGAGGCCGCGCTGCCGAGCTTCCCGGCCGACGCGAAGGGCCAGGCGACGCGCGAGGCCTCGGGGAAGGCGCTCAACGCAATCGCCTCCAAGGTGCCCTGGCTCCTCGGCGGCTCGGCCGACCTCGCGCCGTCGACGAAGACCCTGATCTCGGGCGACGACGCGGGCCACCAGTCGGCCGCGACGCCGGGCGGACGAAACTTCCACTTCGGCGTGCGCGAGCACGCGATGGGGGCGATCGCGAACGGCCTCGCGCTGTGCAAGCTGCGTCCCTATGCCGCCACCTTCCTCATCTTCTGCGACTACCTGAAGCCGGCCGTGCGGCTCTCGTCGATCATGGAGCTCCCGGTCGTCTACGTCTTCACGCACGACTCGATCGGCGTCGGCGAGGACGGGCCCACGCACCAGCCGATCGAGCAGCTCGCTTCCCTGCGCTCGACGCCGGGCGTCGTCACGATCCGCCCCGCGGACGCCAACGAGACGGTCGAGGCCTGGAAGGTCGCTCTGGAGAACCGCCACGGACCGACGTGCCTCGCGCTGACGCGCCAGGCCTTGCCGGTGCTCGACCGGACGAAGTTCGCCGCGGCTTCCGGCCTCGCGCGCGGCGCGTACGTGCTTTCGGACGCGGGCGAAGGCGCCGCGCAGGTGATCCTGATCGGAACGGGCAGCGAAGTGTCGCTGTGCCTCGGCGCCCAGGAACGGCTGAAGGCCGAGGGGATCGCCGCGCGCGTCGTCAGCATGCCCTCGTGGGAGCTGTTCGAGCGGCAGAACCGCACGTACCGCGATTCGGTCCTGCCGCCCGAAGTGGTCGCGCGCGTCGCCGTCGAGCAGGCGTCGACCTTCGGCTGGTCGCGCTGGGTCGGCGAGAGCGGGGCGGTCGTCGGCATGAGCAGCTTCGGAGCGTCTGCTCCCTTCGGGGAGCTCCAGAAGAAGTTCGGCTTCACGGTCGACACGATCGTCGAGGCGGCCAGGAAGCAGCTCGCGCTCGCTACGACATGAAACCGGCCGGGCGCCGCGGGAACGATGTCCGCTTGGTCGAGATTGCGGACGACGTGGCTCGCGCCGCCGGGGAGGAACTCGTGCGCGCGGCGATCGAGAGTCACACGCCCGACCCGTGAACGGCTACCTGATAGAGACCGTTCCCTCCGAGCCCCAACAAGCCTTGCTCTCTCTCCTGGGCATGCAACTAATCGGGTGATCCTGTCAGCACCCAAGCCGCCCAATCGCGGGTCGTGTACTTGGGCTCCCCGCGCTCGTCCCTGACCTCGCGTAGCTTCGTCTTCGCCTCCCAGAGCGCTTGGTGCTTGGGCTTCCTCTCGACCCAAAGACGGCGATAGAAGTCGAGCATCAGCTCCTTCGTCGCTTCGTCGGGAACCTTCCATAGGGAGCTGATCACGCTGCGCGCGCCGGCCATCTGTAGGGCCTTCTGCAAGCTCGCGACGCCTTGACCGGCTCTGCGCTCGCCCACGTTCGTGTCGCACGCGCTGAGCACGACCAGCTCGCAGTTCGAGAAATCGAGCGTCGAGAGCTCATCAGCTGTCACGAGGCCCGGCGCGCGGCCGACTACGTCCTCCGGCAAGTTCGCTCCCGCCAGCGCTAGCCCGCACAGGAGCATCGGGCTCATGCCCTTCACTTGCTCCATGCCGCTCATGTGCGATCCAAGCCCCGTCAGCCTGTCGATCGGTTCCGGATCGCTCCACGACTGGATCGACTCCGGCGCGAACCAACCGTGCGTCGCGACGTGCACGAAGCGTGCGCGCGACGCCAGCGCCTCCAGCGCCGAACGCGATGCGGTGCGTCCCTCGAGCACGCGTGCCGCGCCGTCGCCCGAGAAGACGCTCGCGTGCACGGCGGCGATCGCGCGCGCCTCGACACTCGTGTGAACCAGCGCGCCGAAGCCCGACTCCCACGCGCCGCCGCGCAACACCGCGGCGACGACGGATGGCTTCGCTGCACCGGTCTCGGTTTCGCCGGCATCCTCGGCACCGAGCTCGCTCGGCGGCGCGTCGAACGACGCGCCGCCGAGCGCGAGCAAGAAGCTCGCGCCCCGCGGCGCCGGGTCGGGGTGCAGGAGCTCGCTCAGTGTGCCGCGCACCTCGAAGCGATAGTCCTCGCCCAGGAACTCGACCGGCGCAACGCCGTCTCGCTCGCGCTCCACGGCGGGCAGCGCATCGAGCGGCACGAGGTGCAGCACGTCGTCGAGCACGACCACCACGCGTCGCGCGCCGGCGAGCGCGGGGAGCAGCGGGTCGAACACGAGCTCGCGCAGGGCCGCACCGCGCTCGAGGAGCGTGCCCGCGGGCGCGCGCGCTTTCTCCGCGACGCCGCGGCCTTCCCCGGCTCCCAGGGCTTCGCGCCACGCCGCGACCGCGAGCTCGATCGGCTCCACGGGGCCGAGATCGACGAGCGCGAGAGGCGCGCGCGCGTCGCTCGGCCGGACGACGAACGCGCACAGGCTCTCGACGGCGCTCTCGATGGGGACGCACGCGCTCGTCGAGTCGCTGAACGTGACGCCCAAGTGCGCGAATCTGCGGAACGCGACCGCCGCTTCGCCCGTGCGGAGCACGCGCGCGAGGCTGGCTGCATCGAGCTCGCCGCTCGCCGCCCTGCCGCCGCCGAGCTCCCGCCCCAGTTCTATGAGTTTGCGCTCCGTCGCCTCGCGCTCGCCCAGCACCCGCCGGAACTCCGCGCTCGTGATCCCGGACTGCGCGAGGCGCGCGAGCTCCGCACTGGCTCGGCGCAGGTCCTCGCGCAGTTCGGCGTAGCGAGGCGAGTGCGCTGCGAGCCGCGCCAGGGCGCCCGCGAGAGAGCCTCCGTCGCGTGTCGCCTCGGAGCAGGTGAAGGCTTCAGCCGCGAGCTCGCGCATCGGATCCAAGCCGCCGTACCCCAGCGCCGCCGACAGCATGGGGCCGAGTTCCCGCGCGAGATGAGCGCAGCGCTCCTGCGCCTCGCGGGCCGGAGCCGCGAGCCGCAGCTCGCGCGCCGCCGACACCTGGGCGCGCGAGCGCGCTTCGAGCAGACCCGCCGCTCGCCGGAGCGACGTCTCGTGCTCGGCGTCCTCCGCGCCCCCCGCGCTCGCGCCGCGCGCGAAGGACATCCTTCAAGATCGTCCCAGCCAAGTTTCCGCGCGCCATCTGGAGGTCCGGGTGCTCATCGCGGAGCGTCGCGAGCCTCACTGCGAGCACTTTCTCCTCCAGCGCGCGCGCGGCGTCGAGATCGCCGAGCGCCGCGAGCGTCACGGCCAAGTTTCCGCGCGCCATCTGGAGGTCCGGATGCTGGTCGGGGAGCGCCTTCGAACGCCCGTCGAGGACCTTCTCCTCGAGCGCGCGCGCCGCCTCGAGGTCGCCGAGCGAGTGGTAGGTCACGGCGAGATTGCCGCGCGCCCTTTGCAGATCCGGGTGATCGTCGGAGAGCGTTTGCGACTGGACCTCCAGCACCTTTTCCTCGAGCGCGCGCGCTCCCTCGACGTCTCCGCACAACCGGATCGTGACCGCGAGGTTCTGGCGGGCCGATTGCAGCAGGAGGTGGTCGTCGGCGAGCGTCCGCGAGCGGACCTCGAGCACCTGCTCCTCGAGCGCGCGCGCACCCAGGAAGTCGCCCAGCTCCTTGATCGTGAGCGCGAGGTTCGCCCGCACAGACTGGATGTCGGGGTGGTCGTCGGGCAACGTTCGCGACCGCACTTCGAGCACGTGCTGCTCGAGCACGCGTGCGCCGTGGAGATCACCTTGGGCCTTGATCGTCGCCGCGAGGTTTTGCTGCGCAGCGATGAGCTCGGGGTGTCCGTCGGGATACTTTCTGGCGAAGACGTGGACCACCTGCGCCTCGAGATCGCGCGCGGGTTCCAGCTCCCCCTGAGCCTTCAGCACGACAGCGAGGTTTCCGCGCACACGCTGCAAGGCCACGTGATCGTCGGGGAGCGTCCTCGAACGGACCTCGAGCACCTGCTCGAGCAGCGAGCGCGCCGCGCGGAGATCCCCGAGCTCCAGGATCGTGATGGCGAGATTCAGCCGCGCGGTCTGGAGGTTGGCGTGGTCGTCCGGGAGCGTCTTCGAGAAGTTACCCACCACCGCTTCCAGGAGCTCACGAGCCGCGCGGAGCTCGCCCAGCTCCTTGAGCGTCAGCGCGAGATTGAGCCGCGCGCGTTGGAGATTCTCGTGGTCGTCAGGAAGCGTCTGCGAAAACACCTCCAGCACCTTCTGCTCGAGCGCGCGAGCTCCGAGCAGGTCGCCTTGCTCCCGCAGCAGGATGGCGAGGTTCCCGCGCGCCCTCTGCACCTTGGGATCGTCCTCGCCGTGAGAGAGCACGTAAATCCCGAGCAGCGCCTCGCGCGCGAGCTGCGCCGTGGAGAGCTCCCCGAGCTCGTGCGCGAAGTCCGCCAGCTCCTCGAGGAGGCGCGTGCGCACCGCGGGCTCCGCTGCCTCGTGCGCCGACCGCAACACGTCGACCGCTTCGCGGGTCTTGGCGCGCGCCGCGCTGACGTCTTCGCGCGCGAGTGCCGCGCGAGCTTCGTCGAGTAGCGCGCGAGCCTGCTCCGAGGGAGTGTCGGTCCGCACGAGCGCGGCGAGCGCAGCAGCGGGCGCGAGCGCGACCGTTCGATCTCGCGTCTCGACGCACGCGCTGGTCGGAGTCGAGCCGGCTGGAGCAATCGGCGTCGCCGCCAGCGCGCATGCGCGCGCGAGCGGGAGAAAGACGAGGACGGCCAGATGAACCCGAGACATGCGGCGGGCCCGCTCGCCGCGAACCGGGAACGGTCGCGTCGATGTCGAGCGTGTCGTCACCCAGCCTACACCGCGCGCAGCCATCCGAGGCGCTCCCGGGGGGTTGGCATCGTGAGCTTCCGGGCCGTCCCGGGGAGGGTGGTGAGCGTCGCTCCACCGAAGACCGTGGTCGGCCGTCGGTCGAGCCCGTCATCCCCGCAGACCATGGGGCCGCAGCCGCGAGACCCGCCCGGCCCCCAGTGAACGTGGTTCCGAGGACGCTCGTCTCGGAGCCCGAATCGGCCCACAGGCCGGAGCCTCCGCTGCCTCCGTCCCCGCTGAAGCCGCAGTTCGACCGGGCGTGGCCGCCCCGGCCGCCGTGGAGGTCCGATCCCGAGGCGAACAGGAACGAGGACGACACCACGGCTCCGGACCCGGCGGCTTCTCCCTGATTCGAGTCTTGCGGGACAGTAGGACGCCTCGTCCTGGCCGTCCGCGCCCGGCCCGATGCAGTCGTAGAGCGCGACGTTCGAGCCCGTCGCGCGGAGACCCGAGCCCGAGATGAAGTCGCCGACTCCGCCTTCGAGGACGCAAGACGCGAAGGCGACATCGCTGCAGTCTGCGACGAACGCGCCATGCAGTTGGGAACCCGTGAGGGAGGACGCGAAGATCGAGCAAGCCTGCACGCGGACGGACCCCGCGTTCGAGGCGAGATGGAGACCGAGGCCCGAGCCCTGAACCAAGAGGCGTGCGATTACGGCGTCGCGGCTCGCGGCGAGGTTCATGACGAACTCCGTTCCGTTGAGGTTCACGGCATGTGCGTACTCGGCGACGACGTACACGCGCTTGTCCGAGATCGTGAGTCCCGGACAAGTGCCCTCCTTGACGAGGATCGTGTCCCCGTCGACGGCCCGCTGAATGCGGAAGTAGTCGCCGGTGCCGCCAGTGTCGACGATGATCCTGTGGCCGGCGATCACGTGCGACGCGAGGAGCCACGCGGAAGAGAGGACGAGGCACGCGGGGCGAACGAGCTTGGACATGAATCCGTCCCTGTCGAGCGCGGTGGCTATTCTGCCGCGGCCTCAGCGGGGCGGGAACGGGCCGGCGAGATCCTCCACGACCGCGGCGATTCCCTCGACGACGCGCGCGAGGCGCTCGGAGTCGACGAACTCGGTCCGGTCATAGGGCGTGTGGTAGCGCGGATCGCGGAAGATCGCCGTGTCGGTGACCATGATCGCGGGGTAGCCCTCGCGCCAGTAGGAAGCGTGGTCGGACCAGTCGACGCCGGGGATCCAGGCCGGCAGCGATGCGCCTTCGCTTGGGAACGATGCGTGCTCGCGGAAGGTGCCGATCGCGCGGCGGACGAGAGATCCCGACGAGAGGTTCCCGACGAAGGTGACGAAGTCTCCGCGGTCGGGGTACACGAGACGCAGGAGCGGGATCGGGTACTGCTGGCTCCGCGGCTCGTCCGAGTAGCAGCCCAGGGTCTCGAGGGAGAGCATGGCGACGATGTCTTCCTTCCGCTCGCGGCACGCGCGCGCGTCGATGCGGCTGCCCATCGAGTCCGTCTGGAACGTTGGAGGCTCCTCGTTCGCGAACGCGAGGAAGCGCAGGGTGCGCTCCGGGACGGCTCGCGCGAAGCGGCGAGCCAGCGCGAGCGTCGCGGCGACGCCGGTCGCGTTGTCGTTGGCTCCCGGAGAGCCCGCGACCGAGTCGTAGTGCCCGCCGACGATCACGATTTCGCCGGGGAGCCTCGACCCGCGGATCTCCACCGCGACGTTTCCGTCCTGGATCGAGGGCTCGAGGCCGGCCGCGCGCAGCGAGGCCTCGATCCACTCCGCGGCTCTCCGCTGCGCCTCCGGCCGCAGGACGCTGCGCTCGCCGATCTCTCCCGCGAGCGTCATGACGTCGCGCCGCAGCTCGCCCTCGAGCGCTCCCTGCGCCTCCGTCGCCGGCGGGAGCGCCCCGCGGTGGCTTCGCCCCGGCATGCGAATGCAGATCATCCATGCGAGGAAGCTCGCGAGGAGGATTGCTGCCGCGACGACGAGGATCCACATCCGGATGCGCCGCGAGTATGATCCCCGGCCTCCAAACCAAGGAATGGACATGAAGGACACTTTCAAGACTCGCCGGACGCTCTCCTCGGGGGCGACTTCCCGCTCGATCGCGAGCCTCCCCGCTCTCGCCCAGCGCTTCCCGAGCGTCGCGCGGCTGCCCTACTCGCTCAAGATCCTGCTCGAGAATCTTCTCCGGACCGAGGACGGCGTCACGGTGACCGCGGAGGACATCGAAGGGCTCGCCCAGTGGGATCCCAAGGCCGCGCCCTCCCGCGAGATCCAGTTCACGCCCGCCCGCGTCCTCCTCCAGGATTTCACGGGCGTTCCCGCCGTCGTCGACCTGGCCGCGATGCGCGACGCGATGAAGCGCATGGGCGGCGATCCTCGGAAGATCAACCCGCTGCAGCCCGTCGAGCTCGTGATCGACCACTCCGTCCAGGTCGACGTCGCGGGCGTCGCCGAGGCCTTCGCGCGCAATGCCGAGATCGAGTTCGGGCGCAACGGCGAGCGCTACGCGTTCCTGCGCTGGGGCTCCACCGCCTTCGAGGGCTTCCGCGTCGTCCCGCCCGACACCGGCATCGTCCACCAGGTCAACCTCGAGCACCTCGCGCGCGTCGTCATGGACCTGAAAGGCTGGGCCTACCCCGACACCGTCGTCGGCACCGACTCGCACACGACGATGATCAACGGCCTGGGCGTGCTCGGCTGGGGCGTCGGCGGCATCGAGGCGGAAGCGTCGATGCTCGGCCAGCCCGTGTCGATGCTGATCCCGCAAGTCGTCGGCGTGCGGCTGACCGGGAAGCTCCGCGAGGGCGCGACGGCGACGGACCTCGTGCTGCGCGTCACCGAGATGCTGCGCAAGCACGGCGTCGTGGGGAAGTTCGTCGAGTTCACGGGGCCCGGCCTGGCCGACCTCCCGCTGGCCGACCGCGCGACGATCGCGAACATGGCGCCGGAGTACGGCGCGACCTGCGGGCTCTTCCCCTTGGACGCGAGCACGCTCGAGTATCTGCGGCTCTCCGGCCGTCCGAAGGAGCAGATCGCGCTCGTCGAAGCCTATGCGCGCGAGCAAGGGCTCTTCCGCACGGACGCGACGCCCGAGGCCGAGTACTCCGAGCTCCTCGCGCTCGATCTCTCGACGATCGGACCGAGCCTCGCCGGTCCGAAGCGTCCGCAGGATCGCGTCGAGCTCCACGACGTCGGCTGCTCGTTCGAAACAGCCCTCGAGTCGTTGAAGCCGAAGCCGAAGGCCTCGAACGCGCCGAAGAAGCCCGCGATCGCGCGTCTCGAGAGCGAAGGCGGCCAGCCCGCGGTCGCGCTCCAGGAGCCCGAGACCGAGCCGCACGAGCCCTACGCGATCGTGCACCAGGACGGTATCGAGTTCACGCTCGAGCATGGATCCGTCGTCATCGCCGCGATCACGAGCTGCACGAACACGTCGAATCCGTCCGTGATGATCGCCGCGGGCTTGCTCGCGAAGAAGGCGGTCGAGAGGGGCCTCGTGCGCGCCCCGTGGGTCAAGACGAGCCTCGCGCCGGGCTCGAAGGTCGTCACGGAGTATCTCGAGGGCGCGGGGCTGACGCCCTACCTCGACCAGCTCGGCTTCCATCTCGTCGGCTACGGCTGCACGACCTGCATCGGGAACAGCGGTCCTTTGCCCGCGAACATCGCCGCGGCGGTCGACGAGAGCGGGCTCGTCGTCGCGGCCGTGCTCTCTGGCAACCGCAACTTCGAGGGGCGCGTCCACGCGCAGGTGCGAGCCAACTACCTCGCTTCGCCGCCGCTCGTGGTCGCGTTCGCGCTCGCGGGGCGTGTCGACATCGACCTGACGAAGGAGCCGCTCGGCGTCGGCAAGGACGGCAAGCCCGTGTTCCTGAAGGACGTCTGGCCGACGCTGCGCGAGGTCCAGCAAGCCGTCGCCGGCAGCGTGAACGCCGGGATGTTCGCGCGCGTGTACGCCGACGTGTTCACGGGCGACGAGCGCTGGCGCTCGATCGCGGTGCCCGCCGGCGACACCTATGCCTGGGACGGCGACTCGACCTACGTCCGGCACCCGCCCTACTTCGTCGACATGCCGCGCGAGCCGGGGAAGATCTCCGACATCGTCGGAGCGCGCGTGCTGTGCTCCTTCGGCGACAGCATCACGACCGACCACATCTCGCCCGCGGGCTCGATCAAGCCCGCCAGCCCGGCCGGCCGCTACCTCCAGGGCCTGGGCGTGAAGCCGGACGATTTCAACTCCTACGGGTCGCGGCGCGGCAACCACGAGGTCATGGTGCGCGGCACGTTCGCGAACACGCGGATACGGAACCTGCTCGTGCCGGGAGTCGAGGGCGGCGAGACCGTCCACTTCTCGAAGGCTCTTCCGAAGGGGGGCGAGCCCCTGTCCATCTTCGACGCGGCCATGCAGTACCGCGAGGAGGGCGTCCCGCTCGTCGTCCTCGCGGGCAAGGAGTACGGGTCGGGCTCGTCGCGGGACTGGGCGGCGAAGGGGCCCTACCTGCTCGGCGTCCGGGCCGTGATCGCGGAGAGCTACGAGCGGATTCACCGCTCGAACCTCGTCGGCATGGGGATCCTCCCGCTCCAGTTCCTGCCGGGGCAGACCGCCGCCTCGCTGGGCCTCACCGGCCGCGAGACCTACTCGATCACCGGCCTCGCGCGCGCGATCGGGCCCGACTTCCGCGCGGGTCCGCGACTACCGATCTCCGCCGTCGGAGAGGACGGCCGCGAGAAGAAGTTCGAGGCGGTCCTGCGGATCGACACGCCGAACGAGGCGCAGTACTGGCGCCACGGCGGCATCCTCCACTACGTGCTGCGGAAGCTGCTCGCCTGACCGGAATACGGTACCAGGTCAATTCTTGCGGCCTCCCAGCCGCGAGC
>JBJXFB010000184.1:0-29226 GCA_046155895.1 Planctomycetota bacterium | reverse complement strand
GGCCCGACGGCCGAGCGCGGCGCACTCCGGAGCGCGCCGGCGTGCTCGGTGCGGGCGTCATGGGGCGCGCGATCGCGAGCCTCCTGGCCGAGCGCGGAGTCGCTGCGCGCCTCTTCGACGTCGTCCCCGCCGCGCTCGACGTCGCGCTGCTCGAGCACCGCCGTGACGCGGCCGCGGCCGCGAAGAAGCGCCGGACGCCGCGCCACGAGACGACGCAGGTGATCGACCGGCTCGACGTGGCGCGCGAGCTCCAGGGCTTCGGGCGCTGCGGGATCGTGATCGAGGCCGTGGCCGAGAAGCTCGAGGTGAAGCGCTCGGTCTTCGGCGAGATCGCGCGCCAGGTCGGTCCGGACGCGATCCTCGCCACGAACACCTCCTCCCTCTCGGTCGACGAGATCGCCGAAGGGATCCCGGGCCCCGAGCGCGTCGTCGGCATGCACTTCTTCAACCCCGTGAAGAAGATGCCCCTCGTCGAGATCGTGCGCGGCCGGCGGACGAGCCCGGACGCCGTCGCGGCCTGCGCCGGGCTCGCCGTCCACCTCGGCAAGACGCCGGTCGTCGTCGCGGACGTCGCGGGCTTCCTCGTGAATCGCCTGCTCGGTCCCTACCTCGACGAATCGCTGCGGATGCTCGCGGGCGGGATCGATCCCTTGCGCATCGACAAGGCCCTCGAGGCCTTCGGGATGCCGATGGGGCCGCTGGCGCTGCTCGACGAGGTCGGTCTCGACATCGCGACGCACGCGGCCGCGTCGCTCCACGCCGCGTACGGGGAGCGGATGACGCCTTCCGACTTCCTCGAGCCGATGGTGCGCGAGAAGATGCTCGGCAAGAAGACCGGGCGCGGATTCTACGTGCACGCTCCCGGCGCGCGTCGCGGCGGGAAGCGGGCGCTCAACCCGGTCCTCGCGCGTCTGCTCCCCGCTCCGTCGATCCCTCCCCTGACCGACGAGGAGATCGCCGACCGCGCCGTGCTCGCCATGCTGAACGAAGGGGTCCGCGCGCTGGAGGAGGAGGTCGTCCTGACTCCGCGCGAGCTCGACCTCGCGACGGTGTTCGGCATGGGCTTCCCGCCGTTCCGCGGAGGACTCCTGCGTTTCGCGGACACGCTCGGCGTCCACGCGGTCGTCGAGCGCACGATGCGCATCGCCAACGCGCCCGACGTCGCTTCGCGCCCGGGCGGACGCGAGCGCTTCGAGCCGGCCGACAGCCTCGCCGCGATGGCGCGGAAGCTCTCGACCTTCCACGCCTGATCCGCATGGGTCTCCCGAGCGGACCGGGCTCCGGGCGATTCCAGCGCGACGTCGCCTGGAACGTCGCGAGCCTGGTGGTTCTCGCCGCGAGCGGGATCGCGCTCAACGTCCTCATCGGCCGCCTCTACGGCGCGGCCACGCTCGGGGTCTTCAACCAGGTGATGGCCGCCTACGTCTTCTTCGCGCAGCTCGGCGTGGGCGGCGTGAACCTCTCGACGCTGAAGAGCATCGCGGAGGATCCCGAGAACAGGCCGCGCACGACTTCCATCGTCGTGGGCAGCCTCGTCCTGGCGCTCGCGCTGTCGAGCCTGGCGACGCTCGCGTTCCTGTTCATGCGCGAGCCCGTGTCACGCTGGCTCGAGAGCCCGGGCGTCGCCCTCGGCATGACCGCGGCGGCTCCGGGACTCTTCTTCTTCGGGCTGAACAAGGTGCTGATGTCCGCCGTGAACGGCCTGCGCCGCATGCGGTCATTCGCGGTGTTCACGGCGCTCCGCTACGGCTTGATCCTGGCCGGGCTCTTCCTCTGGGTGCAACTGGATCCCGAGCGCACCCGCGGCGACGAGCTCGCGTTCGTGTTCACGTTCGCCGAGGGGATCCTGTTCCTCGTGCTCGTGGTCGAAGTGGGGCGCCAGCTCCGCTTTCCCGTCCACGGCGACTGGAAGGACTGGGTGCCCGCGCACGTGGCCTACGGGGCCAAGAGCTTCGCCTCGGGCGTCCTGATCGATCTGAACTCGCGCGTCGACGTGTGGATGATCGGGATCTACATGGCCGACAGCGCGGTCGGGATCTACGCCGTCGCCGGGATGGTCGCGGAAGGACTCTTCCAGCTCCTGGCCGTCCTGCAGAACAACATGAACCCTATCCTCGCGCGGCTGCTCGCGGAGGGCCGGCGCGAGGAGCTGCACGCGACGATCGCGAGGGGACGCCGCTGGACCTATCTGGGGATGGCGGGCGTCGCGGCCGTGGCGATCGTCCTCTTCCCCCGCGCCGTCGAGTGGATCTACGCCGACCCCGCCTTCGCGTCGTCCTGGGCTCCGTTCGCGCTGCTCATGCTCGGGATCCTGTCGGCCTCGGGGTACATCCCCTTCGGCCAGATCCTGCTCATGGCGGGCAAGCCGGGCTGGCACTCGGGCTACATCGGCGCCTCGGTCGCGCTGAACGTGCTCCTCAACTGGATCCTCATCCCGCTCTACGGGCTGCCGGGCGCGGCGGCCGCGACGGCCCTGTCCGTCCTCGCGTCCGTGTTCCTCCTCAGGGCGATCGTCCGAGCGCAGGTCGGGGTACGATTCTGAACCATGCGAGGCGACGGTAGCGGGACGAGCGTCGCGGGAGGCCGTGCGCCGGCGGCCCGCGGCGGCGAGATGCGCGCGTCGTTCGACGTCGGCACGGTCCAGGTCGGCGTCGTGATCCCCGCCTACCGCGTCGCGCAGCAGATCGAGCAGGTGATCCGCGGCATCCCGGCCTGGATCCGCACGATCGTGGTCGTGGAGGACGCGAGCCCGGACGACACGGCGGCGCGCGTGCAGGCGCTCGGCGACCCGCGCGTCACGCTGATCCGCCACGCGAAGAACCAGGGCGTCGGCGGCGCGATGGCGAGCGGCTTCGCCGAAGCGGTGCGGCGCGGTCTCGACATCGTCGTGAAGATGGACGGAGACGGGCAGATGGATCCCTCCTACCTCCCCTCGATCCTCGCGCCGCTGCTCGAGAACCGGGCCGACATGGTCAAGTGCAACCGCTACTCGTCGCTCGCGCACGTCAAGCAGATGCCGACCGTGCGGCTGATCGGCAACGCGGGCCTGACCTTCCTCGTGAAGTCCGCCTCGGGCTACTGGAACACCTTCGACCCGGCCAACGGGTACATCGCGGTGCGCACGGCCGTGCTCGAACGGATGGATCTCGCCCGGCTGCCGCGGCGCTACTACTTCGAGAGCGGCTTCCTGGTCGAGCTCGGGATCCTGCGCGCCGCGGTCGTCGACGTGCCGATGACGGCGCGGTACGGGAACGAGACCTCGTCGCTCTCCGTGCCGAAGACGCTGCTCGAGTTCCCGCCGCGACTCCTGGCCGGGCTCGTGCGGCGGCTCTTCTGGCGCTACTTCGTGCACGACTTCTCGGCCGTGTCGGTCTTCCTGCTGCTGGGCGTGCCGCTCTTCCTCGCCGGCGCGATCCTCGGGAGCATTTCGTACTGGAAGTACGCCACCGCCGGGGAGTTCGCGCCCGCGGGCCTCGTGATGCTGGCTGCGCTGCCGATCTTCGTCGGAATGCAGTTCATCATCCAGGCGATCGTGCTCGACGTGCAGAACGTTCCGCGCGTTCCGATCTCGCCGCCGCTGTAGATGAAGCGCGGCCTGAGCAGGACACTCGGGCTGGTGCTGGCGGGAGCCGGCCTCCTCGGACGAGCCGAGGCGCAGAAATCCGCGCCGCCCGGCGTCTGCCCCTGGTGCAAGAACGATCCCGCGCTCATGCAGGCCGCCGGCGTCCTCTCGCACGGACCGATCGCGATCGGCGCCAAGGGCAGCGTCGCGCTCGCCGAGTCCCTTCCCTCCGCCGACTGGATCTTCCTCGAGACGCCGCACCTGCGCTGGGCCTTCGCCCTCGGCCCCGAGACCGTCGAGCTGACCGACAAGAAGCGCGTGCGCGCCGAGCTCGCGCGGCTGAAGAAGCTCCTGCCGGGCATCCCCGACGATCCGCGCAAGCTCGATCCGTGGCTGCGCCTGCACTTGATGGGCATGAAGGGCGAAGAGCTCTACGCGCGCTTCCAGCGGCTCCTCCAGGTCGAGGACGAGGACTTCCCCGAAACGCGAGCGGAGGGCGCGCCCTTCATGGGCGCCGGGCGCTACCTCGGAGAGAAGGACAAGTTCGAGGTCGTCCTCCATCCATCGCGCGCGCTCCACCGGACCTTCACGACCGATCTCTGCGGCGTCTCGGTCACCGACTCGTTCCGCTGGCATTTCAAGGTCGAGCACAAGCTCCTCGTCTCGATCCCCGCCGAGGATCCCGACCTGCGCCGCGACCGCTGGCTCTTCCCGCACGTCGCGCACAACCTCTCGCACGCGTTCCTGTGCGCCTACAAGCACTTCTCCTACGATCCGCCCGTGTGGATCGACGAAGGCCTCGCGCACGCGATCGAGAAGGAGATCGAGCCCGATTCCGTCACGACCGACGGCACCGAGGGCGCCGCGCGCGAGACCCACATGCCCTCGGACTGGGCGGAGGCCGTGAGGAAGCTCGTCGCCCGCAAGCAGGCGGTCTCGCTGGCCGAGCTCCTGCACGCCAAGGAGTTCGGAGAACTCGACGCCGACGCGCATCTCGTCGCCTGGTCGATGGTGCGGTTCCTGATCGAGGAGCACCCCCAAGAGCTCGCCGCGGTCCTCGGCGGCATCAAGGGACAGTTGGACTCGGAGGGAAGGCCCTCGGGGAAGGACCTGACGGACCTCCAGCGGAGGCTGTTCAGGGAGGCTGGGGGG
The DNA here is from genome assembly GCA_046155895.1 of Planctomycetota bacterium. Taxonomy (GTDB): domain Bacteria; phylum Planctomycetota; class UBA1135; order UBA1135; genus DASYPQ01. Next base: position 24,512 of record JBJXFB010000184.1, on the reverse strand, counting down.
TGGACGCCGGTGGGATTCGACGAGGGGTGGAGGAAGTGGGCGACTCGAAAGGGCGACTGAGAGACTGGTACCCTTCGCTGTTCCTGCACCCGCTCCAAGTCCTGGCGCGGCGGACGCTTCCGTCCATCGAGGGCGCCCAGCCGCGCCCTGGAGCGACACGAGGCCCTCGGAGCCTGTCTGGGCAAGGACTTGGGCGAATCCCCTGCACAGCCAAGGGGGCCAGATTCAGCGCAGCGCCTCTTCCAGCGCTGTCGCCCGATCCGTCTTCTCGTCGCGGTACTTCACGATCAGCGCGCACGCCGACGCCAGCCCGCGTTCCTTCCCCCACTTCGACGAGACCGGCCTCGATCCCGGCACGACGACCGCGCGTTCGGGGATTTCCAGCGGCGCTTCGCGGGTACCGCGCAGCTCGCGCTCGTTCACGAGGTCGTAGACGACCGTGCCCGACGTCAGGATGACGCCCGCCGCGAGCACGGCGCCGCGGCGCACGAGCACTCCCTCGTACAGCCCGCAGTTCCCGCCGATGAACGCGTCGTCCTCGACGATCACCGGCCGCGCGTTCGCGGGCTCGAGCACGCCGCCGATCTGCGCTCCCGCGGAGAGATGCACGCGCTGGCCGATCTGCGCGCACGATCCGACGAGGACGTGGCTGTCGATCATCGATTCCGCGCCGACGAAGGCGCCGACGTTCACGTACGAGGGCGGCATGATCACGACGGCGTGCCCCACGTGCGACCCGCGCCTCACCGACGAACCGCCGGGGACCAGGCGCACCTTGCTGCCCTCCGTGAACCGCCGCACGGGGAGTTGCGCCTTGTCGCGGAACGGGATCGAGCGCAGATGGACGCCCGCCAGGTCGTGCGGCTGCACCTCGTTGTGTTGCACGACCACCGGGGATACCCGGAAGATCTCGAGAATCCCCTCCTTCACCGAAGGGTCCACGACCCAGCGCCCGTCCTCGCCGCGCCGCGCCGCGCGCGCCTCGCCGGACTCGAGCGCATTCAGAAGGAATTCGCCGGTCAGCGGGGCCGGGCTCACGGGTTCCTCCCCGCGGTCGCGGGCTTGGCGCGCTGCAGAAGGATGGACCGCACCGCGCGCTCCAGGATCAAGGCGGCTTCCGCGAGATCGCGCTTGCCCACCTTCTCGTGATCGGTGTGCGCGTCGACGATCGAACCCGGCCCGAAGAGCATCGGCTTCCCCCAGCGCGGCAGGTGCGGCGCGTCCGTTCCGAAGGCGACCGCGATCCCCTCCTCGCCCTCGGGGACCTCGAACTCCGTGGGACCGTGCGCTTTCGAAGGCGTCTCCAGGCGCACGCCCGTCTCGAGACAGCCGACGATGCGCGCTCGCACCGCGTCGGCGGGCTCGACCACGCGCACGAGGATTTCCGCCTCGGCCGATGCCGCGACGACGTTTGCTGCCACCCCGCCTTGGATGCGGCCGACGTTCAGGGTCCCCGATCCGAGCACGGCGTGATCGCCCCAGTGCTCGTCGAGGAGCCGATTCGACGTGCGCACGAGAGCGTGGATCGCCGAGGAAAACCCGGCCTGCGAGCTGTGACCGGCCTCGCCCGCCGCGACGAGCTTGGCCTTGAACGCGCCCTTGTGGGCGCGGACCCAGCGCAGACCGGTGGGCTCGCCGACGATCACGCGCCGCGGACGCCAGGGATCCGACAGCTGCTCGTTCGCAAGGGCCGCGCCCGCGCTGTCGGTCTCCTCCCCGACCGTGAACAGCATCCCGAACCGGTCCTCGCCGGCGTCGAGCAGTGCCCGCGCCGCGGCGATCATCGCGACGGCCTGACCCTTGGCGTCGCAGGCTCCCCGGCCGTGGACGAACTCGCGGTCCTCGCGCGGAGGGATCCAGGGCGGAACGGTGTCCAGGTGCGTGCAGAAGACCACCTCGGGCGTTCCGGCGCGCGCCAGGACGTTGAACCGGCCGGGAGCGACCTCCTGCCGCTCGACCTGCAAGCCGATTCCCGCGAGCGTCCGGGCGAGCGCGTTGCCATAGTCGCCCTCGGCGCCGGTCACGGACGGGATGTCGACCCAATCGAGCAGCGTGCGGACGGGATCCATCACGAGCGCGGAGTGTAGCAGTATCCTCCTCGCATGATCTCACTCCTCCTCGTCGCCCTGATCGACCCCTCGGCCGCCCAGGGCGAATTCTCGATCCAGGTACGCGCGTTCCACCAGAAGGATGACCGCGACGGGTGCGCTTCCCTGTTCCTCGCGCATCCCGCGGCGGTCCTCCCGGCGATCGAGGGCTTCTTCGAGCGCGCCCTCTCCCTGCGCGAGGGCCGACGCGACGAGGACGTCGAGCCCGCCCGCGCGCAGGAGCAGCTGGCCGTGTGGAGCGCGCGGGTCGCCCGCGACGCGCTCGGCGCGCCGCTCGTCGCCGACCTCGCCGCGTCCAGGGCGGGATGGACGGAGTCCGACCGGCGTCTCCACCGCGAGGCTCGCGCGGTCCACGCGAAGGCCCTCGGCGCGATCGAGAAGGGGGAGAACCGCCTCGGCCTCGAGGCCGGCCTCGAGTCGACCACGCGCTCGCTCGCGCTCGGCGACTGGCGCGGCGCTGCGATGGGTCACCAGACCGCTGCGATCGCGCACCAGGCGCTGTCCTCCCTCGACGACGCGCTGATCGCGTGGAACCAGGCGCGGCTCATCTTCCGGGAGCTCGGAGCCCGCGACGAGGAGCTGGCGTGCCAGCGCGCCGTCGTCGACATGTGCCAGGCGACCGACCGGTTCGAGCGCGGGCGCGAGGCGGCGGACCAGGCCGTCTCGCTGGCACAGCTCCTCGGGAACAAGAAGGCGCAGTCGGAGCTCCTCGAACGGCGCGCGGGCTTCGAGGAGAAGCTCGGGCTGCGCGAGGCGGCGGCGGCGACCCGGGCGGCGGCGAAGGCGCTCGGGGGCTAGGCGGGCACGATCTGGACCACGAGCTCGGGCCAGATCAGCACGTTCACCCCGTTCTGGTGCGACGTGATCCGCCAGCGCGCCTCGCCGACGCGGTCTCGCGAGCGGATGGTGATCCGGAATCGGCTCGCATCGAGCCGTTCGACCGCGACGATCTTCGCGAGCGGAGGTCCGCTGTAGACACGGTCGATCGAGATCGTCGCCGCGGCGTCGGCGACCGGATTCCCCTCGATGTCGCGCAGCTCGACCTCCACCTGGACTTCCGAGGTCGAATCGGCGGGAAGGCTCGACGACCTCGGAGTCACGAGCGTCCGGAGCTGGTCCGTGCGGCCCAGGCGGCTGGCGCGGAAGTCCGTGTACATGGACTGGAGCCTGACGACGGGATCCACGCCGGCGATGACGCCGACCGTGTTCAGGTTGCAGAAGTACGTGCCCGTCGCGCAGCCGCCCGCGTTGCAGATCCCGTCGACGTCGCCCATCCGCGCGGCGATCAGGTACGCGGTCAGGTCGGCGATGAGGAACGAAGAGGGCGGGCAGCCGCACGAGGTCGGAGGCGACGTGAGGCACGAGCAGCGGCCGTCGCCGCCGTAGACCCGCGCGCCCTCCATGGCCGCCATGACCCGCTGCGAGAGATCGCCCTGCGTCGCGAGGAAGGCGTTTTCCGCGTGCGTGATGACCTGGATGCCCGACAAGACGTTGCCCTGGATCGCGTAGCTCACGCCGTCGATCGTGCGCGCGACGCCGTAGTGCGCGTTGCCGACGCCCGCCCCGTCGAAGGTGACCGGTTCGCCCTGCAGCGTGGCGATCCCGTACTGCCGGTTCGTCTGGGGACCGGCGGCGAGCAGCACGGCCATGATCTGCTCCGCGGTGAGGCCGCTCTGGAGACCGTTCCAGATCATGAGGCGGTTCTGACCCGTCCCGTCGACCGCCGACTGCGCGCAGGCGCCTCCGACGCCGACGCGGATGACGGGCAGGTAGACCCGCAGGTCGAGGTTGAGGCAAGTCGCGGCGGCGATGACCACCTCACCGGTGCGCGTGTCGACGGCGACGATCGACCAGGTCGAACGGGCCGGAGGCGCGAGCACGAGAGCCGCGGCGAGGAAGAGTGCCGCGCTCCGGGTGCCCCGGAGGCGTGCGAGGAGCGTCTTCATGGCCCAGCCATCCTACCGCCTTCAGGCACTCGAGAGCGTGACGAGCTTGGCTCCCGTGCTCACGGCCTGTCCCGCCGAGACGTGGATGTCCGCGACGACCCCGTCCGAAGGCGCGGCGATCTCGTTCTGCATCTTCATCGCGGAGAGGATGAGCAGCGGCTGGCCCTTGGTGACGCTCTCGCGGGGCCGGACGAGGATCTCGACGACCACGCCGGGCATCACGCTCGTGACCACGCCGCCCTCGCGCGAGGAAGCGCGCTCCGCGGCGCGCGCGGCGCGCTCGCGCTCGTCCTCGAGCTGGACGTCGTAGAGGTGCCCCGCGATCGAGACGGCGGCGTGCGAGGCGTCGCCGGAGATCGAGAGGCCGACGGACTTTCCATCGCGCGTCACGAGGACCTGGCCGGAGTCGTCGATCTCCTGGTACGAGAGGTCGATTCGTTGGCCGTCGACGGTGACGAGGAGCGCGCCCGCGCGTTCGTCGAGGACGACCTCGTGGTCGCGGCCGTGGATCTTGACGTGGTACTTCACGAGTTGCGCTCGCGGGGGTCGACGGCGCTCTCGCGGCCGCGCGCGAGCCAGCCCGAGCGATCGGCGGCGGAAGGCCGGAGCGCGCGCCGGCGCGCCAGGCGATGACGCCAGATCGCGGCCGCGGCGGCGACGGTCTCGTCCTCGCCTCCGCGGCGTGCGGAGAGGTCGATCGACTCGAGGAGGTGCGTGTCGAAGTCGCCTTTCACGAAACGCGCGTCCTCGAGCACCGCGAGAGCGGCCGGAGCGCTGGTGCGGACGCCTCCGATGTCGAGTTCCTGGAGCGCGCGGATCATGCGCGCGATCGCGGCGTCGCGGTTCTCCGCCCAGACGACGAGCTTGGCGAGGAGCGGGTCGTAGTCGAGGCCGACTTCCTGGTTCGGATGGAGGCTGGAATCGAGGCGGACCCCGGGTCCGCCGGGCAGCCGGAGGTTCCGGATCACGCCGGTCGAAGGGACGAAGCCGTTCAGGGAATCCTCCGCGTTCAGCCGCACCTCGATCGCGTGGCCGCGAAAGCGGATGTCGCTCTGCTTGTAGCCGAGCTTCTCGCCGGCCGCGATCCGGATCTGCTCGCGGACGAGGTCGACGCCGGCGACCATCTCGGTGACGGGATGCTCGACCTGGAGCCGCGTGTTCATCTCGAGAAAGAAGAACTCGCCCTTCGACCACAGGAACTCGACGGTGCCGGCGTTCTGGTAGCCGACCGCGCGCGCGGCGCGGAGGGCGATCTCGCCCATCTTCTCGCGAGTCGCGGCGTCGACGACGACGGAGGGACATTCCTCGACCAGCTTCTGGTGCCGGCGCTGGACGGAGCACTCGCGCTCGCCGAAGTGGACTCCGCTCCCGTGGGAGTCGAAGAGGACCTGGATCTCGACGTGGCGCGGGTGATCGAGGTAGCGCTCGAGGTAGAGGCGCCCGTCGCCGAAGGAGCTCTTCGATTCGCTCGAAGCCGTGCGGAAAGCGCTGTCCATCTGCCCGGGCTCGCGGACGATGCGGATGCCCTTGCCTCCGCCTCCCGCCGCGGCCTTGAGCGCGATCGGGTAGCCGACCTTGTCCGCCGCCGTGCGCGCGGCCGCAGCGTCCTCGAGCGGATCCACGAGGCCGGGGACGACGGGAACGCCGGCCTTCTGCATGGCGCGGCGGCTGGTGATCTTGTCCCCCATCGCCTCGATGGCGGCGGGCGGCGGGCCGATCCAGGCGAGCTTCGCGTCGAGCACCGCCTTCGCGAAGCCCGCGTTCTCCGAGAGGAAGCCGTAGCCCGGATGGATTGCCTCGGCGCCCGTCTTCCTGGCCGCCGCGAGGATCTTGTCGACGCGCAAGTACGTGTCGGAGGGCAACCGCCCCTCGAGCGGCACCGCGACGTGCGCCATGCGCGTGTGGAGCGCCTTCGCGTCGGGCTCGGAGTGGACCGCAATGCACTCGATCCCCATCTCGCGCGCGGTGCGGATGATGCGCAGGGCGATCTCGCCGCGATTGGCGACCAGGAGGCGGCGGAACATGGGGCGGCGAAGGATACCGCGCCGCGCGCACCGAGCCAGGGACGATCCTCCCCCGGATCGGCGGGGAGGACCGTCCCGAGCGGGAGCGGATCAGTCGATGATCTGGACGAGCTCCAGACGCTCGTTGTGTTCCGGGTCGAACTCCATCACGAGCCCGATCCCCGGGGCGTAGAACTTGTGCTCGAACTTGTCGGGCTCGAGCGGGGTCCAGTCCTTCGTCTTCACGCAGTTCTGGAACGTCCTGGCGCCCACCTGGACCGCCTGGCCGACGGAAAGGACCTTGATGATGTCCTCCGCCTCCCCGACCAGGAACTCCGCCCGGTAGGCGTCGTTGGGATCCGGATCGCCCAGCATCACGATGCCGGGCTTCGCGCCGTCCTTGCCGTACCTCCACGAGCCGTCGAGGTTGTCGAGGAAGCCGTCCTCGAAGTTCTGGACGACTTCACCGAAGTAGAGGACGTTGCCGTCCTCGTCCTGGGCGTAGAAGTCGATCGTGTCCTCGACGAATTCGCCGTCGAGGGTGACGACGTCCCGGACCTGGCGGCACTCGACTCCGTTGATCTCGACGGTTTCGGCGAGGGTCGTCACCTCGACACGCTCGAGGCCATCGGGGGTCATCTTCTCGTACACCAGGGTCCGCCCGGGGACGAAGGGAAGGTAGGAGTTGTCGATCGTCGCGGAGAAGTCGTCGGGGTCGATCGCGGGGTTGTAGGCGCCTTGGCCGAGGAGGGAGCAGACGGCGAGGCGCTCCCCGTACTGCACCTGGGCGAGCTCGAGTGCTTCCTCGAGCGCGTCTTCCGCCTCTTCCCTGCATGAGTTGTAGCCGGGACCGTTCAGGCACTTGGCGATGGCGATCCAGTATTCGTGCTGCGCGTCGCGGCGGGCCGCGGTGCGCGCGGCGTTCGCCGTCGACTGGCAGATCGAATCGAAGGGAGCGGGAGCCGCGGCAGGCGCCGGGGACACGGCGATCGTCGACGCGCGAGCCGGCCAGGGCGCGCACAGTCCGGCGCCGAGCAGGAGGGCGGAGAACTTCGAGGGATTCATGGTCATCAGGCCTTTCGGAATGGAGTTCGTGGAAGACGCGGAACGCACGTCATGCCTGCGAACCTAGCCTGATCGGACGATCCTGCCGTGACGCGTGGATTACGGTAATCGGCCCGCAATCCGCGTCGAGGAGAAGCGTCTACAGCGGGATGTTCCCGTGCTTCCTCGACGGCCGCGCTTCGCGCTTCGTCTTGAGGAGCTCCAGCGAGCGGATCAGCAGCCCTCGCGTCTCCCGCGGCTCGATCACGTCGTCGATGAACCCGCGCGCGGCCGCCTTGTAGGGATTGCTGAACTTCGCCTCGTACTCGGCCGTCTTCTCCTTCTCGACCGCCGCGCGCGAGGCAATGTCCTTCCCCGCCTTCTCGATCTCCTGGCGGTGGATGATCTTCGCGGCGCCGGCTGCACCCATTACCGCGATCTCCGCGCCCGGCCACGCCAGGTTCACGTCCCCGCGCACGTGCTTGCTCCCCATGACGTCGTAGGCGCCGCCGTAGCCCTTGCGAGTGATCACCGTCAGCTTCGGCACGCTCGCCTCGCAGTAGGCGTACAGGAGCTTCGACCCGTGCCGGATGATCCCGCCGTGCTCTTGCGCCGTCCCCGGCAGGAATCCGGGCACGTCCTCGAAGGTCACTACGGGCAGATTGAACGCGTCGCAGAACCGGATGAAGCGCGCGCCCTTCACCGACCCGTCGATGTCGAGGCACCCCGCCAGCACCGCCGGCTGGTTCGCGACGATGCCTACCGCCCTCCCGCCCAGCCGGGCGAAGCCCACGATCATGTTCTGCGCGTACTCCGCGTGCACCTCGAGCCAGCTCCCGGCGTCGACGATCTTCTCGATCACGCGCTTCATGTCGTAGGGCTTGCTCGCGTCCGCCGGCACGATCGACTCGAACTCCCGGTCCGCGCCGTTCTCCAGCCGGTCCGGCGGATCGTCGCTCGGCACGAACGGCGGATCTTCCGCGTTGTTCAGCGGCAGGTACGAGAGCAGCTTGCGCAGGAGCAGCAGGCAGGCCTTGTCGTCCGGGCTCGTGAAGTGCGCCACCCCCGACTTCGACGCGTGCACGCGCGCGCCGCCGAGCTCCTCGCTCGTGACCGTCTCGTGCGTCACCGTCTTCACGACGTCCGGCCCCGTGATGTGCATGTACGACGTGCCTTCCACCATCAGCACGAAGTCCGTCATCACCGGCGAGTACACCGCGCCGCCCGCGCAGGGCCCCAGGATCGCCGAGATCTGCGGCACGACGCCCGACGCGCGCACGTTCCGCCAGAAGATCTCCGCGTAGCCTCCCAGCGAGTCGACGCCTTCCTGGATCCGCGCGCCGCCCGAATCGTTCAGGCCGATCAGCGGCGCGCCGACCTTCGTCGCGAGGTCCATGACCTTGCAGATCTTCCCGGCGTGCATCTCGCCCAGCGATCCGCCGATCACCGTGAAGTCCTGGCTGAACAGGAACACGGGCCGCCCGTCGACGAGCGCGTGCCCCGTGACGACGCCGTCGCCGAGCGGGGGCTGCTCCCCCATCCCGAAATCGACGCAGCGGTTCGTCACGAACCGGTCGAGCTCGACGAAGCTCCCCTCGTCGACGAGGAACTCGATCCTCTCGCGGGCCGTCAGCTTGCCCTTCGCGTGCTGCGCTTCGACGCGCTTCGCCCCGCCGCCCTCGCGCGACTGGTCGCGCATGCGGCGAAGGCGGTCGAGCGGCGATTCGACGCTCATGACGAGCTCGTCCCGCTCGTCTCGTTCGCGAAGCTCGCCAGCAGGCCGCAGCGCGGGCAGCGGTAGGTCAGGATCGGCAGCACGGCTCGGTCCTTCGTCTTCAGCCCCGTCCAGAAGTTCCTCTCCGGCGACCCTTCCACCCATTCGGCCTGCCGCCGCGAGCTGGCGTGGCCGAGATCGAGCTGGTAGCCGAGGTCCATGGCCACTCGGCACGCGGGACAATTGGGCTCGGGACTCATGAGCACTCCACGCGCGACATCCTGCGAGCGCCGTCCGGGCTCGTCAACCGCCCCGCGGCTCCTCCACGAGCTCCATGAGCACGCCGCCGGTCGACTTCGGGTGCACGAACGCGATGCGCGTGCCGTGCGCGCCCGGCCTCGGCGCCGTGTCGATCATCACGACGCCCTTCGCCTGGAGCGCGGTGATCGCCGCCGCGACGTCGTCGACCCGCCAGGCGAGGTGGTGGATCCCTCCCCCACGCTTCTCGAGGAAGGCCGAGATGGGAGACGTCGGGCTCGCGGGCTCGACCAGCTCGATCCGCTGCGTTCCCGCGCGGAGGACGAGGACGTTCACCTTCTGGTCCGCGACGTGCTCGATCTCGGCCGCGGCGAGCCCGAGCGCGCCTTCGTAGACCTTCCGCGCCTCGGCGAGGCTCTTGACGGCGATCGCGACGTGGTGGAGGCCGCGCACGACTCCTGCGAGGTTCGGCGGAGCCTTCATCCGAGCCCTTCCGGCGGCCGGTAGCGCCCGAACACGCCCTCCAGCGTTCCGCAGATCTCGCCCAGCGTCGCGTACCGCTCGACGGCCGCGAGGACCGGCGGCATCACGTTGGCGCTGCCGCGCGCCGCAGCGGCGACAGCTCCCAGAGCGCTTTCGACCGCGGCCGGATCGCGCTCCCTCCGAACGGCGGCGAGGTCGGCGAGGACCTGGTCTCGCGCCGCGGGATCCGGCCTGAAGATCTCGGGCGGCTCCTCTTCGACCCGGTAGCGGTTCACGCCGACGACGACCTGCTCGCCCTTCTCGACCGCGCGCTGCCAGGCGAGCGCCGACCGGTGGATCTCGCGCTGCACGAAGCCCGATTCGATCGCCGCCACGGCTCCGCCGCGAGCGTCCACTTCCGCCATGAGCGCGGCCGCGCGGCGCTCGATCTCGTCGGTCAGGCTCTCGATCATCGGCGAGCCCCCGAGCGGGTCGATCGTGTCCGCGACCCCCGATTCGTGCGCGAGGACTTGTTGCGTGCGCAGCGCCAGGCGCGCCGAGCTCTCGGTCGGCAGGCCGAGCGCCTCGTCCCTCGAGTTCGTGTGCAGGGACTGCGTCCCGCCGAGGACCGCCGCCAGCGCCTGGATCGTCACTCGGACGACGTTCGTCTCCGGCTGCTGGCTCGTCAACATAGACCCCGCCGTCTGCGTGTGGAACCGCAGCGCGAGGCTGCGCTCGTCACGAGCGCCGAACTCCTCGCGCATGATCCGCGCCCACATCCGCCGCGCCGCGCGGAACTTCGCGACCTCCTCGAACAGGTGGTTGTGCGCATTGAAGAAGAAGGAGAGCCGCGGGCCGAAGTCGTCGACGGCGAGGCCGGCTTCGATCGCCGCGCGCACGTAGGCGCGTCCGTTCGAAAGGGTGAAGGCCAGCTCCTGCACCGCGCTCGAGCCCGCCTCGCGGATGTGGTAGCCGCTGATCGAGATCGGATTCCAGCGCGGGATCTCGCGCGCGGACCACGAGATGAGGTCGGTGGCCAGGCGCAGCGACGGCCCGGCCGGGAAGCGGTAGTTCCCGCGCGCCGCGTACTCCTTGAGCACGTCGTTCTGGACGGTCCCGCGCAGGCTCGCGAGCGGAACGCCCTGCTTCTTCGCGAGCGCGCAGTAGAGCGCGAGCAGCACGCACGCCGTCGCGTTGATCGTCATCGACGTCGACACGCTCCCGAGCGGGATGGCTTCGAAGAGCCTCTCGACGTCCCGCAGGCTGTTCACCGGCACGCCGACGAGCCCGGCCTCGTCCCGCGCCAGCGGATGGTCGGAGTCGTAGCCGATCTGCGTCGGCAGGTCGAAGGCCACCGAGAGACCCGTCTGCCCGCTCGCGAGGAGGCTCTTGAACCGCTGGTTGGTGGCGCTCGCGCTCGAGAAGCCCGCGTACTGGCGCATCGTCCAGAGCTGGCCCCGGTACATGGTCGGGTACGCCCCGCGCGTGAAGGGGAACTGGCCCGGCTCGCCGGCCCCCGGGACCGCGTAGAGCGGCTCGATCGTGATCCCCGAGGTGGTGGCGATGGTCGCCGGTCGCGCCTTCTTGTCGGGATCCATGAGCGCGAGAGGATTCTAGGAATCGAATGGCCCGGGCGCGACTGCGTAGCCCGCGCCTCGCTGGCACGAATCGACCGGATCCGCAGTATCCTCGCGTCCTGGAGCACCTCCCCATGAAGCGTCTCGGCCTTCTCGCACTCGTCCTCGCTCTTGCGATCGTCCTCCTGGTCGTCTGGACCGTCACGCGCACGCCCGAGCCGGAATCCGCTCCAGCGCAGGAGACCGCGCAGGTTCGCGACGAGGAGAAGAAGCCCGTGGAACCGGCGCTCTCCGCGCTCGAGACGGCGGAAAAGGCCCCCGACGCCGCCGACCGGAAGGAGGTCGCGGCCGAGGAAGAGAAAGGCAAGGGACTCGAGTCCTGGGACCTCGAGAAGTCGCTCTGGGTCGAAGGCGTCGTCCGGGCCCCCGTGGGCTGCGCGGACGAAGCGCAGCTCGAGGTCTTCGCGACCTCCGAGTCCGTGAACCACAACCGCCTCGCGAGCCTGGCCGATAGCAAGGACTCGCCGCGCGCCCTCCTCTCGCGCCGCCCCGTTCCGGCCAGCGGCTCGTTCCGCATCCCGTTCCCGCCGGACACGAAGACGGGGCACGTCTCCGTCCGCGGCCGCTACCAGTTCACGCTGGAGTCCGTCGCCGTCGACCTCGCCGCTCCCCCGCCGCCGATCACCCTCGATCCGCAGTGCGGCGCGTGGGTGACGGGCACGGTGACGCTTCCGGCGGAGTCGCCGGTCGCGCTGGCGGACCTCGACGGGCAGGAACTCCGGCTTCGAACGTCGATCGAGAGCTTCCGGGGCTCGCTGTCGGCCCTGCGCGAGCTGCGCCGCGAGGCGAAGCTCGCCGCCGGCGCCTTCGAGTTCAAGGCGGTCCCGACGGAGTCCGATCCGTCGCTCGAGATCGAGCCCGAGCGCCTCGCCGCGGCCGTGATGCAGCTCGAGAAGCTCGCGCCCGGCCGGGAGAACCCGATCCAGTTCAGCCTGCTCCGCGGCGGGACGATCCAGGGCGTGGTGCGCGACAGCGCGGGCGCGCCGATCGCGAACGCGGAAGTCGTCGCGGCCCGCCCGGGGCAGTGGTTCGGGTTCGACAACCGCGAGGTGCGCGAGGGGAAATCGGGCGCGGACGGATCCTTCGAGCTCCAGGCCGTCACGCCGGGGAAGATCGTGCTGACGGCCGGCCTCGACGGTTACCTCGAGAGCGACCGCAAGAGCGTTGACCTGGTCGACGGAGGATCCCAGAGCGGGGTCGATCTCGAGATCTCGCGCGGCAAGTCGATCTCCGGGACCGTCGCCTGGCCCGACGGCAAGCCCGCGCCCGGGGTCGAGGTGAAGGTCGAATTCGACATGGCGCACATGGTCGGCATGGGCGCCTTCAACATGCTCCGCGGCCGCGACGGCGAGGCGAAGACCGACGATCAGGGCGCGTTCGTGGTCACCGGGCTGGGCGAGGGGCCCTTCACGGTCACCTCGACGGCGCCTCCGCCGGAAGCCTCGCCCGCGTCGTCCGGAGAGCAAGCGGACAAGGCGAAACCGAAGCGCTCGACCTGGTGGCGCACGCGCATCGACGGCGTCTCGCCCGCGACGAGCGGACTGGAGCTCGTACTGAAGCAGCCCGCAGGCCTCGCGGGCCGCGTGGTGGACGAGACCGGCGCCGCCGTGACGAAGTTCAAGATCGAGGCGGGGCGCGAAGGGAAGGGACCGCTCGGCAACATCCGCGGCGAGAAGGCCGAGGAGTCCTTCGAGGATCCCGAGGGCCGATTCCTCCTCACGGGGCTCGTCGAGGGCACGTGGAAGCTCTACGCGCTCGCCGAGGGCTTCGGCATCCCCGAGCCCGTGACCTTCGACGTGCCGCGCGCGAGCGACGCACCCGAGCTCGTGGTCACGATCGTCCACGCCGCGAGCGTCTCCGGAGTCGTCAAGAGCCCGCGCGGCGAGCTCGTGGCCGGCGCGAAGGTGAGGATCGGCTCCACGGGCCCGGCCTGGCAGGAGATGCTCCAGGGCGGACCCGACCAGCCCGTCGCGACGTCGGAAGCGGACGGGACCTTCCTCCTCGAAGGGCTGCGCGCCGGCACCGTGGGAATCGTCGGCACTTCCGAGAGCTGGGCCAAGAGCCTGCCTCTCGAGCTGTCGCTCGAGCCCGGGAAGCGCGCCGAGGGCGCGGTGATCGTGCTGCGCGAGGGCGGCTCGATCAGCGGCGAGGTCTTCGGCGACGGCGGACGGCCTGCCGCGGGGATGTTCGTCCAGGCGACGCAGATGAAGGATTTCGACAACCAGATGACCTTCTGCGACTCCGAGGGCAAGTTCCGGATCGAGCATCTCCTGCCGGGGAGCTGGCAGGTCGTCGCGATGCCGTCGCGAGGCGGCGGCGAGGAGGCCGTGAGCGACGGCGAGGGAGCCGCCGAAGCCTCGATGGAGATGTTCTCGAAGATGAAGCTCGCGATGGTGACGGTCGTCGACGGCGAGGAGACGCACGTCGTCCTCGGCGCGCCGCCCAAGGATCCCGTCGAGGTCCACGGGACGGTCACGCACGCGGGCGAGCCGCTGTCGGGCGCGATGCTGGCCTTCGTCGCCGAGGGCAAGGACGCCCTCAAGGGGATGAAGACGGCGTCGGTGAAGAAGGACGGGACCTACTCCCTGCGGCTCGACGCGCCCGGAGACTACTCGGTCTCCGTGCAGAAGGTCCTCGGCGGGATGGGTCAGCAGAGCACGGTCGAGTTCTCCGAGAAGATCCCCGAAGCGAAAGAGCACCGGCTCGACTTCGTGCTGCCGACGGCCCGCGTCAGCGGGCAGGTGCGCGGGCCGGACGGCGAGCCCGCGAAGAACTCGCGCATCACCTTGCAGCCCGAAAGCGCCATCGCGATCGGGACGATGTGGGGCGGGCAATACCACGAGGGCGTGACGGACTCCGAGGGACGCTACGACATCCAGGCGCTCCGGCCGGGGACTTACGTCATCGGCGCGGGCGGAATGACGATGGGCGGGATGCTCGGCGAGGAGGACGCGTTCGGCCGCGAGATGCGCAGCGGGGTGAAGCTCTCCGAAGGCGAATGGATGAAGGACGTCGACTTCCGCCTGAAGAAATCCGGCGCGCTGGAGGTGACCGTGGTGGACGCGGACGGCGCGCCCGCAGGGGATGTGGCCGTGTTCGTGCGCGAGGCGAGCGGGAAGCTCGTCGACGGATTCTCGATGGTGACGACGAAGGCGGACGGAACGGCGCGCTACGCGGGCCTCGGTCCGGGGACGTACACGGTGTCGGCGCGCAAGGAGCTGCTCGCGAGCGCCGACAGCGCGCGCGTGAAGCTCGACGAGGGCGGCTCGGCGGAGGTCAAGGTCGCGCTGCAGCCCGGCACGATGCTGATCGTGTCGACCGTGGGCGCGGAGTCGGCGCCGGTGCGCGCCTCGGTCGAGGTCACCGACGAGGACGGACGCGAGGTCGGCGGGATGATCTCGCTCGCGGAGGTGATGGAGCTCCTCGGCGCGGGCGGGATCTCGAGCACGGAGCACAAGGTCGGGCCGCTGCCGCAGGGGAAGTACAAGGTGAAGGCGACCTCGTCCGACGGGAAGACGGTCTCCAAGCCGGTCTCGCTGACGGGGCAGGCGGAGCGGAAGCTGACGATCCGCTTCGATTGAGGCCCGCATGAGAGGAAAGCCGCTCGCGCTCGTCGCCGTGATGCTCGTTGCGGCGGCGGGGATCTTCTTCCTGTGGCGGGCGATCGGATCGGGTCCGGCGGCGCCCGAGCTGGGTCCGCGAGTCGTCGAAGCGGATCGCGCCGGCGATGCATCGGCGAGCTCTCCGACGGCACTCGAGGCGGCTGACGCCGCGGACCGCCCGATGCGCACCAAGGAGACCTTCGCGCGAACCGAGTCGTTCCCGCTCGAGGGCGCGAGCTGGATCGCGGGCCGCATCGTGTTCCCCGACGGCTCCCCGCCCGACGAGACGCTCGAGGTGTGGGCGATCGAGCAGGAGATCGCGATCGGGCTCGGCGAGGAGATCGGCAACGCGCCCTCCCTCGTGCGAGCCGGCGAGATGAAGGCCGGCTGGTGGTCGCGTTGCCCGGTCGAACCCGGTGGAGGCTTCCGGCTTCCGATTCCCAAGGGATCGACCTCAACCGCGGTGGTGGTGGACGGGCGCTACCTCTATCTCGCGAACCGGGTCCTGCTCGACGCCAGGGCCCTGACCGAGCCGCTCGTCCTCGAGCCCGCTCTCGGCGCCTGGCTCGTCGGGAGCTGCTCTCTCCCCCCCACCGCGGAGCCTTCGGATTCTCCCGAGGGGGCACCTGTGAGCGTCGGCGGATCGCGCGCGACGCAGATCGGCGCCGACCTCGCGTTCGAGATCCGCGGTCTTCCCGCCGGCGAGGAACTGGAGCTGGTCGCCCGTCCCGCGCGCCTGATGGCCGCGAAGGAGACGCTCAAGCTCGTTCCCGGGAAGCGAAGGGACCTCGACCTCGCACTCCGATTCGGCGGTCGCGCGCGAGGGAAGGTGGTCGACGAGGCGGGCATGGGCCTCGCGGGCGTCGGGCTGTCCTTCGAGCTCGAGACCTGGGGATTCGAACTCGAGCTCTTCCTTCCGGGGACCTTCGAGAATCGAAGCTCCGCGGACGGCACCTTCGAGCTGTTCGGCCTCCGCCAGGCGAAGGGCACGATCCGCGCCGAGCTCGTCGGCTTCGTCGACGGCCGGAGCGAGCCGTTGGAGCTCCGGGAGGGCGAGACTCGCCAGGGAATCACGATCGTGATGTCGAGGGGACATCGGGTCGCCGGCAAGGTCGCGTGGCCGGACGGTTCGCCCGCCGCCGGCGCGGCGGTCACCGCGAGAGTCACGCGATCGGAGAGGGAGAAGCCGCGCAATCCCTTCGACTTCGTGACCGCTCGCGACGAGCGCGGGACGGAGACCGACGAACGGGGAGAATTCTCGATCACCGGACTCGAAGACGGGTCGATCGCGCTCTTCGCCACAGCGCTGCGAGCCGCCGGCCTGGAACCCGGCGAGAATCCGCCGAAATGGTACGCCGTGCTGAAAGACGTCTCCCCGGACTCCGTCGGACTCGTCCTCGTCCTTGCGCCTTCCGTCGGGCTCGAAGGACGTGTCCTCGACGATCTCGACCGGCCCGTGAAGTCGTTCGACGTCACCGCGAGCCCCACGGTCGAAGACAACGGCTCGTTCGCCTCGATGACGACGACGAAGGTCGCCGATTCCGATGACGGGAGCTTCCTCCTGGCCGGCCTGAACGAAGGCCGCTGGACGATCACCGTCGAGGCGAAAGGCTTCGTCCAGACGGCCGACCCGCCCGTCGTCGAGGTGCCGGGCCTGGCGCAAGTGCTCGTCCTGCGCGTCGAGCGCACCGGCAGCGTCGCGGGCATCGTCCTCGATCCCGAGGGAGCGACGGTCGCCGGCGCCGAAGTGTCGGCATCCCGCGGGTCTGACGGGCGCTTCGGTACGGGAGAGCCCATGCAGTCGGCGACAACGGACGGGCGGGGAGCCTTCCTGCTCGAGGACCTCAGGCCCGGAAGCGCTTCCCTCGTCGCACGGAAGGAGGACCAGGCCTCGAGCGATCCGATCTCCGTCCTCATCGAGCCCGAGCTGCGTCTCGACGGCCAGGTCCTCCGCCTCCGCCGCGGCGGCCGATTGACCGGCGAGGTCTACGATTCCCGCGGAGCGCCTGCCGCCGGTCGCAACGTCCAGGTCTTCGGTCTGGCGGGCAACGATCAGCGGAACGCGATGGTCGACGACGCCGGCATGTTTGCGATCGAGAACCTCACACCGGGCTCCTACCAGCTCATGCTCGAGCCGACCGAGGCGGACCAGGCCAGGATCATGAGCTCCGTCAGCCAGGGTGGCGAGGTGGACGTCTCCGAGATCTTCTCCTCGCTGAAGATGACCTCCGCGCAGATCCGCGAGGGAGAGACGACCCACGTCGTGATCGGAGCGCCGCCCAAGGCGCCGGTGCGGCTCTTCGGCCGCGTGACGCGCTCGGGAGAGCCGGTCACGCGCGGCATGGTCGTCTGCATCGGCGAAGGCGGCCCCGTGTTGTCCAGGATGAAGATGGCCAAGGTGAACCCCGCGGGAGACTACGCGGTGACGCTCGACGAGCCGGGCGACTACATGCTCGGGTACCAGGGCAATGCGGAAACCGGGAGTGGACCGGATTTCAGCGTCACCGTCCCCGAGGCAGCCGAGTTCCGCTTCGACCTCGAGCTTCCCACCGGAGGAATCCGCGGGCTCGTCCGCGGCCCCGACGGGCGCGGCCTCGAGGGCGTCCACGTCTCCTGGAGGCGCAGCGGCGATGCGGGCTCGCGCCTGCTGACGGAGGGCGACAGCGGCAAAGGCACCGACGGCGAGGGACGATTCGAGTTCCTCGATCTCGCCGCGGGAACCTACGCGGTCACCGCGCCCAGCCAGGGCAGCTTCTTCGGGGAGGAGGCGCCGCGTTGGGGTCGGGTCGTCGCCGGTGGGCTCGTCGTCTCGAAGAACGAGATCCTCTCCGGCGTCGAGCTCCGCCTCTCCGCTCCGTGCAAGATCTCCGGGATCGTGCGCAACGTGGACGGCTCGCCCCTCGGCGAGGCGACGGTCTTCGCGCGCGACGAGCGCGGCCAGGCCGTCGAGACCCTGTCGACCTGCCGCACCGACGCGAACGGGAACTTCACCTGCGAGGGCCTGGCGCCCGGGAGCTACACGCTCTTCGCGCGCACCGAGGCGCTCGCGACGCCAGAGAGCCAGCCGGTCGTCGCGCGCGAGGGGGAGACGCCCCGCGTCGAGCTCGCGGCGGCCCCGGGCACGATCCTGATCGTCTCGCTCGAGGACCGCGAGGGCCACAAGCTGCGCGGCAGCATCAGCGTGCGCGACACAAGGGGACGCGAGGTGACCGGCTTCCAGGGCATCGAGGGCTTGCAGGGCCTCCTGTCCGAGGGCTTCGACTCGAGCGTGCAACGCGTCGGCCCGTTGCCGCCCGGCGAATACCAGGTCGCCGCGACGGCGGCCGACGGGCGTTCCGCGCGCAAGCCGGTCGAATTGCGCGGTCAGGAAGAGCGCTCGCTCAAGCTCCGCGTCGACTGAGTCGCAGCGTCTCGAGCGCCGCCGCCATGTCCGCCGGCACCGGCGCCTCGAGATGCAGCGGTTCGCCGGTCGCCGGGTGTGCGAGCTCGAGCACCTGCGCGTGGAGGGCGTGGCGCGCCATCACCGGATCGCCGGGACGCTCCTGCCCGCGGTGCTGGCCTCGGGGGAGGTAGATCTCCTCCCCGAGCAGCGGCAGCCCCACCGACCCGAGGTGGACGCGCACCTGGTGCGTCCGACCGGTCTTGGGGAACACCGCCAGCCGCGCGAAGCCCTTGAACCGCTCGCGCACTTCGTAGTACGTCGACGCCTCGCGGCCCTCGCCCTTCTCGACGATGCTGATCCGGTCGCGCTTCGATCCGATGCGCCCGAGCGGCTTCTCGATCCACTCCGTGTCGAAGCGAGGCTCGCCACGGACGATCGCGAGGTAGGTCTTCGTGATCGCGCGCTCCTGGAAGCCGCGCTTGAGCGCCTCGAGCGTCTCGAGCGTCCGCCCGAGAAGCAGGAGGCCGCTCGTCTCGCGGTCGAGGCGGTGCACGATGCCGGGACGCTCGATTCCGTAGAGCGTCGGGAGCGGACCGAAGCGCGCGACGGCGAGATCCGCGACGCTGGGCTCCCTCCGCGCCGCCGTGCCGTGCGTGAGGAGCCCCGCGGGCTTGTCGATGGCGATCAGGTGCTCGTCCTCGAAGACGACCTGGAGCTCGGGGACGGGCGCGGCGCCCTCTTCGCCCGTGCCGCCGGCTTCCTCGGCTTCGACGGGATCGATCTCGACCCGGCCCCCGCGCTCGATCAGGAATCCGGGCTTCGAGACCACGGCGCCGTCGAAACGGACCGCGCCGGACCGGATCCAGCGCTGGAGGGTCGTCCGCGAGCAGCCCCCGACGAGCGGGACGAGCGCGGAATCCAGGCGTTTTCCCGCCGCGGAGGCCGGCAGGACGACCTCGATCCTCCTGCGGCTCTCGACCATCGCTTCAACTGTACCAGGGACCTTGGCAAGATCCCCCCATGATCGAGCAGCGGTCCGAGACGCGGCCTTCCGTACTCCTCGTCGACGACGATCGCAAGTCGATCGAGCTCCTGGCGGCGTTCCTCGAGCTCCAGGGCTTCGACACGACCCTCGCGCAGGCTCCGGAGGTCGCCGTGCAGCTCTTGCGCACGATCGCCTTCGACGCGGTCGTCACGGACGTCGTCTTCGACGGCTTCGCGGACGGCTACGTCGTGCTCTCGGCGGTGCGCGACATCCAGCCCAAGGCCGTCGTAGTGCTGATGACCGGCTACCCCGCGATCGAGAGCGCCGTCTCGGCGATCAAGGGCGGCGCGCACGACTACCTCCAGAAGCCCGTCGACCCGGGCGTGCTCGCGGACTTCATCCGCCGCGCGCTGCGCGAGCGGGAGATCTCGAGGCCCGACCTCAACTTCGGCGACCTGGTCGACATCCTCTCGGCGATGGTCGCGAACACGATCGAGCGCGTCGATCCGTACACGGCAGGGCACGGGTCGCGCACGCGCAAGTACTGCCGGTACCTGGCGCAGAAGATCGGGCTCGAGCAGCCGCGGACGGAGAGGCTCGAGCTCGCGGCGATCGCGCACGACTACGGGAAGATCTACCTCGACGACCTCGGCTTCCTGACGAAGAACGGGCCGCTGACGAGCGCGGAGTACGAAGAGGTGAAGAAGCATCCGCTGCTGGGCGCGCGCAAGCTCGGGAACCACGAGTTCCTCGAGCCCGTGCGGCGCTTCGTCGGCGAGCACCACGAGCGCTGGGACGGCGGCGGCTACCCGAAGAAGCTCGCGCGCGACCAGATCTCGATCGAAGGGCGGATCCTGTGCGTCGCCGAGGTCTTCGACTCGCTGGCGACGAAGCGCTCGTACAAGGAGGTCTGGGAGCTGACGCGGACGATCGACTTCTTCGCCTCCGAAAGGGCGAAGGCCTTCGATCCCGAGGTGCTCGATCCGTTCCTCGACCTGCTCGAGGTGCACGGCGACCGCTGGATGCGCGCGCCGCGGGAGGATCTCGCGGCGGCCGGGATCACGGCGCCGAAACCGGGATGAGCCCACCCATGGCACGGATTCTCCTCGCGATCGTCCTCTTCTTCGCGATCGAGGATCCCACCGTCTGGTCGGGCGTGGTCGAGCTCCCCGGCGGCACGAAGCTCGAGTTCTCCGTCGAGCTCAAGAAGGACTCCGGCACGATCTCGATCCCCATGCAGGGGGCGAAGGACATGCCGCTCTCCGGCGTGTCGGTCACGGACAAGGAGCTGAAGTTCTCGATACCGGAGGTCGGCGCGTCGTGGGAGCTCGCCATCGCGGACGACGGCCAGACCGCCACGGGCGTCTTGAGGCAGGGCGCCGAGCTCAAGACGACGATGACGCGGCTCGCGGCGGGCGAAGCGCCGGCGAAGGAGCTCGTCCGGCCGCAGGAGCCCAAGCCCCCCTTCCCCTACGACGCGCACGAGGTCGAGTTCGACAGCGCGGGCGGGACGCTCGCGGGGACGCTGACGGTGCCGCGCGGCGAGGGGCCGTTCCCCTGCGTCGTGATGGTGAGCGGTTCGGGACCGCAGGACCGCGACGAGGCCCTGATGGGCCACCGTCCGTTCCTGGTGATCGCCGACCACCTCACGCGACACGGCATCGCGGTGCTGCGGTACGACGACCGCGGCGTCGGGAAGTCGACGGGATCCTTCGAGAAGGCGACGTCGGACGACTTCGCGGAGGACGCGCTCGCCGCGGTCGCCTTCCTCGGCCTGCGCAAGGAAATCGACGACCTGAAGATCGGCATCGTCGGACACAGCGAGGGTGGCCTGATCGCGCCGATTTGCGCGGCCGGGTCGAAGGACGTCGCGTTCATCGTCCTCCTCGCGGGGACGGGGATCACCGGGTGGGAGCTCATGCCGATCCAGGGCAAGCTCATCGGCATCGCGTCGGGCGTGCCGCCCGACGAAGCCGAGCGTCAGGCCAAGGCGAGCGCCGAGATCTTTGCGCTGGTGATGGCGGGCAAGAGCGACAGGGAGGTTCGGGAAGCCATCCGCGTCGCCATCGGGAACGAGATCGACACCGCGCCCGAAACGAAGGACCTGCCCCGAGCCGAGCGGAAGAAGAAGGCGGACGAGATGGCCGAGCAGCAGTCGAGCGCCCTGCTCAGCCCGTGGTTCCGGCGCTTCCTCGTCATGGATCCGCGCGAGAACTTGAAGAAGGTGACCTGCCCCGTGCTCGCGCTCAACGGCGAGAAGGACCTGCAGGTGCCGCCGAAGGAGAACCTCTCGGAGATCGAGAAGGCGCTGAAGGCGGCGGGGAACAAGGACGTGACGTGTCTCGAGCTGAAGGGGCTCAACCACCTCTTCCAGACCTGCAAGACCGGCGCGCCTTCCGAGTACGCGGAGATCGCGGAGACGTTCTCGCCCATGGCGCTCGAGGCGATGACGAGCTGGATCCGGAAGCGGACCGGGCTCGACTGATCGGAGGCGGGAGCACGCAGATGACTCGATCTCGCGCAGCCCTGGCGGTCGGCCTCGCGGTGCTCGCCGGCTGCGCCACCCCCCCGGCGATCCCGGAGCGGAAGGGTCCCCCGCCCGTGATCGTCGTCGGCGCCGGCGTCGCGGGCCTCTCCGCCGCGCGAGCGCTGCACGATGCCGGCCTCGAGGTCGTCGTCCTCGAGGCCCGCGACCGGATCGGCGGACGGGCCTGGACGCCCGAAGTCGGCGGCGTGCCGGTCGACGCCGGCGCGATGTTCGTGCACGGCGTCGTCGGCAATCCGCTCGCGGAGTTGTGCGACGCCATGGAGATCGCCCACGAGCCGACCGGCCGCGGCGCGAGTCTGGTCTTCGACGCGGTGTCCGGCGCGGAGCTCGAGATGCCCATGGCGATTCGGCTCGGCATGGCCACGATCGACTTCGAGAACCAGCTCGAGCGGCTCGTCGCGTCGCTTCCCCAAGACGCTTCCGTGCGCGACGGGATCGAGGCCTACCTGGACGGAGCGGACGAGCTCTCGGACAAGGAGCGCCGGGTCGCGTCCTTCGCGCTGACCCAGCTCCTGATCGAGATCTACGAGTCGGGACCGCCGGAGCGGATGTCGCTCGAGCACTACGCCGGCGCGCCCTACGACGAGTTCGCCGGCGGCAACCACGTCGTCGCGGGCGGCTACGTCACGCTGGTCGAGGCGCTGGCCGACGGGCTCGACGTGCGTCTGGGCGAGCCGGTGACCGGCATCCGCCACGGTCCCGACGGCGTTCTCGTGACGACCGCTTCGGGCGCGCACCAGGGCAGCCACGCGATCGTGACCTTGCCGCTCGGCGTGCTGAAGACCGGCGCGATCGAATTCGACCCGCCTCTCCCCGAGTCCAAACGCGGCGCGATCGAGCGCCTCGACATGGGGAACCTGGAAAAGGTCGTCCTGCGCTTCGAGACGCCGTTCTGGAGCGAGCGCGGCGAATCGGGAACGATCCTCTACATCGCGGAGAACCCCGGCGAGTTCCCCGCCTTCGTCGACTGGACCGAAGCCGCCGGGGCTCCCACGCTGGTCTGTCTCTACGGCGGCCGGAGCGCGCGCGACGTCCTCGCGAAGTGGACCGACGAAGAGATCGCGTCGGGTGCGATGGAGGCCCTGCGCGACATCTTCGGGGCGGACGTCCCGTCCCCGACCGCGACGCTCGTCACCCGCTGGAGAGACGACCCCTGGACGCGCGGTTCCTACAGCTACCTCCCGATCGGGTCGAGCCCGGACGACATGCGCGAACTCGGAGCGCCGGTCGGCGAGCGCCTGCTCTTCGCGGGCGAAGCGACCGAGCCGAAGCTCTACGCGACCGTCCACGGGGCGCTCGTGTCGGGGCTACGCGAGGCGCGGAGGATCGCAGGCGGGGCGGCGGCGCTGCCGGGACTGGACTGAGCCTCTAGTTGAACCCCGCGAGGATCCGCTCGAGCAGCGCGAGCTCGGCGGCCATCTCGGCGCGCCGGGCGCGCTCGTCCTCGACGATCTGCGGGTCGGCGCGCTCGACGAAGGCGGCGTTGGCGAGCTTCGCGTCGCAGGCCGCGAGGCCGGATTTCAGCTTCTCGCAGCGGCGTGCGAGCGATTCGCGCAGCTTCTCGAAGTCGACCTCGCCCTCCAGCTGGACGAAGACCTCCACCGATCCGGCGACGGCGGGTGCCCAGCCTGCTTGTCGCTCGACGGTCTCGGCCACCTCGAACGGCTCGAGGAAAGCGAGGGCCTGGACCGTCGGCGCGTTCTTCGTCAAGACGGTTCGCTCCCCCGCACGGGGCGCGGCGACCTTCGCCTTGAGCGGCTTGCGCTCGGGAATCTCCGTCAGCAATCGCAGCGAGCGGACGGCGCGCACGAGGCCCTGGATCGTCTCCATCTCGGCCTCGGCGGCTTCGTCGCGCGCGATCCCGGCGCCGTCGGGCCACTTCGCGTTCATCAGCATCGGCGCGGAGCGGCCGAGGCGCTCGTCGAGCGCCTTCGCGAGAACTTCCGTCATGTACGGCGTGAACGGATGCAGCAGCGCGAGCGAATCGCCGAGCACGCGCGCGAGCACGCCACGCGCCGTGCCGGACGTCGGATCGATCTTCGACAGCATCCGCGGCTTCACGATCTCGAGGTACCAGTCACAGAAGTCGTTCCAGACGAAGCGGTAGAGCTCGCTCGCCGCCTCGTTGTAGCGGTGCTCCTCGAGCGCCAGGCTGACCTCCGCGCGCGTCGCGGCGAGCCGCGAGAGGATCCAGCGGTCCTCCAGGAGCTGGGCGGACGCCGAAGTGCCCGCGCCACGCTCCCCTTCCAGGTTCATCAGCACGAACCGCGCGGCGTTCCACACCTTGTTCCCGAAGCGCCAGCCCTGCTCGAAGCGATCCGGCGAGAGCTTCACGTCCTGCCCCTCCTTCGTGAGCAGGATCAGCGAGTACCGCACGGCGTCTGCGCCGTACTTGTCGATCATCTCGATCGGATCGATCCCGTTCCCGAGCGACTTCGACATCCGCCGGCCCTTCGCGTCGAGCACCGTCGCGTGCACGTAGCACGTCTCGAACGGGCAGCGCTGGCTCTCCGGCAGGTGGTCCTGGAACTCGTACCCCGCCATCACCATCCGCGCGACCCACAGATAGAGGATGTCGCGCGCCGTCGAGAGGAACTGCGTCGGGTAGAAGCGCTGGAGGTCGTCGGTGAGATCCGGCCACCCGAGCGTCGCGAAGGGCCACAGCCACGACGACGCCCAGGTGTCGAGCACGTCGGGGTCCTGGCGCGTGATCGGCTTGCCCGTCTTCGGATGCGGGTCGCCGAGCCTGAGTTCGGTGCGGGAGGCGACGGCGACGCCGTCGGCGTCGTACCAGACCGGGACGCGGTGGCCCCACCACAGCTG
>JBJXFB010000130.1:0-12732 GCA_046155895.1 Planctomycetota bacterium | reverse complement strand
CGGCGGTGGCGGTGGTGGCGGCGGCGACCGCTACTAGATCCAGCCAGTCCAGCGACAGACGCGGCGGTCGGACCCGGTCCGGCCGCCGCGTGCGTTCCAGGCGTGCCTCAGCGCTTCGGGAGCCGCGCGAGTTCCACGAAGGCCTTGCGAAGCCGGCGGTGCCCGTCGAACTGGAGCACGAACTCCGATTCGCGCAGACCGCCCTTCGCCCGCACGACCCTTCCCAGCGCCGCGCGATCGACGCGGGACCAACTCTCGACTCCCGGCAGGACGCGCACGACCGGCGCCCAGCGCTGGAAGGCCAGGCGCTCCCCGGGAGGCAGCGCCCGCCACCGCGGAACTCCCAGGATCCGCCCGGCCTCGTCGGCGCACGCGCGCTCGCCCCGCTCGCGGTCCGAGCCGAAGCGCTGCGAAAGATAGTCGCTGGCCGCGAAGCCGATCCGATCGAGAGGAAAGCTCCCGATCACGTCGTCGCGCGGCGCGCCGAGCGACCAGTACAGATTGTGCGCCGCCAGCTTCTTCAGCGCGGTCAAGCTCGAGCGGTGCTTCGGGTCGCGCCGGATCGCGGCGAGCTCGCGCCGGTAGACGCGGCGCGCGCTGGCTTCGCGCGGACGGAAGCCGAGCTTCTCGTAGAACCACCACGCGCCCGAGCGCAGTCCTTCCTCGTTCTCGTGTCCGAGCTGGTAGGGGTAGATCGTGAACGTGTCCGCGCCGAACAGCGCGCGACACATCGCGAGCACGCGGCCGTAGACGCGCGCCGAAGGACCGCCACGGAAGGTCTCGAAGACGTTGAACGCGATCTCGCAGGAGCGCATGAACGCGCTCGCCAGCACGTAGCCCGTCGGCACGCCGTTCTGCAGCGTCAGGAACCCGTACACGGCCTCCAGGAGCAGGCGGCGCTCGGGGTTGACGCCCAGGCACGCGAACTCGAGGCCGTCGCCGCAGTCCACGATGCGCGCGTCGCGCGGATCGGCGTGCATGAACGCGTCGAGGTCGCGCGAGCGCGTCACCATCGCCTCGCGGGCGAGGTCGGCCAGCTCCGCGCCTTCGGCGGTCGAAACGGCGCGGATCGAGCGCGGCGGCCGGAGCACCTCGCGGGCCAGATCGGGCCGGTCGCGCGGGAGAGGCGCGGTCTGGAAGACCGTGCGTGCGTTCGAGCGTCTCGAGGTCGTCCGCGCGGGCGTCCCGGGACCCGGCGAGAGGACGAAGGGCACGTCCATCTCCTCGAACAGGTGCGTCCGAACGGCCCGCGAGGCGTCGAGCGCGTCGAAACGGCGCACGAGGAAGCTCCCGTCGGTCTCGCGCGGTCCCTTGAGCCGGTCGATCCACTCGCGCAGCGAGAGGTCGCCCTCGTCGATCGCGGGCGTTTCCGAATACGTGACGAGCAGCTCGAGACGGGATTCGAGACGGTCGCGGAGCTCGAACTCGGGCCAGTCGATCTTGAGATGCTCGGGGAAGCGCCGCGCGAGCCAGGTGGCGGTCGGGCCGAAGAAGGAGAACCGGATCTCGGAGCCCGCCACGCCGCTGTTCTCGAGCTCGCGGGCGAATCGGCGCAGGTCCCGCCGCTCGTGGAAGCGCGCGAGCATCCCCTCGACCTGCTCGAGGACCCCGCGATCGTCGGGGAAGGCGCGCAGGAAGAGGAGCGTCTCGTGCAGGCGCAGGAGGGCCTTCGCGCTTCCGAGGGGCGCGTCGGCGAGCCTTCCGAGGAGCGCGAGCTTGTCGGAGGCGGAGCGACCTCCGAACTGAGCTCGCAGTCGTTCGAGAAGCAGCAGGGCGGACAAGCCGGCGCAACATACCACTTCCCGCGCGATCGTCGGCCGAAAGGAACGAGGCTGACTGGAACGCGTCCAGCCAGCCTCGCTGATCACGATCTCGAGTCGGGACCCGTCGACTCGCGGTCGACCGGTCCACTCATGTCACTGCACCCAGAGCACCCGGATTCCGCTCGTGTAGTTGGTGTTCGAGGGGAACGCGCAGGCGAAGCTGGGGGAATCGCGGTACCAGACCTGATAGGTCCGCGTCGAGCCGCTCAGGATCGTGTCCCCCCTCGCCGCCGAGCGCTGCGACACCGTGATGCCGGTCGTGTCCGGCATCGTGGTGCTGCCCGGGCCCGAGAGGGTCGAGGAGAACTGGTTCTTCCAGATCCAGAGCCGCTTGACGTTCCCCGAGACGCAGATGTTGCCGTCGTTCACGGGGTTCCCGGCCGTCTCGCTCGAGCCCTGGAAGAGGAGAGCGAGGGTGCTCGGGCGCACTCCCGTGGCAGTGAACGCGATCGTGTCCGCCCCTAGGCAAGGATCGCCGACCGCGGCCAGGTGGGCGCCGCCCGGGAAGGCGGAGTTGGCGCAGCCGTTGCCGGCCGCTCCGGGGTTTCCGCACGGACAGGCCGCCAGGGTGTCACCCGGGCAGAATTCCTCCGGCGGCGAGAGCGTGACGTCGATGCACACGATGAGCTGCGTGCTCCCCGCCGGATTGAAGTTGTCGGTGGCCGTGTAGGTGACGTTGAACGACTGGCCGGCCTGGCTGCAATCGGGCGTGAACGTGGCCATCGACGAGGCCGGGTTCCCCGGAGCCTCGACCGACGAGAAGTTGGCCAGTCCGCCCGAATTGACGGCGATCGTGACCGTCTGGTTGTTCTCGGGCCCGATCGCCTCGATCGTGTAGTTCAGCGTGGAACCGACCTTGACCTGGAGGCAGTTCGCGGGAGGGTTCAGGTAGATGGGCGCGACGTTGTTCGACCCGCCCGCGTTGAACGCGAAGCAGTTGCGGTCCAGGAAGGACACGCAGTCGTCGGCGCCTCCCGGTCCGTCGTAGCAGACGCCCGGAGCGTCGAACCGGCCGATCTGGAAGAAATTGACTCCGTCTCCCGCGTTCGCGCCTACGGTCGCCGCGGTGCCGCCGAAGCCGCCGATGCCGCCGGAGGCGTCGCCGGTCGTCCACTGCATGTCCCCGTAGCAGAAGGCGATGTTGTTGCCGAGACCGATCGTCGGGTCATTGCCGTCGGTCAGGATCATCTGGAAGGTGTTGAGAAGGTCGACGTGCTGGTTGTAGTACCCGACGTGGTCCCAGATGACCACGAGCTGACCGGGGTTGTTCCGGACGTAGACGACGCCGCTCGTCAGGTTGCGCGTGTCGACGTCGCCCCAGAAAGGAGCGACCATCGGGGGAATGCTGGCATCGGGGAAGCCGACCGCCGTGAAGGTGCAGAAGTCGACTCCCAACGTGACGTTGCCGTTGTTGTTGATGAAGACGGTATTGGTCGGCGGAACGTTGTAGAGGCTGAAGAGCCATCCCCCCGCGAGCGCTACGCTGGCCGTGACGTCGTCGTCGTTCCGTTGGCACGGGTCGCCCCCACTCGCGGGGCCGCTGCATCCGGCTCCGTTGAAGTTGACGACCGAGAAGGTCCCATCGAGAGGGATGAGCAGGTTGGGAGTCGCGCCTTGGGGACAGGGTCCAGGCACGAGGTTGGGGATCGATGTATCCGTCTTGGATTGGGCGACGGATGAGTCGGTCGCGAAGCCTACCCATACGGCCGAGATCGCGAGGATCTCGAGCAACTTGCGAGCTGTCATCGGAGAACTCCTTCTCCCCGAGATGCATCCCGAGCACCCATGCCCGGGAAAGGCGGGGGGCGAGAGGGATTCAACCAACCACCCAGTCTGATTACAAGCGCGTAATGCTGCTCGTTGCAACCGGCTCGCGCCGAATGCGGCGCAGATCACGACGCCGGTGGGGAGCCCGCGGGCAGGTCGAATCGCGCGCGCAGGCATCGGATGCTCGCGAGCGCGGTGGAGCCAGAGGCGGGATTTGAACCCGCAACCTCCGCTTTACGAAAGCGGCGCACTACCGTTGTGCTACTCTGGCTGCGTTGACGAGTCTAACGTCGCCGCACGGACCCAGAATCAACCGCGCAGCTTCTTGAGGACCTCGGCGCGGGCGGCGGGTTCCATCCGGGCGCGGCCGAGCGCGCGCGAGGCGGCCTCGCGGACCGGCGCGGGCGCGGCCGAGGAGGCGACCGTCGCGACCTGCATGAGCGCTCCTTCGTCGAGCGCGGAGCTGTCTCGGCCGAGCATGGCGGCGATCGCGTCGCCCGCGGCGGTGCGGACTGCCTCGGAGCGCGCTTCGTCGGCCAGCGCGGCCACGAGGGTGGCGGCCTGACCGGCGCCGCCGGCTAGCCCCAGGGCGTGCAGGGCCGGGATCGCGACGTCGTCTGCTCGTGCCGAAGCCGCGGTCAGGGACTCCAGGGCTCCCGAGATATCGGTCTTGCCGCCGTGCGCCAGGTGCGCGAGCGCCTCGGCCGCGCGCTTGGCGAGGCCGGCGGCGAGGGCGCGGTCGCCTTCCAGCTCGCCCTGGAGCGTTGCGGTGATCGCGGCGGTGTCGCTCGATCCGGTCGTCGTGCCGGCGATGCGGTCGCCGTACATCTCGGCCGCCGCGGCCGCGTCCTTCACGATCAACACGACCGGGACGCCCTGCGTCCGCTCGTCGGCCTTGATCTCCTCCAGGACCTGGGCCGTAGTCAGGTCCGGCAGCGTCTCGGTCATGACGATCAAGTCGAGACCGGGCGAACGGCGGACCATGGTCGAGCCCTTGGCGCCGGTGTCCCAGTGGCTGACGAACACGCGGTTCTCGCGCAGGAACCCTGCGATCTGCGCTGCGCCATCGCCGGACCCGATCACGGCGGCCAGGCGTTGGATCTCGCGGCCGGCGGCTTCCGAGAGGGCTTGGACGACCTCGGCTGAGGCCGGCGTGGAGGACCGTGCGGCGATCTTGCCGAGCGCGACCGCGGCCTCGGCGCGCATCGCGCCGTCGCCGCTCTGCATGGCCGCCTCGAGGCTGGGCACGCTGGAGGAGGCCAGGTCGCCGAGAGCGCGCGCGAGCCCGGCGCCGGAGGCCGAGTCGTTGGTGCGGACGGACCAGGTCATCGCCGTGTCGAGCGCCTGCACGCCGGCAGAGTTGACGAGCGCGGCGGCCGCGTCGGAGCGGGCCTTCCAGGCGCTCACGTCTTGTCCGGCCGCTTCCATGGCCTCGATCTCGGTCCGTTCCGCCATCCAGGAGCGCGCCAGCCCCGCGAGGGCCGCGACGGACGAAGGATCCGTCGCGAGGGCGCGCGAGTACGCGCGCAGCGCCATCTCCTCGTTGAAGAGGTTCTGCGGCACCGGTTCCGGCGTCAGCTTGTTGTCCGCGAAGCTCCAGACGACTTCGCCCGTTCCGCGGGGCCCGAGGACTTCTCCCCGGGCGTGGTGGAAGGCATCGCCCAGGGCGAGGAAGGCTCCGACGGCGTCGCCGCTCGCGCCGGTCCGGGTCGCGGACTCCCGCGCGGCCGCGCGGACCGACTCGTCCTTGTCCGACGACGCCGCGGCGAGCAGGTAGCCGGCGGTGCGGCGATCGGCCATGTTGCCGAGAACCATGACGACGTTGCGACGCAGGATCCGGTCCTCGCTCGCGAGGGCCTCGACGAGCGGGTTCACGACGTCGCTGTCGAGCTGGGAGAGCGCGTGCATCGCGAGGACGCGCCGGTCCTCGTCGGTGTTCTCCGAGGAGAGGTAGGGCAGCAGGTACGGCACCGCGTACTCGCCGTGATCGGCGGAGAGCCTGTTGAGCGCTGTCCTGCGCTCCATCGCCTCGCCGTCGGCGACCACCTTGACCACGAGGGCCTGGATCGCCGCTTCGTCGTTCGCGATCGCCTTGCGGCCGAGGCGCGCCAGATCGATCAGGCGCTTCGTCGCGATCTCGAATTGACCGCCCTCGGTGAGGAGGTCGCGCCAGTCGCGGTAGTCGGTCTCCTTCCAGAGCTCGTACGCGGCCTCCTGGCTCGGCTCCATGGCCGCGGCCTTCTGCAGGGCGGCGAGGGCCTCGTCGTTGCGGCCGCGGCGATACAGCTCGACGGCTTGGGCGAACGTGCTCTTGAGGTCGTCCTGTGACGTGAAGGAGAACGAAGGAGCTGCAAGGGCGGCCAGGGCGATCACGAGGCCGAGGTTCCGGCGCAATCCGGTCATGACGATTCCTCTCGCGGGCGTCGGGGGCACGTTCAGGGGGGGCCGACGGGTCTGGGTTGGGGAAGGGTTGGGGAGGGCCACGCGCGGTGGCGACCCATCCCGGTCGGGCCAGGGGATGCCAGAAAGACGGGGGGGGATGATAACGGGGTGGGAGGCTCGGTCAAGCGAACGGACCGCTCCGAGCCTCCTCGGCGGACCTCTACCCCCTCCGGGGCGCCGGACTACGGGCCTCGACCTCCGACAAGGCTCCAATCGACCGCTGCCTTCGCCAGGCGCGGGAGGTCGACGGCAAGGACCTCGATGTACTTCTGGGCCGCCCCGGTGTTGAAGAGCACGGCCGTCTCGTCGGGACGGACGAGGCCGGCCGCCAGCGCCCGTTCGAGGACCCCGACGCAGACGGCGGCCTCGGGACAGAAGGCGATGCCCGACAGGCGCGTGGCGAGGCTCATCCAGTGCGGGATCCCCGCCTCGGCCGCCGTCATCGCGGCCCCGCCGGAAGCGCGGATCGCATCGAGGATCATGAAGTCCCCCACGGCCGAGGGCACGCGCAGCCCCGCGGCGCTCGTGCGGGCGTCCTCGACGGGCTTGGCGAAGCGCTCCTTGGCTTCGAAGGCGCGGACGATCGGCGCGCAGCCCGAGGACTGGCACGAGAAGAGGCGCGGCTTGCGCGGCGAGGAAAGCCAGCCGACCGCCTCGAGCTCCGCGAACGCCTTCCACATGCCGATCAGGCCCGTGCCGCCGCCCGTCGGGTACATCACGACGTCGGGCAGGCGCCAGTCGAGCTGCTCGGCCAGCTCGAACCCCATCGTCTTCTTCCCCTCGAGGCGGTAGGGCTCGCGCAGGGTGCTCATGTCGAACCAGCCGAGACGCTCCGTCCCCGCTCGGACGATGACGCCGCAGTCGCCGATCAGGCCGTCGACGAGGAACGGTCGCGCGCCGAAGAGCTTGGCTTCGAGCTGATTCACGAGGGGCGTGTCGGCAGGCATGAGGACGGTGCACGGGAGGCCCGCGCGCGCCGCGTAGGCCGCCAGCGCTCCGCCCGCGTTCCCCGCGGTCGGGACGGCGACCTGCTCGATCCCGAGCTCGCGCGCCACCGACACGGCGACCGACATCCCGCGCGACTTGAAGGAGCCGGTCGGCAGCTGGGATTCGTCCTTGACGAGGAGGCGCGCGATGCCGAGCGCCGCCGCGAGGCGCGGGCAATCGAGGAGCGGGCTCATCCCCTCGCCGAGCGTCACGATGCTGGCCTCGTGCTCGACCGGGAGGAATTCGCGGTAGCGCCAGAGGCTCGGAGGGCGCCGCGCGAGGTCTTTCTTGGAAACCGACTTCGCCACCGCCTCGAGGTCGTAGCGCACCCACAGCGGCCGGCCCGCGTGCACGGTCTGGATCGTCCGCGCCGGGAGCCGCGTGCCGTCGATCGCCGACTCGAGATGCGTGACGAAGCTGCTCATCGGTGGGAGAGCTTGCCGAGGACCCTCCCCGCGCGCGCCCCGGTCGCACCCGGATGCGTCGAGGGGATGGCGAGGGCGCAGCGAGCCCCGAGAACGGCGAACACGAGGGCCTCGCGGGCCTTGGGGTCGACGCCGAGTTCCGCGGTCGACCTGACCGGAAGCTCGATCCGGCGGCCGATCGCCTGGAGCAGCGCTCGATTCAGGACTCCCCCGCCGCAGACCAGGAGTCCGTCGGGCTTCGCCGGCACGAAGCGGTCGAGGGCGAGGGCGACGCTCGCGGCCACCAGCTCGACGGCGCTCGCGAGGCAGTCCTGGCTCGGAAGGTGCGCGGCCCGCGCGGCGAATTCGCCCACCCATCGCTGGCCGAAGGTGTCGCGCCCCGTGCTCTTCGGAGGCGTGCGGGCGAAGAAGGGATGATCGAGCATGCCGGCGACCAGGATTTCGTCGGCCCGTCCGCCGAGGGCTCGGGCTCCTCCGGCATCGAAGGCTTCGCCGTGGAGCCGCCGCGCGAGCCCGTCGAGCAGGCTGCCCGCGGGTCCCGTGTCGAACGCGGCCAGGTCGCCCTCGCGCTCCCCGAGGATCGTCAGGTTGGCCATGCCGCCCAGGTTGAGGATCGCGCAGGGGCGGGGGGCCGCGCGGAAGATCCAGTCGTCCGCGAGCGCCGAGATCGGAGCGCCCTCCCCTCCCGCGGCGACGTCGCGCTGGCGGAAGTCGCTGGCGACCGCGCAACCGGCTTCCTCGGCCGCGAAATCGCCGTCACCGAGCTGCAGCGTCGCCGGCCCGGTGGCCTCCTCTCCGTCGTGGTGCCACACGGTCTGACCGTGGCTCGCGACGAGGTCGAGCGCGACGCCGGCGCGGGTCGCGGCATCGCGCGCGGCCCGGCCGAAGGCGCGGCCGAGGTCGCGCGAGAGGAGCGCGGACTCGCGCAGGAGGACCGGCTCGCCGTCGAGCGCGGCGCGCACGCGGCCGCGGAGCGATTCGGGGAAGGGCTCGACGGAGAACGAGAGCTGCTCGAGGTCGGCGAGCGTGCCCGAGCGCGAGCGCATCCGCGTTAGGACGACGTCGATGCCGTCGGCCGACGTGCCCGAGAGGGTCCCCGCGACGATCGCGCCCTCCTCGAAGCGTCGGCGAAGCTGCTCCACGACGTCAGGGATAGCTTCGCGGGCCTCCCAGGGAAAGCAGCGCTACCATCTCACGCGTGTGCCCCGTTCCGCCCCAGGCCCCGCCGCGTACGGCGATCCTCGTCGTCGACGACGACGGAGACATCCGCCTCGCGCTCGAGATGCTCCTCACCTACGAGGGCTTCGAGGTCTGGACCGCCAAGGACGGCGAGGAGGCCGAGAAGCGAATCGACGCCGAGCAGAAGAAAGGGCGCCGGCCGGCGGTCGTGCTGACCGACCTCAAGATGCCGCGCCTCGACGGGATGGGGCTGCTCGAGCGGCTCCAGAACCGGCCCTCCCCGCCTCCGGTCGTGATCATCTCGGGCCATGGCGACATCTCGACCGCGGTCGAGGCCGTCAAGAAGGGCGCGGCGAACTTCCTCGAGAAGCCGCTCGAGGAGAACCGCGTGCTCGTGACCTTGCGGGGGATCCTGCGCGAGGACCGGCTGACGGTCGAGAACCAGCGCCTCAAGCAGAAGCTCTCCGAGCGCTGGCAGATCATCGGCGAGAGCCCGGGCATCGCGCGTTTGCGCAACCAGATCGCGCAGGTCGCCGACTCGGAGGCCTCGGTGCTGATCACCGGGGAGAACGGCACCGGCAAGGAGGTCGTCGCCCGCAACATCCACTTCGCGAGTCCCCGCGCGTCCGGGCCCTTCGTCACGGTGAACTGCGCCGCGATCCCCGACGAGCTGATCGAGTCGGAGCTCTTCGGGCACGAGAAGGGCAGCTTCACCGGCGCTTTCGAGCGCCGGATCGGCCACTTCGAGGCGGCCGAGGGAGGCACGCTCTTCCTCGACGAGATCGGCGACATGCCGCAGGCCGCGCAGGCGAAGGTCCTGCGCGCCCTCGAGACGCACGAGATCACCCGCGTCGGCGAGAGCCGCGCGATCCCGGTGGACATCCGCGTGATCGCCGCGACGAACGCCGACCTCGCCCGCGCGGTCGAGGAGAAGAGCTTCCGGCTGGACCTCTTCTACCGCCTGAACGTCGTGCCCCTGCGCGTGCCGCCGTTGCGCGAGCGCCCCGAGGACGTCGAGCCTCTAGTAAGGGCCTTCCTGAAGGAGATTGGCGACCGGGGCGGCCGCAGCCCGCGCGGACTCGAGCCCGCGGCCCTCGAGCTCCTGCGCTCGCTCGACTACCCGGGGAACGTCCGCCAGCTCAAGAACCTGCTCGAAGGCGCGGAGGTCTTTGCGAAGGGACCGGACATCATGCGCGAGGAGATCGAAGCGCTGCTCGCGGACGGGCCGGGCCTCGCCTCGGTGACGCGCGCCGCCACGGAGACGGGCGCGGATCCCTTCGACGCGCCGACCTTCGAGGAGTTCAAGAACCAGAGCGAGGCGCTGTTCTTCAGGAAGAAGCTGGCCGAGAACGCGGGCAACGTGAAGCGCACCTCCGAGCGGCTCGCGATGCAGCGAAGCCACCTCTACAAGAAGCTCGAGCGCTACGGGATGAAGTGACCGTCCACGTAGGATCCGGCCGACCTGCGGTCGGCCGGGAACTACGGCAGGCGCAGCTTGAGACCCGCCTTCAGGGCCTCGGGGCTCGACAGCTGATCGCGATTCGCGTCGTAGATCTCCTTCCAGCGCGAGCCGGCGCCGAGCTCCTTCTTGGAGATCAGCCACAGGCTCTCGCCTTCCTTCACGACGTGGACCTTGGATCCAGAGACCTCGGTCGCCGCGGCCGCGGGTTTGGCCGTGGACTCTCCCGCCTGGGACTTCGGAGCGGCGGTAGCGACGTTGGCGGGGACGTCGGGATCGAACACCGGGATCAGGACGCGGTCGCCGGGCTGGGCGTCGTTCTTGCCTTCGTTCGCGCGCCGCAGCGTCCCCAAGCGGGCGACGTCTCCGTAGAAGCGCTGCGCCAGAGCCGGAAAGTTGTCACCCGACTTCCAGACGTAGAAGCGAGTGTCGGCCATGTACGACTCCTCGAGGCCGTCCATCGTTTTCAGGATCGAACCGGCCGGGATCGCCTTGGGCGGGACGGCGGCGGCTTCCTCCACCGTCTCCGTACGGAGGCTCGCGTTCATGAGCGCGCTCGGCTTCGACTCACCGGGAGCCTGGCCGAACTCGGCGCGCCCGGATTCGGCGGGAGGCTGACTGGCGAGGTCCTTCGCGTCGCTGGTCCGCGGCAAGAGCTTCCCGCCGCCGGCGCCGCCGTCGATCACCACGTTGTCCCGCTTCAGCGGATCGTCCACCGTCAGGGAGACCACGAGGATTCCCACGATCAGAGCCAGGACGCCCAGGACCACCCATTTCTCGACCTTGCCCATCGATGCCTTCCGCCTTCCCCAAGTGCTTGGGAAACCGTTGTTTACGAGTACGTTCCGGCGCGACTCCCGCTGCGCGCACGGCCAGTCGGTTATGGAAAGCGGACGAGGGCGAGTCAAACGGAATTGTTCGACTTTTCACTTTTTCCCACCAGATGGAGTGGACCAGTCCGATCACCACACCGCTGGCTGGGTAGCTAGTCTGACGTGATCGACGCTTCCCTCGATCCGCCGCCGCGAATCTCCGACCCGGCGGTCCGCTGCCTGCTCCTGCTCGTGCTCGCGCTGCAGCTTTGGACTTGGCGCGGGACCGAGGGATACCAGCTCGCCGACTCGGTCGAGTTCATGGAGCGCGCGCGGAATTTCGTGCTCGGCCACGAGATGCTCGACTCGACGGCGATCCGTCCCTTCGGGTTCTCGACCCTCCTCGTCCCGTTCTTCTACGTGACCGAGCGCCTGCTCGGCGCCGCGGCCGGCCGCGAGATCGTCTGGGCGATCACGCTGCTGCAGATGGCTCTCGGCCTCGGCGTCACCTACTCGACGGTGCGAGTCGGATCGCTTCTGTCCGGCCGGCGCGGCGGCCTGATCGCCGGCGTGATCGCGGGGGCAAGCCCCGTGTTCCTCCAGTACTCGACGCAGCCCGTCTCGGGGCTCGCCGCCGGACTCTTCGCCGGATTCGCCGTCGAGACCGCGATCCGCCGCGACGACTTCCGGGGCGGACTGAAGTGCGGGCTCCTCTTCGCCGGCGCGTTCCTGATGGCCTACCAGAGCCTCCTGATCGCCGCCGTCGTGGCACTCCTCGTCCTCGTCCGAGGGAGATGGCGCGGGAAAGCGGTCTTCTTCGGGATCCTGCTGGGCCTCGGAGTCGGCGTCCTCCTCCAGGCTGGGACCGACTGGATCGTCTACGGGCGCCCCGGAGCGAGCCTCGTCAACCACTTCGTCCAGAACGCGGGGTTCATCACCGCTTCCTTCCTCGTGCGGATCGGCCTGCCGTCGATCGCGGAGCCGATCTACCGCTTCGCGCTGGGGATGCAGGGCCAGGATCCGGGCGCGCTCGACTTGAGCGGCCCCCCGCGGGCACTCATGAGTCCGTGGTATTACGTCAACAGCCTTCCGTTGATGCTCGCCTGGCCGGCGATCGTGGGCCTCGTCCTCGGGCTCGTCCGGAGCATCGCGCGGCCGAATTGGCGCGCGGGGATCCTCGCCTCGACGCTGCTCCTGAACGTCCTCGTGATGAGCAACAAGGGCTCGAAGGACTTCCGGCTCTGGCTCCCCCTCCTCCCCGTCGTCGGCGCCCTCTGCGCGTACGGCTGGATGTGGCTCGTTCCGAACCGGAAGCGGGCGCAATCCCTGCTCGACGCGGCCTTCGCCGCGGCGGTCCTCGTCCTCGGAGTCCTCGCGCTGGCCCCCCAGGGATCCAAGCGTTTCGCGGGGTACTGGCGCGCGATGGACTGGGTGAACGAGCGCGCTGAAGCGCTGCGCGGGAGCTCCGAGGGGGTTCGCGTCGCCAGCTCCTACAACTGGGCCGTCTACCTGCGCGATCGCCGGCCCGTCGACCTCGTGAAGCTCCCTCGGCAGCTCAATCTCTGGTCGCGCTATTCTCCCGAGCACAAGCAGGAGGACCTCGAGGCGCTCGCCCAGCTCGACGTCTTCTTTTGCCACCTCCCGATCCTCACGAGTCCGGGCCACGAGGACCTCCTCGCCTTCGTCGCGGAGCGCTTCCACATGGTCGCGGCGGTCCACGACCAGACCATCGATCTCGAGGGACTCGGGCCGATCCTGGTCCTCGAAAGGCGGACCGGGCGACCGGACGAGCGGATCCTCTACCAAGTGGCGGCCGAGGCCGCGCCGATGCCCCGCAG
>JBJXFB010000121.1:0-9292 GCA_046155895.1 Planctomycetota bacterium | reverse complement strand
CGGCGTCGCGCGGCGAGGTGCGAGAAAACGAACCTGGTTCAGTATTTCACGACCGCTCGGCGATCCACGCCGCGCCGTCGGTGTAGATTTCCTTTTTCCAGATCGGGAGCGAGCGCTTCAGCTCGTCGATCAGGAAGCGGCAGGCCGCGAAGGCCGCGTCGCGGTGCGGGCTCGCGACGGCGATCGCGACCGAGGCTTCCCCCACCTGCACGACGCCGACGCGGTGCATCACGACCATCCGCAGCTCGCGCTCCCTCGACGTGGCGACCGTCTCCCGGCAGCGGTCGAAGATGC
Source organism: Planctomycetota bacterium (assembly GCA_046155895.1). Lineage (GTDB taxonomy): Bacteria > Planctomycetota > UBA1135 > UBA1135 > DASYPQ01. The sequence goes on along the minus strand of JBJXFB010000121.1, from coordinate 8,998 downwards.
GGCCCATCTCGGGGGCAGTCATTTCGGCGAAGGCCTCGTACTCGAGGCGCACGACGCGCTTCCCCTGGTTCTCGGCGCGCGTCGTGCCCGTGAAGGTCGCGACGGCGCCGAAGGCCGGGTCGCGGACGCGCTCGTGAGCCCGTGCGGGATCGAGCGGCCCCTCGCGGAGCTCGAACACGCCGCGGCGGAGCGCTTCAGTCGGATCGATGGAGCTTCCCGACGGACCCGTCGCGCCTCCCGACACCGGCGGGATCAGGGAGACCGTCTCCCCGTCCGCAAGCCGCCGCGTCTCCGGCACGTACTCCGTCCCGACCGCGCCGCGCACGCGCGCGAGGCTCCCGAGGGCCGGCTCGCGCCGCTCGATCTCGCGCTTCAATCCGGCGACGTCGAGGTCCTCGGCCAGGTCCTCGAGGCGGATCTCGGGGCGACCCGCGCGCTCCCGGAGGTGCGCGAAGAGCCGCACGGTCAACTTCATCAGAAGGGCGTGTCGTCGACCTGCTGGTACTCGGGCTCGCGCTGCGGAGCGCCCGATGCGCCCGCTTCGGCGCCCGATCCGCCTTCGGAACCCTGCGAGCCCGGGTAGCCGCCGCCTTCGCCGCGTCCCGGCCCGCCGCCGGCGCCCACGAACTCCCAGTTGTCGGCGACGACGTACAGCTTGCTGCGCTTGCCGCCGCCGTTCTTGTCCTCCCACTGGTCGAGGCGCAGCGAGCCTTCGATGAACGCCGGCTTGCCCTTGGTGTGGAAGCGCTGGAAGGCCTCGCCGCGCGCCCCGAAGATCGTCACGTCGACGAAGGTCGGCTCCTCCTTCCACTCGCCGGTCGCGCCGTCCTTGAAGCGCCGGTTGACGGCCAGGCCGATCTTGCAGATGGCCATGTTGTTCGGCGTGTAGCGCAGCTCGGGGTCCCGCGTCAGGTTCCCCATCAGGATGACTTTGTTGTAGCTCGCCATGATCGATCTCCTCCTGACGCACGCTTACCGCGTCGAGGCGAGGGAGTCTAGCCCCGCGAACCGGAATACGGTACCAGGTCAATTCTTGCGGGATCGGAGCGGCGACCCCTCGCGACGAGGCGACGCTGCTCCGATCCCGCAAGAATTGACCTGGTACCGTATTCCGGTTCTGGCGGAGCCGCCCCGATTCGGGTAAACCGTCCACGTTCGACCCTGCTTCCATGTCGACGAAGCCCCCCAAGCCCGAGGCGACCAAAACGAGCCGACCCCCGAGTGAGCGCCGCCGCTGGACGCGGTCCGAGGCCGACCTCCCGGTCACCCTGAACCTGGCGGGCGGCCGCAGCGAGGCGCGCTTGCGCGACATCAGCCGCGCCGGGATCTGTTTCTTCCTCGACCGTCCGATCCCGTTGATGACGGTGCTCGAGCTCTCCGTCAGCCTCCCCGTCGCGGGCGGAGTCCGCCGGATCGGCGGCCACGGCGCCGTCGTCCGCTGCGAGAAGATCGCCAAGCGCGTCGATCACTACGAGGTGGCCGTGTTCCTCCACGAGATGGCGGAATCCGACCGGCGAGTGATCGAGGAATTCGTCGGCTAGGACCGGAATACGGTACCAGGTCAATTCTTGCGGGATCGCAGCAGCGACGTGTCGTCGTGCGACATCGCTGCTGCGATCCCGCAAGAATTGACCTGGTACCGTATTCCGGTCCTACTCGACCTCCAGTAACCGCTCGATTCCGTCCAGATCGCGGTGGGTTCGCGCCTGGAGACCCCGGTCCCGCGCGAGGGTCAGTGCACCCGCCGCCTGGCGGTGCCCGAGTTCGACGAGCAGCTTTCCACCGGGCGCGAGGACGATTCTCGCGCGATCCAGCAGCGAGCGCACCCAGAAGTCCGGGTCTCCCTGCGGCGCGAAGAGCGCGATCGCGGGCTCGTGCTCCGCGACTTCCGGCGCGAGCGTCCCGCGCTCGTCCGTGCCGACGTAAGGCGGATTGCTGACGACGAGGTCGAATCGCTCGATCGCCGTGGCGCGGTCGAGCTCCGCGAGACCCTCCCCCTCGACGATCTCCACGCTCGCTCCGAGCGCGTCCGCGTTCGCTCGCGCGCACAGGACAGCCGCGGCCGACACGTCGAGGGCGAGCACGCGCGCGCCGGGGAGCTCGAGGGCGAGCGTCACCGCGATGCAACCGCTGCCCGTGCCGACGTCCGCGATCCGCAGCGCACCCGTTCCCCGCTCCTTCGCGATCTCCCGCGCGCGATCGACGAGCAGCTCCGTCTCCGGCCGCGGCACGAGAACACCCGGACCGACCTGGAACGGCCGCCCGTAGAACTCGCGCGAGCCCGTGATGTACGCCGCCGGCTCGCGCCGGCCGCGGCGCACGAGCGCGTCGCGCGCGCGGTCGATCTCCGCCGGCACCAGCGGACGATCGAGCGAGAGGAACAGCCTCAAGCGGTCGATCCCGAGCGCGTGCGCGACGAGCAGCTCGGCCTCGAGCCGCGCGGACTCGACGCCCTTGCGCTCGAGGAACTCGCGCGACATGCGCACCATGTCGCCGGCGGTCCGGGGCGTCTCGGGCGCCCGTGCCCGGCCCTCGCTCACAGCGCCGCGATCCGCTCGTCGCGGTCGACCGCCTCGAGCGCGTCGAACAGGGCGTCCAACTTCCCTGCCAGGACCTGCTCGAGCGAGTAGTTCTGCTCCACGCGGTGGTCCGTGACGCGGTTCTGGGGCCAGTTGTAGGTCCGGATGCGAGCGTTGCGGTCGCCCGAGCCGACCTGGCTCTTCCGCTCCGCCGCGCGCTCGTTGTGGAGCCGCTGCCGCTCCGCGTCGTAGAGCCGCGTCATCAAGAGCCGCATCGCCCTCGCGCGGTTCTTCCCCTGGCTGCGCTCGTCCTGGCACACGACGACGAGTCCGCTCGGGATGTGCGTGATGCGCACCGCCGATTCCGTCTTGTTCACGTGCTGCCCGCCCGCGCCGCCGGCGCGCATCGTGTCGATGCGCAGATCGTCGGGCCGGATCTGCACGTCGACTTCCTCGGCCTCCGGCAGCACCGCGACGGTCGCGGCGGACGTGTGGATCCGCCCCTGCGCCTCGGTCTCCGGCACGCGCTGCACGCGGTGGCCGCCCGATTCGAAGCGCAGGCGCTTCCACGCGCCCTCGCCCTCGACGGCGAAGATGACTTCCTTGAAACCGCCGAGGTCCGAGGTCGCGACGTCGAGGTCCTCGACCTTCCAGCGCTTCGCCTCGGCGTAGCGCCGGTAGATGCCGTACAGGTCGCGCGCGAAGAGCGTCGCCTCGTCGCCGCCTGTGCCCGCGCGGATCTCGACGATGACCTTGCGGCGCAGGTCCTCGGGCTCGACGATCAGCGTCTCCTTGATCTCGCGGTCGAGGACGGCCTCGAGCTCCTCGAGCTCCGCCAGGTCCTCGCGCGCGAGCCCGGCGAGGTCGGGATCGGGGGAAGGGTCCGAGAGGATCCGTTGAGCCTCCGCGCGACGATCTGTCAGCGCGTCGAGGCGCGCGGCGAGCTGCGCGGAGTTCTCGAGCCGCCCGCGCTCCTGGAGCAGCACGGGCAGCTTGCGCCCGTCTGTCGCGATCTCGGGCGTCGAGATCAGCGCCGTGAGCTCCTCGAAGCGCTCGGCCTGCTGGCGGAGCTTCGAGACGAGCGCGGGGAGGAATTCCATGCGTCCGCAGCGGGTGCGGTCGCGCCCGAGCTACTTCGGTGTGGCCGAGGTGGCCGTACCGTACTTCTTCACGAACCGGTCGACTCGGCCGGCGGCGTCGACGAACTTCTGCTTGCCCGAGAAGTAGGGGTGGCAGACGCTGCAGATCTCGATGTGCAGGTCCTTGATCGTGGCGCGCGTCTGGAAGGTGCTGCCGCACCCGCACTTGACGGTGCAGTCGTAGTACTTGGGATGGATGTCGGCCTTCATGGTGGTGCCTCCGCGGAGGTGGAGGGCGGAAGAAGCTATCCGAGACGGCCGAGCATATCCAGCGCGAGCCGAACGGGCAGCCCCACGACGTTGTCGAAGCCGCCCTCCTCCAGCCGCGTGACGAAGCGGTCCGCCGTCTCCTGGATCGCGTAGCCGCCGGCCTTGCCCTGCCATTCGCCGGAACGGACATAGGCCTCGATCTCGTCCGCCGTGATCTCCCTCATCGTCACCCAGGTGCGCTCGAATCCGGTCTCGAGGGCCCCGTCGCGCGTCCGGAGCACGGCGACGCCCGTGACGACGGCGTGGCGAGAGCGCGAGAGCGCCCGGAGCATCGCGCGGGCCTCCGCGGCGTCCGCCGGCTTGCCGAGGAACCGGTCCCCGAGCGCGACGATCGTGTCGGCGGCGAGGACCAGAGCCTGGCGCGGCCCCAATCGCTCCCCCACGGCCAGCGCTTTGGTCCGAGCGAGGAGGACGGCTCCCGACTCCGGCTCGATCCCCGGCGGCAGATTCTCGTCGACGTCGGCCGGCAGCACCTCGAACTCGACGCCAGCCGCCGCAAGCAGCTCCCGGCGGCGCGGAGAGGCCGACGCCAGGACGATCCGCGCCATCGCGAGGCCTCTACCGCCGCGCCTTCGACGCCCTGCGGAGCCTGGGCGCCTTGGCCTTCTTCTTGGCGGCCAGGGCCTTCGCCTTGGCCTGCTTGGCGGCGAGCGCCTTGGCGTCCGCCTCGCGCTTCTTCTCCGCGAGGATCTTCTTCTTGGCCTTCTCGGCCTCGGCCTTCTTCAATGCCTCGGCGCGCTCGCGCTTCTTCTGCTCGCGCTCCTGCTTCTTGGCCTCCGCCTCGGCCTTCTTCGCGGCGCGAGCCTCCTCGCGCGCGCGGCGCGCGGCGTCCTTCTTCTCGACCAGGGCCCGGCGGGCCTCCTCGCGCGAGCGCGCGGCGGCGAGGCGCGCCTGCTGGCCCTTCCACTCGTGCGCGACCTTCTTGCCGTGCGGGCAATCTTCGACGAGCACGCAGTCCTGGCAGAGCGGGCGCCGGGCGTCGCACCACAGGCTGGCGACCTCGCTGAAGCGCTCGGCGAACTGGAGCTCCTTGCCCGGCTCGACGAGCGGCGCGATCGCCTCGCCCGCCTTCTTGGTCGATCCGGTGCGCGAGACGAGGCCGAGGCGGTCGAGCACGCGCACGAGCGCGCCGTGGACGGGGAGCTGACCGCCGTTCGCGATGAACATGAGATGCGTCCCACCCGCGAGCCCGAGCTTCGGCAGGTGCTGGAGGAGCTTGCCTCCCGCGGTCGGATCCTCGCGCAGGATCTCGAGATCGAGCCCGTGCACGCGCTGGTAGACCTCCTGGAGGTACTCGCGCAGGTCGTTCGCCGCGGCCAGCGCGCCCTTGACGGATTCGCGCCGCGGCATGCGGCCCTTCTTCGTCATGCGCCCGGCGATCTCCTGCGCCTGGGCGACGCGCAACTCGTTCCAGTCCGCATAGGCCTCCCGGAGCGCCGGGATCGCCGCCTCGGCCTTCTCCTGCGGCATGTGACGCACGAGCACGGAGAGCATCCCCTGCTCGAGCAGCGTGCCTTCCTTCAGGGGCTTCGGCAGGCTCCAGCGCGGGTGGATCTTCTGCAGGAGGCGCGTCGCGGTCTCGGACTTCTTGGTCAAGGCAACTCCGTGCGGATGCGGAACAGGGGCTTCGGGCTCGGGCGCGGAACGGTGCGAACGGCCGAACGCGGACCGGTCCTTCTACGGGCGGGAGCTTCGCGCTTCCCGCGAGCGGGAGGGCAGGCTCTCTAGGCCTTCTTCTCGCCGCCGGCCGCGGCTGCGGCCTTCTTGGCGGCGCGCCGCTGCTTGCGGCTCTCGAACAGGCGTGCGGCCTTGGCCTTGGCGCGCGCCTCGCGTGCGGCGTCCTTCGTCGCGCGCCTCTTCGTCTTCGCGCTGCGGCCCTTGCGGTCGGGCACCTTCTTGACGCCGGCGGTGATGCCGCGCTTGCGCAGGATCGAGGAGACGATCGGGCTCGGCACGGCGCCTACGGAGATCCAGTGCTTGACGCGCTCGAGGTCGAGCTGGATCCCGACCAGGGGGTCCTTCCGGAGCGGGTCGTAGTGGCCCAGCGTCTCGAGTTGGCGGCCGTCGCGCGGGAAGCGCGAGTCGGTCGCGATGATCCGGAAGCAGGGCAGGTTCTTGCGCCCGGTGCGGCGCATGCGGAGGACGACGGCCATAGAGTGGGCGAAGGGTGGTCGAGGAGGGCGACGAGGCCCCGCGGGGATCGCGGGGGGCGAACAGGAAACACGATCGGGGCGCCGCTGTCCAGCGCGGGCTAGCGCCTTTTCTTGCGCTTCTTCTTGTCCTTGCGCTTGGAGCCGCTCTGGCGCGTGGACGAGGACCCCATCGGCCGGGGCGAGCCGAAGAGGCCGGGCAGTCCGCCCCCCCGCCCCGGCAGGCCACCCCCCAGACCCGAAAGGGCGGCTCCGAAGCCCTCGCCGGCGTCCCCTCCGGCTCCCCCAGCTCCGCCTGCTGCCAGTTCCCCCGACTTCGAGAGCGAGGCCAGGGCGGCGCGCTTCTCCTTGCCGCCCATCTTCGCGGCCAGGCCGAGCTTCGACATCTGGCGCATCATGAGCTTCATGCCCTTGAAGCGCTTGAGGAGCTCGTTGACGGCCCCGACGTCCTGCCCCGAGCCGCGGGCGACGCGGCGGCGGCGGCTCATGTCGAGGATGTCGGGCTGGATGCGCTCGCGCGGGGTCATCGAGGTGAAGAGCGCCTCGAGGCGGTTGAGCTGACCGTCGTCGACGTCGAGGTCGCCGAGCTGCGACATGCCGGGCATCATCCCCAGGACCTTCTTCATCGGCCCGAGGCGCCGGACCATGCGCAGCTGCGCGAACATGTCCTCGAGCGTGAAGCTGCCGAGGATCATCTTCTCGAAGGAGGCCTGGGCCTCTCCCTCGCTGATCGTCTCCTGCGCGCGTTCGACCAGGCCGACGACGTCGCCCATGCCGAGGATGCGGCCGGCCATGCGCTCGGGCTGGAAGGCGTCGAGGTCGTCGATCTTCTCGCCGACGCCGGTGAAGAGGATCGGGCGGCCGGTGACGGCCTTGAGGCTGACGGCCGCGCCGCCGCGCGCGTCGCCGTCGAGCTTCGTGAGGATGACGCCCGTGAGCGCGAGGCGCTCGTGGAAGGCCTTGGCCGAGTTGACCGCGTCCTGGCCGGTCATCGCATCGACGACGAGCACGGTGTTCGTCGGGCGGACGGCCGCGGCGATGTCGACGACCTCGCGCATCATCTCCTCGTCGACGTGGAGGCGGCCGGCAGTGTCGAGGAGGACGAAGTCCGCGCCCGCGACGCGCGCGTGGGCGACGCCCTGCAGGCAGAGCGCGGGCGGCTGCAGGCCTTCCTTCGAGTAGACCGGGACGCCGAGCTGCGCGCCGAGGACGCGGAGCTGCTCGACGGCGGCAGGGCGCTTGATGTCGGCCGCGACCATGAGCGGGCGCTTGCCGTGCTTGTCGCGGAAGTGCTTGGCGAGCTTGGCGCAGGTCGTGGTCTTGCCCGCGCCCTGGAGGCCGGCGAGGAGGACGATGGTCGGGCCGTTCTTGGCGAACTCCAGGCGCGCGTCCTGCGGGCCGAGGAGCTGGACGAGCTCCTGATGGAACGCGTGGACGAACTGCGCCGAGGCGTCGACGCCGCCGATGCGCTTCTCGCCGACGAGGCGCGCGCGCACGCGCTCGGTGAAGTCGGCGACGATCTGGAACTGGACGTCGGCCTCGAGGAGCGCGGTGCGGACCTGTTTCAGTCCCTCGGCGAGGTTCGCGTCGGTCAGCTCGCGCTGGCCGCGGAGGAAGCCGAAGGACTGGGTGAGGCGCTGGGTGAGGGTCTCGAACATACTGAACCAGGTTCGTTTTCTCGCACCTGACAGGCTAGCGTCGGCGCGGCCCCTCGATCCAGATTCTCGACGCAATCCGGGCGGTTGGGTGCTCCGCAGTGGTTGGGCGTGGAATACCGAACCGAAATACCGAACCAGGTTCGATATTTCACCAGGATCGCCAGAAGGCGAGCGCCTCGCGCGCCAGATCCTCGACGCGCGATCCATAGGCACCGTTCTCCTGGACCAAGTGGCCGTGCAGACCGTGAAGCTTGCTCACGGTGGAGGTCGCGAGCCGTTCGCGGGCGGAGAGCTCCGCGGTGCTTGCACCGCACAGGTCCCGAGCGAGACCCACTCGCGCGATCTGCCACCCGTCCCGTTCGGCGGCGCCGTTCTGCACTCGCCAGAAGACGTTCGCCTTCCCCGCCAACAGCCGATCGAGGACCTCCAGGGGGACGAGGCTCAGGCCGGGCGACGTTCCGTCCGCCAACGCGGCCTTGCGCCTCATCCATGCCAGAACACGCCCCGGCGCGGACTCGACGAGATCATCGAGCGGATCCTCCGTCTGGCGTGAAGCAGATCGGTTCTCGACCCAGCGGGCGATCGAGGGATCGAGCTCGCTCCGGAATACCTCGGAGTAGCGCTGTGGTTGGAATGAGTCGAGGCCCAGCCGCTCTCGGACTTCCGCCTCGATCCAGCTTCGCTCGAGCCACGGTGGACCGCGCATCCGCGAGTAGTGGCTCGCGCTGCCGTAGTCGTAGCTCATCGCGTTCTTCGCAAGGCCGGCGGAGACGGGATTGCGGTCGATGTAGGCCACAAGCACTCGCCGGTACCGCAGAGACCGCACGGGCTTCGAGCCGTAGCGGCTTCGGACAAGAGGGCCGTCTCGCTGGCGAGTCCGATTGAAAGTCCGGGAGTACCCCATCTGGATTCGGTGCATCGATTCCGCGAGTCGACCCTCCGGGCTGCGGACCAGAAGGTGGAAGTGGGTCCCCATCAGGGCGAAGGCGTGCACCTCGAGATCACGACGGCGCACGGCGCACGCGAGCTGCGCCAGGAAGAATCGAAAGTCGGGTCGCCGCTCGAACATCGTCCTCCGCGCGATGCCGCGGTTGAAGACGTGGTGCCACGAACCGGGGTCGTCTCCGCGGGGCGTTCGAACCATTTGGATGGTTCCTCCGCCCCCGTGGACCGAGGCCACCCCGAACCGGTCGCGGGCGAAATCGGAGAAACTCGCGGCGTGAAATACTGAACCAGGTTCGTTTTCTCGCACCTGGAGCGGG
>JBJXFB010000115.1:0-3641 GCA_046155895.1 Planctomycetota bacterium | reverse complement strand
CGCGCACGAAGGAGTACCGAGCCCCCGGGGCCGCTGCGGCGGTCCCGGGGGTTCTCGTTTCGGCTAGGGAACGAGCGGGTTCGCGATCTCGTCGCGCTCGAGCGCCCCGAGCTGGTCGATGATCCGCGCGTAGGCGCGCGTGATTTGCTCGAGCCCGACGGCGGGCACCCACTCCGGCGTGTCCTGCTCGGTGTGCTTGATCTCGGGCGACGTGATGACCTGCATGGACGGCAGGAGGCGGGCGAGGCGCCCGATCTCGCCGGACGCACCGGGATCCATGTCCGCCGTGATCCCGACGTTGAAGCGGTTGAAGGAGTCGAGCACGATCTCCAGGACCTCGGGGCTGCCGTTCACCCACCACCGCATGGGTGACACGGCGTTCATCATGCGGAGCCGCGGACCCCAGTACTTCGCGCGCGTGATCGCGACGTGCTCGAGGTTGATCACGAACGCCGTGCTCGCGAGCGCCGTCGCGACGTTGTCGGCGAGCCAATTCGTTCCGGGCCCACCGTGGTGTCCCACCGACCCGAGGAAGCGAATGGTGCGGGGCCGCTGCTCGCGCGGGATGTTCGAGTAGTAGTCGAGGAGGCCGATCATGGCGGCGAGGCCCGAGCCGTTATCGGACGCGCCCTGGAAGAAGGCGTCGAGGTGCGCGACGATCAGGATCTCCTCCTCGCTCCGGCCAGGCAGCGTGCCCCACACGCTCGCGGCCTCCAGACCCGACACCATCTCGGCTTCGAGACTCAGGCGCACGCTCACGCGCTCGCCCCGGCCGAGCCGCTCGCGGATCCGCATCCCGTCCTCGTAGCCGAGGTTGAAGCCGGGGAGATCTCCGGTCGGCTGCCACGCGGCGAAGTTGTCGGAGATCCCGTAGATGATGCCCACCGCACCCGCGCCCTTCTCGACCGCGCGCTCCAGCACGCCCTCGAGCGCGAGCGAGTGACGGATGTCGCCGGGGAGGGGAATGTCCTGGACCACCACCGCCTTGCCGCGCACGTCGCGGCCGAGGTAGTCGGCGTCGCTCCCCTGGCCGACCCAGACCAGCTCGTACTCCGCTCCTCCAGCCGGTGTGGACTCTCCGTCCTCCGGGGGGCGCGCGGACTCGAGCGTGAACGTCTGTCCGTTCGACGTGAACTCGATGTCGTAGCTCGACGGAATCCACTGCGCACCGAGGTCGAAGCTCTGCCGGCGCACGTCTTCGAGGCCGTACTGGCGGAAGTAGCGATCGACCCAGTCCTGCGTGTCCACATGTCCCTGCGTGCCGACGTTGCGTCCCCAGAAGAGGTTGCCGCGGTCGCGGTCGGCCAGCGAGATCGCGTCCACCTCCATCAGCCACGCCTTCAGCCGCGCGCCGTCGATGCTGCCGTAGCGTGCGTCGTCCGCGCGGAGCGGGATGTGGATGTAGGAGTCTTCGCGCGGGAAACCGTTGGCGTCGAGCAGAGGCTGACCCAGCGGGTTCGCGGCCGGGGCCTGCTGCGCTTGGATCGGGGCGGCCAGCAACGCGCCGAGAACGAGACCCAGCGTGGCTCTCATGGCTCCTCCATCGAGATGAAGCGACGAGGAACAAGAGACGGATGCGCCGGTGGCCGGCGCAAGATTGCGGACGCCCCGCCGGGCGCGGACAATACCGCCCATGAAATCATCCCCGATCGAGATCCGCGCGGGGCTCGAAGCCTCGTACGACGACGTGTACACACCCGCGGCGCTCGCCGCCGTCAGGGCCCTCGCCCCTCTGGACCGCGAGGTGAAATCGGTGCAGAGGGCGCGCATCGAGCGGCGCCACGCCCGCTTCCGGGACCGGCAGCGGATCGCGTTCCTCGACCCGGGCGCGACGATCGGCCGCACCAGCATCAAGGTCGCTGATGCGCGCGCGGGGCGTTTCGCGGGCAGCGAGATCCCCAGGGATCTCGAGCGGCAATGGATCCAGGGGACGGGCCCGGCGGCCAAGCCTGGTGTGGCCGTGGAGCGCTCGATCCGGAACGTCGCTTACGCGCTCCTCTCAGGGGCGGACGGCTGGATGTTCGACGGCGAGGACGCGCTCGGACAAACGCACAGCATGTCGCTCGACAACCAGCGCAACCTCAAGCTCGCGATCGCCAGGGAAGACCTGTTCCTGAAGGCCGCCGAGGGCGTAGCCGCGGAGATGAACGCCTGGTCCCAGGGATTCCTAGGTCGGAAGATCGTCCCGGCGTGGCGTGACCAGCTCGACTTCACGACCATGATTTTCCGCGCGCGCGGCCAGCACCTCGACGACAGGCACGTCCGCGGCGCGGACGGCTCGGGGTTCTCGGCCTCGATCGTGGACGCGTGCCTCTACGTGGTGAACAACCCCGAGGGCCTGCTCGGCGCGGGCCGCTCCGTCGTACTCTATCGGCCGAAGATCCAGACGGCGGAGGAGGCCGCGCTCTGGCACGACATCCTCAGCGCGCTGGAGCGTCATCTCGGGCTCGACGTCGGCACGATCAAGGTCTACGTGCTCGTCGAGCAGGTCGAAGCGTGCTTCCAGCTCATGGAGATCCGCGCTGCGCTCGCGCCGCGCTTCGCGGGCTTCAACACGGGCCGCTGGGACTACATCAACTCGGTGTCGGACGCGATGGCGTGGGATCCCACGTTCGTCAATCCGAACATCGAGTCGATCACGATGACGTACGGCTACATGCGCGTCTACGAGGACCGCGTGCGCCGCGCTGTGAACACGAAGGACCGGAACGGACGCTGCGCGCTCTGGCAGGGCGGGATGGAGCCCAACATCCCCGTCGGCTCCGAGAAGGGGGTCGCGGACGGGATGGCGCGCGCGCTGCAGGGAGCCGAGCGCGAGCAGCGTGAAGGCGCGAGCGGCAAATGGGTCGCCCACTGGAAGATGGTGCACATCGTGCGGCCCGTGTGGGAGAAGGCCGGGGCGCCCAACCAGCTCGGGCGCGTATTCCCCCCGCTCACGTACACGGAGGACGACGCGGCCGGCCTCTTCCTGCTCGAGCCCGCGCCGCGCACGATCCGCGGGGCGCGTAACCTGCTCTCCGTCGGGATCCAGTACGGCAACGCGACGGGGCAGGGGATGCAGGCCGCCGCGCTCAAGCCAGCCGACTTCTTCGGCAACCCCGACGTCCTCTATCTCATGGAGGATGCGGCGACGGGAGAGATCCGCCTGAGCATCCTCTGGGAATGGGTACACAAGGGCGCCCAGCTCACGGAGGACGATCTCGAGACGGGCGCCAAGGTGGGCGACGTGTTCACGCTCGCCCTCTTCGAGCGACTCTACCGCGAGGAGATGGAGAAGCTCCGGCGCGCGGACGACCGCGACGTGCACGAGGACTCGAAGCGGACGTCATTGCCTGTGGCCGCCGAGATCGTCGACGCGTACGTGAAGAGCGCCGTCAAGTCGCCCTGGTACATCGATCTCCTCAACCTGAACCTCGAGAACTTCGATCTCGCGACCGCCCGGAAGCGCATCCGGATGTACCTGGATGCGTTCGCGAAGGACGGCACGCGCATCACGAAGAACCTCGACTTCGCGTGAGCGACTAGCGGTCCTCGTCGGGAGGCGCGACGGCTGGTGGCGAAAGAGTGAGAGAGAGCCTCTCGGCGATCTCTTCCATTTGTCGGGTCCGCGTACGCGCCCAGGACGGTAGCGGAAGCAGGCC
>JBJXFB010000111.1:0-34257 GCA_046155895.1 Planctomycetota bacterium | reverse complement strand
CGCCGAGGGAGGAGGGCTCAGAGCCCGCAGGGCGTGCTCCCGAGCCGCCGCAGGCAACGCAGGCCGCACGCAGCGAACCCCGCGGGGGAGGAGCCCGATCGGAAGGCCGGCGCAAGAGTCGCCGCCGCGGCGGACGCGGCCGCCGGCCCGAGGAGCCGGTCGGGGCTCCCGTCGAGATCGAGGCGATTCCCGGCGAGGAGGACGACCTGCCCGAGCTCCCCGAGCTCCCGAACGACGCCATCGCGTTGGTCGAACAGGAGCCCGAGGCCGAACCCGACCGCGGTGAGCGGGAGGAAGGCCGGCGTGGGCGCGGCAGGCGCCGCGAGCGTGGCCGGACCGAGGGCGCGCGCGAGCGCGAAGCGGGTCCGAAGCCGGTTCGCCCGCAGAAGAAGAACCTCATCCTCGTCAACGCGTCCGACCCCGAGGAGCAGCGCGTCGCCGTCGTGGAGGACGGGCGCATCGTCGACTTCCAGATGACGGTGCGGACCGAGAACTCGGTCGTGAACGACATCTACCGCGGACGCGTGGTGAACCTCGAGACCGCGATCGGCGCGGCCTTCGTGGACTTCGGCCAGGGCAAGAACGGGTTCCTGCACACGAGCGACGTGCTGTCGGCCTACGGCGAGGACGATTGGAGCCTCGACAAGCTGCTCTCGACGAGCGTCGATCCCGGCGAGTGGGACGTCGACGGCGAGAAGCCCGAGCGCGACGACGCGACTCCGGTGGGCTCCGACGAAGGAGCCGGGGAGGGAACGGACGTCGCGGAGGGCGAGCACGAGCACGAGCACGAGCACGCCGAGGAACCCAAGGCCAAGGAGGCCGGCGGGAAGAAGCGCCGCCCCGAGCGGGCGCAGCGCTTCCGCGCGCGACCGCGGCTGCCGATCACGGATCTCCTGAAGAAGGGGGAGATGGTCGTCGTGCAGGTGACGAAGGACGCGATCGGCGACAAGGGGCCGACGCTGACGACGTACATCTCCATCCCGGGGCGGTATCTCGTGCTGATGCCGTCGATGTCGCGCACGGGCGTCAGCCGGAAGATCGAGGACGAGAAGGAGCGCAAGCGGCTCAAGAAGATCCTCGAGTCGCTCGACGTGCCCAAGAACATGGGCGTGATCGTCCGCACCGCCGGCGTCGGCCGGAGCGCGGAGGACCTGAAGCGCGACCTCGACTACCTGAAGGGCGCGTGGGAGGGCCTCTCTCGGCGCCTGAAGATGGGGAGCGGGCCCGCGCCGCTCTACCAGGAGTCGGACGTCGCGATCCGCACGGTGCGCGACCTGTTCACTTCGGACACCGAAGCGGTCGTCGTGGACGACCCGGACGTGCACCACAAGATCCTCGAGTTCACGCGGCGGCTGATGCCGGAAGCGGAGGACCGGGTGAAGCTCCACGAGGGGCCGAAGCCGCTCTTCCAGACGCACGCGATCGAGCCGGACTTCGAGAAGATCTTCACGCGGCGGCTCGAGCTGCCTTCGGGCGGATCGATCGTGTTCGATCAGGCCGAGGCGCTCGTCGCGATCGACGTGAACAGCGGAAGGACGCGCGGGAAGACGCACGACTTCGAGGACGTCGCGTTGAAGACGAATCTCGAGGCGGCGCCGGAGATCGCGCGGCAGATCCGGCTGCGGGACCTGGGAGGGATCCTGGTCGTCGATTTCATCGACATGATGAAAGCGGCGAACATCCGGAAGGTGGAGAAGGCCTTCGCCGACGCGCTGTCGATGGACCGCGCGCGGAGCAAGATCGGGAGGATCAGCCAGTTCGGATTGCTGGAGCTGACGCGGCAGCGGCTCGGCCCGGGCGTCTCGCGCAAGGTGTTCACGACCTGCAGCCGGTGCCGCGGGACGGGCCGGACGCGGACGGTGGAGTCGCGCGCGGCGGCCGTGATGCGGAGATTGGGCTCGGCGCTGACCCTGAAGGGCTTCGCCGCGGTCGAAGTGAAGGCCGCTCCGGAAGTGGTCGCGTACCTGAAGCGCGAGTTCACGGAGATCCTGCGCGCGCTGGAATACCGCTTCGAGCGCCAGATCAAGCTCGTGGAGTCCAACGACCAGCAGGAGGACAGCGTCCTGCGGTACATGCGCGTCGACGGGCGGGAAGTCAGGCCCGGAGGGCGCAGGAAGAGGTAGGGGATTCGGTTCGGCGCGGAACTCGAGCTGCTTCTAGCGGTTCGAGGTTCCGTGATCCTGCTGCTCGCACTTCTCCTTCAATCAGGCTCGACTCCCCCGGGATGGGTTTGGCGTGAGTCGCCGACATGGAACGAGTGGTTCCACCAGGCGGCTCCAACGAGCGGATTCGGTGAACGGATCCTGACGCTTCCGGATGTGAACGAGGACGGTGTCCCGGACCTCGCGATCGGTGCGCCATGGGATCCGGTCGTCGATGCCGATGCCGGCCGACTCTTCATGATCAGTGGGAGGACAGGGGCTCTTCTCTCTCAGAGACCACTGAAGACCTCGATCCAGCGACCAGACACGCACTTCCGCGTCGAGGGCCTGGATCTCGATGGGGATGGCATCGGTGAACGGTTCGTGCCGACAGATCGGGACATGGATGGTCCCTTCGTCGCATGGTCGAGCCGCACAGGAGAGCGCCTGTTCGCCATGCACCACGACGACCCGGGCGGCTACGTCGAGGACTTCGGTGCGAGCATCGCGCCCGCTGGCGACCTCGATCGAGACGGGATCACGGACGTCGCGATCGGTTGCTCCGAGTTCGGGTTCGATCGGGGGGATTCCTACGCCGCGGAATTGTTCTCGGGTCGAGACGGTCGCCGGTTGCTTTCGATCGACACTCGGTACAAGAGCGTCACCGTCGGTCCTGCGGCAGACTTCGATGGTGACGGTTGCCTGGACCTGCCGATCGGCCTTCCCGAGGACGAGGTCGTCTTCGTGATGGACGGGGCCGCCCTGCGCCGTCGCCTGGGGGGGGCCCATCGCATTCCGATCGAAGGCTCGGTGCTCCTGACGCTCCGCAGAGGTTCCTACCCCTCCGGATCGCCCACGGACGCCTTCCCCGCGCTTCCCCCGCCCTCCTGCGGCCGCTAGAATCCTCGCCCCGAAACCAGGGTCAACGCCCGGTTTCAGACCGGACCCCTCCAGGGTCCCCCGCGGGAGGGTATCCACCGCGGCAGCAACGGAGAACCGACTCGTGTACGCCATCATCCAAGACCGCAATCGCCAGGCGACCGTCCGCAAGGGCGACGTCCTCCAGTGCGATCTCAAGAAGGACGCGAAGCCCGGCGACAAGCTGGTCTTCGACGAAGTCCTCCTCGTCGGCAACGAAGGCACCGTCCAGATCGGCAAGCCGCTCCTCAAGGGCGCGCAGGTCACCGCCGAGGTGATCGCCGAGATCAAGGGCCCCAAGGTCATCGCCTTCCGCTTCAAGCGCCGCAAGAACGTCCGCCGCAAGCGCGGCCACCGCGAGCGCTACACCCAGGTCAAGATCACCGGCATCACCGCCTAGGAGCAAGACGACATGGCACACAAGAAGGGCGGCGGCTCCACACGCAACGGCCGCGACAGCAACCCGCAATTCCGCGGCGTCAAGCGCTTCGGTGGCGAGGTCGTCACCGCGGGCACGATCATCGTCCGCCAGTGCGGCACCGTCTTCCATCCCGGCCGCCACGTCGGCCAGGGCTCGGACTACACCCTCTTCGCGCTCGTCGACGGCACCGTCCGGTACCAGTCGAACCGCAAGATCCACATCGAGCCGCTCGCGCGCTGACCCCTCGGGTCGCCGCACAGCGCTCGACCTGCCTCCCGCGCGCCTCTCGAGGCGCCTTCACCGATGTTCCGCGACGAGGCCGAGATCGAGGTGGTCGCCGGGCGCGGTGGAGACGGCATCGTCTCCTTCCGCCGCGAGAAATTCGCGCCCCTCGGCGGCCCCGACGGCGGTGACGGAGGCGAGGGCGGCAGCGTCATCCTCGTCGCTTCCTCCAGCCTGAATTCCCTCCTGCCGATCGGCCGCCGCTACGCCTACCGCGCCGATTCCGGTCAGCCGGGTTCGGGCGGCAACAAGAGCGGCAAGAGCGGCGAGGACCTGCGCGTCGAGGTCCCGGTCGGCACGCTCATCTACGACCGCGAACGCGGAAACCTCCTGCGCGATCTCGAGTCGGAAGGTGCCGAGCTGGTCGCCGCGCGCGGCGGCGAAGGCGGCCGCGGGAACTCGCGCTTCAAGAGCTCGGTGCGCCAGGCTCCGCGCATCTCGACTCCCGGCAAGGAAGGGGAGCGCCGCATCCTCCGCCTCGAGCTCAAGCTCTTCGCCGAGGTCGGCCTCGTCGGCCTCCCGAACGCGGGCAAGTCGACGCTACTCTCCGCGGTCACCGCCGCGACGCCCAAGATCGCCGACTACCCCTTCACGACGCTCGTGCCCCAGGTCGGCATCGCGCGGCTCTCGGACGTGGACACTCTCGTCCTGGCCGACCTTCCCGGCCTCATCGAAGGCGCGTCGGAGGGCCACGGCCTGGGCCACCGCTTCCTCCGCCACGTCGAGCGCTGCCGCGTCATCCTCCAGCTCGTCGACGTCTCGGACGAGGCCGCTCTCCCTCCGGTCGAGGCCCGACGAGTGATCTCGGACGAGCTCGAGCGTTTCTCGGCGGACCTGGCCGCGCGCCCCCGGATCGTCGCCGCCAGCAAGTGCGAGAGCCAGTCGGCCGAGGAGCGCGCGCGGGAGCTCGAGGCGGACCTGGGGGAACCCGTCTGGCGCTTCTCCAGCGCGCGGCGCCAGGGGCTTCGCGAGCTCCTGGCCGAGGCCTTCCGTCGCGTCCACGCGGGGGACGAGGCCGGTCGGACCGAGGGGGCGGCCGGGCCCAGGGACACCGCCTAAAGACCCCGACGCCGCCCGGTCGATGCAGACCGGACCTGACCGGTCCGACCCCGAGGTCGCATCGCCAGCTTCCCCGGAAGGCGCGCATGTCCGCACACGATCCGCACGTCCCTGACAGCGAGCTCAGCTTCAAGGACGTCGCTCAGTCCCTCGGGTCGAGCGGTCTCTGGGTCGGCGCGACACCCTCCTCCAGGCCCCACTCGAGCGAGCCGGTACCTCACGCACCTCTGCCCGCGCCGGCGCCCGAGACCCCTTCGACGCTGACGGGCACGGCCGTCTCGCCTCGGCACCAGCTCGAGGCCTGGCTGGCGCTCATGGTCCGGAGCGGGGCGAGCGACCTCATCCTCCGCGCGGGCGGACGACCTTCGCTCCGCACCGACGGCAAGATCGGATTCCTCCCCGGGACGGTGCCGAACCCCGGTGCCCTGCTGGAAGTGCTCGACGGCATCATCGGCCGCGAACGCATGGACGCCTGGCGCGCGACCGGCTCGACCGACGCCGCGCTCCACCTGGACGGCCTCGGCCGCTTCCGCCTCAACGCCTACCGCCAGCTCGGCGAGCCCGCGGTCGTCCTGCGCCGCATCTCCCAGGAGGCTCCGCATCTCGACACGCTGGAGCTCCCCGCCGAGTCGCTCAAGAAGCTCGCCTCCCGCAAGCGCGGGCTGATCCTCGTCACGGGGATCGCCGGATCCGGCAAGTCGACCACGCTCGGCGCGATGATCCAGCACATGAACGAGAACATCGAGCGCCACGTCGTGACGCTCGAGGATCCCGTCGAGCTCCTCTTCAGCGAGAAGCGCTGCGTGATCAGCCAGCGCGAGATCGGCACGGACTGCCCGAACTTCCGCGACGGATTGCGCCACGCCCTCCGCCAGAGCCCGGACGTGATCCTCATCGGCGAGATGCGCGACGCGGAGACCGTGACCGCGGCCCTGGATGCGACCGAGACGGGCCACCTCGTCATGTCGACGCTCCACACGGTGAACGCTCCGCAGACGGTGGAGCGGATCCTCTCGTTCTATCCCTCGCAGCAGCACGTCCAGATCCGCCAGCGGATCGCGGAGAACCTCGCGGGCGTGCTCTCGCAGCGGCTGATCCCGCGCACGGGCGGGAAGGGGATGATCCCCGCGTATGAGCTGATGCTCTCGACTCCGCACATCCGCGAGCTGCTCGCCGAGGGGAACATCAGCGAGATCGGGCGCGTGATCGAGTCGGGTACGGAGCGCGGCCTGATCTCCTTCAACATGTGCCTGCGCCGGCTCGTCCAGGAGCGCAAGGCGGACGTCAACGACGCCCTGGCGGCGAGCGACCGGCCCGAGGAGCTGATCCTCGCCCTGCGAGGCTTCACCGGCAGCGCGGGCCACGCCGAAGTCGACATCAAGGGCAAGCCCGGTGCGGGTGACGGCCGCGACGGACTGCGGATGGGGAAACGGGAGAGAAGGCGGGAATAGGATCGTCCGGGGGGAGTCCCTCCCGCCTCCTCGCCGCCCGCGGGCACGGCGCCGATTGGCTCTGCCTCGCGCACAGGCTAGGATGCGAGGGAAACCCCCATGAACATCGGCCAGGTGAAGATTCTCTCGTGGGGTTCGGCCGGCCTCCTCGCGGCGGGCCTGGGGCTGTACGTCTTCCTCTTCATCAAGGACCTCGAGCAGAAGCGGAGCATCCCGGACGGCAAGAAGGTCGAGGCCGTTCTGGAGGCCGTCCAGCCCGTGAAGGCCAAGGCCTCGGATCTCGTCTCCTACGAGGAGATCCGGCGTCTCTTCCTGCCGAGCTGCGAGCGCTGCAAGGGGGATCCCAGCTGCCGTCACCTGAACTGGACGGGCAAGGCTCCTCCGCCTCCGCCGACGGCGCAGGAACCCACGGAGCCGGTCAAGCCGCCGAAGGTCCCCGTCGCCGAGCTGATCCGGATCGCGATGGTCCAGGTCGACCTCGCCAACCCGACCCAGAGCTTCGTCTTCCTGAAGTACCGGCCCAAGGCCGGCGTGCAGGGGGGCGGGGCCGCGGGAGGATTCGTGCTCCACGAGGGCGACCGGCTGGTCGCCCCCCACGACGGGGTCCGCGTCGAGAAGATCTCCTCCGAAGGCGTCGCGTTCGCCTTCGACGAGGAAGGCCGGGAAACCGAGATCGTGTCGCCCTCGGAGTACGACCTCAAGACGACGATCGTCCAGGTCGGAGAGGATGGAGTCGTCCGGCCGAAGCTCGGCGCGATCCCCAGGATCGAATCCGCGCCTTGGCGCCCGACGCAGACGAAGGCCTTCGGCCAGAACCGGTGGAAGCTCGGCACGGAGGACATCGCCTACGCCAACGAGAACTTCGCCCAGATCCTCGCCGAGGACGTGCGCACGGCCCGGCACCAGGACAAGCGCACGGGGAAGTACGACGGCATCGAGATCAAGTCGGTCACCCCGGGGTCCTACGTCGAGCGGCACGGCGGGCAGGAAGGCGACATCATCAAGAGCATCAACGGGCATCCCGTGACGAGCGTCCAGGAGGCGATCAACTACGCCAAGATGAACGCCAACCAGTACACGACCTGGGAGATCGTCATCGAGCGGAACGGGAAGCTCCAGACCTTCCACTACGAGTCACCAGGGGAGTAGCCACCGGCCGCCCCGGGGCTCGGCGCGGATCCCCTCGAGGTCGAGCATGACCTTCCTGACCGTCGACCTCGGCAACAGCCGGTGCAAGCTGCGCCGCTGGACGCTTCGGCCCGACCGCGCGCCCGAGCTCCTCGGCGCCGGCGATTTCGCGAGCGCGCCCGGCCTGGGGTCCCTGATCTCGGCCTGGGCCGGGAACGGAGGTTCGGACGAAGCTGCCGCGGTGTGCTCGGTCGCCGGCCGGAGCCTCGAGGACGAGCTCGCGCTCGCTCTCGGGTCCGTCGTCTCGGGCTCGATCGATCTTCGGCCGGATCCCGGGCTCGCGATCGCCTGCCGCGAGCCTTCGAGCGTCGGTCGCGATCGACTCCTCGGAGCGCGCGCCGCCCTCGAGCTCGCCGCAGGCAACGCGATCGTAGTCGCGGTCGGCACGGCCATGACGGTCGATGCGGTCCGCGCCGACCGCACCTTCCTGGGTGGCGCCATCGCGCCCGGACCGGCCCTGCTCGCGCAAGCGCTCGCAAGAGGCACCGCCCGGCTCCCGCTCGTCGAGACTCGAGCGGGCGCTCCCGCGCTCGGCGTCGACACGCAGGGGGCGGTGCGCGCCGGGATCGCCGTGGGTCTGCGCGGCGCGGCGCGCGAGCTCGCCTCGCGAGTGGGAGAGGAGGCGGGGATGCCCGGAGCGACGATCGTCCTCACCGGCGGAGCCCGGGAGTTCCTCCTCGACCCGCTCGTGTTCGAGGAGAGGCGAGTCCTCGTGGAACCCGATCTGGTGCATCTCGGCCTGCTCGCAGCGCGCGCGTCCTCCCCATGAGCCTGCGCGTGAGCGAGCGAACGCCCCCGGGAAGCGGCGCGGTCTCCGTGCTGTCGATCTCCGGGAAGGGCGCGCTCGCGGCGGTGCGGGCCCTGGCCCAGGCCGCGACCATCCCGATCGGCCGGCCGACGATGTCGCGTCTGCGCGAGGGCGGCGAGGACCTCGACGAGTCGATCGTGTGCGCATTCTCGGAAGACGAGATCGAGCTCCATGTGCACGGGAGCCCGCCGCTCGTCCGGCGCGTGATCCAGTGCCTCGGCGCGGGGCCGGAGCCGGCTCCGCGCGGCGGGACGATCGAGGACTTGGCCCGGGCACTGCTCGCCGACGCCCCGTGCGAGGCCGGAGCTCGGATCCTGCTCGACCAGGCCGAAGGGGCTCTCTCGCGCGGACTCCGCTCCCTGGTCGGGACGAGCGAGTCGGAACGCGGCCGCGCGATCGACGCGCTCCTCGAACGCTGGCGGATCGCGCAGTGGGCACTCCGACCCGCGACGGTGGTGATCGCGGGCCGCGCGAACGCCGGCAAGTCGACGCTCTTCAACGCGCTGCTCGGCGAGCGTCGGGCCATCGTCGACGCGCTCCCCGGCACGACGCGCGATCTCAACCGCGCGCACGCGCGCCTCGGCGCCTGGCCGGTGATCCTGGTCGACACGGCGGGGGACCGCGAACTCGGCGCGTCGGTCGGAGAGCAGGAGTCGATCGAAGTGCAGGGGCAGGCACGAGCTCGAGCCGCACGCGCTTCCTCGGACCTCGTGCTGTGGCTCGAGCCGATCGGCGCCGTCGGCTCGCTTCCGGAATCCGGGAGCCGTGAGATCCTCGTGCGGACCTTCGCTGACCGGGCAGGCCCGCTCCCGCTGCCTCCGATCTCGATCTCGGCCCGCGACGAGCCGATCGCCGCGCGTGGGATCGTGTCGGCCGCATTCCGCGCGGAGCTCGACCTGCCCCTCGATCCGTGGAAGCCCGAGGAGCCCGTTCCGTTCACGCGCGAACTCGCGAGCGAGATCGAGGGCCTGCGCCGTCTCCCGACGGCCTCGCTCGCGCCGGCGATCGAGCAGCTCCTGGCTGCGCCGCGGCCGGAGCCG
This sequence comes from Planctomycetota bacterium, assembly GCA_046155895.1. GTDB lineage: Bacteria > Planctomycetota > UBA1135 > UBA1135 > DASYPQ01. The sequence goes on along the minus strand of JBJXFB010000111.1, from coordinate 24,949 downwards.
CGGCCCGGTTGCGGCGAAGAGCGCGATCCGGTAGCATGCCCTCCCGGCATCGCATGACCGGATCACGCCATCTCGTCTCGATCGACGACCTGTCGATTTCAGAGATTCGAGAGATTTTCGAGGTGGCGCAGGGCTTTGCCCACGATCTCAAGGGCTCGGCCGATCTGTGCCGGGGCTTCATCTCCGCGAGCCTCTTCTACGAGGCCTCGACGCGCACGCGACTCTCCTTCGAGTCGGCCATGCTGCGGATGGGGGGCGGAACGCTGACCGCGGCCGACATGCGCACCATGAGCGCTTCGAAGGGCGAGTCCCTGGCGGACACCGTGCGCGTCGTGGGCGGCGCCTACGCCGACATCATCGTGCTGCGGCATCCGAGCGAGGGAGCGGCGCGCCTCGCGGCGCAGTACTCGCCCGTCCCGGTGGTCAATGCCGGGGACGGGAGCCACGAGCACCCGACGCAGACCCTGTGCGACCTGTACAGCCTGTGGGTCGAGCACGGCCGGATCGACGGCCTGGACGTCGTGCTGGCGGGCGACCTGCGGTACAGCCGGACGATCCATTCCTTCGCCTACGCCTTGGCGCGATTCTCCGCCAACGTCGTGTGCGTGCCGCAACCGGGCTTCGAGCTGCCCGAGTACGTCGTCCAGAGATTGCGCCAGGACTTCGGAGTGGAGCCGCTGCGCGCGGACGCCTCGAGGCTCGGCGATCTGGCGGCGCGGTCGGATGCGGTCTACCTCACTCCGCAGAAGCCGCACCAGCTCTCCTTGTTCACGGATCCGCGCGGTTTCCCGGTGGATCGCGTGCACGCCGTGTACATGACGCGGCCGCAGACGGAGCGGCATCCCGAGGGGAACGCCAAGCCCGAGGAGTATCTCCATCTCGGCAAGCGATCGCTGGCCGCGCAGTCGATGCGTGACGCGCTCGTGATGCACCCTCTGCCCCGGCGCGACGAGATCAGCTCCGACATCGACGACGATCCCCGCAGCATCTACTTCAAGCAGGCGGCGCGCGGGGTGCCGATCCGCATGGCCATCCTGGCGAAGCTGCTCGGCGCGATCCCGGGCAAGTCGTCGACTCGCGGAGAAGCGGCGAAGACCTGGCCGGTGACGAGCGGACCCAACCCGTGCGCCAACCCGACGTGCATCTCGAGGACCGAGGCGCGCCACGTCCAGCCGATCTTCAAGCTGAGCTCCCGCTCGCCGCTGCGCGCCGAATGCGGCTACTGCTCCCAGCAGATCGCCTTCGGCCTCGTGGGTTGCTCGACCACGCTGCACTGGCACGAGCTCGGCTCGCCCGAGGTGCGCAAGATCCGTCCCGACCATCTCGTGTTTCTCCGCGACGCCGAACAGGGCGCAGCGCTCGGCTTTGCCGCGGCGGTCCGTACAGCCCCGACGGCTTGAGGCGACGAGGGCGCCTGACGAGGAGCGCGCCGCCCCTCGTTCGCGAGCGGTTCCGCACGAACGACGATGGCTGCTGGGGGCGAACGCTCGAAACCGCGGCCCCAGGGGCGCCGCCTGGAGCCGGGGACGGGGGGTAACTTCTTGGAAGAAGCGAGGTTGAGGGGTAGCATCGCGGCCCTGACGAGAGCGGCACGCGGTTTGTCCCACCGACTGTCGTGTGCGCTCGGTTCGCCGGCCGGCGGCAGGAACACCCGTCCGCTTGACCCACGACCGAGTGCGGCAAATCATTGAGAAAGCGAGTCTCCACGCCCTCCGTGCGCGCTCTCGAACGAAGTCGAGAGCGTCGAGCACCACGCAAGGCGGGCAGACCACCCTACCCCCATCCCACCGTGTTCGGCTCCGGACGGACGCGCTTCCAAGCGCTCGTCCGCACGGCGCCGATCTGACCCGACCGAACACCATGAACCTTCGCGACTCCGAACCCGCCGAACTCCGCCGCTTCGACATCCGTTCGGACTTCCGCGCCGGCGACTCGGCCGCGCTCGGCGAGCTCACCCTCCCGCGTTTCGTTCTCGCGTCGCTCCTCGTCCTGGTCGCCCTCCCTGGCTGCAACAGCGGCGCGAACCCGGAGACCGGCAGCTCCTCGGGAAACCCGGTCGGTTCCCTGCTCGACCACACCGATCCCGATCTCGGCTCGCTGCGCTTCGTCGTCGATCGCAACTCCGGAGGCGCGGCCGGCCATCCGCGCGTGATCGGGATCTCGTGGGGCCGCCTCGCGAACATCTACGACTCGACGGGAACCCGCCAGCAGGTCGACATGGTGATCGGCCGCGACATCCCGCAGGTCGACCCGGCCAACTTCGAGTTCGAGGTCAACGCCGTCACGGGCGAGAACTCGGTCACGATCAAGAACTTCGCCTACGGGACGCCAGAGTACGCGAACCTCTTCCGGATGCTGGACGCGAACCTCACTCCCATCCAGGACAAGAGTCTGGAGCCCAACGAGCTCCCTCCGTATTCCCTGGCTCCGCGCAATTCTGCCATCGTCGTCCGCTTCGACGACCTGCTGGACGAGTCGACGATCGCCGCGGCGAACATCAAGGTCCTGACGGGCAATCCGCCGGTCACGCCCTTCGACCTGCGGGTGATCCCCGACGTCAACCACGGCGATACCGCGGACTTCACTCATCCGAACCCGAGCGGCGGGGATCCGCTACCGGGTGGAGACGGGATTCCCGAGTTCCACACGACGCGGATCATCATCGACACCACGGTTTCCGAGCTCGAGTCGGGCGCCTCGAACCCTCCGCTCCCGGTCAACGCCTTGGGTCTGCCCGAGAGTCCGACTCCCAACCTGCCGAACGTCGCGATCCGTCTGCCCACGGCTCTCAATGCGTCGGCGGGCCAGTTGACGCTCCTCCGAAACCTCGTCGGCCACTCGGTCTCCTTCAGCCAGAGCGGAAGCAACGATCCCGATTCGCCGACCTCGGATGTCGTGCGCGCATTCCGGTCGGGGAACAGCGCCGACCAGAACCGCGGCTTCCTGTTCGACAACATCCCGCCGCAGGTCGTCGGTGCGCAGGCCGTCTTCCTGGGAACCGTCACCGAGAATCCTCCCGGCGAGTTCCACGCCCCGGTCACTTTCGCGGTCCCCGGGTGCGCGAACCGCCTGAAGGAGGGCGACGTGGTCCAGCAGCCCGGCGTGTTCGCCGAGGTCGTGACCCAGTCGGGCGATCCGGTGGGGGGGCAGATCCTCGACGTGGCCTTGAGGATCGTCTCGCCCATCGACGGTCGCCTGAACCCGGGACCGGCCCAGGTCTCCACGATCTTCGACCCGGTCCTGAACGCCGCGCAGCGGGCCTGCTTCGTCCGCTTCCCCAACATCTCTAGCCCGCCGGCAGCCCAGGTCGCGACCGATTCGTCCGTGATCATCCGGTTCAGCGAGCCGATCAACCCGGTTACCGTGAAGCCCTTCGACAGCTTCACGATCACGCGGGGACTCGGGGCGCCGACGCCGACCGATTACATCATCGCGGACATCATCCCCTCGAGCGACCTGAGGCAGTTCACCTACGTCCCGATCCTGCCGTTCGACCATGACAACGCCTCGGCGGAGCAGTACTTCGTCAACATGGCCGAGGGAACCGCGGGGCCGACGGACCTGGCCGGCAATCCGCTGGCTACGGCCCTGCCGCAATTCGGCTTCACGATCGATCCGTCCGAGGCCACGGAGAACAACGGTGGTTTCGCGCTCCGCTTCAGCTCGACGGACGAGCTCAATGCGGGCGACGGCCCGGAAGTGCGCGGCCAGTACCTCTACGACCTGACGGCCGGGATCCTACGCCCGCGCTCCGTGTCGCGGTTCGCCGCTGCGGCGACGCGGGACAAGCCGGTTCCCTCGATCATGCGACTCCCGGTCAGCGGGGTTCAAACTCCGCTGTCTCCGCTAGGCAGCAAGATGCAGACGATCTGGCGCTATTGCGACGTCGGATTCGGCCTGCAGGACGAGAGCTTCTTCAACGTCGACGTCGAGGGCCTCAGCTGGGCCCCGATCGGCGGCAGCGTGGTGCCCGACACCTACGAGCGCTTCGAGATCCTGCTCTCGCACAGTCTCAAGATGCCGGACGAGGTCGTGAACCCGCTCTCGCTCCTGCCGCTCTATCCGCTTTCGGGCCTGGTCTCGGTCTTCTCGGGGAACGTGCTCGACTCGGTCAACGATCCCCAGAAGGTCGTCCACAACCGGGCGCTGGGGTACGTCGTCGATCCGGCGGACCGGTTCCTCTCCAACACCACGCCGACGGTCACGATGATGCCCTACCCGCTCAACCGGAACCTGCCGGTGAGCCAGCACAAGTACTACACCTGGCGGGACACCGCCCTCCAGGCGAAGGGGGTTCCGGTCCAGCCCCAGGGCGGCCAGGGCGCCGAGTTGGCGATCGTCATCCAGGTCCTCAACCTTCCGGTCCTGGTCGGGACGCCCTACCCCGAGGGTCTGGTGCCGACGATCGGCCTGCCGCTTCTCATGGAGTTCAGGTGCTTCCCCGACGCGGAGGCGCTCGGCTTGAACTCCTTCGACATCAACATCGCGATCAACTCCTCCTCGATCCCGAATTTCCGGGCGTTCTCGACTGGCGGGAACAACTCGTCGGGGGTCCCCGTGCCGCGCGACCCGGACCTCATGCCGACGGCGCTGGGAGGCTTCAACCCGAACTCGAATCCGCCGGGCCTGCCGACCATCCCGGTCGACAACGTCTTCTACATCGGCCAGATGGATCTCGTGATCCGGATCAGCCGGGCTCACACGATCTGGTTCAACAGTCAGAGCCCCACGCCGATCTACAGCCCGCCGGTCATCGAGCCGCGGGCGTCCGACCAGCCGTCGGGCTCCGGAATCGAGCTCGCCTTCCGCGGAGGGACGATCGTCACCGGGGCAATCACCACCTCGGCCCTCGCGCTCGACGCCTACGGCGAGGTCCCCCTCAATTCGGGCAACGGCACGGTGACCTTCCTCAACAACGACGACAAGTGGAAGAACAGCATCAACCAGATCCAAGGCGCGCGCTTCTTCCAGGTGCGCATCACGTTCGTCTCGAACGCGGAAACCTCCCTGTCTCCGACGCTGTCGGCGCTGGGTTTCGCATTCCGTCTGTGATCTCTCGCGGGATCTCCGGACTTTCCGCAACCCCTGCCTACCCCCTCATGCCCATGCTCCTTCGCCCCCTAGCGCCCTTCTCCGTCCTCGCCTGCCTCACGGGTCTCCTGGCCGCTGCCTGCGGGGGAGGGGGCAGCGGATCGAGCGAGTTCGCGATCATCGAGATCTCGGTTCCCCACAACGGCACTTGGCAGGTCAACCGGCCGATGACCTTCGAGTTCACCAGCGAGGTGGATTTCTCCACGGTCAACCTGAACACGATCAACATCGCGCAGGCTGGCGGCGCACCGGCGTCGGGGGAGTTCTTCGAGGTCGACCCGTTCACCGTGGGCTTCCAGCCGCGCTGCCCGACCACCGACGACTTCTCGGATTCGGGCCTCATCCCCGGCGGCGTGGCGTACACGATCCGGATTCCCGGCTCGACTTCGGGCGGGATGACCGTGCGCTCCGAGTCCGGCGCGAGGCTCACCGAAAGCCAGACGGTCGATTTCTCGACCCCGAATTCCAGCGAAGCGTCCGTGATCTTCCTCGACGCCCAGATCGGTCCGCCGATTCCGGTCATCCGGACGAGCGCGACGGATCCGAACCTGTCCGCCACGTACCTGGAGCTCGGGAACGATCCGGCGAACCGCGAGTACTTCTTTGCGCGCCCCCTGCCCGACGCGGCGCTGGGAGCCAAAGTCACCGACGGATTCACCGCCGGCCTGAACCTGTACAGCGACACATCGAGCCACGTCTCGATCCTCGTCGCGATCAATCAGCCTGTCACGCCCTCGGCCGCGAACATCAACATCGATACGGTGCGCCTCGAGTACCGCACGGCCGCGGGGACCTGGGAGAACGTCGCCCACACCGTCCAGCTCGTCGCGAACTGCACGGCAGCCGGGGCCCTCGTGCGCGTGACTCCGACCGGGATCCTGCCGCAGAACCGGATCGTGCGCGTCCTGCTGACGCGCGACTTCCGCGATCTCGTCGGCGACTCCAACCTGGTCGACTTGACCGTGGGCAGCTTCCTGGTGAAGACGGCGACGGATCCGGGGACCACGACACCCGGGGTCACCGGAGACGAGGCCTTCGAGGAGTTCGCCGTGGGGGGCAGCTCCAGCGCCTCGAGGGAGGACACCACGTCGGTGCTCGCGAGTCCTCGCGCGGATTGGGGCGAGGACGGCAGCTTGCGCGCGGGATTCGCGTTCGGCGGCACGGGCGGTCCGGGTGGGACCTTCGACTGGAAGATCGGGAACGACCTGCCCCTCTCGAATACCAACCGCCCGCAGGTCCTTCTCGACACGAGCTTCTCGGTCATCACGAACCAGCAGCAGACCGCGCAGCAGACCGTGATCAACGGAGTCGTGGACCTGCGCAACCTGCTCGTCACCGCCAGCGGGCAGCTCCTGATCCTGGGCCCCAATCGCTGCACGATCCTCGTTTCGGGCAATGCCCAGATCGACGGGGAGATCACGATCTCGGGTGCCGACAACTTGAGCGTCGCTTCTCTCAACACCACGGCACAAGCCGAACCCGGAGCCGCGGGCCGTGGAGGTGGTGGCCGCGGCGGCGCGGGCAGCCCGCTGTCCTCGCAGTCCAGCGCTGCCGGGGAGACCGGGCGTGGAGCGTTCAATGCCGCAGGAGCCGGAGGAGTCGGCGGCGAGTCCGGATTCAGGGCCACATGGCCCCTCGACTCGTTCGACCAGAACCGCCGGCCAGCAGGCGGAGGCGGCGGCTCGCTCGGACCGGACTTCCTCCGGCCCCAGAACATCGCCGGCGGCTATCTGAACCCGAATCTGTGTCCCGACCAGATCGTCATCGGCCTGGACGCCGAGCGGGGCTACAACGGCTCTCCGCTGGCGACAGGCGTGCTGAGCAACGTGGTCCCGCCCCAGGGAGGCTCCAGGGGACCTCGACCTTTCTTCGACGCCGATCCGAACAACGATTTCTGGGGCACCATGCGGACGCAAACTGGTTCCCTGATCCGCGGCGAGTTGCCCGATCCCTGGGCCGGTGCGGGCGGCGGCGGGGGCGGGGACGCGATCGTCTCCAACTCGTTCCCGACTACGCCTTTCAACCCGTTCGGGGATGAGAAGGGCGCTGGCGGCGGCGGTGGCGCCGGATCCATCACGATCCTCGCCCTGGGCTCCATCAAGTTCGGCCCGCGAGGCCGCATCCTCGCCAACGGCGGAACCGGCGGAGGCGGCGAGAACTCCGGTGGAGGCAACATCACGCACATCGGAGGCGGCTCGGGCGGGGGATCGGGCGGCCACATCGTGCTCCAGAGCGCGACGCAGATCGACCTGTCACCGCTCATCACGACGACGGGCGTCAATCTCCCTGCCGGCGGACTCTATGCCGTGGGTGGCCAGGGTGGCGCCGGAGCCAACAACCTCGGAGGGGCCCTGCCCAACGGTGTTCCCACGTCTCCCCAATTCGACGCTTTGCCTTCGAACTCCTATCCGAACACCACCGCGCCTTGCGGCGTCGTCAACCCAGGGGCGGCTGGCTATCCGTTCAGCAACGCCGTCGGCAACACGGCTCCGGCAACCGTGGTCGCCTGCGCGGGCGGCGACGGTGGACCCGGGCTCATCCAGCTCCACACCCCCTCCCTCTCGGACATCCTCCCTCCGATCGTGGCCGGCGAGAACATCTACAAGACGGTCCGGCCTCCTCCGGTGGGTTCGACCCCCGGTACGGGAGTTTCTAACTTCCTGGTGATCACCGGCCCGACGACGGGGTGGAACCAGATGCTGCCGATCTTCGGCCGCAACAGCCAGGCGATCTCGAAGTGGATCGCGCTCGGCGGCGCCGCGGTGAACGCAGACGACGGCATCGACACCCCCGAGCCCATCCAATTCGAATTCGAGGGAACGGATGCCGCCGGGACGGGTTCGATCCTCACAACGGGATCGGGCTCGAACGCGAGCGTGACGGAGCTTCCTCCGGTCTTCACGGGCGTTCTCTCGGCCTCTCCGACCGTGCCGCCCTTCATTGCCGGCGACCTGCGCACGCTCGTGGTGGCCGGAGCCGCGCTCTCGGACGACATCTACCTCCGGAACCCGGCCCTGCTCCGGCGTTTCGTGTTGCGTCTCACGTTCGGCGCGTCGACGGACCTCGAGATCGCCTCGGCCTCCTACGATCCGGGGACCGACCAGCTCCGAATGACGGTCTCGGGCAGCGGCATGCCCCTGACCGGCTTCCTCCCGGGAACCGCGATCCAGCTCCGGCCCCGATTCTTCCGCGTGATCACGGAAGGGACGGACAACTCCCTGCCCGACTCGAGCGACATCGTCGTCGAGTTCCAGGCGACGACGCCGAACGCCCAGGACGACCCGAACGAGTCCCCAGGGGCTCTCTCGCCCTGGGTGAAGGACATCTCCCTGCTCGATCCCAACTCGGGCGGTCACCCGGACTACCGCTTCTTCCGATTCCGAATCACCTTCGACATCAGCGCTCAGGGCGATCCGCTGACTTTCAGCACCCCGATCCCCAGCCTGGACTTCATCCGGATCCCGTTCCGGTTCTGATGGCGCTGGACGCCCCGCGTCCTCGGGAGACGCTGGCTCGAGGAATCGAAGGACCCGGGCCTCGCGGCTCGGGTCCCTTCGTATGGCCGGAGGGAATTGCTTCAATGCCCCCGTGCCCCCGGCTCACTCGCGGTCTCTCCGTCACGCGCTGGTCCTGCTCGGTACGCTCGGCCTCATCACGGGCTGCACGCGCCTGGAGTCTCACGGGGCTCCGGCCGCCTTCCGCCTGACGCACGTGCGCCCCTCGAACGCCGAAGGCGTGTTCCTGAACGAGGAGCTCGTCTTCTACTTCAGCGAGGAGCTGGAGCCGACGTCGGTCACGAGCGCGAGTCTCGAGATCCGGTCCGAGCCAGGCGTTCCAGCGCGGGGACGCCTCGAAGTCGGTGTCGATTCGATCCGCTTCGTTCCCGCTCCGGTCCTCGCGGCCGATCTCTCCGACGGCGGATTCCTCCCGGGCACGCGGTACACGGTGACACTGGCCGGATTCCCGCGCCCCGAAGGCTTGAGGAGCGCGCGCGGCGGGCTTCTCGGCCAGACCTGGACGTGGTCCTTCCGCACCGTGGATGTCGCCGGACAGCGGGGGAGCCTCGTGTTCGAGGACCGCTCCCAGGACCGCGTGGGCATCCTTCGGATCTTCCCCTCCGCGGGTGCCCAAGTGACGGCCGTGGCGAGCCGCGACGCGATCCATCTGGCGTGCGACAAGCCGCTGGATCCGTCGACCGTGCTGCCGGAGGCGTTCCGCCTGGTCCACATCGACAAGAAGGAACGAAAGTCCATCGAGATCCGCGTCCAGGTCCTGGAGAACCACCCCGAATCGAGGCAGGGTCCTCGACCCGCGGCCGCGCGCTACTCCGGCAGGCCCGAGGACTGGGAGCGCGAACGCAGAGCCTGCGTGATCGAGGTGTTGCCCGAGGCCGCGCTCGTCGAGAAGGGCGAGTACTTCCTCAGCGTCGATCCGCGACCCGGAGACCCGCGCGCCCTCCTGCGCGATTTCAGCGGCAATCCGGTGGTCACGGATGCGTCGCAGGGATGGGGGATTCGAGTTCGCGAGGGAACCGGGGATCCAAGTCGCAGCGAGATCCGAGAGGAGTTCGACAGCCGCCGGTTGCGCTCCCTGGCCCCGCTCCCCGGATACGATGGCACCGCAGCCTGGGGAGAGTCAGGGCGTGTCACGGTCCGTTTCCCAGCCGCCGCCGGCAACGGCGGCGACGGACGCATCGTCCTCTCCGAGCGCGAGGAACGCACCGACATCCAGGCCGTGTCGCTCGATCTGCCGGAGCGCTCGACCTGCCGGCTCCCATCGACGCCCGGACTCGTCGTCCTGCGCTGCCAAGGGCGCATGTCGATCCGTGGCAGCCTGAGTCGGGAAGTCCCCTGGGATCCGGTGAGCGAGATCGAGAAGGACCCGACGCTCGCCCCCTGGTCGATCTGGTCGAGGACGGGCCCCAGCAAGCCCGCGGAACCGGATCCGTGGGTCCTGAGCGAGTGGCTCGAAGCGGCGCGCGCCGGGGACTGGAACTGGACCGTGCTGATCGCCGGCGGCGACCTCTCCATCGAGGGCGAACTCAAGACCACGAATCCCGTCCTCCTCATGGCGGGGGGAACGATTCGCGTCACGGGTTCCGTGCGCGGCGTGGAGGCCAACGTGGAGCCGCGAAACGCCAACGGGGCCGAGCCCGCCGAAGAGATCAGGCTAGGAGGCGTGTTCCTGCCCCAGGACAGCGGCGCGAGCCGGCAACAGGTCTCGCCCGTGCCAGCCATCACGGCTTTCCTCCTGATCGACGAACCGATCGGGGCCAACCCCCTCGTCGAGCCTCTTCGTTTCGTCGCGCTGTCTTCGCCCGTTCCTCCAGCAGGGGACGTCCTCCGTTGGCTGCCTCCGAAGATCGGCGGCGGGCCTATCGACGAGGGTTGGCGCGTGCGCTACGTCCCGGAGCTCGCGTCGGCGCCGCGTCGGGCGGAAGACCTCGTTCCCGTCGACGATCCCGTCCTGATCGAAGCGCCCGGCCCCATCCAGTTCCTGGTCGAGCTCGAGGTCCTGCCCGGCGGCAATTGGGACCCTCCCTGGGTCGACTTCGTTCATCTCGCCTGGGAGCGCCCGCCGCAGACGCCGCGATCGCCGTTCGGGGGCCGATGATGCCGCTCGAGATCCCCCTGTCGTGGTTCCAGGGCTTGTGGGCGCTCGCCGGGCTCTTCATCGGGTCCTTCCTGAACGTCGCGATCCACCGCTTCCCTCTCGAGGGCGAGAGCATCTCGCACCCGCGCCGTTCGCGCTGCCCGAGCTGCAGGACGCAGCTCACCTGGAAGGAGAACATCCCGCTCGTCTCCTGGCTGATCCAGCTGGGCCGCTGCCGCACCTGCGGCTGGCGGATTCCCTGGCGGTACCCGCTCGTCGAGCTCCTGAACGCGGGCCTGTGGTGGCTCGCCGCGGACCAATGGGACACGGTAGGGGAGTCGGCCCTCGTCGAATTCGGCCTGTGCGCGATCCGGTCGATCGCGCTCTCGGGCCTCGTCGTCGCCACGTTCGTCGACTTCGACTGCTTCGAGATCCCCGACGAGGTCTCCATCGGCGGGATCGTCCTCGCCCCGATCGCCGTGCTCCTCCTGCCGGCCTTCCACCAGGAGACGCGGCTCGCGCAGCTCCTGTCCGAACCATCCCTCGCCGTCACGCGCTTCGGGGCCCTCTCGGCCTGCCTGGCGGGGATGCTCGCCGGCGCCGGGATCCTGTGGGGGATCGGCTGGCTCGGGAGTCGGATCTACGGCCGCGACGCGATGGGCTTCGGAGATGTGAAGCTCCTCGCGGCGGGGGGGGGATTCATCGGTCCGGGGGGGGTGCTCTGGGCCCTGATGATCGCCTCCCTGGTCGCTTCCGTCGTCGGCGTCCTCAACCTGGCCCGCTTCTTCTTCCTCCTGCGGGCTCGGGTGCGATCGCGTCGGCGGACGACCCCGGCGCGTCGGAGCCTGCGCATCGCTCGCGTCGCCGGCCGCTACGTTCCCTTCGGGCCCTATCTCGCGCTTGGAATCGGCATCGTCCTCCTGTATTGGAAGGAAGTCGCAGGGCTCCTGCGGTTCGGCTCGTTCTGAGGGCAGGCCGACTCCGCGGGTTCGAGCGACCCACGCACAGGCCAAGAAGGAAGGGCGAGCGCCGAGCGCCGCCCACAACAGAAGGGGATCTCGGACTCGATGAAGTGGATGAGCTTTTCCCGGCTTTCGATCGCCGGATGGATGTTCTTGACACTCGTCTCGCAGGGTTGCGTCAGCAGTCGCGGCCACCAGCAGGCGATGGACCAGAAGGACAGCGAGATCCGCGCGCTGCGCGAGGAGCGCGCCTCGCTCAAGTCCCAGATCCAGCGGCAGAAGAGCGAGCTGGATTCGGCGCGCGGCGAGGTGGCCGAGGCGGGCGCGAGCTTCGCCGCCGAGCCGGCTGCTGCGCCCGAGTCGAATTTCCCCGAGCTCGACAGCATGGGGATCAGCTACGGGATGCGTGACGGGAACATGGTGATCTCGATCCCCTCGTCGATCACCTTCGCCTCGGGACAAGCCACGCTGTCCAAGGAGGGACAGAAGGCGCTCCAGAAGGTCGCGACGACGCTGAAGAAGGAGTATCCGGGCGCGAAGTACGGCATCGAGGGCCACACCGACTCGGATCCGATCAAGAAGTCGAAGTTCAGCTCGAACCGCGACCTCTCGATCGCGCGCGCGATGGCGGTCCTCACCTACCTGGTCGAGGAGTGCAAGGTTCCCGACGATGCCTGCGTGGTCGCGGGCCACGGTCAGTACGACCCCGTCCAATCGAACAAGACCGAAGCCGACAAGGCGAAGAACCGCCGCGTCGAGATCGTGGTGCATCAGTCCGGCTGAGACGGACCCCGACCGCCAGCCGCGTTCAGGGCCTGGAACTGCAGGCAGTCCTGACGGGCCTTTCCGGAGGCTGATCAGCCCCTGGGAGCTCTCCCGGGCATCCCCGGAGGGCCCGAATTGCGTCTTTCCAGCGAGCCCGCCCGCTCGGGAAAAAATTCACTATCCTGAGCCCTGATCCGGTTCGCCTCCGGTCCATCCCCGAGAGAGGTGGCCCCGAGCGTGGGCCGGTTGAGTTTCCCTGCGATATTCCCGTTCGCGCTCGCTGATCCGGCGCCCCCGCGTTCGGAGCCCCCACCCCCCGGAGCATCACCATGAAGAACTCACTCGCCCTCTCCATCCTCGCCGCCGCAGTGCTCGCCGCTGCTGCGCCGGCGCAGACGTTCTCGGCCACCAAGAACCAACCCGGCTCGATCCCGGATTGCCCGCTGAGCTCGCCGGTGTGGAACATGGACCCCGCCCTCCAGGCCGGCGGGACCTGGCTGCCCTACATGAGCATCCTGGCAGTCCCCACTCCGGTGACGGGCATCACCAGCATCGTGCTCAAGGGATTCAATCACGACCGAAAGGAAGACGTCCACGCGTACCTGACTAATCCGCTGGGCGCCCGCTACAACTTCATCGTGCGTCCGGGGTGGGATTTCTCCCCGCCCGGATCCGGCGACTTCCTCACGGGAGACTTCGAGATCGTCGAGACAGGCGGAACCAACTTCTCGTGTTGCGGGGTGAACGAATCCCCTGGCACGTACAACCAGTTCTTGACCCCTCCCAACGGCGGGTGGACGAGCGGCTCCTACGTCATCAACAACACGCCGCTCAACTCGATCACGGGGCCGGCCGGCAATTGGAGGCTTACGATCTACGACTGGAGGCTCGGCAGCACGCCGCTCCTCCCCCCCTCGCAGATCGCCGGCTGGTCGATGAGCGGCACGAGTCCGAGCCCGCCGCCCGGAGGATCCGTCACGATCTGTGAACCCGGCGTGGGCGGCATCATCGTCTGTCCCTGCGGGAATCCGAACCCGCCGTCCGGACCGGGAAGGGGCTGCAACAACTCCGCGAACACCGGAGGAGCCACGCTGGTCGCCATCGGCGTCGCGAGCGTTTCGTCGGACACCCTCCAATTCGTGACGAGCGCCGAGAGAGAGACCGCGTCGAGCATCGTCATCCAGGGGGACGAGCAGATCGCCGCTGGACTCTCGTTCGGCGACGGCGTTCGTTGCGTCGGGGAGAACATCCGGCGCCTCTACATCAAGTTCGCGGTCGCCGGCTCGATCACCGCCCCGACGGGAAGCGAGCTCTCGGTGAGCGCTCGATCGGCCCAGATGGGCGTCGTCATCCTGCCCGGGACGGAGAAGCGCTATCAGGTCTTCTACCGCGATCCGAACGCCTCGTTCGGGTGCCCCACCCCCGGTGGGGCGAGATTCAACATCACCTCGGGAGTCCGGATTCCCTGGGGAACCTGATCCGTCGAGGATACGCGTCCGAACGGGCCGGGAGGCGCGAGCCTCCCGGCCCGCTTCGTTCTCGAGCACTGAAACCGCCCGGGGGGCACTGCGGATTCTCGGCAGCGGCGGATCGAGCGATCAGCGCGGCAGACCGATGTGGATGAAGGGCGCCCAGTCGCGGGGATTCCCTTCGACATGTCGCACGACCTGGTCCGGCTTCTGGGCCAGCCCGCGCGAGAGCGAGCCGTGCCGGATGGCCCGCTTGGCCTCGTGGAGCGACGCGGAGGGCCGCTTCCCCTCCAGGATCCCTCCGTACAGCGACTTCATCGTGTCCGCCGCGGCCTGATCTCCCACCTGCCAGAGGCTGGCGATGACGCCGCGCGCGCCCGCGTTCAGGAAGGCGCAGGCCATCGACTCCACGCCCTCTCCCACGCGCACCTTTCCGCGTGCCGTGTCGCAGGCGGAGAGCACGACCAGGTCGGCGTCCAGGTCGAGGCCCACGGCATCCGTCAGCGTGAAGAAGCCCGCGTATTCGCCAGCGCCGGACCAGGCCAGGGCGATGCCGGTCCTTTCCGGGTTCTGGCTGTCGACCCAGCCGTGCGCCGCGAGGTGCAGGAACGTGTAGGGCCGCAGATCGCCGGCGAGGCGTGCCGCCGAGGCGTCGGCGCCGAGGCAGAGGTCGATCTGGTCCGCCCGCAGGGAGCCGCTGCGTTCCTTCTGCAAGCGCGTCAGCCGCGCAGCCGCTTCCTTTTCTTCGTCCTGGATCAGGAGCGCGGCGATGGTGCTCGCTTCCTCGCGCGTCTTCAGGAGGCGCTGGAACTCCGTGCCGTCGCCGGCGGCCCGCGTCCCGGAGAGGAACGAGGCCTTCTTCGCGGCCGGCGCGGTGGCCGCGATCGACAGTTCCTCCGAGGGGTACGTCGGGTCGGCCAGCACCAGGACCTTGCCGCTGAGCTTGCGCGGTCCGGCGGCCGAGAGCAGGACGAGGATCGACGCGGAGGGGCAGTAGTCCACTTCGAGATGATCGATCACGAAATCGACGTCCTCGAAGCCGAGCGCATCGGGCTTCGAGGAGACGACCAGCGCATCGAAGGGCAGCACGGCGAGCGAGGGCGTGGGCACGACCAGGAGGCGCGTGGTGCCCTGGCCCGCCGCGGCGAGGGGGGTGGCGAGCAAGAGGTCGTAGAGCCGCTGACCGACCTCGGCGATCTCCTTCGGGCTGGCCGGGCCCTTCGAGGCACCGAGCAGGCCGACGTAGCGCTCGACGACCTCGTCGACGGCCGCACGCTTGCCGAGCTCGTGGTGGGTGAGGCCCTTCTCGGTCAATACGTACGCATAGAGATCTTCGTCGCCATCGGCGTATTCGATCAGCGCGCTGTCCTTCGTCGCGCCCGTCCTGCGGACGACGTCGGGATGGACGCCTTCGGGGATGTCGAGCGCGGCTTCTCCAGGTGAGAGCTCGCGCAGTGCGTTGCCGAGGTTCTCCGCTCTCGTCTTGCGCGTCTGGACTTCCTGCTGGAGGACGTCGACCTCCGCGGAGGGTCGCCCGTCGCGGATCGCACGCGAAGCCTCCTTCTGCTTCTCGGAGAGCTGCGCCAAGGCCTGCTTCCACTCGTCTCGCAACGCGAGCGTGTCCTTCGAGCGCGTGCCGCGGCGGTGCCCGACGATGCCGCTCGCGAGGTGGCGCGCGCGCGCGTGGTCGGCGTCGGCGAAGCCGCGGGCGAGGAGCCTCTCGAGATCGCCGGGCTCGAGTTCGCCGTCGAGGACCGTCTGGCGGACGAGATCCTGGCGGAAGCGGTCGAAGGGCGGGAAGAGGATCCACGGATCGGCCCCGACCTCGCCGGGAGCCGCCTGGGTCTCGACGCGGATCTCCTCGAGCAGGACCTCGGCGCGATCGAGGAGCGCCTGGGCTCCGGAGAGGTCGGCGTCGGCGATCGCGATCGGCACGAGCGCCTCGAGAGCGATCAGCGACTTCTTCGGCTCGATCGCGTCCGGAGCACCGAGCACGGCCAGCGAGGCGGTTCCGATCTCGCGCGCGCGATCCGTCTCTCCCAGCTTGCGGAGGGCGCGCGACAGATTGGCCTGGAACTCGGCCAGTTGAGCCGGGTCCTTCGTCTTCCTCGCCGCCGAGGCCTTGATCGCCTGATCGAAGAACGAGCGGCTGTCGGAGAGGTGTTCGGCCTTGTAGTAGGCCACGCCTACGTTGTTCAGCGACGTGGTCTGGACGATCTCGGCGATCTGCGAAACGAGCTTCTCGCCCAGGACCCTGACCTGCTCGAACATCTCGCGAGCCTTGTCGTATTGATGCAGTTCCAGCCACACGTTCGCCACGCTGTTCAGCGCCTGCACCTCCGCGAACGGATCGCGGACTTCTTGCGCGATCGATAGAGCCTCTTCGCAGTGCTTGAGCGCCGTGTCGAGGGCGCCGATCGATAGATACTCTCCCCCCAGGAGTTCCAGGCCTTGCCCCTCATCCGGTCGACGACCGAGGGTGCGGGAGATGTCGACCATGTCGGAGAAGCACCGGATCGAGTCGGCGTATCGGCCCCGGCGCTGATGGCACAAGCCGAGGTTCATCGAGGCTTCCAGACGAAGCTCGAGATTCTGGCTGGAGCGAGCCTCGGCCAGGCTGCTTTCGAAGATCTCCTGCGCCTGCGCGATCTCGCCCGCATCGAAGTGTTCGATGCCCCTCCAGATCGCAGCCCACGAACCCTGGTTCGAGCCCCGTACCAATTCCGCGGCACGGAGCCTGTTCTCCTGCGCCGCTTCGAAGGTGCCGGACTGGAACTCGACGAAGGAGAGATAGATGAGCGCATCGGCTTCGGCACGCTTGTCGCCGGAGAGCTGCGCCTGCTTCACCGCGGACTCGAGACTGGTTCGCGCGCGCGGGTAGTCGCGCATCGCCAGGTGGCACTTTCCGATCCCCACGGAGGCATTTCCTGCCCGGGTGGCGTCCGAGCCGGCCGCCTCGAGTTGCTGCTCGTGGATGAGGAGCGCCTTGGGATAGTCCTGGAGCATCAACCAGACCTTGCCCAGGCGGCCGAGCGCATCGGCCTCCGCGGACTTGTTCTGGGTCTCGCGAGCGATCTCCAGCGCGTTCTCGAAGCACTCCCGCGCGTGCGCGAGCTCGCGCGCCAGGAACCAGTCCTTCCCGACATCCGCCCAGGCGAATCCTTCCGCAGCCCGGTCCTTGCCCTCGCGGGCGATCTGAAGGGCCTTTTCGTGCTGCTCCAGCGCCTTCTTGAGGTCGCCGCCGGCGCGCCAAAGATCGCCGAGCATCTCGGCGGTCTCGAGCTTCGTTTCGCGGTCGCCCGGCGAGCGGGTCAGGTCGGCGATCCCCGCCAGGGCGAGCGCCGCGTTCTCCGCGTCCGCATTCTTCTCGGCCAGCGCGAGCGCTTCCTTGTAGAGCGACGACGCAGCGGCGGGATCCCCGTCACCCGCTCGCGCGGCTGCCATCGCCAGCAGCGTCCGCGCCTCGCCGGCCGGGTCGGGAAGCGCGCGGCAGGCGGCCAGCGCGCGCGAGAAGTGTTCCTCGGCGGCTTTCGCGTCCTTGCGCATAGCCGCGATGCGGCCGAGCTCGAGAGTCGCCCGCGTCGCGCGCTTCGCGTCGTTCGAAGCTTCCCAGAGCGACCGCGCGCTGTCGAAGACCTCCTGCGCTTCCACGAGCCGGTTCTGCTCGACGAGGATCGTTCCCTTGCGCTCGAGGTGCGCGGCGGCGGCCGGCCGGTGATCGTCGCCCTTCGCGAGCTCTGCGTTCGCCGCACCGCCGTGGTACGCGACCGCGGCGTACTGGATCGCTTCGCGCGAGAGCGGCGGCAGCTCGCCCTGCTGGCAGTCGACCCAGTACCAGCCCGATCCGCCTCCCTTGGCGGTCACGAGCACGTGGTAGCGCTTGTCGCGCGCGAGCTCGACCACGAGGCGGGCGTTCGTCTCGATCCCTCCGCCGTCGGCTTCGGCCAGGACGTCGCCAGCTTCGGTCTCGACTCGCAGGAAGGCGTCGAAGTCGAACGAGTTGACGGAGATCGTGACCTTTCCGTCAGACTTCGAGAGCAGTCCCAGGCGCTGCGTCGGGCTGTCCAGCAGGAGCTTGGGGTCGCTCGCGACCAGCGATCCGGACTGGGACTGGCCCAGTCGGATCTCCGTCAGCTCGGCCTGGGACAGGGCCCGCGGGGCGAGCGCGCAAACGAAGGCGAGGCTGAAGATCGACTCCCTCATGGCACCCACAGGGGCAATTCGGGCCATAACGTAACAGGATCGCCATCCAGGGACAGGGTTCCCCCGGCCGCCGTCCATGGGCAGCGGGAGGGCCCGGGGCCGCCCATCCGTCTGGGAGGGGCCCGATCCGAGGCTCCCGACCTCGGGGATCCCTCTTCCGGGCCGCTATTCCTCTTCCGCGTGCTTCTTCCCGTAGTGGGCCAGCACCTTCTGCTGCTCCACGGCGGGGACCTGGGCGTAGTGCGAGAGCTTCATCGAGTAGCTCCCTTCACCCGCCGTCTGCGACTTCAGGTCGCGGTGGTAGGTCTGCATCGTCGCGAGCGGCGCCTGCGCCTTGATGATCGTCACTGCGCCGTCGGCCTCGTTGCCCTGGTCGACCACGTGCCCCCGGCGGTGGCTCGTCAGGTCGGAGAAGATCGTCCCGGCCGCGTGCGTCGGAGCGTGGATCTCGACCTCCATGACCGGCTCGAGCAGCACCGGATGCGCCTTCACGAACCCGTCGCGGAACGCGCGCGCCCCCGCGATCTTGAAGCTCGCCTCGTCCGAGTCGACGTCGTGGAACTTGCCGTCGAAGAGCTCGACCTCGATGTCGACCACCTGGCTGTTCGTCAGCACGCCCTGCACGAGGATCTCGCGCACGCCCTTCTCGACCGCGGGGATCAGGTTGCGGGGTATGGCGCCGCCCACGACGCCGTCGGTGAACACGAAGCCCGTCCCCTGCGGCTGCGGGCGCACGTGCACGTAGCACTCGCCGAACTGTCCCCGGCCGCCGGACTGCTTCTTGTGCCGATGGTGGCCCTGGGCCGGCTTCGTGACCGTCTCGCGGTAGGCGATCCGCGGAATGTGCGTCGTGATCTCGACTCCGAAGCGGCGCTTCAGTCGCATCTCGACCACTTGCAGATGGAGGTCGCTCATCCCGAGCATCACCATCTCGTGGGTCTCCGCATCGTGCACGACGCGGAACGTCGGATCCTCGGCCTCGATCTTGTGGAGGGCCTCGCCGATCTTCTGCTCGTCCGCGCGGGTCTTCGGCTGCACCGCGAGCGACACGATCGGCTGGGGCGGACGACGGACTGGAATCGTGTGGAGCTTCTTCCCCGGCGCGGTGACCGTGTCGTACAGGGCCACCATTTCGACCTTCGAAAAGGCCGCGATCTCGCCCGGGCCCGCGGCCTCGATCGGCTCGCGCTTCTTCCCGACCAGGTGGAAGAGCCCGCCGAGCTTCTCGCCCTTGTCGTGATTCCGGGGCCCGGCGACCAGGCCGTTGGCCGCGAGCGTCCCGCGCAGAACGCGCACGAGGCACACCTTGCCCACGTGAGGATCGGTCTTGACATTGAAGACCGTCGCCAGGAGCTCTCCCGCGGGATCGGGGGCGATCTCGGCTCCGCTCTCGTCGCGGAATCGCGTGGCGTTCGCGCCCGGCCCGTAGAGCTCGAAGAACTCGAGCGTTTCCGGAACGCCCAAGCCGCTGTTGGGGTTGCAGAGCAGGATCGGGACGAGCGAGCCTTTCGCGATCGCCAGGGGGATCAGCTTCTGGAGCGCCTCCGCGTCGAGCTCCTGGGTCTCGAGGTAGCGGTTCAGGAGCTCCTCGTCCTCGCAGGCGTCCATCACCTGGTCGAGCAGGGCCTGGCGCCACTCGCTCTCGGGATCCTGGAGCGTCCGCCGGACGCTCGAGAAGGAATGTCCCGATCGATCCGGCAGCAAGAAGGGCACCGCGGAGTTCCCCATCGCGGCGCGTAGCGCTTCGACGGTCGAGTCGAAGTCGGCGTTCTCGCTGTCGAGATGGGTCAGGACCAGGGCGCGGGGCCGGCCGAGCTCCTGCGCCGCCTGCATCTTCTTGCGCAGGTTGTAGCTGACCGCCGAGCCGCAGCTGACGACGCCCACGACGAGATCGGCTCCGAAGAGCGCGCTCTCGGTCTCGGCGACGAACTCCGGGTACCCCGGCGTGTCGAGGAACGTCCACTGCTTGCCGTGCCAGTTGGCGGCGACGACCGCGAGCTGGAGCGTGTGTCCCTTCTCCTGCTCCTCGGGCTCCGTGTCGCAGATGCTCGTCTTGTCGGCGACCGATCCCTTCCGCGGCGTGGCTCCCACGAGGTGGGCCAGCGCGTCGACCAGCGTCGTCTTTCCCGACGAGGGGTGGCCGACGAATGCGATGTTCCGGATGTTCTGGGGGGCGGTGCTCATCGGGGACTGGGTCGTCCTCTCGGCAGGGTTCCGGGCGGCGGGGTACGTAGGAAGGCGGAGCATCCTAACGGGGGCGGCCAGTCCGGCGGTAGCCCGGGCTCCAGTCGCGGCGGCATCCCGACCGATGAGGGGGGGACCTAGTTTCCCCGCGAGAAGGATGCAGCCATGATCACCATGGAAGAGCTCCTGGCGCTGCTCGTGCGCCAGGGCGGATCGGACCTCCATATTTCCGTCGGCACGCCGCCGAGGATCCGGATCGACGGCGAGCTGCTCCCCGTGGAGCACGCTCCGATGTCGCCCGAGGAATCCCGGCGTCTGGCGACGAGCGTCCTGACCTCGGACCAGATCGCCAAGCTCGACCGCGATCTCGAGCTCGACTGCTCCTTCGGTCTGGAAGGCAGCGGACGATTCCGGGCGAACGTCTTCTACCAACGCGGCTCGGTCGGCGCCGTCATGCGCGCCATCCCGCACGAAGTGCCGGATTTCGACCGCCTCGGGCTGCCCAAGTCGGTGTGCGAGCGCATTTGCAATACGCACTCGGGACTCGTGCTCGTCACCGGAGTGACGGGCTCGGGCAAGTCGACCACGCTCGCGGCGATGATCGACTACATCAACAAGAACCAGGCGGGTCACATCGTCACGATCGAGGACCCGGTCGAGTTCACGCACCGCCACCAGCGCTGCCTCGTCACCCAGCGCGAGGTCGGAGCGGACACGAAGGGTTTCACCAACGCGCTGCGGAGCGTGCTGCGCCAGGACCCCGACTACGTCCTCGTCGGCGAAATGCGCGACCACGAGACGATCGAGGCCGCCCTCACGCTCGCGGAGACCGGACACCTCACCTTCGGGACGCTCCACACCTCGGACGCGGTCCAGACGGTCAACCGGATCATCGACGTGTTCCCCAGCCACCAGCAGGCCCAGGTCCGCACGCAGCTCTCGTTCACGCTCGAAGCCGTCTTCTGCCAGCAGCTGCTGCCGCTGCAGTCGGGACGCGGCCGCGCGATGGCCGCGGAGATCATGCTCGCCACGCCCGCCATCCGCGCGCTCATCCGCGACGGCAAGGGCCACCAGATCTACTCGAACATCCAGACCGGCGGGAAGCTGCAGATGAAGACCATGTCGCAGTCCCTGGCCGAGCTCGTCCGCAGCGGCAAGGTCAACGTCGCCACCGCGGAACACTACATCTCCGATCCCTCGGAGCTGCGGACCTTGGTCCGCGCGGCCTGATGGTCCGCGTCTCCGGGAAGATCCGGCGCCTCCTGCTGGACGCGCGCCTCGTCACCGACCAGGACTGGACCGAGGCGCGCTCGAAGGGCGAGCACGTCCTCGAGATGCTCCTGACCTCGGGGATGCTCGAGGAGGACGCGCTCCTCGAGACGCTGGGCGCCGACGCGGGCATTCCTCCGGTCGACCTGTCGAGGGTCACACCCGATCCCAGCGCGCTGGAGCTCCTGCCGCAGGAAACCTGCCAGGAATTCACGATTCTGCCGATCTCCCGCAACGGGGACATCCTGACGATCGCCGTCGGCGATCCGTTCGACGTCCTGATGCTCGACGACCTGAAGCGTCGGGCGGGTTGCCAGATCCGACAGGTCGTCTCGAGTCCGATCGCGATCAAGCGTGCGATCGAACGCGTCTTCCAGACGAACGCGCGGCAGGTCGAGAGCCTGCTCGATCAGGTCAAGGTCGAAGGCGAGCTCGAGGTCAAGTCCGAGGAGAACGCCGCGGAACTCGATCTCGCCGGCACGGCCTCGGGCGACGACGCCCCCGCGGTCAAGCTGATCAACCTCGTCCTCCTGCGCGCGCTCAAGGAGAAGGCGAGCGACATCCACATCGAGCCGGGCGACAAGGCCCTGCGCGTCCGCTACCGGATCGACGGCGCGATGAGGTCCGTGATGAGCCCGCCGAAGGTGATGCTCAACGCGCTGATCTCGCGCCTGAAGATCATGGCGCAGCTCGACATCGCCGAGCGCTTCGCCCCGCAGGACGGCAAGTTCCAGATCCGCTACGAGGGCCGGTCGATCGACCTCCGCATCTCCGTCCTGCCCGTCGTCGGCGGCGAGAAGGCGGTCATGCGGATCCTCGACCAGGGCAGCCTGGCCCTGAAGCTCGACACGATGGGGTACGAGGCCAAGACGCTCGCGGACATCCGCCGCGGACTCGGAGCCGCGTACGGGATGATTCTCGTCACCGGGCCGACCGGCTCGGGCAAGTCGACCACGCTCTACTCGTGCGTGGCCGAGGTCGCCACCGAGGACATGAATGTCGTGACGGTCGAGGATCCGGTCGAGTACCGGATGGATGGCGTCAACCAGGTTCCCGTGAATCCCAAGCGCGGGCTGACCTTCTCCGGCGCCCTGCGTTCGATCCTGCGCCAGGACCCCGACGTCATCCTCGTCGGCGAGATCCGCGACACGGAGACCGCCGACATCGCGGTCAAGGCCGCGCTCACGGGCCACCTCGTGCTCTCGACCCTGCACACGAACGACGCGGCCGGAACGCTGACGCGGCTCATGGACATGGGCGTCGATCCGTACCTCGTCTCCAGCTCGCTGCTCTGCATCGGCGCGCAGCGACTCGCGCGGAAGCTGTGCGAGCACTGCCGGGCGCCGATCGAGCTCCCCGAGGCCGAGCTCCTCGCCGTCGGCTACGGCAAGGCGGAGATCGGGGACTTGAAGCTCTTCCAGCCCAACCCGAAGGGCTGCGGACGCTGCAACGGGGGTTACCGGGGCCGATTCGCGATCCTCGAGACCCTCTACCTCGACGAAGTCCTCAAGCGGATGGTGGTCGAGCGCCGATCCGTGCAGGACCTCAAGAACGAGGCCGTGCGGCAGGGGATGTTGACCCTTCGCCGCGTCGGACTCTTGAACGTGTCGCGCGGCCGGACATCCCTCGAGGAAGTCCTGCGCGTGACGATGGAAGACGATCGGCCCCAGTCCTGATCACCCCGGAGCGAAACGTGACGATTTTCAAGTACGCAGCCAAGGGTCCTGGTGGCAAGACCGTCGAAGGGACCATCACCGCCGCAGACCGCAACGAGGTAGCCGCGGAGCTGCGCAAGCAGAACCTCGTCGCCACCCGAATCGAGGAGACGACTCCCGCCTTCCAGAAAAAGCCCGCGGGGCAGCCCGGACTGCTGGGGATGGTGAAGAAGCCCTCCGCTTCGCGCACCGACCTGGTCATGTTCACGCGGCAACTCTCGACCATGGTCGGCTCCGGCCTGGCGCTCCTCGAGGCACTCGAGGTCCTAGGCGAGCAGGCTGATTCGGTCGGGATGAAGCTGTGCTGCCAGAAGCTGGTCAGCGAGGTCCGGTCGGGCGTCGACCTCTCCTCGGCCATGGAGACCTGCCCGAAGGTGTTCGACCCGCTGTACGTCAGCATGGTGCGCGCGGGAGAAGTCTCGGGACAGATGGACACGATCCTCGTGCGCCTGGCCGAGTACCTGGAGGCCAGCGACCAGCTGCGCCGCGAGATCAAGTCGGCGATGACCTACCCGGTCATCTCCCTGTTCCTCGTGCTCGGCATCACGACCTTCCTGATGCTCGGCGTCGTGCCTGGATTCCGGGCGGTTTTCGAGTCGCTCGACTCCGACCTGCCCGCGATCACGAACTTCGTGCTGAACACGGCCGACTTCCTGAAGGCCCACTGGGCCATCGTCTTCGGCGGTGCGACCCTCTTCGTCGTCGGGCTCTTCGTCTTCAAGAAGACCAAGCAGGGGGCCGAGCTGTTCGACACCCTCTCCCTGCGCATCCCGATCATCGGGCCGCTGGTCCGGAAGATCGCCCTGGCGCGGTTCTCGCGCACTTTCGCGACGCTGATCCGCTCGGGAGTCCCGATCATGGCGACGCTCGACATCGTGGCGGAAACGGCGGGCAACCGCGTCGTGTCCCAGACGGTGCTCGACGCGCGCGAGAGCGTGCGCTCGGGAAACATGCTGTCCGAGCCGCTGTCGCGGTCGAAGGTCTTCCCGCCCATGGTGGTGCGGATGATCTCGATCGGCGAGCGCACGGGCTCGCTCGAGACCCTCCTCGAAAAGATTGCCGAGTTCTACGACCAGCAGGTCAAGTCTGCCGTCAAGTCGCTGACGAGCATGATCGAGCCGATCCTGATCAGCGTCATGGGCGTGATCGTGGGCGGCGTCGTGATGGCCGTCTTCCTCCCGATCCTCGACGTCGTCGGCAAGCTCGGCGCCGCGAGCGGGGGCGGTTGATCTCAAGTCGGGACCGCGGCTGCGTCGAGACTTGTACGCAATGAGAACGTCCGTGGGCGGGCGGAAGCCCGTCAGGGGACGGCCCGATGGGGCGGTCCTCCCCAGGGAGCGCCAGTCACCAGTGTCCGTGCATCGAATTCAGGTCCAGGCCTTCTCTCCGGCGCTGCGCCGTACGGGGACCGGCCCCATTAGGAAAAAAGCCACAATGATCCGCAAAACCAAGCAGTCGGGTTTCACCCTCATCGAGCTCATGATCGTGGTCGCGATCATCGCCATCATCGCGGCGATCGCGATCCCGCGCCTCATGAGCGCTCGCCTTTCGGCCAACGAGGCCGCGGCGATTTCCACGTTGCGCTCGATCACGTCGGCGCAAGCTCAGCTCCAGTCTTCGGCCGCGATCGACACCGACGCCGACGGCGCGGGCGAGTACGGCTACTTCGGCGAGCTGTCGGGCGTCGATCCGCTGCGCC
>JBJXFB010000087.1:0-64504 GCA_046155895.1 Planctomycetota bacterium | reverse complement strand
TGGTAGCGCTTGTAGCTGTTCACCGTCGGCGCGTAGAACGGCATCGTCTCGCCAGCGTGCGCCAGCCAGCCGCCGAGGAACCAGCGGAAGACGTCGCTGCACTCGATCGCGCCGAGCTTGCCAGCGCCGGGGAACGCGCTCTTCCCGCCCTTCCACAGGCTCATGTGGATGTGGCACGACGAGCCGGCCTGCGTCTCCGAGAGCTTCGCCATGAACGTGACGCTGATCCCGAGCCGGTCGGCGGTCTCCTTCAGGCACTGCTTGAAGACGCCGTGCCGGTCCGCCATCGCAAGCGCGTCGGCGTAGCGGACGTTGAGCTCGTGCTGACCGAGGCCCCATTCGCCCTTGCTGTTCTCGACCGGGACGCCGGACTGCTTCAAGTGCCGCCGGACGGCCGAGTGGAAGCCCTCCGTGCGCGTGCCTTGGAGCATGTGGTAGTCCTCGAGGTACCACCCCATCGGCTCGAGACCGGCGCAACCCTTCTTCGCCGCGTCGCGGAACGAATCGCGGAAGAGGTAGTACTCGAGCTCGGAGCTCGCCATCGCGGTGTAGCCGGCCTTCGCGGCGCGGTCGACCTGCGCGCGCAAGATCGAACGCGGCGCGACCGCGACGGGCTTGTTCGTCTTCGCGTCGGCGACGTCGCAGAGGACCATCGCGGACTTCTCGAGCCAGCTCGCGATGCGGAGGGTGGCCAGATCGGGGATGAGGTGGACGTCGCCGTAGCCCTTCTCCCAGTTCGCGAAGCTGTACCCGGGGACGGGCGCCATCTCCATGTCGACGGTCAGGAGGTAGTCGCAGACGTGTGCGCCGTGCGCGAGCGCGTCGTCGAGGAAGAAGTTCGCGTCGAAGCGCTTGCCGAGGAAGCGGCCGTAGGGATCGGTGAAGACGACGAGGACGGTCTCGATCTGACCGGCGGAGACGAGCGTGCGGAGCTCGTCGGGGGTGAGCATGCCTTCGAGGGCGGGCATGAGGGCGAAAGTAACGAAGCGGGGGCGATCCTCCAACTCCCGGGCTTCTCGGATAGTCTCTCGATCCGCGCTCCGACGCGCCCTCCGATCGAGCTGCAGCCGCCCACATGCTTCTCGCTCTCTTCGCGCTCGCTTCCGTTCTCGCCTCCGCGCCGGGCAAGCCTGCGCCGGTCTTCGTTCACGCACCGAGCGAGCCCCTGCGCGTGTTCCTCCGCGGCGGTCCGAAGACCCACGGGCCGAATCAGCACGAGCACGAGCGGTTCGTTGCGGAGTGGAAGCCTCTCCTCGCCTCGCGCGGAGCCTCCGTCGACGGCGCGACGCGCTTCCCGACCGCGGACGAGCTCGCGCGCACCGACGTCCTCGTCATCTTCGCGGCCGAAGGGGCCTCGATCCACGGCGACGAGCGCGCGCTCTTCGACGCCTTCCTCGCGCGCGGCGGCGGCCTCGTCGTCCTCCACGACGGCGTCTGCGGCGACGATCCGCAGTGGTTCAAGACCGTGGCCGGCGGCGCTTGGGAGCACGGGCACTCCAAGTGGCACGAGGGCCTCGTCGACCTCTACGTCACCGACCGCGATCATCCGATCACGCGCGGCATCGCCAACTTCCGGTTCCAGGACGAGATCTACACCGATCTCCATCTCGATCCGGCCGCGCGCGTCCTCGTCCGCGGCTTTCATTCGGTCTTCGATCCTTCGCCGCAAGCCTGGACGCTCGAGAAGGGTGCCGGCCGCGTCTTCGTCTCGATCCAAGGCCACGAGTGGTCGTCCTTCTCGCACCCCGCGTGGCGCGCGCTCGTGCTGCGCGGCATCGCGTGGGCCGGCAAGCGCGACGCCGATCTGCTGGTCGCGCCCGAGGAGCTCGCAGTTCTCGCGTATCCGCCCGGCGGTCCGATCGCGCCGGAGCGCGCGAAGGAGTCGTTCGAGCTCCATCCCGACTTCGAGGCCTCGCTCGTCGCGTCCGAGCCGCTGATCTCGAAGCCGATCTCGATCGAGTGGGACGCGCGCGGGCGGATGTGGATCGCGGAGACGCCGGGATATCCCGAGAAGGAGCGCTTCTCCGGCATCCCCGCGCACGACCGCATCTCGATCCTGGAGGACGTGGACGGCGACGGCCGCATGGACGCGAAGAAGGTGTTCGCGGACGGCCTCGATCTCGTGACGAGCCTGGTCTTGCACCGCGACGGCGCGATCGTGGCGCAGGCGCCGGACATCCTGTTCCTGCGCGACACCGACGGCGATGACGTCGCGGACAAGCGCGAAGTCGTGTTCACCGGTTTCGGCATCGGCGACACGCACGCGGTGATCAGCAACTTGCGGTGGGGGCTCGACGGCTGGATCTACGGGACGCAGGGGTACAGCGGGAACGAGTCGCGCCACATCTTGAATGGGCAGACAAGTGGGTCGCGCGACAACTTGATTGGGCAGACAAACGAGTCACGGCCAACCTCGGATGGGCAGACCAAGGACTTCGGGCATATCGGCAACGGGATCTTCCGTTTCCAACCCGACGGCAGCGCGATCGAGGTCGTGTCGGCCTACGGATCGAACACGTGGGGACTCGACTTCTCCGACGAGAACGAGCTCTTCTTCACGATGGCGAACGGCTCGCACGTTCGGCACGTCGTCGTGCCCGAGCGCGTGTTCGCCGAGGGGCGGACGGGGAAGGTCGAGAGCTGGGCCGATTGCGCCGACCACGACCGCGTCCTGCCCGCGATCGTGCACGAGGACGCGCCGTACGCGCAGATCGACTTCGTCGGCGGCTTCACCGGCGCGTCGGGCTGCTGCCTGTACACCGGCGGTGCCTGGCCCGAGGAGTGGCGCAACGCGCACTTCACTTGCGAGCCGACCGTCCACATCGTTCACCACGACCGGCTCGAGCCCGACGGAGTCACTTTCAAGGCCACGAAGACGCGCGACGCGGAGTTCCTGGCCGGCAAGGACCTCTGGTTCCGCCCCGTGCACCTGCGCGTCGGCCCAGACGGCGCGCTCTACGTCCTCGACTTCTACAACCAGGCCGTCGTGCACAACGACACGCGCGGCCCTCCGCACGGCCCGACGAACGCCGCGATCCGTCCCGACCGCGACCACGAGCACGGGAGGATCTGGCGGGTGCAGCACAAGCGCGCGGTCGTGCTCGCGGCTCCGGACCTGGCTCGAGCGGGTGTCGACTCGAGAGTCGCCGCGCTCCAGCATCCGAACGCGTGGGTGCGCTCCACCGCTCAGCGCATCCTCGTCGAGCAGGGGATCGATGACCCTGCACTCGTCCGACCCGCGCTCGATTCCGGGCTTCCCGCCTCCCGCATCTCGGCTCTGTGGGCGCTCGCCCGGACCGGAGGTTGGCACGAGACGATTGCCAGACGCGCGCTGTCGGACGTCTATCCGGCCGTTCGAGCGAACGCCGTGAGCGTCAGCCGGATGTTCGACGACGGGAACCAGATTCCCCCGATGCTGGGGGATCCGAGCCCGCGCGTTCGTCTGCAGGCCCTCGTGGCCCTCGGCGATCTGCCGTCGACGAGGTCGCAGGATTCGGTTCGGGAGTTCGTCAGCGCCTGGGGAGAGTGGACCGATCCCCGGATGCGCAATGCCGCCCTCCGCTATCTCGCGCGCCGTCCGATCGAGGTGTTGAAGAACGTCCTCTCGCTCGATTCCCAGGTCGACGCTCGAGATCTGGCCGTGGAAGTCTTCCGCCGGGCCTCGCGGGGGAAGGATGTCCGCGAGAGCGACTGGGACCGCACCGCCGTCGTCCTGCTGACCCGGGAAGAGCGCGCGGCTCCCAGCTTCGTGGCGGCCCTCCTCGACGCGATCGACACACCTCCTCCAACGCCTCGGAACCGGTTCTTGACGAAGGAGACCATCCGCAGCCTCGAGCTCCTGATCGTTCGAGGCAACCTCGACTTGGCCGCGGCCGCGCTGCGGTTGGGGCAACGGTGGCAGCTGACGGGCGAGATGTCGAAGGAGATCGACGCGCTGGCCGTGAAGCTCCTCGCCGCCGTCGAGGAAGGCGACCGAGGAGCCTTGGCGATGCTCCTGGCGCTCCCGGAGCATCGCGCGCAGGCGATCGAGGCGTCCGGCCGGCTCCTCGTGCCTTCCGCGTCGCTGGATGATCAGCTCGGCCTCGTCGAGATGCTCGCGCAGGCCGAGGATCTGGCCGCCGCGAGGACCTTGTGCGGAGCATACCCGGCGGCTTCGGTGCGCGTTCGGGATCACATCTTCGAGAAGCTCGTCGCGCGAGCCGCGTGGGCCGCGCTCTTGCTCGACGACATCGCGGCCAAGAACATCGACGCCCGCGAGCTCGGGCCGCAGAAGCTCCACCGACTCCGCACGCACGCCGACGCCGCGACGGCGGCGCGGGCGAAGGAGATCCTCGACGCGGCGCTGCCGCCGGCGAAGGGCGTCGCGGAGCTGGTCGCCTCGCTCCTGCCCGAAGTCGATCGTCCCGGCGACGCGTCGAGCGGCAAGGCGCTCTTCGTCACGAACTGCGCGAACTGCCACACGGTCGGCGGCGAAGGCGGCCACGTCGGACCCGATCTCACCGGCATCGGCGTCCACGGAGCGAGCCAGCTCCTGCCCGTGATCCTCGACCCGAGCCGCGCGGTCGAGGCGGCCTACTCCGAGTGGGTCGTCGAGACCACCGACGGCCGTCTCCTCGGCGGCGTCCTCGCGCGCGAGAGCCCCGACTCGCTCCTTCTCCGCTGGAGCGGCGGCGAGGAGGAGATCGCGCGCGCCGACGTCGCGTCGATGCGCAACACGCACCAGTCGCCGATGCCGGCGGGCTTCGAGAGCCTCGGCGCGGCGGGGCTACGCGACCTCATCGCTTTCCTCGCGCAGGGGACCGAGGGCTTCCGCACGCTCGATCTCGAGCCGCTCGCGACCAGCAACTCGCACGTCAGCCTCTACGATGCGCGCCGCGACCCCAAGCCGATGAAGTTCGCGCGCTACGGCATCGTCGACGTCCGCGGCGTGCCGTTCGAGATCCTCGATCCGGCGCACTCGAGCTCCGCGTGCAACGCGCTCGTGCTCAAGGGCGGTCTCGGCGCGGACTGGGAGAGCAAGATCGCGCGGCCGCAGCGCGTCGAGGTGCCAGTCGGGTTCATGCTCGCGAAAGTCCACGTCCTCGGCGGCATCGCGGCGTACGGCTATCCGTACGTGAAAGAGCCGATCGAGGCGCTGAAGTGGGCCTGGCGCTACGCCGACGGCTCGAGCGAGGAAGTCGTGCTCAAGAACGGCGTCGAATTCGCGGATTGGATCGGGCGCTACGACGTGCCGGGATCGGAAGGGGTGGACGGCGTCCTCGCGCACGACAGCTGGGGGCAGTTGCGCTACCACGCACTCGCGCCGTCGAAGTCAGTCGCGGTCGAGTCGATCGTCCTCGAGAGCTACGACAACGCGCTCGCGCCGACGATCGTCGCGCTGACGGCCGAGCTGCCCGGCGCGAAGCCGCGCGAGCAGAAGGTGACGGCTCCCGAACCTCTCGATGCGTTCCTCTTCGGCGGCGGCTCGAGCCACGACTTCGAGCGGTGGTTCGGAGAGCGCGATCTCGCGACGCTGGCGGAGGCGGGGATCACCAAGGCGAAGTTCTCGACGCGCGTCGCCGATCTCCTCCCGCAGCTCGCGTCGACGCGGGTGCTCGTCCTCTCCGCGAACCAGCCGCTCCCCGGCCCGGAGCTGCGCCGTGGCCTCGTCGAATTCGTCGAGAAGGGGGGCGGCCTCCTGATCCTCCACCCCGCGACCTGGTTCAACTGGGCCGATTGGCCCGAGTACAACCGGGACCTCGTCGGCGGCGGATCGCGCAGCCACGAGGACTTCGGCGAGTTCGAGGTGAGGCTCGAGTCCGTTCCGAGCCCGCTCACGCGCGGCATCGCCGCGCCGTTCCGCATCCAGGACGAGCTCTACCGCGTCGAGCTCGATCCTTCGACCGCGAGCCACGTCTTCGCGACGGGACGATCGCTCGCGACCGGCGCGGAGTACCCGGTCGCATGGCATCGCGGGAAGGGCCGCGGACACATCGTCTGCATCACCCTGGGCCACGACGGCGCCGCGCACGATCACGAAGCCTTCCGAAAGCTGCTCGCGAACTCTGTATCCTGGCTGAACGAGATGACCCGCGAGAGATAGCTCGGCGAAGCGGCATCGATCCAAGGACAAGAAGGAGCATCTGCTTGGCGAAAAAACCGGTCGACAACTCCCGCAAGGCCATCCTCGCGCGCCTGCGCGAACGCATCGCGCGCGGCGAGGCGATCATCGGCGGCGGCGCGGGCACGGGGCTCTCGGCCAAGAGCGAGGAAGCCGGCGGCATCGACCTCTTGATCGTCTACAACTCCGGCCGCTACCGCATGGCGGGGCGCGGATCGACCGCGGGGCTCATGCCCTACGGCAACGCGAACCAGATCGTCAAGGAGATGGCGTTCGAGGTGTTGCCCGTCGTCGAGCGTACGCCGGTCCTCGCGGGCGTCTGCGCGACCGATCCCTTCATGATGCCGCGGCTCTTTCTGAAGGAGCTCGCGGAGCTCGGCTACGCCGGCATCCAGAACTTCCCGACCGTCGGTCTGATCGAGGGCGATCTGCGCGCGACGCTCGAGGAAACCGGCATGGGCTACGACAAGGAGGTCGAGATCGTCGCGCTCGCGCGCGAGATGGATTTCCTGACGACGCCCTACGCGTTCAACCCCGACGAAGCGATGGCGATGGCAAAGGCCGGCGCTGACATCGTCGTCGCTCACATGGGCTGCACGAGCGGCGGAACGATCGGCGCGAAGAGCGTCAAGACGATTCAGCGCTGCGTCGGTCTCGTGCAGGCGATCGTCGACGCGGCTCGGCGCGTGAAGCCGGACGTCTTGTGTCTGTGCCACGGCGGCCCCATCGCGATGCCCAAAGACGCGCGCTTCATGATCGAACGCGTCGAGGGCCTCGACGGGTTCTACGGCGCGAGCTCGACGGAGCGCTTGCCGACCGAGATCGCGATCCGCGCTCAAGTCGAGGAATTCAAGAAGATCCGCCTGCCCCAGAGCCGATCGAAACGCGCCGCGCGCAAGGCCGCCGCGAAGTAACGCATGTGCGGCGTGCACTTCTTGCGCTTCGTGACCTCCGCCGAGGCGCAGGTCGAGGTGCTCCCCTGGGGCCCGCACGAATGGCTGTCACGCGCCGGAATGACCGACGCACGGCAGCTCCAGGTCGTGCGCGTGACGATGCCGCCCGGCAAGTCCCACGCCTTCCACCGGCATCCGAAGCTCGAGGAAGTGCTGTACGTCGTCTCCGGACGCGCCGAACAGTGGGTCGGGCGTGAGAAGCGCGTCCTCGCGGCCGGCGAGCTCGCCTTCGTGCCGACGAACGAAGTCCACGGGACCTACAACGTGTTCGACGCGCCCGTCGTGTTCCTGGCCGTGCTCTCTCCGGCGGTCTTCGAGGGCCCCGCGCTGGTCGACGTCTCCCAGGAGGAGCCGTGGCGATCGTTGGCGCCGCTGCCAGCATGAGGCTGCCGCGCCGCGGACACCTAGCGTTCCTCGCGGTCGCCGGAACGCTCCTCGCCGTCGCCGCCTGGTGCGGCTGTGCCTCGACCGTGACGCCGCCGAAGGATCCTCCCGACCCGATCGTCGTGCATCTCCTCTCCACCGGCCGCCACGCCGGCGTCCTGCTTCCGAACGGCGACGGGCGGACGGTCGAGTACGGCTACGGCGATTGGACCTGGTACGCGCTCGGGAAGGACGACTGGTGGCGCGCGCCGGCTGTCGTCCTCTGGCCGACGCAGGGAACTCTCGGGCGCCGCTACGTGCTCGACGCCGACCTCGCGGCGATGAACCTCTCGTACGGCGGTGGCACGCTCGAGGAGCTCCGCGTCTCGCGCGACTCCGCGGATCGCCTCCTCGCGCGCCTCGACACCGAGTTCGTGGCCGGAGGCGAGGGGCACTTCAACCCGCTCTACGACATGTCCTTCGTGAAGCACCCCGACGGCTTCTGGATGTTCCACGACTGCCACGACGAGGTCGCGGAGTGGCTGGAGGAGCTCGAGTGCGACGTCGGTTGGGCGCCGATCCGGGCCGGACTGCGCGTCGTCCATCGCGCTCCCTGATTTGCGAGCGCTTCCGCGCGTCGGGTCGGCTCGCTATTCTCCTGCGCTCGAAGGGAGAGCAATCGTCATGGCCAAGTATCTCTGCAAGGTCTCGTATTCCGTCGAAGGCGCCCAAGGTCTGATCAAGGACGGCGGAACCGCCCGCCGCACCGCCGTCGATCAGCTCCTGCAGAGCATCGGAGGAAAGGTCGAGTCCTTCTACTTCGCGCTGGGGGACGAGGACGGCTACCTGATTTGCGATATACCCGACGAGATCTCCGCGGCCGCCCTCAGCATCCGCGTCGCCGCGATCGGGGGCGCCCGGGTCAAGACGGTCCAGCTGCTGACGCCCGCGCAGATCGACCAGGCGGTCAAGAAGTCGGTCACCTACCGCGCGCCCGGAAAGTAGTTTTTCCGACTTCGGTGCCGCGCTGGCCCTCCTCGTGGAGAATGAGGGCATGAACGGAGTCTGGCCCCCTTCGCTGTTCCTGAGCCGCCTCCAAGCCCGCGCGGGATCGGCGTTTGCGTCAGTTCTGGGCACCCAGCCTCGCCCCGGGCCACGACCGCAGCTGCTGGGCGTGCTCTGGCATGTACTTGCGTTCGAACTCTGCACAGCCAAGGGGACCAGACTCCCGTGAATGACCGCGCCCTCGACAGGCTCTTCCGGCGTTTCCGCGACCGCCACGACGGCGCGGCGCTCGCCGCTGTCTTCGACGCGACCTCCCGTGAGCTCTTCGAGGTCGCCTGCCATCTGATCCGCGATCCGGTCGAAGCCGAGGATCTCGTCCAGGCCACGTTCCTCGCCGCGATCCGGCATTCGGGCGACTACGACGGGTCCTCGCCGCTCAAAGGGTGGCTGTACGGCATCCTCTGGCGCGAGGGGGCGAAGGTGCGGCGTTCGGCGGCGCACCGCACCGATCCGCACCGGCTCGCCGATGTCGCGCGGCACGATGCGCGGCGCGAGCCCGAGCCGATCGAGGGGCTGCTCGCGCGCGAGGTGCCGGCGGCGGTCGACCGCGCGCTCGAGAAGCTTCCGCAGCGCTATCGCGAGGTCCTCGATCCGCTCATCCGCGAGGGGCGGCCGCCCGAGGACATCGCGAACGCGCTGCAGCGCTCGCCCGGCACCGTGCGCAGCCAGATCCACCGCGGGATGGAGCGGCTGCGCCGCGTGCTGCCGGACGATTTCGTGCCGGTCTCCGGCGTCGTCGGGTTCTCGATCCGCGGTCTCGCGAAGGTGCGCGGCGAAGTCCTGCAGGCGGCCGGGTTCTCTCCCGCGGCGGCGGCGGGAGCCTCCGTGCTCGCCCTGAACGCAACGATCGGAGGTCTCGTCATGTCGAAGGGAGCGCTGATCGCCGGCGCCGCGGCCGTCTCGGTCGCCGCGGTGGCGTGGTTCGCTCGCGACGGATCGTCAGCGGGTGGGAGAGCGCCGCTCGAGGCGTCGGCTCCTCGCGCGGACACCGTCGCAAGCACCGACAGCTCGAAAAGCGCGGCCAGCCCTGCTCCGCTGGCCGAAGTCGATCCCGCGAGCTCGCGCGCCGGCCTGGAGGTTTCGGGAGGCAACTCGGCCGTCCCGGTCTCCCTCCAGGACGAGATCGACCGCTGGCTCGCGCGCTTCAACGAGGCTCCCAACGACTGGCGCCACGGCTGGGACGTCGCGGGGGAGATCGCGGAGCTCCCGCCCAATCGTGCGCTCGCGATCATGACCGCCGTCTGGCCGCGCCTCTCCGTGCCGGTCCGCGAGCAGGCGCTCAAGCCCTTCGTCTTCGGCAGCGGGCACCCGCACGCCTTGAAGCTCCTGGACCTCGCGGCGAGCGACGCGAGCCTCTCCGTGCAGGGTCGCGCGTTCACCTACTTGAAGGCCTACGCGTTCCAGGACTTCGCGCAGGACTACGAGGCCTACCTGGCGTGGGCGCAGACCTACCGCGACATGCCGCTCGCGGACGCGTTGACGCAGAACGCGACGCGGTTCGTCGCCGACTTGCGCGCGCTACCTCCCGAGCAGCTCGCCGAGCGGATCCGGACGCTCGAGCGCCTCGATCTGGACACGGGGAAGCCGCTCGGAGTCGATCTGGCGGCCGTGATGCGCGAGGCGGGAGGACTCGAAGCGCTGTCGATCTGTCTCGAAGGCGAGGACACCGAGGCGAAGCGGCGGGCCCTCGAATGGTCGAAGTCGATGCAGGCGGACGAGACTTGGCTGCGAACCTGGGTGATGCCCTCGATCGAGAACCCGGAGGGGATCGACGCGACCATCGTCGATGCGGGTTTCCACGCGCTCGCGCGGCCCGACTGCAAGTGGGCGGAGGAATCGATCCTCGAGCACCTGCGCCGCGCATCCACGATCGAGAGGATCGATCCCGGGCAGGCATCGCTCGAGACCGGCGGTGGCATGGATCCCTCTGGCGCAACGAGAGCCGGTGCGCAGCCCCTCGCCGGAACGAGATCCGCCGCGAGCGCGCTGGCGGAGATCGGCGACCCCGCGGCGATCCCGGCGCTGATCGAGATCCTCGTCCACGATCGCTCGGGGCGGATGAACTACGACGTCGGTTACTTCGGTCTCGCGAAGCTCACCGGCGTGAAGTGGCAGGAGAGCTGCGACGGCGCGTGGTGGCTCGACTGGTGGGAGAAGAACCTGCGCCGCCTGCCGCCCGAGGTGCAGGCGATCCCGATTCGGCGATGAGGTACCTGGTACCGGACTTTCAGGAGACACGACGATGATCGCGATGGTGTTGTTCAGCCTGGTGTCGGCCGCGAGCGCGCAGCCGCTTCCCATCCGGAGCTCCGCGGGACCGGACGATCCTCCCGCGCCCGAGGACGTGAAGATCGGCGGCGACGCGCGCAAGCGCTACCTCGTGCACGGCGGGGGCAAGGACGCGAAGGCCGTCGCCAGCGGCTGGAAGGTCCTCGTCGTGATGCCGGGCGGCGACGGGAGCGCGGAGTTCGCTCCCTTCGTCGGTCGGATCCGCGAGAACGCGCTCGGAGACGACTGGCTCGTCGTCCAGATCGTCGCGCCGGTGTGGGAGAAGGAACAGGCCGAGAAGCTCGTGTGGCCGACGAAGCTGAACCCGTGGCCGAAGATCGACTTCACGTGCGAGGAGCTCTTCGCGGCGGTGCTCGAGGACGTGGGGAAGACGCACAAGCTCGACCCGAAGTACCTCTTCACGCTCGCGTGGTCGTCGAGCGGGTCGCTGGCGTACACGCTCGGACTCCAGGAGAAGACGCCGGTGACGGGGACCTTCGTCGCGATGTCGGTGTTCAAGCCGGAAAACCTGCCGTCCCTGAAGGAGGCGCGAGGGAGGAGCTTCTACATCCTCCACTCGTCCGAGGACTTCATCCCGATCAAGATGGCCGAGGACGCGCGCGACCAGCTCACGAAGAAGGGCGCGAAGGTCGAGTACGCGACGTACGCGGGCGGTCACGGCTGGCACGGAGACGTCTTCGGCACGATCGGGAAGGGGATCGGCTGGCTGGAGAAGCAGGCCAAATCTCCCGGAGCGCGGCCGGCGAAGAGTTCGAAGTCGGGCTCGACGAAGTAGCGACGGACCGGAATACGGTACCGACCGGAATACGGTACCAGGTCACTTCTTGCGGCATCCGAGAGACGACTGCGCGCTCGCCGCGTCGCTGCTCGGATGCCGCAAGAAATGACCTGGTACCGTATTCCGGTCGGTACCGTATTCCGGTCGCTACGCGATCTCGAGCGTGTGCACGCGCAGCGTGTCGAGGTCGGCGACGCGCACCGCGTGGTTGTTCGTGTCGGCGACGTAGATCTTCCGCCCGCGCACCGCGACGCCCTGCGGCTCGTGCAGCATCGCCTCGCGCAGCTTGCCGTCGCTCATCCCGGGCCGGCCGGTGCCGATCAGGCTCACGACCTTCCGTGTCTGCGGATCGAGGCGCTTGATCTTGTGGTTGTAGCTGTCGGCGACGAACACCTGGTGGTCGGCCCACGCGAGGCCCGTCGGGTGCTGCAGTCGCACGGCGTCGCCCGCGCCGTCCCGGTCGCCGAACTCGAACAGTCCCATCCCGACCACGGTCTCGACCATCGCCTTGCCGTCGAGAGCGATCCGCCGCACCGCGCTCGCCTCGGAGTCGGCGACGAAGATCTCGTGCTCGTTTCCCGAGAGATCGCTCGGCTGGTTGAAGCCCGCGAGGCCTCCGGGCCCGTCGCGCAGCTCCTCCCTTCCGCTCCCTGCGAACAGCGAGAGCGTCGTCTCGTCCTCGAGGGACAAGACCTGGTGGCTGCCGGCCATCGCGACGAGCACGCGCGGCCGGTCGACCCACACGGCCCACGGCGAACGCAGGGCCGTTCTCGTCGGCGCGGCCCCCAGCACGAGGCGCCCCTCCGCCATCACCCCTGTCCCGGCGACCGTCCGCACGCTGCCCCGGTCGAGATCGATCGCGCGCACCGCGTGGTTCTCCGTGTCGGCGACGTAGAGCGTCGAGCCCTTCCGCGACAACCCGTGCGGGTCGCGGAAGCGCGCGCGGTCGCCCGGCCCGTCGGCGAACCCCGCCTCGCCGCTCCCGAACACTCGGACGATCCGCGCCGAGCGGTGCTCGCGGTCGAGGTCGAGCTGGATCACGCGGTGATGTCCCGTGTCGGCGACGAACATCGTCGCTTCGGAGGTCACGATCAGCTTCGAGGGGTACTGGAGCACGCTCGCCGGCTGCGAGTCCTTCTCGCGCCGCTTCGTGACGGGGCGCGGATCGATCAGGCCGAGCCGTTCGTATTCGGAGATCATGCGCTCGAGGTTCGGGATCAGTTCCGCGGCCGAGATCTCGCCCGGAATCGCCCCGAGGAGCGTCCCGCGCGGATCGACGAACGCGACGGTCGGCCACGCGCGCACCCCGTAGTCGTTCCAGATCCGGAACCCCGCGTCGTTGACGACCGGATGGTCGATCCCGTGCCGCACGACCGCCTCGCGGATGCTCGCGGTGAGCCTCTCGGAGGGGAACTTGGCCGAGTGCACGCCGATCACGGCGATCTGGTCGGGGAACCGTTCCTGGATGAGGCGCAACTGCGCCACGTTGTGGTGGCAATTGACTCAACAGGAGGTCCAGAACTCGAGCAGCACGAGCTTGCCGGCGAGGTTCTCCAGCATGAGCGGGCGCTCGACGTTCAGCCATTCGACATCCTCGGGGAATTCAGGCGCGCGAGGCGCCGATTCGGTGGGGGACATCGGTCAGGCTCTCCGCGCCGCGCTCATCGGGCCTTGTAGGGGACCTTGCCGGCCGGGAAGTCCGCCAGGATCTCGTCCGCGCGGCGAATCAGCGTGTCGACCCCCGCGGCGAGATCCTTGGGATCGAACTCCACGATCTCGTGGGGGATCACGCCGATCCCTTCGATGCCCTTGCCGCCGTTGAAGCGCCCCTTGTTCGACGAGACCGACACGTAGAGCGCGAAGAGGCCCGAGGGCAGCTCGATGGTCGTCTTCTGGGAGGACATGCCCGCCGTCGGGCTCTCGCCGATCATGTACGCGCGGCCGTCCTCCTTGAAGATGCCCGCGGCGGTCTCGCCCGCGCTGCGCACGCCGGCGTCGACGATCACGACGATGCGGCCGCCGTAGGGACGAGGTCCGGCGCTCGCGTACGACTTGCCGAACGCCAGCGTTTCCCCCGCGGGCACGAAGCGCCCGAGGAACGCGTCGTGGTCGAAGCCGCCGCCCCCGTTGGCGCGAAAGTCGAGAACGAGACCCGGAGCGTCGCCGATCTTGGCGAGGGCCTCGTCCATCCGCTCGGGCAGCTCCTCCTTGCAACGCCGGATGTGCACGTAGCCCATGCCTCTCGGGAGCCGTCCGAACTGGAGATCGCCCGCCTCGACGAGGTCCGCGGGGAACACCGCCGGTCCCCACGGTACCGGGTTGCCCTTCGAGTAGGAGATGGTCTTCTTCTTCGACTTGCCGTCGGGCTGCTTCACCTCGAGCTCGATCCTCGATCCCGCGGGCTGCGCGAGTCCCCAGTGGCACGCGTAGAAGTAGGCTTGGTGGTCGGTCGAGAACGACTTCGTGTCGCGCAGCTTCGCGACGCGCGCGTCGAGCCACTTCGCGGCCGGCTGCCCGTCGACGGAGAGGACCTCGGAACCGACCTCGAGACCGACCTGGCCCGCGGCGTTCCACACGTTTTTCACGTAGATCTTCTTCCCTACGCGGCACCAGAACATCCCGCAACCGACGGGCTCGCCCTTCACGCCGTAGGGACCGTCCTCCGGCCATTTCACGTCTTTCGCCTTCGGCCCAGGCTGCAGCTCCGCGTGTCCGTCCTCGAGACGCGCGAGGAGGCGCGTCAGGAGCACGAGCTGGTCCTGGTCGGTCTTCACCTTCTTCGCGAGAGCGGTGAACTCCTTCTCGACCTTGTCCCAGTCGATCTTCTTCGAGTCGAGGAGGACCTGGCACTGCTTCCCGATCGCGTCGAGCGCGAAGGCGACGTCGCTCTCGTAGGCGGTCTCGCCGGCTGCGCCGAGCGTCGTCGCGGCGAGCAAGATCGAGGCGAGCATCGGTCCTGGATCCGATGGGTTCAGGGCTTGCGATTCCGGGGCGGCGCCGCGCGCTTCTCGTGCAGCTCGAGCCCGCACTCCGCGCGCGTCTCCACGTCCAGCTCCTCGAACAGGCACTCCATCTCGGGCTGCGAGAGGCCGAGGCGTTGCAGGAGGAGGTCGGCGAGGCACGAGATCGGGATCTCCGCCGGGATCTTGGCCGTCTTCTCGCAGCGGGCGAGGATGGCCTTGCGCAGCCGATGGCGCAGGTCGGGCTCGCGCTCCTTCGGCGGCACGATCTCCAGGAACGGCTCGATCGCGACGCGCCGGTAGAGCCGGTCGCTGGCCACCTCGCGGATCCGCACGCGCGAGAGGCCGAAGAGCCAGATCAGGAAGCGGCCGTCGGGCAGCCTCTCGTGGCGGCAGATCTCTCCGATCCCGGCGATCGGGCGCACCGGCGGCGCTCCGACGAGACCCGCGCCGCGTTGCTGCGCGAGCGTGCCGATCACGAGCTGTCCCGGTCCGTCCATGAGGTCCTCGACCATCTGGCGGTAGCGCGGCTCGAAGACGTGCAGCGGCATCACGCAGCCGGGAAAGAGGAACACGTTCGGCAGCGGGAAGAGGGGTGCGCAGCGGGAATTCCCGTTGGCGGATGCTCCGTGGCCGGGATTCGAGGGGTTGCGGACCACGGGGCTGTTCCTCTCACCTCACCGAGGCAGCGTACCGGAGGGCCGCCGCGGCT
Source organism: Planctomycetota bacterium (assembly GCA_046155895.1). Taxonomy (GTDB): domain Bacteria; phylum Planctomycetota; class UBA1135; order UBA1135; genus DASYPQ01. The sequence continues at coordinate 49,284 of JBJXFB010000087.1, read as the reverse complement.
CGAGCGCGCGGACGAGGGCCGTGAGCATGCGGGCCTCGCGCGTCCGCCCCCGGAGCTGGGCGCTGCGGGCGAGGTTGGCGACCTGGCGGCGCAGGAGGTTCGCGTCCGGGGCATCGCGGAGCGCCGCGGCGTTCGCCCCGGCGCCGTGCTTGGCCAGGTAGGACCGGCACTCGGCCTCGGTTCGGGTCCGGCCGTCGTGGTAGGGATCGACGATCACGCTCCCCGAGCCCGAGTAGAGACGCAGCATCACGTGGCCGGGCAGCGGAAGGAGGGCGGCCCGGATACCCGCACGGCGGGCGACGAAGAGCCAGATCGCCGAGAGGGTCAGAGGGATCCCGGCGCGGCGCTCGATCGCGCGATGGATGTCGATGTTGTCGGGGTGGTGGAACTCGCCTCGGCTGCCGCCGAAGCGCAGCTCGCGGCCGAGGTACTCGATGAGCGCGACGACCCTGGCGCGCTCGCCCGTGACGCCCGAGCTCCGCCGCGCGACCTCCGCGGCCATCGCGTCGAGCGCGCGCTGGTAGGGCCTGGGGTCGAGGCGCGGGGCATGGAAGCGGGCGAGGAGGAAGAGCCCACGTTCGAGATCGATCTGCGGGCGCCAGGCGTACCGCGCGAAGCGCTTCAGGGCCGAGCGCTGCTCGCGCTCGAAGAGCAGGATCCGCGCGCGGGCGCGGATGCGAGGATCCTGGCTGCGAGCCGATCTCTCGAGAGCCGGCCGCGACCGCTCCCCGGCGTCCTCGAACGCGCGCCGGACCTCGTGCAGCACGTTCGGCGAATCGTCCGAGAGGAGGCTCGTCAGCGCGTCCATGCGCGAGAACGCGCTTGCAGCGACGTGGTCGGGTTCGATCTTCGGCTTCAACGGGAGCGTTCCGCGGACGTTCCAGTCTAGGACGGATCGACGGCGATGCGACGGGGGCCCTCCCTCGATTCCTCACGGCTTCTCCGGCCTCCTTCGGGGTGCGCGGCGCCTTGCGCGCCGAGGGGCACCCACCTATCCTGTTCGCCCCAAGTCCCTCCCGAGCCCCGCGCGGAACGAGCCGCGACGGGCCCGTGGAGGCCCCCCGGATGCCCCCCTCGCCGCGATCGACACCCCGCAATCAAGGGAGCGGCGCGCGCCCGGTCGTGATCACTCACGGCCTCCGCACGCCGATCGGGCGATTCATGGGCGCGTTCGCGGACCTTTCGGCCGCCGATCTGGGTGTCAGCGTCGTGACGGACCTCCTGCGGCGTTCCGGCGTCGATCGCGGCCGGGTGGGTGAATTCGTCTTCGGCAACGCGCGCCAAGCCGGCGGCGGACCCAACGTCGCCAGGCAGGTCTCCGTGCGCTCGGGACTTCCGGAGACCGTCCCGGCCTACACCGTGAACATGGCCTGCGGGTCCGGTCTGAAGTCCGTTCAACTCGCCGCCGAGGCGATCGCCGCCGGGCGCAGCGACATCGTCGTGGCCGGCGGCACGGAGAGCATGAGTGGCCTGCCCTTCTTCCTGCCGAAGATGCGCGCGGGATACCGGCTCGGCCACGCGCGCGCCGTCGACGCGATGTACCAGGACGGCTTCGACTGCCCGCTCGCAGGGATGGTGATGGGGGCGACCGCGGAGGGCCTCGCCAAGGATCTGAGGATCTCGCGCGAGGAGCAGGACGCGTTCGCGCTGGCCAGCCAGACGAAGGCGCGTGCCGCCAAGCAGGCCGGCCGATTCGCCGACGAGATCTCGCCGGTGAAGATCCCCTCGAAGAAGGGGGAGACCACCGTCCTCGAGGACGAGCACCCGCGTCCGGACACGACGATGGAGACGCTGGCGAAGCTCCCGGCCGTCTTCGACCCGAAGACGGGCACGGTGAGCGCCGGGAACTCGTCGGGGATCACCGACGGGGCCGCCGCCCTCCTCCTCATGGCGGAGGAGACCGCGCGGGAGCTCCGGCTCGAGCCCCTGGCCTGGGTCGGCGATTCCACGGCGGCCGGCGTCGATCCGAAACGAATGGGGATCGGTCCCGTCCCGGCGGTCCGGGCGCTCCAGGACCAGAACGGCGTGGCCGCCGCCGACTACGACCTCATCGAGCTGAACGAGGCCTTCGCCGCGCAGGTCCTCGCCTGCCAGCGCGAACTCGACCTGCCTTCGGACAGGCTCAACGTGAACGGAGGAGCGATCGCACTCGGACACCCGATCGGCGCGACCGGCGCGCGGATCGTCGTGACCCTCCTGCACGAGCTCCGGAGGCGGAAGGGCGAGCGCGGCCTCGCCACATTGTGCATCTCGGGTGGGATGGGCCTCGCGACGGCCTTCCACCGGAACCATTCCTGACAGGGAGGAGAGAAGATGGCCATCCAGAAGGTAGGAGTCGTCGGCTGCGGTCTCATGGGCCACGGCATCGCCCAGGTCGCCGCGCAGGGCGGATTCGACGTCGTCGTCGTCGAGACGGAGCAGAAGTTCCTCGACACGGGGCTCTCGCGCATCGACAAGAGCCTCGCGAAGCTCGCCGAGAAGGCGGTCGAGAAGGGCAAGCCCGCCGATCAGGCGAAGACGGAATCCGCCACGATCCGCGCGCGCATCCGGGGATCGCTGGAGCGAAAGGACCTCGCCGACCGCGACCTCGTCGTCGAGGCGATCGTCGAGAACCTGGACGAGAAGAAGAAGCTCTTCGCGGAGCTGGGGAGGATCTGCAAGGCGCACACGATCCTGGCCTCGAACACCTCCTCCTTCCCGATCACGCTGATGGGCGCGGCCTCGGGACGCCCCGCGCAGATGGTCGGATTGCACTTCTTCAATCCGGTGCAGCTGATGCGCCTCGTCGAGGTCGTGCGGACGCCGGCGACCTCCGACGAGGTCTTCGCCGCCGCGCGAGCCTTCGGAGAGGCCTGCGGCAAGACGCCGGTCGCCTGCAAAGACACTCCGGGCTTCGTCGTGAACCGGCTGCTAGTCCCGTACATGGTCCAGAGCCTCCTCATGCTGGAGCGCGGGGACGCGGCTGCGGCGGACATCGACGCGGCGATGAAGCTCGGCTGCGGCCATCCCATGGGGCCGATCGAGCTCACGGACTACGTTGGGCTGGACACGACCCTCTCGATCCTGGAAGGTTGGGTCAAGGCCCATCCCGGCGAACCCGCGTTCGCGATCCCGGCGGTCCTCAAGAAGAAAGTGTCGGAAGGGAAGCTCGGCCGGAAGACCGGCGAGGGCTTCTACAAGTGGCAAGGAGACAAGCGCCTGTGATCCTCATGAACCTCATCCTCGTCGCCGGTGCCCTCGGCTCCGGCTCCCTCACGATCGACTCCAAGCCGAAGGTCGAATGGACCGCGCCGGCGAGCTTCATGGGCGAAGGGGACTACATGGTCCGCGTCGTCTTGACCGTTGCCGAGGACGCCGAGGCCGTTCCCGCCTGGCTGATGACGCCCGCGGCCTTCGCCGTCGACGGAAAGCCGCTCCTCGATAGGCCGGACACGAAGCTCAAGCTCGGGCCCGGGACGATGACCCTGGACATCAACCTCGGTCCGGCTCTGAAGAAGGGCGACCTGGGCGGCAAGGATTTCAAACTCGAATACGCCAAGGAATACCTCGGAGGCGAGGGAAAGGACGTTCGCGTGATGCAAGCAGCTGACAAGGGGCTCGACTTCATGAAGATCCCCGTCGAGGAACTCTCGAAGTACCACGTCATCATGTCGACGAACCAGGGCGACATGGAGCTGGAGTTCTGGCCCGACGTCGCGCCGAACCACGTGCGCAATTTCCTCGATCTCTGCTACACGGGCTTCTACGACGGCAAGATCTTCCACCGCGTCATCCCGGGCTTCATGATCCAGGGCGGCGATCCGACCGGAACGGGCACGGGCAACGGCCCGCGCATGCTCAAGGCGGAATTCAACGAGAAGAAGCACCTGCCCGGCGTGCTGTCGATGGCGCGTTCCTCGGACCCGAACTCGGCCTCGTGCCAATTCTTCATCATGCACAAGGCCTCGCCGAGCCTCGACCGGCAGTACTCCGGTTTCGGCCAGCTGGTCAGCGGCCAGGAGGTCGTCGACAAGATCGTCAACGCGAAGCGGAACACGCAGGACAAGCCCTTCGAGCCGCAGACGATCAAGAAGTGCTCGGTCGTGAAGGCCGGGGGCAAGTAGGCCGCGCGGCCGAGACAGGGGGGTTTGGAGCTTTGGGATACGAGAACATCCTTCTCGAGAGGAACGGCGCCGTCGCCACGGTGACGGTGAACCGTCCCAAGGTGCTCAATGCGCTGAACGGGCAGACCCTGCGCGAACTCGCGGCGGCCTTCGACGAGGTCGAGGCCGACGCGGCGATCCGGTGCCTCGTCCTCACGGGCGCCGGTGACAAGGCCTTCGTCGCCGGAGCCGACATCAACGAGCTGGCGAAGATGCAGCCGATGCAGGCGAAGGATCTGGCCTTCTCGGGCCAGCAGGTCTTCGGCCGGCTCGAGCGGATGACGAAGCCGTCGATCGCGATGATCAACGGCTTCGCGCTCGGCGGCGGGTGCGAACTCGCGCTCGCGTGCACGCTGCGCACGGCCTCGACGGCCGCGAAGCTCGGCTTGCCCGAGGTCTCGCTCGGGATCATCCCGGGCTACGGAGGAACGCAGCGGCTCGCGCGCATCGCGGGGCCGGGCATCGCGCGCGAGTGGGTTCTCACGGGGGACATGTACTCGGCCGAGGAGGCGCACCGCGTCGGGATCGTCAACCGGGTCTTCGCGCCCGAGGCGCTGCGCGAGGGGACCATGCAGATCGTCGACACGATCGGGAAGCGCGGTCCGGTCGCCGTGCGGCTCGCCCTCGAGACGATCCGGCGCGGCATGAACATGAGTCAGCCCGAGGGCGAGATCATCGAGAGCGACATGTTCGCGCTCGCCGCGACGACGACGGACATGCGCGAGGGCATGGCCGCCTTCCTCGAGAAGCGCAAGCCGCTCTTCCAGGGGCATTAGAGCTCGCACACGGTTCGAGGGGCGACGGTGGACTATGGAGGTCGCCGTCACGAGTTCCAGAGGGGTCTTGGAGGAAGCCATGAAGAGCGAAGTGGTCATCGTCGGGGGCGCCCGCACACCGATGTGCGAGTACGTCGGCACGCCCGGCTTCGGCAAGTTCAAGGACTTGAGCGCGATCGAGCTCGGGGCGCACGCGGCGAAGGCTGCTCTGGCGCGCTCCAAGGTCGATCCGGCGAGCGTCGGGCACGTCGTCATGGGCAACGCCCTCCAGACCTCGGTCGACGCCCTCTACGGCGCCCGCCACGTCGGCCTCAAGGCCGGTGTGCCGAAGGAGGTCGGGGCCCTCACGGTGAACCGCCTGTGCGGCTCGGGCATCCAGTCGATCGTGAACGGCGCGCAAATGATCCAGCTGGGCGAGGCTGGGACAGTGCTCGCTGGCGGGATGGAGAACATGAGCCAGGCGCCTTTCGCGCTCTACGGCGCGCGCTCGGGGATTCCCTTCGGCGTGCAGCCCCAGCTCCAGGACACGCTCTTCGGCGCGCTGCTCGACCCCATCGCGGGCCTGATGATGGCCCAGACGGCCGAGAAGGTCGCCAAGCGCCTCGGCATCACGCGCGAGCAGCAGGACGAGTACGCCTACCGCAGCCACAAGCTGGGCGCGGAGGCCGTGAAGGCCGGCCGCTTCGCCGCCGAGATCGAGCCCGTGACTGTCAAGACCCGCAAGGGCGAGGAGGTCGTCGCGACCGACGACCACATCAAGCCCGAGACGACGATCGAGGCGCTCGCGAAGCTGCGCGCCTCGTTCGGCAAGGACGGAACGGTGACCGCGGGCAACGCGAGCGGCGTCGTCGACGGCGCGGCGGCGCTCGTTCTCACGACGGCCGAGCGCGCCAAGGCCGACAAGCTCGACGTCTGGGCACACATCGTCTCCTGGGCCTACGTCGGCGTCGATCCGACCGAGATGGGCATCGGGCCCGTTCCGGCGATCCGGCGCTGCCTCGACAACGCCAAGCTGTCGCTGGCGGACATCGACCGGGTCGAGATCAACGAGGCGTTCGCGGGACAGTACCTCGGCTGCGAGAAGGAGCTCGAGCTCGACCGCGCGAAGGTGAACGTGAACGGCGGAGCGATCGCGCTCGGCCACCCGCTCGGGGCGACCGGCACGCGCCTCGTCCTCACGCTGATGCACGAGCTGCGCCGACGGAAGCTGCGGCGCGGCGTCGCGTCCGCCTGCATCGGCGGCGGCCAGGGCATCGCGATCCTGATCGAGAATCCGCAGGCCTAGGACGATCGAAGGACGCCGCCGAGCACGGGATGAATCCGCTCATTCACACGCGGAAGGACGGGAAGCGCGTCGTCCGGCTCACGCCGGGCAAGCGCGTGCTGTTCCTCACGAAGGACCTCGCCCGGATCGAGCGGCAGCTCGCCGGCGATCTCGACCTCCGCATGGCGGACGTCGACCCCAAGGACCTGCTCGACGACATCAACACGGACGTGATGACGCCCGCCTGGGTGTGCTTCCGGTACCGGCCCGAGGACCTCGCGCTCGATGCGTACGCCGGTCTCGTTCACGAGGACGGCCGCCGGGTGTTCGAGAAGCGCGCGCTGATGGACGGCAACTTCGAGGTCATCGTGTCGGGCCAGCGCAAGGGCACCGGCTCCTCGCGCGAGACGGCGCCGCAAGCCGAGAAGTGGTCGGGGGTCAGCCTGGTGATCGCCGCGTCGTTCGCGCCGATCCACGAGCGCAACAATGTGAACCTCGGGCAATTGATGGGGAGCTACGAGCAGCTCGAGCGGCTCCAGCGCGGCGAGGAGATCCCGCTGGCCGAATTCACCGGCCGCTACGACCTGGTGTCGCGGGCGATCCTCGAGTCGGGCGGGCTCTTCGCGTTCTCGCAGATGTACGCCAAGGGCGAGGTTTCGATCCCGTCGCCGACCACTCCGAAGCGGGTGATGAACATGGCGGAGAAGATCCTGGCTTCGCACCTCGTCAACGACGGACGGGGAGAGGAGTTCGTGCGCCCCGGCGACCTCTGCCTGGTACGAGTCGACGGCGGGTACAGCCACGAGTTCACGACGGCGCAGGTCGACTACTTCCTGCGCGCCGAACACGGCGACGACTACAAGGTCGTCCATCCCCAGAAGTTCGCCGTTTTCGAGGATCACCTGCTCTACACGGACGGCGTGAAGAAGATGGCGCCGTTCTCGGCGCAGATCCAGACGATGCGCGACCTCCAGCGCGCCTTCCAGAAGCACACCGGCGTGCGCGACTACTCGGCCAGGGACGGGGTCTCGCCCGGCATTTGCCACCAGGTCGCGCGCGAGCAGTTCGTCGACCCCGGCGATTTCATCCAGGCGACCGACAGCCACACCTGCATGGGCGGGGGCAACAACGCCCTGACCTGGGGCGTCGGCGCGACGGAGTACGCCGGGCTGATCCACGCGGGCTTCACTTTCGTGCAGGTGCCCGAGTCGATCCGTTTCGAGCTCCACGGCCGCCTCGCGGCCGGCTGCACGGCCAAGGACCTGATGCTCGAGATCCTGCGCACGCACGCCAAGGCGGAGCGGACACTCGACCGCGTGATGGAGTTCGGGGGGCCGGGCCTCGCGTCGCTCTCGATGGACGAGCGCGCGACGCTGACGAACATGGCGACGGAGTGCAGCGCGAAGTCGGGGATCTGCGAGGCGGACGAGCTGACGTTCGCGTGGCTCCTCGAGCGCCGGCCGGGGATGACCGAAACCGAGATCCGCGGACTCGCCGTGAGCCCCGATCCGGGCGCCGAGTACGCCGGCGGCGTGCACAAGATCGACCTGTCGAAGATCGTCCCGATGGTCGCGGAGCCGGGCGATCCGACCTACGGCAAGGAGATCGACGAGCTCGGCGACGTGAGGATCGACATCGCCTACGCGGGCTCGTGCACTGCCGGCAAGGAGCACGACCTCGACTTCTACGCGCGCGTCCTGCGCGAGGCGGTCGAAGCCGGCCGCCGCGTGGCTCCCGGCGTGAGAATGGTCCTCCAGTACGGCAGCGAGACCGTGCGCGACTACGCGCGGGAAAAGGGCTACCTCCAGGTCTTCGAGAAAGCCGGCGTGGAGGTGATCGACCCGGGCTGCGGCGCGTGCATTGGCTGCGGGCCTGGAGTTTCGGAGACGAAGGAGCAGGTGACGGTGAGCGCGATCAACCGCAACTACGCGGGCCGGAGCGGTCCGGGACGCCTCTACCTCGCCTCCCCGCTGTCCGTCGCGGCCAGCGCGATCGAAGGGCGGATCGTCGCGTATCATCCAGGGATGTTCCGCGTCCGCGCCGGCTCCGCCAGGTGATCGGGCGATTCCGAAGAGGACCGCGAGAGCGCAGCCTAACGAGATGACCACGTACGACATTGCAGTGATCGCCGGCGACGGCATCGGGCCCGAGGTGACGCGGGAGGCGCTCAAGGTCCTCGATACGGCGGGAGAGATGTACGGATTCCAGACGCGGAGGATCCGCTACCCGTTCGGGACCGATCACTGGCTCGCGACCAAGGAGCTGATCCCGGACGCGGCCTTCGAGGAGATCCGCGGGATGGACGCCATCTTCCTCGGTGCGATCGGCGATCCGCGGGCGCCGGTGGGGCTGGTGGAGTTCGGCGTGATCATGCGGATGCGGGTCGGGCTCGACCTGTACGTGAACCTGCGTCCTGTGAAGCTGTACGACGCGCGGCTGTGCCCCCTCAAGGACAAGGGGCCCGAGCACGTCGACATGGTGATCGTGCGCGAGAACACGGAGGACGCCTACACGGCGAAGCCCGAGTACATCGACAAGGGCGGGCCGAACGAGGTGTCGTCGCAGCCGATGCGGTACACGCGGGGCGGGACGGAGCGGATCATCCGCTACGCGTTCGACCTGGCGCGCGCGCGGAACAAGGAAAAGAAGCTGCTCCTGATCGACAAGACGAACGCGGTGCCGGCGCAGGATCTGTGGACGCGGGTGTTCGCGGACGTCGCGAAGGAGTATCCGGACGTCAAGACGGACCACGCGTACATCGACGCGGCCTGCATGTGGATGGTGAAGAACCCGGAGTGGTTCGACGTGGCGGTGACCACGAACCTCTTCGGCGACATCATCACGGACCTCGGAGCCATGATCCAAGGCGGCATGGGGATCGCGGCGTCGGGGAACATCCACCCGGGGAAGGTGAGCCTGTTCGAGCCGATCCACGGATCGGCGCCGAAGTACGCCGGGAAGAACGTCGCCTGCCCCGTGGCGGCGATCATGGCGGCGTCGATGATGTGCGACTACCTCGGCGAGAAGGCGGCGGCGGTCGCGATCGAGAGCTCGGTGGTCGATCTGCTGCGGTCCAGGAGGCTGCGCGGCGTCGGGACGGGCGAGCACCCCACGAACGAGGTGGGGGACATGGTCGTCGCGGAGATGCGGGCGGTCGCGGCGCGGGTGTAGGGCCGGCTACGGCGCCCAGGTCACGCCCAGCGCGTTCGACAGGTTGATGTTGCTCGTCGGATTGCCGCACGGTCCCGCGGCGAGGTTGTCGCGGTAGATCGTGAAGTAGTAGCGCGTCTGCCCCGCGGTGATCGCGGCGCCTACTGCGGCCGAGCGCGCGCTCACGCTCGGGTCCGAGCCGCCCGGCCGCGCGATCGCGCCGCCCGAGGCGTTGCCCGAATACAAGCGATTCAACACGGAGACGCAGCGCACGCCGGCTCCGTGGGCCGTGCCGGGGGGTGAGATCAGGTTCTGTCCCGTCCAGAAGATCGTCAGCGAGGTCAGGTTCTCGTTCGCCGCGCTCAACACGACGCTGTCCGAGCCCAGCGAGGCGACGCCCGATCCGTTGAGGCTCGCGCCACCGCTGCTCGCCCCGAAGTTGTTGCAGCCGCGCCCCGAACCCGACGGCGGGTTGCCGCACGGGCACGAGACCACGCCGGCCAATCCGGGGCTGCAGAGCTGCTGGAAAGTCCCGTTCAGGTTCCGCATCACCCGGATCGTGTCCGCGATCTCGTCGAAGAGCAGCATGTCGATGTCGCGGTCGCCGTCGATGTCGACGAGGCCCGCGCAGGAGCCGTTCGCGTCGGCGCCGAAGCTCTGATCGAAGGCGAAGGTCCCCGCGCCATTGTTGCGGAACACGCGGAATTCCGCCGACCCGAAAAAGGACAGCACCCAGTCGAGGTCGCCGTCGCCGTCGAGGTCGCCGAGGTCGGTGGCGACCGCGTTCGAGCCGGCGCCGTGCACCTGCGCCGCGCCGAGGCCACCGAGCCCGTTCCCGAACATCACCGAGCCGGTCGTGACGTGGGCGATCGAGATGTCCAGATTGCCGTCGTTGTTCAAGTCGCCCGCCTGCATCATCCACGGGGAGCCACCGGCATTCGTCGGTGTCTGCATCACGAAAGTCCCGTTCCCGTTCGACAAGAGCACCGTGGCGGCGTTGCTGCCGCTCGTCCCGACGACGAGGTCGATCAGCCCGTCGTTGTTGTAATCCCCGGCCGCGATCGCGTACTCGCCGCTGCCGCCTCCATCGAAGGTCGAGAGGGAGCCGAATACACCGGCGCCGTTGTTGCGCAGCAGCCCCACGTTGCCCGCGCCCGTGTTCGCCGTTGCGATGTCGAGGTCGCCGTCGCCGTCCACGTCCAGCACCGCGATCCCGTGCGGCCCGTTGCCGATCGTGTAGTCCGTCTTCGGCCCGAAAGTCCCGTTCCCGTTGCCGAGCAGGACGGACACGTTCGATCCGCCCGTGTTCGCCGTCACCATGTCGAGGAGCCCGTCCCCGTTCAGGTCCGCGTGCTCGTTCGGGCTGGGCGTCGAACCGGTCGCGAACGTCGTCGGCAGGAAGTCGTCGAAGAGTCCGGTCCCCGTCCCCTGGTTGAGGAACATCCGCACGTCGTTCGAGTCCTCGCACACTCCCGCGATGTCGACCCAGCCGTCCTGATCGAAGTCCGCCAGCCCTCCTCCGTACACGCGCGCCGAGACGCCCGGCGTCGTGCGGACGGTCATCGAGTCGATCTCCTGGAAGCTCCGCAGAGCCGGACCAGCGGCCACGCGGAAGGACCACGACCAGCCGCCCGCGCGCAGAAACGTCGCGTCCTGCGCCTGCACGAAGCGATCGAGCTCGACGTGGACGATCTCGCCCGCCTCGAACGGGCCCGAGGGCGTGAATCGCAGGCGCTGATTCCCGTTCTCCAGGGCGAGCGTTCCGGCGATCGGTCCTTTCACGCTCCCCGAGATGTGGAAGTGGGGCTGGTTGGGGGGGAGCGTCGCCGGATTCACGGCGCGGTCGAACTCCACCACGACCTGCGTGTTCGGCGAGACGTTCGACGCGTTCATCGTCGGGCTCAACGACGTGACGGTGATCTGGGCGCGCGCGGGGAGGGCGAACAGGACCGGGACGAACGCGAGAACGAGAGATCGCATGGAGCAACTCCGAAGGGGGCCGCGGGGCCTTCATTAGAATCGAGAGCCACGCGTCCGGCCAGACGCGAAACCTCAGACGGATCTTCCTTTCGGGATCTTCACGAGGACGGGACTCGGGCGCTCGCAAGGTGGGCCGGGGAGGTAGGTGAACGTCACTTCGTCGCGGGTGACGCGGATCCGACTCTCGCTGACCGTGGATGCGTCCTCGCGATGCATGCACGGCGACCACGCACCCCGCTCGGGTTCGTGGCTGGCGTGGAAGTCGGCCAGGAGCTTTCCGTCGAGGCTGCCGAGCTCGCGCCGGTATCTCTCGAGGAGCGCCGTCCGCTCGGCCCGGGCGCGCTGGGGATCACGCGAGGAGGAGATGAGGAGAACCCCCTGCGCGTCGGCCTCGCGCCGCCTGATCTCGCGGCCGTCCCAGGACCAGATGTGGCCTTCTCCCCGAGCTCCGATCGCGAAGAGCTCGAACGGACGGTACGGCAGTCCCCCGGAGGGACCGAGGAGCGCGCCCACCTCGCCGACGCTCGTGCTCGACAATAGGTCGAGAACGAGCAATCCGCGGGAGCGGAAGGTCCTCGGGGTGCCGTCGGATTCGCCCACGGGGCCGTTCGCGAGCCCGATCGTGAGGCCCCGCTCGTTCACTCCGAGCCACGTGCCGCCCGCATCACCGTCCGTGGGAGCGATGAAGCGGACGCCCGCGTTGTCCCGCACGCTCGGCGGCCAGGCTGGCGCGCGCGTGCGGAGCTCGTCGCGGTTGAAGAAGAGCTCGTAGCCCTCGTTCGTCCTGATCCACGTCGCGGTGCACATCGAGGGTTCCTGCGGGTTCGCCTGTCCTAGTCGAGGGGCGCCAATCCGCCCCCGACGCGCCGCTGCAGCTCGGCCGCCAGCGCCTTCCGGTCGGTTCCGCGGACCGCCTCCTCGCCGAAGGTGATCGTCGCGTCGACCCGATCGAGGAGCAGGAGCTTCCACGCGTGGTGAAGGAGCCTGACGCCTTTCTTCCACACCACGATCTGCGAGGCGGGAGGATCGGGAGCCCGTGTGCTGTAGGTGATCGATGCCCAGTGCACAGGGAATCCGCCGCGTGCCGCGGGCTCGAGCAGGGACGACCGGAAGGGGAGCAGGCTCTTCCCGTCCCCGTTCGTGCCCTCGGGAAAGACCACGAGCACGTTCCCCGTCGCCAACGCCTCGTCGATGCGGCGGTTCACTTCCGGGATCGTCCGCTTGTTCGCGCGGTCGATGAAGATGATCGAGAGCCTCCGGGCCATGAACCCGAAGAAGGGCCAGCGCTCGATCCCCGACTCCGCCACGAAGACGGCCGACGTACTCGCGGCAAGGAGCCAGATGTCGAGGTACACGAGGTGGTTGGCGACGAGGAAGCATGGTCCGCGAGGAGGGGCGCCGCGGACCGCGACGCGGACGCCCGCGCACGCCAGGGAGACCCGCGCCCACGCCGCGAAGATCGCGTTGCGCCACCTCCTCCGCCGCTCCGGGTCGCCGACGGTCGGGGGCAGTCCCAAAAAGAAGACGAGGGCGACCCCGAGGTTGGCGAGCGCGAAGGCGAGAAGGCGGGCGGCTGCCCGAACCGCCTTCCAGACCCCGTCAAGGCCCCCCGAAGATGCCGGCGCACCGGAAGGCATCATTTCTCCCTAGAATCGTTCACCTCTCGCCTGGACACCCCTTGTCCTTACAATCGCGGTAATCATCCCGCTTCCCAACCCCGAAAGAGAAGGAAAGCAACTCTCATGAAACGCACCCTGCTCCTATCCCTCGTGACACTGGCCATCGTCGCCGTCTCGCCGGCTTCGGCCCAGAAGGGTGGCAAGGCCACCGATGCGCCGGACAAGTCCACGACGGGCACCGCCACGGATGCGAGCGCGACGACCACCTCCCCTGACATCATCATCCTGGTCCACAAGCCGCTCTATCCTTTCACGGTCGACCTCGCGAACGGCAAGACTCTTCCCGAGAAGCCGATCGAGTACGTCAAGGGCGGCAAGCTCTTCCGCCTGGAGAACGAAAGCTCGAAGGGCATCGTCGATGCGAACTTCGACACCCTGTCGAAGCAGATCGACGACGCGGTGAAGGGCCAGCAGAAGCTGACCTATCCCCTGAAGAAGTCGGTCGTGTCCGACCTTCTCCTCGACGAAACGAAGGCCGTCGACAAGGTCTGGGAGAACCGTCTGTACCGGCTCGCCAGTGAAGAGGAAGTCAAGGTCTTCGACACGAACAAGGCCGCGGCCAAGGCGAAGCTCGACAAGGCCTACATCGACATGCAGGATCCGACCTATCCCTACAAGAAGGACCCGGTCAGCCTGGTCGACCTCGCGGGCAAGGAAACCCACAAGCACCTCTGGGGCAACAAGCTGGTGCTCTTCGAGTCGGCCGCGAATGCCGCCGAGTTCGACAAGAACGCCGAAACGTACCTGAAGATCCTCGAAACGCTGAAGTGATCAGCGCGGGACGGCGCGATCCCGGATCCACCCCCTGATCGACCGGGATCACCCACAACTCCCGAGAGGAAACGATCGCGGCGCGGAGAGTCCAGTCCGGACTCTGCGCGCCGCGCCCTTTTGAAGCCGTGAACTACGGCTTCGCGTACTTGATGCTTCACCCCCAAGACTTCGTCTCGGCATTCCGGAGCTTCTTGCCGGCCGCGAGGTCCGCCAGGGCGTCCTCGACGTAGGCGACGCGCTCGCCCTCGACCTTGCCGAAGGGCGCGTTGTCGAGCGCTCCCTGGTAGACGAGGATGCCCTTGCCGTCGATGACGAACATGTGAGGCGTGGTCTTCGCGCCGTAGGCCTTCCCGACCTTGCCGTCGGGATCGAGGAGCATCGGGGCCTTCAGGCCGTTGTCCTCCATGAATTTCTTGATGGTCTCGACCTTGCCGCCCTTGTTCTCCGGTTTCTCCGACACGATCGAGAGCCAGACGATGCCCTTCGCTTCCAGCTCTTCGGGGAGCTTCTTCAGGGCGCCCTTCTCGCCGTAGGCCTGCACGCAGTACGGGCAGGTCGGGCAGAACCATTCGAGCACGACGGTCTTGCCCTTCGAGTCGGCGAGCTTGACGGTCTTGCCGTCGACGTCCTTGAGCTCGAAGGGCGGGGCCGGCTTGCCGATCTCGGCCTTGGCGGCAGGTTTCTCCTGTTCCTTCTTCTTCTCCTGGTCGCCGTCCTGGGCCGTCCAGGCAGTCGCGGAGAAGGCGGCCAGCGCTAGGCCGACGGCCAAGGCGCCGCCGAACCGGCGGGTCATCACATCCAGGACACGATTCATTTGGTTTTCTCCATGGGGGCAAAGTCAACGGGATCCGGCCGGTGAGGCCGGGGGATTCGGGGTGCTGTCCAGACGGTAGAACGCCCCGCTCCGCTCCTTGCGGACGCGGAGCAAGCCCTCGAGGCGCGGCGCGGCTCCGGGTGCCGGCGGTTCGAAGCTCAAGCTCGCGCTGAGGCGGCAGGCAGCGGCGCCCGGCTCGATCTCGCGCCCGAGCAGGCTCGTAGACTCGCTGGCGAGCGGGAAGAACTCGAGATCGGCCGCGCCAGGGACGGTGATGACCGCGACGGGGCTTCCGTCGTCTCCGCTCCACTCGATCGAGGCTCCGGCGAGCTCCGACCACGGTTTCGGCAGCTTGGCGCGAGCCTCGAGGAAGAGCCTGTCGTTCGCCGGCGCGGGCTTCGCCTCCTGCGCGGCGATCGGGACCTGGAGCTTGGCCTCTCCCGAGCCGGGATAGCAGACCTGGGTGCACACGAGCCAGTTCGCCTCGACGGTGAAGTCGGCGTTCGCGATTCCGGACGGCATCGGATCGGGGGCGACGCCGTCCACGACGAGGACGATCTCCCCGTAGTGCACGTAGGAGACGATGTCTCCCTCCGCCTCCTCCCGTTCGGGTCCGGGGAAGCGCGGCGCGCCGAGAGTGAAACCCTTCGGCCCGCTGATCTTGGCGCGGGTGGGCATGCCGCTGTCGCCGTGGTTCTCCCAGTAGATGTGCCACTTCGGCTCGATGACCAGTCGCACGCCGAGGGAGAAGGCCTCGCCCGGGCGGATCGCGGCGCGATCGGCGAGCAGCTCCACCTTCACCAACCGGTCGCCACGGTTGTCGGTCGCATCCTGGGGAGGCCATGCCAATGCGGCGACGAGGAGAAGCGCGGACATCGAAGGCGATCCTAGCATCGCCGGAATCCCTGAAGGAGCCGGCGCGGGTATCATCTGCGTTCTGGCCGACCTCGTGGCGATCGACCGATCCTGGGGTTTCCCTACAGCTTCGTCATGGCAGGCAAGAAGCGCTTCAGCGTGATCCGCGACCCCGTGCACGGGGACGTGTACCTCACCCACGAGGAGATCGCCGTGCTCGACACGCGCGAGATGCAGCGCCTGCGGGGGATCAAGCAGCTCGGGACGGCCTATCTCGTGTATCCGGGCGCGGTGCACACGCGCTTCGACCACTCGATCGGGACGCTGCACATGGCCGCGAAGCTGATCGAGGCCGTGAACCGGAGCTTCGAGCTCGATCCGAAGACCTGCGTAGGCGTCTCGGAGGAGGAAGCGCGCGTGATCCGGATCGCGGCGCTCGTGCACGACGTGACGCACGTGCCGTTCGGGCACAGCATCGAGGACCAGGACGCCTTGCTGCAACGGCACGACTCCCCGCACCGGTTCGAGCGGATGCTGGGAACCGGAACGGAGCTCGGGCAGACGCTCGCGCGGCTCGGCGCGGCGTCCGACGTGCTGAACATCCTGCGCGTGAAGGGGGAATCGGACTCGAGCCGGTCGATTCCTCCCTACTGGACCCAGATCGTCAGCGGCACGTTCGCGTGCGACATCCTCGACTACCTGGCGCGCGATGCGTATTTCACCGGGCTCAAGCTGGCGGTCGATCCGCGCGTCACGAGCTACTTCAAGATCGACCGGGTGAGCGGGAACCTCTACATCGATCTGGCCAAGCACGATCTCCTGCGCGAGGACATCCTGTCGGAGATCGTGAGGATGCTCGAGGCGCGGTACTACTTCTCCGAGCGCGTGTACTACCATCACGCGAAGGTCGCGGCCGGAGCGCTGATCGCGCGCGCCGCGGGACTCGCGCTCGCGTCCGGGGCGGTGAAGGAGGAGGACCTGTACGACGCGACGGACGAGTCGGTGCTCGAGCTCCTCGAGCGTTCGGTCGCGAAGAAGGAGAAGGAGATCCGCGAGTCGGTGCGGTCGGCCGTGCGGCGCTTCCGCTCGCGAGATCTCCCGAAACGCGCCTGCGTCTTCCCCCGCTACGAGAACGAAGCCGTGCAGCAGGCACTCGTCGAGCGGTTCTTCTCGCCGGGCGGCGCCGCGGCGCGAGCGGAGGCGGAGGAGCGGATCTCGGACCTGGTCCGTTTCGCCACCGGAAAGCGCGTCGAGGCGATCGTCTACTGTCCCGCGCAGCGGATGCAGCTCAAGGAGGCCCGGATGCACGTGCGCTGGCCGGGATCGGGCGAAGTGAAGCCGCTGTCGAGCTTCGCCGAGCGCGTGCCGCGCCTCGCGGACCTCGAGCGCAGCTACCGGAACCTCTGGAAGTTCTACGTTTTCGCCGACACGGACGATCCCGAGCTCCTGGCGAAGGTCCGCGAAGTCGCGACGACGGAGTTCCGCGAAGCGACGAACGCGTACGTCAAGCGCTAGGCGCGCCGTCCGACGCCGCTCGTCCCGGCCGGCTTGGCCTTCCGCGACGCCAGGAACTTCCCGAACCTCTCGACCGCCTTCTCGATGTTCCCGATCGACGTCGCGTACGACAGCCGCACGTGGTCGTCGACGCCGAAGGCCGATCCGGGGACCACGGCCAGGTTCTGCTCCTCGAGCAAGTCGTCGCAGAAGCCTGCCGATCCGCGCTCGTCGATATACGGCGACACGTCGGGGAAGGCGTAGAACGCTCCGCGCGGCCACGGCACGGACAGTCCGAGCCTCTTCAGGCCTTCGACCAGCACGCGCCGGCGCTTGTCGAACTCCTTCACCATCGACGCCACCTCGGGCGGCTCGTTGCGCAGCGCGGCCTCGAACGCCGTCTGCGACACCGCGTTCGGGCAGCCCGTGAGCTGGCTGTGCAGCGCCGCGACCGCCTTCGCGACCGGCTGCGGCGCGGCCACGTACCCGATCCGGTAGCCCGTCATCGCGAACGCCTTGCTCGCGCCGTCGACGACCACCGTCCGCGCGCGCACCTCGGGCGAAACCTGCGCCGGGCTGAAGTCCGGCTCGCCCTCGTACACGAGCCTCCGGTAGATCTCGTCCGACACGATCCACAGATCGCGCTCGACCGCGATCGCGCTGATCCCGCGGATCTCGGCCTGCGTCATCACGTACCCGGAAGGATTGCACGGCGAGTTCACCAGGATCCCGCGCGTCTTCTTCGTGATCGCGCGCCGGATCGCGTCGAGATCGGGCCCGCAGTCGGCGCGCGAAGGCACCGGCACCGGCACTCCGCCAGCGAACTTCACGATTTCGTCGTAGCTGACCCACGCGGGCAGGAGCAGCAGTACCTCGTCGCCTGGCTCGATCAGCGTGATGCACGCGCCCGACAACGCGTGCTTGGCGCTGTGGCAGACCGTGACCTCCTGCTCCGTGAACGGGATCCCGCGCGTGAGCGTCAGCCGCTCGGCGATCGCCTGGCGCAGGCTCACCGTCCCCGCTGCGGGCGTGTAGCGCACCTCGCCGCTCTCCGCCTTCGCCGCGGCCGCCTTGCGCACCGGCTCCGGCGTCTTGAAGTCGGGCTCACCGACCGACATGTTGATCACGTCGCGGCCGGCCGCGGCCAGGGCCTTCGCCCGGGCGTCCAACGCCAGGGTCGCGGAGAAGGAGAGTGCGGAAACGCGCCGGTTCGGCCGCATCTCACGATTGTCCGGCGTTCCTCTCACGGATCAAGGGCGGGCGCCGGAGAGGGGCGGAAGAACCGCCTCGCACGATCGTCCGGCCGGCCTCGATCGCCCCGGGGCCCGTGAAACCAAGGCCCGTTTCCTGTATCGAAGCACCCCGAGAGTCGCCCCCGCATGATCTTGAAGTCCCGAATCCTGCGCTACGTCCTCATCGGGCTCCTGATCCTCGTCGCCGTCGCCTACGGCGCCTTCTCGACGCTCTTCTTCAATCCGCTCGAGTCGGACCTCGACGCCGACGTCGCCGCACTCGTCCCTCGCGACATCGACTTCTTCATCGCCAAGGCCGACCTCGGGGGAGCCTTCGACCCGTTCCCGCGCCTCTCCGTCCTCGATCGGCTGGAGCAGAAGCCCGCCTGGACGAGCTTCGTCGCCTCGCCTCAAGGAACCAAGCTGGCGCAGGACCTCCAGATCGAGACCACGCTCGCGCGCCTGCGCGAAGCGGTCGCGCAGCTCCCGCTCGGGATCCAGCCCCAGGAAGCCTTCGGCGGCCGCGACCTCGCCATCGCCGGCTATTTCCGCGGCGCCGATCTCGCCCAGGCCGACTGGGCCGTCTACGGCCGCGCGAACTGGGCTGGCAAGCTCGCGGCGGCGGCCCTCGATCATCCAGGACTGCTCGGCCTCGACGAGCGCGGGCTCGTCGTCGAGGAGCACGAGGGCTGCGTCGCGGTCTCCGGCTCGCAGATCCCCAGGAAGATCTTCGTGACGCGCATCCAGGACGTCGTGATCCTCTCGACGCAGGCGGACCTGCCCGGGAAGGCGCGCGACCTCGTGGCGAGGGGGTACGAAGACTCCTTCTTCCAGAGCGCGGCGTACTACGACTGGATCCACAAGCCGGTCTCGCGCAGCCCGGAGCGGGACGAATTCGAGTTCTACGTCGACGCTCGCAAGGCGATCGAGAGCCTCCAGCTCCCGAAGGCCTGGCCCGACGCGAAGAGCCAGGAATTCACGACGTCGATGCTGGCCCGGATCTTCCAGCTCGGGAGCGTGAAGGACGTGATCGGATTCCTGGGGATCGACCAGGGGCTCTCGCTCGACCTGCACGGCGACTTGAGCTCCGAGCAGATCACTCTCGAGCAGGAGCGCCTCTACCGCACGCGCGGCATCGAGCGCGACGCGCTGCTGGGGGGAGCCGCCCGGCTCGCTCCGCGCGACACGGCGCTCTTCGTGTACTTGCACGCGCCCGTCGCGGACTTCCTGAACATGATCCTGGCGAGCTGCGAGCCGGCTCTGCGCCAGAACCTCGAAGACCAGCTCCGCAGCACGGGCAAGTACCCGAACCTCGCCAAGCTCGTCGCCGAGCTCGACGCCTCCCTCAAGGACCGCGCGGCGCTGATCCTCCGTCCGAACGACTATCCGCCCGATCCCGACGGTCCGCCCCACAACGACGCGCCCGTTCCGGCCATGGCGCTCGTCCTGTGGCCCAAGGACGTCGAGCCGCTGAACGCGCTGCGGCAGCTGATCGGCGAGCAGGGCGCCAAGTTCGCGCTCGCGGGACGCCGCCCGAACGACCCGGGCTTCTTCAAGAACATGGAGGCCGGCTACGAGACGCGCGAGTACTGGTCGCCCCTCATCGACGGCACTGGGATCATCGTCACCGCGAACGCGGCGGACCTCACGATCGTCACGAACTCGCTCGGGATGATGGGGCACCTCCTGAAGACGTACACCCAGCGCTCGGACAAGTACCCGAGCCTCGCCGACGACGGACGCTTCCACGCGCTCGTGCAGAGCGCGCTCCCGCAGGCGAACGTCATCGTCTGGGCGAATCCGCAGACGGCGGCACCGATCCTGCGCAACCGCGCGCGGCGGGTCGCGGAGAACTCGTTCACGGTAGACAACGCGATGGAGCGTCCCCGGATCGAGGCGAAAATCCTGCGCGAGACCTACGCGGGCCGCGGCAAGAGCGAGCTCTCGGCCGAGCAGCAGGTCGAGCTCGAGGCCAAGGTCGACGAGGAGATGGTCGCGATGCGCAAGCGCCTGAAGGAGGAACAGGTTCCCGCCCTGATGGCGGAGCAGGAGCGCTGGATCACGTGGATGGAGTCGGCGACCGGCGCGCTGCTCGTGCTCGCGCTCGATCCGAAGAGCTTCGATCTGGCCCTGCGGATCACGGTTCCGCTCGATCCGAAGTAGATCCCCGCGCCGCCGAGACGACCCATCAGGCGGATGGCGAGTCGAGCGGGATGGATGGTGCCCCGGACTGGGGTCGAACCAGCAAGGGGGTTAGCCCACAGGCACCTCAAGCCTGCGCGTCTGCCAATTCCGCCACCGGGGCACCGAGAGGGGGAGGGAGTCTAGGCAGCGTCCCGAGTCGGCGCAAGCGCGCGCCGCGGGCGTCATTCTCGCTCGCGATCCCGCGTTCGATCGATTGACAGCCGCGAGCACCGCGTTACGGTTTCGCGCCGCCTCCCCATGACCAAACTCGCGGGAAACGTCCTCATCGGCCAGTCCGGCGGCCCGACCGCCGTGATCAACCAGAGCCTCGTCGGGCTGATCGAGACGCTCGTCGGCGATCCGAAGATCGGCGAGATCTACGGCGCGGTGCACGGTATCCAAGGAGTCCTCAAGGACAAGCTCATCGACCTGCGCCGGGAGAAGCGGTCCACGCTCGAGGCGGTCGCGCGGACTCCGTGCGCGGCCTTGCGCTCCGTGCGCAAGAAGCCGACGCGCGAGGAGTGCGTGCAGATCCTCGCCGCGCTGCGGAAGCACCACGTGCGCTACTTCTTCTACATCGGCGGCAACGATTCGGCGGAGACGGCCCACCTCCTCGACGAGATCGCGGCGGCCGAGGCGTACGACATCCACCTGTTCCACGTCCCGAAGACGATCGACAACGACCTGCGCGAGACGGACCACTGCCCCGGATTCGGCTCCGCGGCCCGGTTCGTCGCGCAGGCCGTGATGGGGGACAACCAGGACAACCGCAGCCTCCCGGGCATCAAGATCGACGTGATCATGGGGCGGCACGCGGGCTGGCTGACGGCCGCGAGCGTGCTCGCTCGCCACCACGAGGACGACGGACCGCACCTCGTCTACGTGCCCGAGCGGGTCTTCGACCTCGACCGCTTCGCGGCCGACGTCGACCGCGTCTTCAAGGCGCGCGGACGGTGCCTCGTCGCGCTCTCGGAGGGCGTCCACGGCCCCGACGGCCGGACGCTGGTCGAATCGAAGGAGAAGGACAGCCACGGCAACGTGCAGCTGTCCGGCTCGGGCGCGCTGGGGGATCTGCTCGCGGAGGAAGTGAAGAAGCGCCTGGGCGAGAAGCTGCGCGTCCGCGCCGACACCTTCGGGTACCTGCAGCGATCGTTCGCCGGGCTCGCTTCGGAAGTCGACGCGAAGGAGGCGCGCGCGGTCGGCCGTTTCGCGGCGGGCGAGGCGCTCAAGGGCCGGGTGCGCCACGGCTCGATCAGCATCGTGCGCAAGAAGAAGGGCGACTACTCGGTGAGCTACGCGGTGACTGATCTGGCGAAGGTCGCCAAGCTCACGCGGCCGCTCGAGGACAAGTACATCCAGGGCGACAACGACATCGCGCCGGAGTTCCTCGACTACGTGACTCCGCTCGTCGGGAAGCTGCCGAAGACCGCGCGGCTGTCGGATTTCCCGGTCTCGAACTACTAGGACAGCACGCGGCACGACTGCGTCTTGAAGACGAGGTGCACGCGGCGGCCTCGCTCGAGCCCGAGCTCGTCCGCGGAGGCGCGCGTGAGGCCGACGCAGATCCTAGGATCGTCCTTCCCGCCGTCACCGATGGCCGTCCGCGCGATCAGGGCGCCTTCCGCGTCGGCGAGCTCCTCGACCACGGCGGAGAGCCGATTGCGCGCCGAGATTCCGTCGAGCGGCGCGAGCGAGACGAGGATCTCGTCGGCTCCGAGCGCGAAGACGGCTCGTTCGCCCTCGCGCAGGTTCCCGGAGGGCACCTGGACTTCGACCTCGGGCGCGATCTCGATGCGGGCCGTGCCCGAGCGGACTTCGTGCACGCGGCCCGTGAGCACGTTCTCGTAGCCCGACTGCGCGCGCTCGCGCAGCACGCGCTGGGCCGGACCGCTCGCCACGACGCGGCCCCGTTCGAGCACGACGACCTCCTCGCACAAGGCCTGGATCTCGGTCGCGTCGTGCGAGACGACGACCATGGGCAGATCGAAGGCGGCGCGCACGCGGATCAGGTAGGGCAGGATCCGGCGCCGCAGCGGGAGGTCGAGGGATCCGAGCGGCTCGTCCAGCAGCAGGAATCGGGGCCTCGAGACGAGAGCGCGCGCGAGCGCGACGCGCTGGCGTTCGCCGCCCGAGAGCCGGCCGCAGGGACGCTCGAGCAGGTGCGCGATCTCGAGGATCGCGACGGTGCGCTCGAGGAGCGACTCGTCCGCCGAGGCCGAGCCTCCGCGCGAACCTCCCGCGCGGACGTTTTCTCCGACGGTCCAGTGCGGGAGGAGGAGCGCGTCCTGCGGCACGTACCCGACGCCGCGCTGCTCGATGGGGAGCGAGATGCCCGCGGATTCGTCGAAGAGGACCGTCTCCCCGACGCGGATCCGTCCTGCTTCGGGCCTGCGCCAGCCCGCGAGCGCCTCGATGAAGCTCGTCTTGCCCGCGCCGGACGGCCCGAAGACTCCGAGGGAGCGCGCCGAGCTCGCGATGTCGACGTCCAGCACGAAGTGCGCGAGAGGGAGGCGGACCCGCACCTGGGTGAGCTCCGTGCTCATCGAGCTCCCTCCGCTCCCGGTCCGCGCCGCAGGAGCCGCTCGATACCCCACATCAGCAGGAAGGCGATCGCGACGGTGATCGCGACGAGCCGCAGGGCCGCATCCGTCTCGCCGAGCTGGATCTCGCTGAAGATCGCCAGAGCGATCGTCTGCGTCCGGCCCGGGATGTTCCCGGCGACGATCACCGTGGCGCCGAACTCGCCGAGCGCGCGGCCGAATCCCAGCGCGGCCGCCGCGAGCAGGCCTCGTCGCGCCAGGGGCAAGGTCACCGCGACAAAGGTCCGCGCGCGTGAGAGTCCGAGGGAGCGCGCCATGAGCTCCAGACGCGGATCGACTTCCTCGAAAGCGGTCCGCGCCGTCCGGGCGACGAGCGGCAAGGCCACGACCGCGGAGGCCAGGACAGCCGCGCGCCAGGTGAACAGCAGGCCCAGATCGAATCCCAGCGTGCGCTCGCCGAGGATCCCGCTCCGCGAGAAGAGGACGAGCAGCAGGTAGCCGATCGCGGTCGGAGGCAGGACGAGCGGGAGCGCGACGACCGTCTCCACGATGCTCTTGCCTCGAAAGGACTTTCGCGCCAGCGCGAAGCCGAGAACGATCCCGAGCGGAGCGACGAGCAGCGTGGCGGCCAGCGCCACGCGCAGCGTGGTCCACAGGACCGTTGTCGTGCCCGAGTCCGCCGCGCCCACGCTTCACCCATCCAGGATCGTGAAACCGAACCCCTCGAACACGGAACGCGCGCTCCCCGACCCGAGGAAGTCGACGAAGGCGCGAGCTTCCTTCTCGCTCGACCGCCCCGAGAGCGCGGCGACGGGGTAGCGGATCCTGGGGCCCTGATCGATCGGCACGCCGAAGACGATCCTTGCCTTCTTCGAACGAGCCGCGTCCGTCCGATACACGACGCCCGCCTGGGCGCCGCCCGATTCGACCGCGGCGAGAGCCGCGCGCGCGTCGACACCGTGGAGGATCCGGTCCGACACCTTCTCCCAGGCGCCGGTCTGCTCGAGCCAGGCCTTCGCGTAGCGTCCCGCGGGCACGGTCCGTACGTCGGCGAGCGAGAGGAGCCTGACCCGGGGGTCGGCGAGCTGAACGGGCTCGAAGGGCGCCCTGAAGAACGACGGCGCGTCGGCCGGCTCGATGACGACGAGCTGGTTCGACAGCAGGGGCCGGCGCGTGTCGGGGATCACGAGCCTGGCCTCCTCGAGCATGTCCATCTCCAGATCGTCGGCGGAGAGGAACACGTCGGCCTTGGCCGCGGCGCGGATCTGCTTGGAGAGATCCCCCGAGGATCCGAAGTTGAAGACGAGATCGACTCCGTGATCGCGCTCGTAGCCGGCTTCGAGAGCGCGCAGCGCGTCGCGAGTGCTCGTCGCGGCGTACACGGCGAGCTCGGGAGGGTTCGATCCTCGCGAGCAGGAGAAGGAGGCGATCAGCAGCGAGAGCGAGGCGGACTTGAGGATCCCCTGCACGGACTATCCTCCCGCGACGATGACCTCGGTCGCCTTGATGATCGCGACGGCGCGCGAGCCGACCTGGAGCCCGAGGCGGTCGACGGAGTCGGTCGTGATCACGGCTCCCATCCGGAGCTCCGGCGTGATCTCGACGACGACCTTGCTCATGATGTCGCCGCGAGTGAGCTCGACGACGCGCCCGGGGAAGCGATTCGTCGCCGAGAGGGTCCCGAGCTCGATCTCCGGCTGCGCGTGCGCCTGCGCGAGGAGATCCGTGAGCGCCCGCATCGGATCGCCGCGCCGCGCGCCGCGCTGGAGCGGCGTCGAGCGCTCGCTCGCACGGAGCAGGGAGCGCAGGAGCCGCTCCTGGTGGGCGCTCGGCCGCAGGACACCGCGCTCCCAGCGGCTGACCGTCATCGCGTGAGCGCCGACGAGCTCGGCCAGCTGGCTCTGGGAGACTCCCAGGCGGCTGCGGAGGGCCTTCAGATCGAACGGGAGGGGCTGCGAGGGAGGCAAGTAATCAATAGCTTAGCTAACTAATCCAGCCTGTCCAGGAGCCCTCCAACCCATCTCTAGCTTGACTGCGCGTGGATCCGGACGACTCTGGGTGTCCCTCCGCGGTCCCGGAGGACCTGTTGAAGACTCTCGTCCTGTCGATCGCCGGCTTCCTCCTCCCCGCGCTGCCCGCCGCGGCGGCGACGATCGAAGGCCCCAGCTACGCCGATCTCGGGAAGGCCTACCTCGCCGATCACGGCAAGGTCGCCGACGCGAGCCTGCTCCCGATCGAGAAGATCCGGTCCGACTGGTGCGTCCATCTGGAGCTCGGCGCCTTCGATCCGGCGTTCCCGTTCGAGTACCTCTCCGAGAAGAAGCACTTCGAGCAGCTCAAGGTCCTCTCCACCGTCCTGCTCGAGATGCAGATCCACTGGGTCGCGTGGATGGGCTCCGATCCGAAGGTGCTCGAGACGGCGCGCGCCGACATCCAGTCGCTCCAGGCCTGGATCAAGGCCTGGCGCCCCGCCGCCCTCGCGAACGTCGCCCGCGCGGAGGACCGCGATCTGTACGTGCTGATGGGCGCCAAGGAGCCGCAACTGAAGGCCCGCGACCGGCTGCGAGAGCTCCTCTGCAAGCCCGACGTCCTCGGCGTGGCGCCTCGCGACGGCATGCCGGTGCGGATCCTCTTCGCGCCAACTCGGCGCGAGTTCGTCGAGCTGATCGGCTACATGGGCCTCGCCGACCCGGCGAAACAGGCCGATCACTGGGTCCCCGACGCGACCGAGTGGACGAACTTCTGGATCGGCTGGGACTTCGTGATCGCCCTGGAATACCCGCCCTGGTCGCCCGATCCGAAATTCCACACCGGGCTGCCGATGGACAAGTTCTCCAAGACGGGTCTCGAGGAGCACGCGCTCCTCCAGGCGGGGAACGCGCTGCAGTGGCTCGTCTACGGCGCGGACGGAGCTCCCTACATCCACCAGGCCGTGGCGATGAATCTCGCGATCGCGGTGTGCGGCCAGCTGAACGCGCTCGAGGGCGACGGTTGGGGGTACGGGACGACGGGCGGGCGCACGAACCCCTACGAGAGGTTCGTTCCCGGCGGGAACTCGTCCGGCGGCCTGCTGCCTCCCATCCCCGCCGCTTCGCAGGACACGCTCAAGAAGGGACGCTGGCGCGAGGGCCTGGGAGCCGACTACTTCGCCCTCCCGCTCCGGAAGGGGCAGAAGAACGGGCTCAAGATGCTCGCGAAGGAAGGCCCCGAGCACCTCGCCAAGGTGATCGCGGAGGACAAGGCCGCGCACTTCCTCCTCGTTGCGCCCGACGAATCGGACAAGTACGTCGTCAGCGCGCCGTTCTTCGGCCCGGCCGCGAAGGAGAAGCCCTATCCGCCGACGTCCGTGATCCTCGACTACCGCGAGTTCTTCCGCGCCTACAAGAGCGGGTTCACGCACTGGCTGAAGACCGAAAGCGATCCGAAGGATCCGAAGGGATGCGAAGCACGCTTCCGCGATCTGCTGCGGAAGATGCATGGGCGCGATCCGGAGAGTCCCTTCGAGGATCTCGTGCAGGAGATCTACTCGCTGCCGCTGTCGGCGAAGAACGGCGAGACCGATTCGCTCGAGTGGCGCTATCTCGAGTGGCTCGCGAGGGGCTGACCCGGAACTCCCCGGGGCAGCCGCGGCGCTTCGATCGGCCAGGGTTCTTCCAGGACGCCGCGATCGGCGTTCGCGCCAGGTGGCGTCGCGGCCGGTTGCCCTGCTAGCCTGCGCTCCAGATCGATGGCTCAGGATTCCCAGCGCGACCTGTTCCGGCCGATCCTCGTCGTCACGATCCTCGGCCTGCTCCTCGCGCTCTCGATCTGGATCCTCAAGCCTTTCCTGCCGGCCTTGATCTGGGCCACGATGGTCGCCGTCGCGACCTGGCCGATGATGCTCGCGGTGCAGGCGCGGCTGTGGCGCCGCCGGTGGCTCGCGGTGCTCGTGATGACGATCGCGATGCTCCTCGTCTTCGTGGTCCCGTTCGCCCTCGCGATCGGCACGCTCGTCACTCACATGGACGACATCACGGGCTGGGTGAAGTCCTTCGACGTCCACGCGCTCGAGACCCCGCCCGCTTGGGTGGGCGGGATTCCGCTCCTCGGGCCGCACGCCGACTCCGCGTGGCGTGAGCTGGCGACGACGGCGGAGCTCGGCGACAAGGTCACGCCCTACGCAGGGAAGCTGGCGACCTGGTTCCTGGGCCAGCTCGGGAGCTTCGGCGCGCTGGTCGTGCAGTTCCTGCTCACGATCGTGATCACCGCGATCCTGTACGCGAAGGGAGAGGCCTTCGCGGAGGCGATCCTCCGCTGCGCCCACCGCATCGGCGGCGAGCGCGGCGAGGCCTCCGTGCTGCTCGCTTCGCGGGCGATACGCGGCGTCGCGCTCGGCGTCGTGGTCACCGCGCTCGTGCAATCCGTGCTCGGGGGCCTCGGGCTGGCGGTCGTCGGCGTGCCCTACGTTCCGATCCTCACCGCCGCGATGTTCCTGTTCGGCGTGGCGCAGATCGGGTCGGGCCCCATCCTCTTCTGCGCGGTGATCTGGATCTTCTGGAAGGGGGACACGGGCTGGGGAGTCGCGCTGCTCGTCTGGACGATCCTCGTTTCGACGATGGACAATTTCCTGCGGCCCATGCTGATCCGCAAGGGAGCCGACCTTCCCCTGCTCCTGATCTTCGTCGGTGTGATCGGCGGCCTGATCGCCTTCGGCGTGGTCGGGATCTTCGTCGGTCCGATCGTACTCGCGGTGACCTACACGCTGATCTCCGCCTGGATCGCCGAGACGCCGACGCCTGCGCGCACGCACAGGTCCGGATCCTGAGGATGGACGGGCCGCGCGAGTGCGGTGCAAGCCGGCTCGCGCAGATCCCCGCGCGCGGGTGAACGAAACCGAGGGGGCGCTATCGTAGGCCGCATGCGTCTTCGCCGCGTGCTCCGCTCGATCCTCGCCCGGGGACTCCACCTCGGCTTGCTCCTCCCACCGATCGCGGCCCAGGAGGATCCGCGGCCGCGCGTCGCGCTCGTGCTCTCCGGCGGAGGCGCGCGCGGCATCGCGCACGTGGGCGTTCTGCAGGGTCTCGAGGAGCTCCATGTGCCCGTGGACCTCGTGGTCGGATCCGAATGGGGCGCTCTCGTCGGAGGCCTGTACGCCGCGGGCCTCGCGCCGGCGGAGATCCACTCGGCGCTCGTCTCGCAGGACTGGATCGACGCGCTCGCCGATCGCACTCCGCGCCGCTACCTCTCCTTCCGATCGAAGCGGGAGGACCGCGACTTCCTGATCGACATCCCGCTCGGATTCTGGACCGAGGGCGTCCTCCTCCCGTCGGCGCTCCAGGCCGGCAGCCGCATGCGCCTGGAGCTCGCCCGTCTCACGATGCGAACGCTCGGCGCGGGACACTTCGACCGGCTCGCCGTGCCGTTCCGTGCCGTCGCCACCGATCTCGACTCGGGCGGCTCCGTGACCCTCGAGAAAGGGCCCCTCGCCGTGGCGATCGAGGCGAGCATGGCGACGCCCGTCCTGCGGCAGCCGGTCGAATGGGGCCGCTCGCGCCTGATCAGCGGGGAG
The DNA here is from genome assembly GCA_046155895.1 of Planctomycetota bacterium. Lineage (GTDB taxonomy): Bacteria > Planctomycetota > UBA1135 > UBA1135 > DASYPQ01. The sequence continues at coordinate 20,852 of JBJXFB010000087.1, read as the reverse complement.
ATGGCGGACCCGATCCCCGTCGATGCGGCCCTGGAGACTGGTGCCCAGGTGCTCCTCGTCGTCGACGTGCTCGATGCGGACCTGGAGCGCGTGCAACTCGACTTCTTCGGCGTTGGCCAGCGCGCGCTACAGCTCGTGGGTCGCAGGCGGGGGAGCGAGTCGTTGGCGGGACTGCGGGAACTCGATCTCCTCTGCCGGCCGGATCTGAATGGGATCGATCTCGACGACTTCAGGGACGCGCCGGAAGCCATCGAGCGAGGTCGTGCCGCCGTGCTGGTGCTCCGGGAGCGCCTGGCACCATGGACCCTTTCGGCCGCGGCCTTCCGAGAGCATGCCCGGAAGCGCGAACACCCCCGCGCTTTCCCCGTGGTCGACGCCGTTCGCGTCGTTCCGGGCTCCTCGCTCGGGACCGAGGCGGTGCGCTCCCGGATGCTGCACCGCGACGGAACCCGGTTCGATCCGAAGGTGGCGAACGCCGACCTCGCGCGGCTCTACGGGCTGAAGCTGTTCCGCCGCGTCGATTTCGACCTGGTCCCGACGACGGCCGACCACGCCGACCTCGTAGTGGAATCCGATCCGATGCCGACGGCGCCGCTCCACTGGCGCATGGGGATGGCCGGCGAGCTGACGGCCGGGGACGACGTCAACTTCGTCGTGGGAGCGAGCATGCGCTACGCACCGACGGATGCGTGGGGTTCGGAGTGGCGCGCGCAGGTCGAACTCGGGAACCGGATCCTGGCCGGACTCGAGTACCGCCAGGCCCTCGGCCCGGGAGGGCTCTGGTACTTCGTCCCGCACGCCTCCTGGAGCGAACATCCCGTGCGCGTCGAATCCTCGGGGAGCGCGGCGGCGCAATTCGATGTGCGGGAGTTCGACGCGGGGCTGGATCTCGTCCGCGAGATCGGCGAGATCTGGGAGGCGCGTGCGGGACTCCTGTACCGCTCGGGAGAATCGGAGCTGGACATCGGGGACCCGTCCGTGAGCGGGGGCGAGCGGTTCCGGGAAGGGGGTGGCGTTGCCAGTCTCACTTGCGACAGCCTGGACGATCTCGCCTTCCCCAAGTCCGGATGGCTGACGCGCGCGCAATGGTTCCTCCCGGTGGACGACTTCAAGGAGGGACAGGACGAGACCGTGCGGTTCCGGTTCGACAAGGCGCTGGAGGCGGGCCCCGGAGCGCTCGTGATCGGCGGCGAGTACAGCGACGTGGTCGGAGATGCGAACAACGTGCAGAGCTTCTTCCCCTTGGGGGGCTTCCTGCGTCTCTCCGGTCTCACGTCCGAGGAGATCAGCGGACCGACGGCGGTCCTCGGCCGCCTGGTCTACGCGGTCCCGCTGAGCCGTCGCGGACTCGAGCGCAAGATCTTCACGTGGTACGGGGGCGCGTCGATCGAGACCGGGAACGTCTTCGACGACATCGACGACTTCGCATGGCACGAACTCCTGCCGAGCGGATCGATCTTCCTCGGCGTGGACACGCTCCTCGGTCCGATGTACCTCGGCTACGGCCTCACCGACGGCGGCGAGCAGAGCGCGTTCCTGGTGCTCGGCCGGCAGTTCTAGCCGCGTAGGGGGGGGCGAGGAGGGAGGCTGTTCGGCGACGCGCCGGCGACACGATCTGGGTTCGACCACCACCGCTCCGTATGCTCTCGCGCGTGTCCGACGAACCCGGATCCGAATCGAACGAGCCCGCCTCGACCGGGACGCAGTCCCCCTACAGGAATCTCTTCGTCCCCTTGATCGTCGTCCCCGCGCTGATCGTCGGCGCGGTGATGCTCGTCTTCCTCTTCTTCGGTGCGATCGCCGGGAGCGAGGCGACGCTCGCGGAGAACCTCGACCGCGTCGTCAACGGCGGCCAGGCCGAGCGCAAGCAGGCAGCCTTCAACATGGTCCGGCAGATCGCCGAGAACCGCCAGGCGCGCCTCGACGGCCGCGAGCCTCCCTGGCCGCTCGATCCGAGCTTCAAGGACGGTCTCCGGCGCGCCTGGGACTCGACTTCCTCCGACGATCCCTCGATCCGCCTCGTCCTCGCGAGCCTGCTCGCTCACCTCGAGGATCCCCAAGGCATCCCGCACCTCGTCGCGCTTCTCGACACGCCGCAGAGCGACGACCCCGACGGGGCGATCCGCTTCAATGCGCTCGCGACGCTCGGTTCGCTCGGGGATGCGCGCGCGGAGGCTCCGGCCGTCCGCATCCTCGAGTCCGGCGACGATCCGGGTCTCCGGGCCGTGGCTGCGATCGCTCTCCAGCGGATTCCGGGCGTGGCGGGCGCGCAGGCGCTCCGCGGGGCCCTCGACGATCCCGTTTTCGAGGTGCGCGCCAACGCGGCGATCGCGCTGTCGATGCGCGGAGATCCATCGGCTGCGCGCGTCCTGACCGACCTTCTCGATCGACAGGTCTACGAGACCGAGCACGGCCGCGATGCCGCGAAGTTCTCCCAGGGCACCCGGATCAGCGAAGCGCGCGTCGCCGCGGTCCAGGGCCTCTCCCGGCTCCATCGCGCCGAGGACCGGCAGGCGATCGTGCGCGTCGCCGAGCAGGACGACGACCTCGCCGTCCGCGAGGCGGCGATGAAGGCGCTGGAGGACTGGCCTTGAGCGCCCGCGAGGCATGCCGCCTGACCTGCGGCGGCCCGGAATTGCCCCCCGCGGGCTTGCCAAGGCCGCTCGCCGACCTCAAATTCATGCCCGATTCCGCGCCGAACCCCGGCGGAACCCTCGGACCCACGCCGTGACTCAAGCCGTAGAGACGAAGCCCCCCGAGAAGCAGCCCACTCCGGGAACGCCCGCCACGCCCGCGATCCGGGCCCCGCTCCGGGGCGAGATCACACGGCGCGGCCTGTTCTCCGTGCTGGGCCTCTCCTGGGTGACGTTCACCGCCGCCAGCGCCGCCTTCACGGGAGCGCTGACGCGCTTCATGTTCCCGAACGTGCTCTACGAGCCGCCGATGCAGTTCAAGGTCGGGCTGCCGCCCGATTTCGCCGTCGACGCGGTCGACGAGCGCTTCAAGGCTTCGCGCGGCATCTGGATCGTCCGCGAGGCTGCGGGCTTCTACTGCCTCTCGACCGTGTGCACGCACCTGGGGTGCACGCCGAACTGGCTGGCGGCCGAGGAGAAGTTCAAGTGCCCTTGCCACGGCTCGGGCTTCCAGAAGACCGGGATCCACTTCGAAGGGCCGGCGCCCCGGCCGCTCGAGCGCTACAAGATCACTTTGGCCGAGGACGGGCAGCTTCTGATCGACAAGAACACCAAGTTCCAGGAAGAGAAGGGCCAGTGGAGCATGGAGGGGGCCTACCTGCCCTACGTCGGGTGAGCCGTCTCCTCGCCGCGTCCCATTCGAAGCTCGATGGCCCACCACCGAGGTCCGGCCGTTAGACTCCGCGCCGTCCGCCCCTCCCGCCGCCACCCCGATCCCCGCCCCGTTTCCTGACGACGCCATCCCCAGGACGCCGCCGAGAACGCGATGCCGAAGCTCCTCGAGAAGGTCAGCTCCACACAGATCTGGAAGTCGATCTTCCGCCACGGGTACCCCGACACGCCGCGGAACCGGACGCTCGCGGTCCTCTCGAACTTCTTCCTGCACCTCCACCCGGTCAAGGTGCGCCGGTCGGGCATCCGGCTCTCCTACACCTGGTGCATGGGGGGGCTGACGTTCTTCCTTTTCATCGTGGAGACGATCACGGGTCTCCTGCTGATGTTCTACTACCGGCCGACGGCCGAGCTCGCCTACCGCGACATCTTCGCGCTGCGGGAGTACGTCTCGATCGGCGTGATGCGCGAGATGCACCGCTGGGCGGCGCACCTCATGGTGATCACCGTGTGGCTGCACATGTACCGGGTGTTCCTCACCGGGAGCTACAAGCCGCCGCGCGAGTTCAACTGGAACGTCGGCGTCATCCTGCTCGTCCTGACGCTGCTCCTCTCGTTCACGGGCTACCTGCTGCCCTGGGACCAGCTCGCGGTGTGGGCCGTGACGGTCGGCACGAACATGGCCCGCGCGACGCCCTTCCTCGGCCACGAGGGCCCAGGCGCGGCGATGCTCTCCTTCGGCGGCCTCAACTTCATCCACGCGGGCGACGACGTGCGCTTCGCCTTGCTCTCGGGGCGCTTCGTCGGCGAGGCGACTCTCCTGCGCTTCTACGTGCTCCACTGCGTCGGCTTCCCGCTCGTCGCGGCCGTGCTGATGGCGATCCACTTCTGGCGGGTCCGCAAGGACGGAGGCATCTCGGGGCCGCTGTGAGGCGCCTGGGCGAGCGGAATCGAGCATGGGCCAGCTGATCAAGGACCTGATTGACGCGATCTCGGCGCCGATTCCCTACACGATCGGCTGCACCGTCGCGCTGTTCCTCGTCCTGAAGTTCCGCAAGCTCGCCACGAACCCGATCGTGTTCGCGGTCGGATCGCTGATCGGCACCGCGCTCTTCGTCTTCGCGTTCCCCGACGAGAACTTCAACAAGATCGTCACGAAGGGCGACAACATCCCGATCGTCGGGATGCTCGCCGGGGTGATCTTCTTCACCTGGCTCGCCCTGCGGCGCGCGGTGATCAACGACGAGCGCTCGCGGAAGGGCGAGGCCACGCTCGAGAACGAGCTCGCCAAGCAGAAGGTCTTCGTGTGGCCGGACCTCGTCTACACGGAGCTGATCTGCCTCGTCCTGATGACCGTGCTCCTGATCGTCTGGAGCGTCGAGATCGAGGCGCCGCTCGAGGAACCCGCCAGCCAGTCGCGCACGCCGAACCCGTCGAAGGCGCCGTGGTACTTCCTCGGGCTCCAGGAGCTTCTGGTCTACTTCGACCCCTGGATCGCGGGCGTGCTGCTGCCGAGCTTCATCATCGTCGGCCTCATGGCGGTGCCCTACCTCGACAAGAACCCCAAGGGGAACGGCTACTACACCTTCGACGAGCGGCCTTTCGCCGTCAGCTTCTTCCTCGTCGGCTTCCTGCTCCTGTGGGTGTCCCTGGTGATCATGGGGACCTTCCTGCGGGGCCCGAACTGGTCCTTCTTCGGGCCGTTCGAGTACTGGGACATCCACAAGCTCGAGCCGGCGGTCAACGTGAACCTGTCGGAGTACTTCTGGATCTACTGGCTCGACCGGCCGCGCCCCGACGGGATCCTCATGCGTGAGCTGCCGGGGATCGTCGCGATGCTCGGGTTCTTCGTGGTCCTGCCGCCGGTGCTGGGCAAGACCGTGTTCAGGAAGATGGCGGAGCAGATGGGCCCCGTCCGCTTCAACGTGATGATCCACCTCTTCCTGTGGTTCTGCCTCGTGCCGATCAAGATGATCCTGCGCTGGACGGTGAACCTCAAATACGTCATCGGGATCCCCGAGTACTTCTTCAACGTCTGAACGAGGACTCGCCGACATGGCCGACCGAGGAGATACGCACTACTTCACGCCGACGCTGAACAAGTGGTTCTTGTTCTCGAGCCTCGCGTTCCTCGTCGCCTCGCTGTGGATGATGGTCGCGGACTGGAATCGGCCCTGGAAGGACTACCAGCGCGAGTTCCGCGCCCGCGATCTCGAGAAGACCCGCGCCACGCTCGACGCGCTCGAGACGCCGGCGGCGAAGCAGGGCGAAGCAGCCCTCAAGGCCGCCGTCGAGGCCGCGCGCTCGGACCTCGCGGCCAGGCAGGGAGAGCTCGAGAAGGCGAAGGCCGAGGAGTTCGCGGTCAACGGCGAGTTGTACGTGAAGGACCAGGAGGCGAAGTTCGCGAAGGCCGACTACGACTGGACGCGCTACCTCGTCGAGGAGCACCGTCGCGAGATCGGCGACCTGACCGCCGAGCAGGAGAAGCTCGACAAGGCTTCCGACGCGGTCGCGACGACGGCGCTCGCAAAGGAGGAGATCGAGGCGAAGTACAAGGACGCCAAGGCGAAGACCCAGGCGATCATGAATCGGGTCTCCGAGGCCGAGAAGGCCCTCGCGGCGGGCACCCGCGACCAGGAGAGGCTGCGCAAGCGCGTCGAGCAGCTCGCACCGACGGACAAGGCCGTCGTGCTGGCGGACGCCCTGCGCGACGCGCCCGGCCTCGATTTCATCGGCCCGTTGCTCCAGGTCCAGAAGATCGTCCTGGAGAAGCTGACCTTCGAGCTCAACTTCACGAAGACGATCCGCGTCGACATGTGCACGAGCTGCCACATGGCGAGCGATCGCGAGGGCTGGGACGAGGCCGCGGACAAGGAACCGCTGCGGTCCCACCCGCGCCTCGACCTGTACCTCTCCAGCAGCTCGCCGCACCCGATGAAGGACGTCGGCTGCACGATCTGCCACCGCGGCGCGGGCGAGGCGCTCGATTTCGTGCGCGCCGACCACCGCGCCTCGAACGCCGAAGAGGGTGAGCGCTGGTACGACGAGTACCACTGGCACAAGCAGCACCACTGGGACTACCCGATGCTCTCGGACGCCTTCGTCGAGGCCTCCTGCGTGCAGTGCCACAAGACCTCGATGGAGCTGATCGCGGAGGAGGCTCCCAAGGTCTCGGAGGGCTACCAGCTCTTCGAGAAGTACGGCTGCTACGCCTGCCACAAGGTCGACTGGTTCCCGACGACCCGCAAGCCGGCTCCGTCGCTGAAGGGCATCCGCGCCAAGGTGCGCCCCGACTGGATCGCGGCCTGGGTGGCGAACCCGAAGGCTTTCCGCCCGACGACGTGGATGCCGCAGGTCTTCCACCTCGAGAATTACGCGCCGGACGAGGTGATCTCGAAATCGAACTACGGCCAGGGCCCGGAGATCCTGGGCCAGTCCTGGAACGACACATCGGTCGCGGCCGTCACGGCCTTCGTCCTCTCGCGCTCGCCGGAGGCGTCGATGCCGCCCGTTCCCGTCGAAGGCAACGCCGAGCGCGGCCGGGAGGTCTTCCGCGTCGCGGGCTGCCTCGCCTGCCACAACGTCGCGCCCTACCCGGGCACCGAGGCGAAGACGGAAGACCTCGCGTTCGAGAAGGAAGACACGAACGAGCACGGTCCGAACCTGCGCGGCATCGCCTCGAAGGTGAATCGCGAGTGGCTCTACGCCTGGATCAAGGACCCGAAGAGCTACTGGCCCGACACGCGCATGCCGAACCTGCGCCTCTCCGACCAGGACGCGTCCGACGTCGCCGCCTACATCGTCGACGATCCCGACGCGTTCTTCCACGAAGTGCCCGCGGGCTGGGTCGAGAAGCCGAGTCCCGTCGACGCGGAGACGCTGCGCGAGCAGGCACGCTGGTTCTTCAACAAGCTCGGACGCAACGAGCTCGAGCGGAGATTGAAGGGCGAGAATCCCGAGCACCGCTGGGACGACCTCGAGAAGCTCGAAGTCGTGGTGGGCGAGCAGATCGTCCTCAACCAGGGCTGCTTCTCCTGCCACGAGATCAAGGGCATGGAGAACGAGATGCCGATCGGCACCGAGCTCTCCAACTGGGGCAGCAAGACGGTCGACAAGCTCGACTTCGGTTTCGCGGCCTACAAGGACCTCGGCGGCCGGCCGATGCTCGACCACTCCTACCGCGAGGGCTGGCTGCAGCGGAAGCTTCACGCGCCGCGCTCCTTCGACCTCGAGAAGATCAAGAACCCGAAGGAGAAGCTGCGCATGCCGTACTTCGCCTTCACCGAGGAGCAGGCGGACTCGATCGCGACCTTCGTCGTGGGCCTCGTCGACGACGAGGTCCAGCGCGCGAAGATGGTCCCGACGACCGAGGAGCAGTCGATGGACGCAGGCCTGCGCGCCATGCGTCAGAAGAACTGCGCGGCCTGTCACGTCCTCGAGCCCGGCGAAGTCACCTTCCGCGACGCGGACGGGGTCGAGCACACCGTGTCGGCCGAGCTCACGCCGCTCGAGTCCGCCAAGATGCCCCCTCCGATGACCGATCTCGCCGCTCTCGAGGCGTGGATCAAGAACTACGAGGAAGAGAACGAGGAGGAGGTCGAGGAGATCGGACTGCGCCTGCTCGCCGCCGCGCCGGACGTCGGGCTTCCGGGCGAGAACGTGAGCGTCGAGCGCAAGAACCTGATCGCCGTCTCGCCTCCCAACGGCGGGCGGTTCGTGGATGTCGTGACCGACTACTACTTCTACGGCGCGCCGCGCTTCGATCCGGAGGCAACCGACCCCGAGGAGGCCGTCTCCTATCTCACCGCGGACCCCGACGGCGAAGGCAAGGTCGAGGACGTCGACGGAGTCTTCCGCAACTACTCGGAGGAGCCCTACGACAAGGTCCGTTGGACCTACGCGCCGCCCGTGCTCGTCGACGAAGGCGGGAAGCTGCAGCGCAACTGGTTCTTCGGCTTCCTCAACGATCCGGTGCCGTTGCGCCAGCAGATCCGCGTGCGGATGCCGACCTTCCACTACGATGGCGACGAGGCGGGTGCGATCGCGGACTACTTCGCGAACGCCTCGGCGCGCGATTGGCCTTCGCGCTACGCGAGGACGATGCGCCTCGCGCTCGGGATGAAGCTCAAGGAAGGCCACCAGGACGACGCCGAGCGCGTTTGGCCGCAGGTCAGTCTGCTGCGCGAGCAATCCGGCACGCTCCCCCTCGACGAGGTGGCGCGCGGCGCGGGCCTCGACCCCAAGGTCGTCCTCGGGATCGAACGAGGATCCGCAGCCGACATCACGGGGGGATTCGCCAAGCTCCGCGCCTTTGGCGAGAGCCGCGGCTTCCGCATGGCCGGTCCCGTCGATCCCGCCTATGAGTCCGTCCACCGCCGGGCGCCCACGCACCTCGAGGCGCGCAGCCGGGAACTCGCAGGTCACGGCGGCCCGATCTCCCTGGGCCAGAAGGTCGGCCTGCAAGGGCCGAACTGCTACCAGTGCCACTGGCACGAGGGCGTTCCGCCCGACCAGAAGGATTCCCCGCTCTCCTGGGGACCCGACCTGTTCCTGACCCACGAGCGCCTGCGCGAGGCCTGGGTCGAGGACTGGCTCTGGAACCCGGGCCTCGTGTACCCCGGCACCTCGATGCCAGGGAACTTCCAGGGCGATCCTCCGCAGTACCAGAACGTCTACCCGGATTCCTCCAACGAACAGCAGATCCAGTCCGTGCTCGACTGGCTGTTCAACATGGACCGGGCGGCGCCCATGAGCCAATAGGCGTGGCCACCCGCGTCGAACGCCCGCACACCCCTTCGTTCTCGAACCCTTTCAGCCAGGAATGCAGAAAAACATGAAGACACCGATCCTCCTCGCGATCGCGGCCATCGGCAGCGTCGCGTTCGCCTCGACGACCCCCGCCACCGAGGGCAAGGTCACGGGCTCCGTGAAATTCGACGGCAAGGCGCCCGAGCTGAAGCCACTCGCGATCACGGAAGAAAAAGCCAAGGGCTGCCACGGCGCGGGGCAGACGATGGACACGACGGATCCGACGCTCGTCGTCTCCAAGGACGGCGGCATCGCCAACGTCGTGATCACGATCGACGTGCCGGACGCCAAGGTCGAGCCCTCGGCGGAGCCGGTCGAGATCGACCAGAAGCAGTGCCGCTTCGTGCCGCACGTCCGCGTCCTGCCCGCGGGCGGCAAGGTCCTCTTCCTGAACTCCGACGAGGTGTCGCACAACGTCCACACCTACGCGACGAAGAACGACTCCCTGAACAAGACGATCGCGCCCGGCTCCAAGGAGGAGCAGATGCTGGCGAAGGGCGACAAGATCCAGGTCAAGTGCGACATCCACGACTGGATGTCGGCCTACATCTTCGTGACCGACACGCCCTACTACGCCGTGACGGCCGAGGACGGTTCCTTCTCCATCAGCGGCCTGAAGCCCGGGAAGTACAAGGCCGAGCTCTGGCACGAGAAGCTCGGCAAGGAGAAGGCCGAGGTGGTCGTCAAGGAGGACGGCACCTGCGACCCTCTCGAGATCAAGATGGGCGAGAAGAAGAAGGGCAAGAAGTAGCCCAGCTCCTTCCGACGACGCATCCAGCGCGGGCGGTTCCTCCTCGAGGAGCCGCCCGCCGCGGTTTCAGGGGGTCTGGAGCCCCGTGATGTCGAACCCGTCGAGGCCGTTCTTCGGATCGAGCGCGTTCTCCGACGGCACCCAGTGGTGCATCAGGCGCGCCACCGCGAGCAGCACGGCGTCGTCGGGGTCGTTCGACAGCGCCGGCGGGTCGTCGAGATCGGCCGCGTGCTGGGCCAGGTTGCCCTCGACCATCGCCAGGATCCTCTCCCGGACCTCCTCGGGCGACTCCATGGCCCGCCGGACGACCGGGACGAGCTTGGTGGCGTAGTCCGGCGGGAGGCCGTGACGGACGCACATCTTGCGCAGCATCTCTTCGGGGGTCATGGGGACCGGGGATCCACCCCGGGGGAGCATCCGAAGGCTATCCCGCTGGCGCGAGCGAGGTCGGGAAAGGTCTTCAAGGGGGGCCTGGAGCCTGTCGAAGAAGCGCGGAGGCCTCTATCGACCCATGCCCAGCCTCCCCGCGCTCCTCCGCCGGCTCCTCCTCCCGGCCGTCCTGCTCGCGGGTTCCTCCGGCCTCCGGGCGGGGACCGCCGTGCGCCTGGAGGTCCCCGAGCTCCTCCAGCGCTCCGAGCTGTGCCTGGAAGGCCGCGTGATCGGAGTCCGAGCCGTGCTCGAAGGCCGCCGGCGCATCGACACCGAGTACACGATCCAGGTGGCGCGGACTCTCTGGGGCGAGCCCCAGGCCGTGCGCGTGATCCGCATCCCCGGAGGCGTGCTGCCCGACGGCCGGGGTATGACGATCCCCGGGCTTCCGCGCCTCGCGCTCGGGGAGGAAGCCATCCTCTTCCTTTCGGGAGCGGACGCGAGCGGGATGCGCATGCCCGTTGGCCTCGCGCAGGGGCGGTTGAGGGTCGAAACGGACCGCTCCGGTTCCAAGCGCTTGATCCGCGATTGCGAGGGACTCACCGTCATCGAGCCCGCGGGAAGCGTGCCCGCACGCGCGGTCCTCGACTATGCCGGAACGCTCGCCGAGATCGAGGCAGCGGCCGCGCGGCGGCGATCGAAAGGCGTGCGGCGGTGAGGCGCCCGGGGCGGATCGGGTTCGCCTCGGTCGTTCTCCTCGTCGCGGGGGCGAGCGCGTTCGGGCACGTCCGGCTGCGGCACTCGGGCAACGGCTCGGAGCTCTACTGGGCGAATCCGCACTCGATCCGCGTCGTGATCTCCTCCGCGGGCTCGGACGACATCGCTCCAGGTCTGCATTTCCCGGCCTTCCGGAACGCGATCGCGGCCTGGAACGGCGCGCCGGGCTCGAGGGCCCGCCTGGCCGAGGACGCCACACCCGCGCAGCAGGCGAGGTCCGACTGGGAAGCCGACGGGATCCATCTGCTCCTCTTCGACGAGACGAACGCCTCGGGCTACTTCCCGTCCGGCACGGGCATCGTCGCGATCACGCCGCTGTGGTTCGCGAGCGACGGGCGCATCACCGACGCGGACGTCCTGTTCAACGGCGCGGGCTACGGCTTCACCACGTCGAGAGAGCCGGGGAGCTACGACCTCGAGGACGTGGCGGCGCACGAGCTCGGGCACTTCCTGGGTCTCGACCATTCGGGCTCGGCCGGCGCGACGATGCACCCCTACGTCGCGACGACCTCGATCCTGCACCGCTCGCTCTCCCGCGACGACGTCCTGGGGATGCGCGACGCCTACCCTGCGGCGGGTTTCGCGGCCATCCGAGGCACGATTCGGCGCGCCTCGGACGACTCCGTCGTCGCGGGAGCGCACGTCGTCGCGCGCGACGCGAGCGGCCGCACGGCGGGTGGTGCGCTGGCGAGCGCCGCGGGCGCCTTCGAGATCGTCGGGCTCGACGCGGGGACCTACACGCTGTTCGCCACGCCGCTCGACTTCCCGGTCTCGGCGGCGAACCTGGGTCCGGGCCACACGGTCGCGGTCGACTTCGGATCGACGCTCTTCGGGGCGTTCGCGGTGGGGACGGGCCAGACGATCGCCGTCGGGAGCCAGCGAGTGGACCCGGACGTGCCCATCAGCCTCGGGAGGAACTCCGACCGCTACCCGCTGCGCTGCATCGCGGGGCAGGCGCAGTCCCTCGCGGTGCGAGGCTCCGGCCTCGCCCCCGGATCGACGCTCGCGGCGAGCGAACCCTCGATCGACGTGGTCGCGACCGCGTGGCTCGGCAATGCGGTGACCTTCCAGGTGACCGTTCTTGCCGGAGCGGAGCCTGGACACGCGGATCTCACCGCGACGAGCCCTAGCGGCGAGCGGAGCATCCTCGTGGCCGCGCTCGAGATCACGCCCGAGGATCCGACGGTCGCGAGCGTGGTCCCCGACGCGGGTTCTACGGCCGGCGGAACGGCTCTCACGATCGAAGGAACCGGCTTCGCTCCGGGCGCGCGCGTCGTGATCGGTGACGTCGTGTACGAGGACGGCCTGCCCGGCGGCTGCACGGTGGTCGATGCGGGGACGATCGAGCTCACGACCGCCGCCACGATCGAAGGCACGCACGACGTCGTCGTGATCGACCCCAGCGGCGTGGAAGGCCGCCGGATCGCCGCTTTCGACGCGGCGACGATGCCCCGGATCGACTCCGTGTTCCCGGAGGCGGGCAGCGCGGCGGGCGGGACGCGTGTCGTCCTGCTCGGGCAGGACTTCGTCCCCGGATGCACGGTGCGCATCGACGGCGTCGCGCAGAGCCAGGTTGTCGTCGACGACGCGACGCGACTCAGCTTTACGACCGATGCGGGGACCGCGGGCGGCCCGTACGAGCTCGAGGTCCTCCATCCAGGCGGTTCGCGCGGCACCGCCGCGTTCACCTTCGCGGCCGGAGCGGATCCGTCCATCGACTCCGTCGATCCTGCCCGGGGCTCGACCTCCGGCGGCGACCGGGTGACGATCCGTGGTGCGGAGTTCTCCCCGGGAAGCGAGGTCGTGTTCGGCGCGGACGCGGACACCGGAACCGGCGGAGACGCTGCGGCGATGGTGACGTGGATCGACGCGGAGACGCTCGAGGTCATCACTCCGGCGCGCCCGGGCGGCTCGGCGAGCGTCCTCGTGCGCGATCCGGCCACCGGACAGGCCTTCCTCATCGACGGCGCGTTCACGTTCGCCTCGTCGGGCGGCGGGGGAGGAGGGTGCTCGGTCTCGACGTTGCCGTCGCAGGGATCATGGACGCCCTTCGAGCCGCTCGCCGGGAGCCTCTGGCTGCTCCTCCTGGCCGCGATCGTGCTCGGGCGGGCGCTGCGAGCCACGCGGGCGGCGGAGACTTCGGCCCGAGCATAGAATGCCGGCTGACCCCGGCCCTCGACGGCCGCAACGCCGCATCCCCATGCTCACCTCGATCGCGATCGCATGCCTCCCGTTCCTCCCGCAGACGCCGTGCGGATCCCCGGGACCGGACCTCGTCATGGGGCACAGCTCGGGCATCGCCAACTACACCTCGAGCAACGGGATCGAAGCGCTCTCGGTCGGCTACGAGCCCTACAACGTCGGCTCGACGCCCGTGATCTACTCGGCGAGCACGCCGAACCATCCGGTCTACGGGAGCTCGCTCTACCGGCTGAAAACCGTCGCCGGAGCGTTGCGCATGGAGGAGATCGGGCAGAGCTGGCTGCGCCACGGATTCTTCGCCTTGAGCCAGGGCACGCGCTGCACCTGCACGCCGACGGACGGAACGGAGCTCGGGATCGGCTGCGCGGATTCGATGAGCTCGGCGGGCGGCGCCGGGACGATCGGCTGGGGGCCGCGCTGGCAGATCAACGCGGCGACCGGGGCGTTTCCCTACCCGCCCGCGAACCCGCCGCGCTCCGGACTCAACCGTCTTCTCCAGGTGCACGTCGCGGATCTGGAGCCGACCGGCGGCACGGGCGCGGCCCGCTACTTCGTGGAAAGCCAGGCCATCGCGGCGGACGACGCCGCGGCCGGCAACGGCGACAACAACTCGTCGTACCGCGAGGTCGGCGTGGCGGGATCGGGGACCGCATGGACCTTCGCCCTGATGGGAACGACCCAGGAGGAGCGTCCGGCGATCTACGCCTGGCAGGACGCCGATCCCGGGGTGACGGTCAGCGACGTCCACGTGCCCTCGGACGGCCGGCTCCTCCTCGCTTCGCGCGCGACGGACCTCGGAGGAGGCCTGTGGCACTACGAGTACGCGCTGCACAACCAGAGCTCCCACCGGAACGCCCGTTCGTTCCTGGTCCCGGTGCCCGCCGCCGGCAACGTGTCGAACACCGGTTTCCACGACGTCGACTACCACTCCGGCGATGGCCCGGGCAACGTGAACTTCGACGGCACCGACTGGAACATCGCGGTGGGCGGCGGGCAGGTCGTGTTCTCGACGGACACGTTCGCGGCGAACCCGAGCGCGAACGCCGTGCGATGGAGCACGACCTACAACTTCCGCTTCGATTCGGACCTCCCGCCCGTCAACGGCTCCGTGAGCGTAGGGCTCTTCGAGCCGGGCACGCCGACCGACGTGAGCATCCCGGCGGTCGTCCCGGTCAGCGGGCCGCCGCCCTTCATGAGCTTCTGTTTCGGGGACGGAAGCGCCGGGCCCTGCCCGTGCGGGAACGTCGGCATGTGGTGGAGCGGCTGCGACAACTCGGCGGGGACCGGTGGAGCGCTCCTGTCCGCGACGGGCAACGCCAGCCTGTCCAATGACACGGTCGTGCTCACGAGCTCGGGAGAGCTGCCGACGTCCTTGAGCATCGTGATCCAGGGCAACGCGACGATCTCGCCCGTGAACTTCGGCGACGGCCTGCGTTGCGCGGGGGGAACGCTCAAGCGGCTGTACGTCAGGAGCGCGAGCGGGGGAGTCGTCATCGCGCCCCAGGCGGGCGATCCGTCGGTCTCGGCGCGTTCCGCCGCGCTCGGCGATCCGCTGGGTGCAGGCGCGAACCGCGACTACCAGACCTACTACCGCGACGGGAACCCGACGTTCTGCCCCTCGCCCGCGGGCAGCACGTTCAACGCGACGGGGGCGGTAGCGATCACTTGGGGGAGCTGACTCCCGGTCAGCAGAACCGGGACTTCTCGCGCCGCCGCGCCAGCTCGCGCTCGACCTTGCTCCAGAAGACCTTCGTGCTCTCCTTCCGAGCTCCCTTGGGGCCGCCGTTGTGCACGCGGGCGAGCGTCTCGGCGTCGAGGGCCTCGAGCGCCTTCGGGCAGTACCGGCGCCAGTAGGCGAGGGCGACCTTGCGCGCGTAGGACAACTCGCGACAGTCCTCGAAGCGGCCGGGAACTCCGGAGTCCTGCCAATAGGCGCGATGGATCTGGAGCGGTCCGATCGCCTTGCCTCCGTCACCGACCGAGCGCCGGCCGCCGCTCTTGCTGCCGCCCGTCTCGACCTGGCGCAGCGCGGCGAAGATCTCGTCCAGCGTCCAGCGCGCGGGGCGTTCCGGTTCCGTGGCGCTGGCCGTGGCGGGATCGTCGATCGAGTCCGCGTTCGGCGCGGCCGGCAGTGTTCCGAGGATCAGAGCGAGGAGGATCATGTTCGGCGGCGGGCTCCCCAACGGGCGTCCTCTGGGATCGACCCGCGGCTCGTTGGAGCTCCCAGCAGAATGAATCTCGGCCGCGAAGCCAAGTGCCGCCCAGGGGTGGGACGAACTCATTACGAGGCCGAAGGCGCCGCGGTTGGGTAGCATCCGGCCCCCATGCCCGCTTCCACCATCGCCTTCGACATCGAGGTCGCCGGATTCCCCTGGGAGGAAGTCGACGAGATCACCCGGGGGTACCTGCTCTCCCGCGAGGGCGACGAGGGCAAGCGCGAGGCGATCCCCGAGCGCACCGGGCTCTACCCGGGCCTGGGCAAGATCATCGCGATCGGCATGTGGCTCGTCGGGGAAGACCGCGGGCTCATCCTCCTCGAGGGCAAGAGCGAGGACATCCGCGACTGGAACAAGGTCCCGAACGCCAAGATCTTCCGCGGCGACGAGGCCGCGATCCTGGCCGAGTTCTGGAAGCTCGTCGCGCGCGCGCCGAAGACCGGCCTGCCGCGCCTCGTCAGCTTCCACGGCCGGGGCTACGACGGTCCGATGCTATCGATCCGCTCGGCGCAGCTCGGCGTCAAGCCTTCGCGCAACCTCCTCGGCAACCGCTACCGGATCGACGAGCACTGCGACCTCATGGAGGTCTTCTCGTTCATGGGCGCGACGCGCGACCGCTACTCCCTCGAGTACTGGTGCCGCCGCTTCGACATCGAGAGCCCCACGGGCTCGATCGACGGCAGCCAAGTCTCCCGCGTCTACCGCTCCGGGCGCATCGATGACATCGGGGAGTACTGCCTGCGGGACTGCCGCGCGACCGCGCAGCTCTACCAGAAGATCTCGGGGACGCTCCTGCCGCTCTTCGCGGGCGGGGAGTGAGTTCCCTTTTCGCGCTTCGTCCTGGTGATTAACGTACTGGGCCCGACCGGCCGGCCCGAGCGCGTCCGAAGGGACTCTGATGGACCTCCAGCCGCTCAAGATCGACCGCGGAGAGACCGCGCGCCCCGCGCCTTCGCGGCGCCGGCCGCGATGGATGGGACCGCTCGTGGTCTTCGTCCTCCTCGGCGTCCTCCTGTGGGTCTTTCATCGGCCGGTGCTCGCTCTCGTCGACCGCTTCCGCCTTCCCGAGGTTTCGGTGATGCGCGTCTCGAAGACGAGCGCCGCCACGGCCGCTGCCGCGAGCGGCACGTCCGCGAACGGGTACGTCATCGCCAAGACGCGCGCCGCGCTCTCCGCCGACACGCCCGGACGCATCGTGCAGATGAACGTCGAGGAAGGCTCGGTCGTGAAGAGGGGTGACGTCGTCGCGCGGCTGTACTCGGAGGAGTACGCCGCGTTCCTGCGGCGCGCGGAGGCCGATCTCGCGCTCGCCGAGGCGGGCCTCGAGCGATCCGCTGCGGAGCGGACCGTGGTCGAGAACGACCTGGGCCGGCTCCGTTCCCTGCGCGGGGCGGCCGAAGCGGATCTCACCGGCACCGAAGCCGAGCTCGCGTTGGCCGAGATCGAGTCCCTGCGCGCCGCGAAGCTCCTCGCGGAAGGCGTCGGCTCGATCGAACGCCGCGATGCGACGAAGAGCCGGCTCGAGTCGGCGACCGCGCAGGTCTCGGCGGCACGTTCCCGGCTCGAGTCCGCCGCCAAGGCCATCCTCTGGGCGGAGTCGCAGATCGCCGTCTCCGCCGTCGCCGAGAAGGAAGCGCGCGCGCGCGTCGAAGCCATGAAGGCGACGCGCGACCAGGCCCGGGCGACGCTCGAGAAGACCGAGGTGCGCGCGCCCTTCGACGGCATCGTCGTGCTCAAGGACGCCGAGGTGGGCGAGGTCGTGAGTCCGAACGTCCAGGGCGGCTCGAGCGCGCGCGGCTCGGTCGTGACGATGGTCGACTTCGCCTCCCTCGAGGTGCAGGCCGAAGTCCCCGAGACGAGCCTCGCGGCGGTCGAGATCGGCCGCGGCGCCAAGGTCTACCTCGACGCGTTTCCCGAGAAGGCCTACCCCGCTCGGGTCGATCGCATCTGGCCGACAGCCAACCGCACGAAGGCGACCGTCGAGGTGCGCGTCGCCTTCCTGGAGCGCGATGAGAGGCTGCGCCCCGAGATGGGCGTGCGCGTCGTGTTCGAGAGAGAGGGCGCGCAGGAGCCTGTCTCGCCCGATGCCGCCGCCGCCGAGCCCGTCGTGCTGATCCCGGCCGGGGCGATCGTCAGGGTCGGCGGCGAGAGCGGAGTGTTCGTCCTCGAACGGGACCGCGTGAACTTCCGCAAGATCTCTCTGGGCGCGGAACGCGCGAGCCGGAGGGTCGTCTCGGCGGGGCTGTCGGAAGGGGAGACGATCGTGCTGTCCCCGCCGGACAGCCTCGAAGACGGCGACCGCGTGCGCGTGGGCAAGGGGAGCTGAAGGAGGACCGATGACGTCGGCGATCGTTCGAATCGGGAAGTTGACCAAGTCCTACACGCGAGGTGGCGAGGTCCTGAAGGTGCTCGACGGCCTCAATCTCGAGATGGAGGAGGGGGGGTTCTTCGCCATGATGGGTCCCTCGGGCTCGGGGAAGACCACCCTGCTCAACATGATCGGCGGCCTCGATCGACCCGATGCAGGCGACATCAGCGTCGCCGGAGACGACTTGAATGCGATGAGCGGGGCGGATCTGGCGGCGTGGCGCGCGCGCACGATCGGGTTCGTCTTCCAGGGGTTCAACCTGATCCCCGTGCTCACCGCCCTCGAGAACGTCGAGCTCCCTCTGCTCTTGACCGGGCTCTCGCGCCGTGAACGCAGGCAGCACGCGGAGTACGCGCTCCAGCTCGTCGGGCTCGCGGACCGCATGCACCACAGGCCCTCGCAGCTCTCGGGAGGGCAGGAGCAGCGCGCAGCGATCGCCCGCGCGTTCGTCACCGATCCCAAGCTGATCCTCGCTGACGAGCCCACGGGCGACCTCGACCGGACTTCGGCCGAGCAGGTCCTCGGTCTGCTCGCCAAGCTCAACGAGGAAATGAAGAAGACCATCCTGATGGTCACGCACGACCCGCACGCGGCGGAACGGGCGCAGACGATCGTGCACCTCGACAAGGGGCAGCTCGGGAGGATCGAGCGCAAGCCGGCCCGCGCGACGGCCCAGGTGTGACATGATCCCGCTGCGCCTCGTCCGCAAGAATCTGCTGAAGCACAAGGTTCGCTTCGTGCTGACCGTGCTCTCCATGACCGTGGCGATCTTCCTGCTCTGCGCCCTGCGCTCCCTGGTCGTGGCGCTCGAAGCCGGCGTGAAGGCTTCCTCGACGAACCGTCTCGTCGTCCAGTCCTCGGTCAGCCTGTTCGTCTACCTGCCCGATTCCTACGAGCCGAAGCTCAGGGAGGTCGAGGGGGTCGCCAACGTCTGCCGATGGAATTGGTTCGGCGGCTTCTACCAGGAGCCCAAGAACTTCTTTGCGCAGTTCGCCACGGACCCCGAAGCGCTCCTCGACGTCTACCCCGAGATCGAGATCATCGACGGGTCGTACGAGACCTTCAGGAGGGAACGTACGGCCTGCGTCGTCGGCCAGGCTACCGCCGAGAAGTACGGCAAGAAGGTGGGGGACACGTTTCCGATCATCGGCACGATCTTCCCGCGCGTGGACGGTTCGGCGTGGGACTTCAAGATCGCGGCGATCTACCGTTCGAGCAAGCCGACGATCGACCAGAACACCCTGTTCTTCCACAACAAGTTCCTCGACGAGGCGCTCGAATCCGGGGAATCCATGGGCCCTCGCGGCGCGGGGATCTACGTGCTGCGGACCGAGCCCGACGCGGATGCGACCGCGATCATGAGCACGATCGACGCGCTGTACGAGCACGGCCCCCAGAAGGTCCAGACGACGACCGAGCAGGAGTTCCAGAAGCAGTTCGTCTCGATGATCGGCAATGTGCCCTTCTTCGTCGCCTCGATCGGAGGCGGCGTGATGCTCGCGATCCTGCTCGCCGTGCTGAACACGATGCTGATGTCGGCGCGCGAGCAGACGCGCGACGTCGGCGTCCTGAAGGCGCTCGGTTTCACGGACATGGGCCTGTTCGGCCTCATGCTCCTCCAGTCGCTCGTGCTGTGCGGCCTGGGCGGCGCACTCGGGATCCTGCTGGCCAAGATCACCGAACCGGCGATCGAGAGGTTCCTGGCGACCTTCTTCCCGAACTACATGGTGACCGGCTCCACCATGATCCAAGCGACCGTGCTCACGCTCGGGCTCGGATTGCTGGCCGGGATCGCGCCCGCTCTTCGCGCACGCGGGCTCAAGGCGGTCGAGGCCATGCGCGCCGCGGTCTGAACATGGCTCTCGTCCCTTTTTCCTACAACACCCGGAGCCTCTTCGTCCGGAAGAGCTCGACGGTGCTCACCGTCCTCGGCATCGGCGCGACGGTCACCGTGCTCGCGGGCGTCCTCGCGCTCCAGCAAGGGTTCGAGAAGCTCTTCAGCGAGAGCGGCAGCGAAGACGTCGCCGTGTTCATGCGACCCGGGGCGCAATCCGAGGGAGAGAGCATTTTCACCCTGGAGCGCGCCGAGATCCTCATGAAGAGCCTCCCCGAGTTCGAGCTGAACGCCCAGGGCAAGCCGCTCGTCTCGGGCGAGAGCTACCTGGCTGTACGGCGCTTCAAGCTCGACGGCGGCGAGACGAACGTGCCCATCCGCGGCGTCCAGCCGATGACCTTCGAGATCCACGGCGACGGATTGCAGATCCTCAGCGGCCGCCGCTTCGAACCCGGTTCGGACGAGGTGATCGTCGGCCGCAAGCTCGTCGACCGGATCCGCGACTGCCAGGAGGGCGACGTGATCCAGTTCAACACGACTCCTTTCCGCGTCGTGGGCATCTTCGATCAAGACGGACCGTTCTCCTCGGAGATCTGGGGCGACCGGAACCGGATGGCGGAGGCGCTCGAGCGGCCCATCTACAACCGGATCATCGCGCGCCTGAAGGCCGGGACGGACGTCAAGGCGCTCGCGGAGCGCCTGGAGGACGACCCGCAGGTCCCCTCGCAAGTGATGACGGAACGCGAGTACCTCACCTCGCAGACCCTCGCGATGTCGGCCGTGCTCAAGGGTCTGGGCTTCTTCCTGGCCATCATCATGGGTGTGGGCGCGGTCTTCACCGCGACGAACACGATGCTCGCGGCGCTCTCCGCGCGCACGCACGAGATCGGAATCCTGCTCTCGGTGGGCTTCCGGCCCTACGCGATCTTCTCGGCGTTCATGTTCGAGGCGCTGCTCCTCGGCCTGCTGGGCGGGGTGGCAGGTTGCCTGATGACGCTGCCGATCAACGGAACCGACACCGGGACGATGAACTTCCAGACTTTCACGGAAGTCGCCTTCGCGTTTCGGGTGACGCCGGAGGTCCTCGTCACGGCAGTCACCTTCGCCGTGGTCCTCGGACTCCTCGGCGGAGCCGTGCCGGCTCTGCGTGCGGCGCGCATGCGCCCGACCCACGCTCTGCGGCGCGAGTGACCGGAATACGGTACCGACCGGAATACGGTAC
>JBJXFB010000085.1:0-39501 GCA_046155895.1 Planctomycetota bacterium | reverse complement strand
CGGTAGGCCGCGAGCCTCTTCTCGATCCGCGCGGCGATCTCCACCTCCCCAGCATGCCGCGCGAGCGCCGCGGCTCCCTCGGCCGCGGCGATCGCGTCCGCGAAGCGTCCGGCGGCAGCGTGGGCCGCGGCGAGCGCGTCCTGGACGCCGGCCGCGCGGCCCTGGGTCGCGTGGGAAGCCTGCTCGGCCAGAGCGAGCGAGCGCGCGGGATCGCGCAGCGCCGGATCCGCCGTCGTCGCGAGGAGGAAGGCGAGGTCCCCCATCGCGTGCGCGTAGGCCGGTGCGAGGCGCAGGACCTCTTCGAGCTCGTCCCTCGCCTCCCGCTCCCTTCCGAGCAGGAGCAGCGCGCGCGCACGACCTCGCCGCGCCTCGGCGTCGCCGGGGTTGGCTTCGATCGCCAGCGCGAGCTCGCGTTCCGCCGCTCCGACCTGGCCTTCCTGCAGGAGGAGTCGGGCCAGGCTCAGCCGCACGAGCCCGAGCCTGCGGTGGAGCACCGCGCGCGTCGGCGAGAGAACCAGCGCGGCGCGCAGGACCTCCTCGGCCTCCCGCGGGCGACCCTGGAGGTCGAGCACCGCCGCGAGATTGCTGGCCGCCTCGGCGTCGCCGGGCGCGATCGCGAGCGCGGCGCGGAACTCGTTCTCCGCCTCGCCGAGGCGGCCTGCGTCGAGGAAGGTCGAGCCGAGCAGGTCGTGCGCGACGTGGTTCCCCTCGGTCACGGCGAGCGCGTGGCGAGCGAGCGTCTGCGTGTCCTTCCAAGTCCCGACCTGGCGCCAGGCGAGGAAGCCGAGCACGAGGACGACCGCTCCCGCGATCGGCGGGCGAAGCGCGGGCAGCCAGGCGAGGGCGACGAACACGCCGATCAGCGGGATGTACGTGTACCGGTCCGCCATCGCCTGCCCGCCCACCTGGACGAGGCCGATCACCGGCACGAGCGTGCCGAGGAAGAAGAGCCAGCCGACGAGCAGGTAGGGCATCCTCCCGCGGGCCGCCACGACGATTCCCGTCACGACCGCGAGCAGGAGGAACGCCGCGAGTGCGTGCTCCCCCGCGGATGGGTAGTAGAACGCGAGGTCGGCCGGCCAAAACGTCTTCCCGAGGTACCCGAGGTACGCGAGGCCCGCGTTGGCGATGCGCGGGCCCAGTGCCAAGTTCTCGAGGCTCTGCATCGCTCCCCCCGCACGCTGCGCGATCACGGTCACGGCCGCGGAACCCGCCGCGAGCACGAAGAGCGGCAGCTTCTCGAGGAAGAGCCGACGCGCGCCGAGTTGCGTGCGCTTCAGCGGCCAGAGATCGAAGAGCAGGAGCACGCAGGGCCACGTGACGAGCATCGGCTTCGCCAGGAGCCCGAGCGCGAGGAAGAGGCAGGCCAGGACGAGGTCCGATCGCCGCTCTCGCCGCGTCCAGCGCTCCCAGGCGAGGAGGCACAGGAACCCGAAGAAGGTCGCGAGCACGTCCTTGCGCTCGACGACCCACGCCACGGACTCGACGTGCAGCGGGTGCACCGCGAAGAGGGCGGCGACCAAGAGGCTCCGCCAGAAGGTCCCGGTCATCCTCGCGAGCGCCATGAGAAGGAGGCAGCAGTTCGCCGCGTGCCAGGCGACGTTCTCGAGCATATGGAGCCCCGGACGCGGCCCGAACAGGTCGACGTCGACCATGTGCGAGATCCACGTCAGCGGGTGCCAGTTGGCCGCGTGAACGCTGGTGAACGCCCACGCGACGCCGTCGAGGGTCAGCCCCTGCCTGACCCACGGGTTCTCCGTGATGTAGACCCGGGTGTCGTAGGCGACGAACTCGTGCCAAGCGACGCGGCCGAAGACGAGGAAGACCGCCGCGGCGAGGCCGAGGCAGGCGAGCCCGAGGCGCATCGGAATACGGTACCAGGTCAGTTCTTCCGGGAGCCGAGCAGAGTCGCCTCGTCGCGCCAGTCCGCGGCTCGGATCCCGCAAGAACTGACCTGGTACCGTATTCCGATGCCCAGGCAGCTCTCCCCGCTCGACGCGACGCTGCTCGTCATGGGCGGGATCATCGGCGTCGGGATCTTCTACACGCCGCGCCTCGTGGCGCAGCACGTCCCCCACCCGACAGCCTTCCTGGCGATGTGGGTGATCTGCGGCCTCATCGCGATCGCGGCCGGGCTGACCTTCGCCGAGCTCGGAGCGTCGTTCCCCAAGGCCGGGGGCTGGTACGTCTTCCTGCGCGAGGCCTTCGGACCGTTCGTCGCGTACCTGTTCGCGTGGATCGTCCTGTGCGTGGTTTCGACCGGCGCGCTGTCCGTCATCGTCCGCGTCCTGGTCTCGAGCGTCCCCGGGCTGCCCGAGCCGTTGCATTTCACGGCCGGCGCGGCGACGATCGTCCTCGTCACCGGCCTCGCGATGCTGGGCGCGAAGGCGGGAGCCACGCTCCAGAACGCGTGCATGGCGATCAAGCTCGGAGCGATCGCCGCGATGGCGGGCGTCGGCCTGCTCCTCGCGTCGCCGGCGCCGCCCGTGGCGGCACCCCCGATCCCTCCCGAGGGCGGGCTGGCGCTGGGAATGGTCCGCGCCCTCCTCCCGGTCCTGTTCGCCTTCGGCGGGTGGCAGCTGCTCTGCTACGTCGCGCCCCTGGTCCGCGACCCCGCCAGGAACGTCCCGCGCGCGATCGTCCTGGGGATCCTGGGCGTCGTCCTGACCTACCTGGCGATCAACGGCGCCTATCTGCGCGTGCTCGGGATCGAGGGGCTGATTTCCGACCCCGCCTTCGCGAGCGAGATGGCCCGCCGGACCCTCGGGCCCACGGGCGGCGAGATCCTGCGCGCGGCCATCGCCATCTCGGCCCTGGGGATCACGATCGCGATCATCGTGACGTCGCCCTGGCTCTACGTGGCCATGGCGCGGGAGGGCCTGTTCTTCGCCCGCTTCGCGCGGACCCACCCGCGAACCGGCGCTCCGGTCGAGGCGCTCCTCGCCCAGGGCGGCATCGCGCTGGCCTACTGGACCTGGGGACAGGCCGACCTCCTTGTCGAATCGGTGGTGTTCGTCGAGTGGATCTTCCACTTCCTCGTCGCCGTCGCCCTCCTCCGGCTCCGCTCCCGGCGGCCAGAGATCCCCCGACCCTTCGCGAGCCCTCTCTACCCGCTCGCCCCGATCCTTTACGCGCTCCTCGCGGCCGCCGTCGTCGTCGGAACGCTGGCGCAGGCCGAGCCGAAGAGCGCGGCGATCGGTCTCGGGGTGCTGGCGGTCGCCGCCGCGGTGTACCGGCCTTGGCGCCGGCTCGTGGAAGCGTGAGGTCGCGGCTCTCCACCGGATTCCAGAACCTCTCGACGCGTTCTCCACACGCTTCCCACTTCGCCAAAAGTCGTCGCGAGCTCCTGTTTCGAGGCGCGCACAAGCGCTAGAACATCCGCCCGACGGGACCCCATGACACAACCGCATCCCCCAGCGAGTTCCCCGACCGAACATCTGGAGATCCCCGCGCGCGCGAACACCGGCCGGGCCAGGTTCTTCCCGCAGGCGAGCGACGCGGAGTGGAACGACTGGAAGTGGCAGTACAAGAACCGCGTCACGCGACTCGAAGAACTCGCGGCGCTCCTGCCCTTCCCCGCCAAGGAGTGGGACATGCGGCGCGAGGTGCTGCGCGACTTCCGCATGGGCATCACGCCCTACTACCTCGCGCTCGTCGACGCGGGGGATGCCGCCTGCCCGATCCTGCGCCAGATCGCGCCGATCGTCGAGGAGTACACCTTCCGCGACGTCGGCGACGAGGATCCGCTGGCCGAGGAGCAGTACTCGCCCGTGCCGGGGATCACGCACCGCTATCCCGACCGCGTGCTCATGGTGATCTCCAACTCGTGCGCGATCTACTGCCGCTACTGCACGCGCAAGCGGATCATGTACGAGGACGCCGTGCCCGACGTCGAGATCGACCGGATGGTCGAGTACATCGCGCGCACGAAGGCGGTGCGGGACGTCGTCGTGTCGGGCGGCGACCCGCTGACCTACGGGACGAGGAAGCTCGAGTCCATCCTCGCGAAGCTCCGCGCGATCCCGCACCTCGAGATCATCCGCATCGGCAGCCGCGTGCCGGTGTCGTTGCCCCAGCGCATCGACGCGGAGCTGTGCGAGATGCTCGCGCGCTACCACCCGCTCTGGGTCAACGTGCACTTCAACCATCCGCGCGAGCTGACGGCGGAGGCCGCCGCCGCCTGCGACCGGCTGTCGCGCGCGGGAATCCCGCTGAACAACCAGGCCGTGCTGCTGAAGGGCGTCAACGACGAGGTCGAGACGATCCGGCAGCTCTGCACGGGCCTGATGAAGATGCGCGTGCGGCCCTACTACCTCTATCAGTGCGATCCGATCCGCGGCGGGGAGCACTTCCGGACGCCGATCTCGAAGGGGATCGAGATCATGGAGGGCCTGCGCGGACACATCAGCGGCCTCGCGATCCCGACCTACGTCGTCGACGCCCCGGGCGGCGGCGGGAAGATCCCGGTCGGACCGAACTACCTGCTCCACCACGATCCGAAGAAGAAGCGCGCGGTGCTGCGGAACTACCAGGGACGCCTGTTCGAGTACCGCGAGCCCACCGGGCGCGCTGGGCCGATGACGAGCAAGGCTCGGCGCGGCGGCGGTGAGCTCGGACCGGTCGCGTCGAGGGCGGTCGCGCGCGAGGCGCCCGCCGTCCTGAACCCCAACGGGAACGGCACGGGGAACGGCAACGGCAAGCCCCGGCGCGCTGCCGGCAAGAGCGGCTGGGTCCACCGCGGCCGTTCGCTCGAGGAGCGCCTCGGGCCGACGAAGGAGTGAGCGCGTGGCGGGAGGATTCGAGACCGGGATCGACATCGGAATCGCGGCCGACCTGCGGCCCGACGTCAAGACGCGCGCCGGCGCTCCCAGGCTCGTCCCCGAGGACCGCTTCGAGGAGTACGACTCGCTCGCGACCGTCGAGGCGATCGCGGGGGCGCTGACCGAGCGCGGACACCGGCCGCGTTTCCTCGGCGGAGGGCGCCGATTCCTGCAGGAGATCCTGGCCCGTCCTCCCGAGCTCGTCTTCAACATGGCCGAGGGCTCGGGCACGCGCTCGCGCGAGGCGCACGTCCCCGCCGTCTGCGAGATGCTCGGAGTCCCGTTCACCGGCAGCGATCCGCTGACGCTCGCGACGACGCTCGACAAGGCCGTCGCGAAGCGCCTCGTCGCCTCGGCCGGACTCGCGACGCCCCGTTTCGAGGTCTTCGACTCCGCGTCGGACCTCGAGAGCCTCGGGAGCTCCGGGATCTCCTTCCCCTGCATCGCGAAACCGCTTCGGGAAGGCTCGAGCATGGGCATCCGCCGCGGCTCGCGCGCCGACGACGCGGGCGTCCTGAGGGAGGAAATCGAGCGGCTGCTCGCCGATTACCAGGAACCGGTGCTGGTCGAGGAGTTCCTCCCCGGCGCGGAGTTCACGGTCGGCGTCCTCGGCGAGGGCGAGGGCGCGCGCGCTCTCGGCGTGATGGAGATCGAGCCGCTGGGGATCCCCTTGGAGGACTTCGTCTACTCCCTCGAGGTGAAAAGGAACTTCCGCAAGGAGGTCGCCTACCACGTGCCCCCGCGCAGGTCCGCGACCCTCGTCCGCGCGATCGAGGAGCTCGCGCTCGCGTCCGCGCGAGCGCTCGGCTGCCGCGACCTGTGCCGCGTGGACCTTCGGCTCGGCGAGGACGGCGCTCCGCGGTTCCTCGAAGCGAATCCGCTGCCTGGGCTCGCGCCAGGAACGAGCGACGTGGTGATCCTCGCCGGGCTCGCGGGGATCTCGTACGCCGATCTGATCGACCGTGTCGTGAAGACGGCGCTCGCGCGCCTCGGAAGGAGCCCATGTCACGCGGTGTGAGCAGCGTCTCCCCGAAGGCGGCGCCGCGCGAGAGCGCGGCGTCCCGCGCGCGGGTGATCGTCCCGACGCTCTGCGTCGGCATCCTCGCCAGCGCCGACAGCGCACTCGCACACGGGGAGCCTCGCGACAGGATCGCGGTCGCGGCCGCCGCGGTCGAAGTCGGTGCCGTCGAGAGCGCGTGCCGCGCGCGCGGCTGGCGGACGACGCACATCCCGGCCAGCCCCGATCCCCGTCGCACGCGCGCGGCGCTCGAGCGCGAGAAGCCGGACGTCGTCTTCCACCTGGCGGAATCGGTGGGCGGGGATTCGCGGGTCGAGTCGCTGCTCGCGGCGCTGCTCGAGGGCCTCGGGCTGCCGTACACCGGTTCGGGATCGAAGGCGCTGTGGGCCGGGCTGCACAAGCCGATCGCGCGCAAGAAGCTCGCGGCCGCCGGCGTCGCCGTGCCGGAAGGCTTCGTGCTCGAGACGGCGCGGAGCCCGGTCCCGCGAGCGTTCCGCCGATTGGCGAAGGCGCGCTGGATCGTGAAGCCCTCGCGCGAGGACGCCAGCCACGGGATCGCGATCGAGAGCGTGGTGAGCGGCGAGAAGGCGGTGCGGGAGCGCGCCGCGTTCGTGATCCGGACCTACGCGCAGCCGGCGCTGGTCGAGGAATTCATCGAGGGCCGCGAGTTCAACGTGTCGATCCTCGAGGGCGCGAACGGCCCGCGCGTGCTGCCGCTGGCGGAGATCGACTTCGAGAAGTTCCCGAAGGGCGCGCCGAGGCTGGTGACGTTCGCGTCGAAGTGGATGAAGGCCAGCGCGGAGTTCCGCGGGACGCCGAGCATCGCGGCGCGGAGGACGGCGCCGGGGACGGCGCGGGCGATCCGGGAGGCCGCGAAGGCCGCCTGGAAGGCGCTCGGGCTGCGCGATTACGGCCGCGTGGACATCCGGATCGGCGAGGACGGGGAACCGCGGGTCCTCGACGTGAACCCCAACCCCGACGTGTCGCCCGGCTCGGGCCTCTCGAAGGCGGCGGAGAGGGACGGATTGACGCATGAAGAGCTCATCGCCGGGATCGTCGAGAGCGCGCTGCGGCGTGCGCGAAGCCGTGCTGCGTCCGCTGCGGCGATCTGACCGCGCGGAGATCGAGCGGATCGTCCGCGCGACGGGTGCGTTCCGCGAGGACGAGGTCGTCGTGGCGATGGAACTCGTCGACGCCGATGCGTCGGAGGGCTACCGGTTCGTCGTCGCGGAGGTCGAGGGTGGTGTCGCGGGCTACGCGTGTTTCGGCGCGACGCCGTTGACGATCGGGACTTGGGATCTGTACTGGATCGCGGTGGATCCGGCGATGCAGGGGAAGAGGATCGGCCGCGCCTTGTTCGAAGCAGCCGTGGAAGCCGTGCGCGCCGAGGGCGGTCGGATGCTGCTGATCGAGACGGGCGGGAAGGCGTCGTACGGCGCGACGAGGAAGGCCTACCTCGCCTGGGGGTGCCGGGAAGTCGCGCGAGTTCCCGATTTCTACGAGGTCGGGGACGACAAGGTGCTGTTCGCGCGGATGCTGTGAGGCGGAACGGGGCCGCGGAGGGCGCGCGCTATCCGCCAGCGGCCCCCCGGCTCCCCGCAGGGAGGTTCCTCGTCTGCCACTCCTGGATCCTGTCGCGGATCGCCCGCGCATCCTTCTTCCAGTGTCCGTGGCTCACGAGGTCCTCTCCCCCGCCCGTCGATTCGATCCGCACGTCGGCGAAGAGGATCCCGGCCTGGACCCCGACCGAAGCGACGCGCGAAAGGTGCATCGTCTGCTCCGAGATGGAGAACCAGCGGCGCTTGCGGCGCACGATCGCGTCGCTCGTGATCTCGAAGGAGGTCCGGAAGATGAAGTTGCCGCGCGTCCAACGGCTCGCTTTGAAGACGGCGCTCATCGCCCCATCCTCACGCCTGGAACGCGTCCTTGTCGAGCGCCGGCTCGCTGTGCGCCGACAGCCCGACCACGATCCCGAGCGCGAGGAACGTCGTCATCAGCGACGAGCCCCCCGTCGAGAAGAACGGCAGCGTGATCCCCGTCATCGGCAACAGGCCCAGGTTCACGCCCACGTTGATCACGAAGTGCGCCGTGAAGTACATCGCGATCCCTCCCGCCGCCAGGCGCGAGAACCGGTCGCGGATCCCGCTCGCGCTCCCGAGCATCAGCGCGATCATCAAGACGTAGAGCAGCATCACCCCCGACGTCATCACCCACCCGAGCTCCTCCGCCACGACCGCGAACACCGAATCGCAGTCGCGTTCCGGCAGGATCCCCGTGCGGTTCGCGATCCCGTCCCCGATCCCCGTCCCGAACATCCCCCCGTTCCCGATCGCGACGCGCGCGTGGTAGCTGTGGAACGCGGGCCCGTTCCGGTCGGCGATCAGATCCTCGGCCGCGAAGCTGTTCGACCACGTCTCCAGGCGCTGCACCTGGTAGCCCTTCACGCCGACCTGGAACTGCCACGCGAGCACGCCGATGAGCGCCGCGCCGATCAGGAAGCGCACGATCACCTTCCCCTTCGCGCCCGCGAGGTACAGCATCCCGAGCGCGATCGGCACGAACGACATCGCCGTGCCGAGGTCGGGCTGCTTGGCCACGAGCGCCATCGGGAAGAGCGCCGCGAGGAGCGGCGGGCCCCAGTCACGGAGGCGCTCGAGCCGGTTGCGGTAGAGCACCCGCGCGAGGACCAGCACGAGCGCGATCTTCGTGAGCTCCGAGGGCTGCAGGTCGAAGAGTCCGGGCAGGTGGATCCACCGCCGCGCGCCGTTCCGCACCGTTCCGATGAACGGAAGCAGCAGCAGGATCCCCGTGAAGACCGTGTAGATCAGCCACGCGTGTTTGCGCATCCACCTCGGCCGCAGCGCGAGGCCGACGGCGAACGCCGGCAGCGCGAACACGAGCTTCGTCAGGTGGTCGTCGAGGCTCACGGAGTTCCGCTCGAGGAGCTCGTCCGCCGCCGCCATGGCGCCTACGAAGGTCACGCCGAGCGCGAGCAGGAGGGTCGCGAGCCCGAGCACGTGCCAGTCGAGCTCGAACCAGCGCAGGCCCTTGAGCGAGAAGGGGCTCCTCGGCATCGCGAACGGCAGGCCGCGGCGGGGCGAGAACGACTCCCTCATCGGCCGTCCTCCTTCGGAGCGCCCGCCTCGACCGCCGCGGACTCCGTCGGCGCCACCCCGGCGACGAATCGCTTCACCGCCTCCGAGCGCAGGAACTGCGCCGCGACGTAGACCGAGGTGTGGCTCGAAGTCTCGGTGACGTCGTGGAGCATCACGACCAGGATCGCCTTCGGGTCCTCGATCGGGAACCAGCCCCCGATCCAGGTCTGCTTGATCATCCTCCTCTGGCCGCGGTCGAGGTTCTCCGATCCCCCGAGTTCCGCCGGCATCGGCCGTTTGTCCGCGCTGCCGGTCTTGCAGGCCAGGGAGAATCCCAGGGTCTGGCGGTCGAGGCCCTTGTTGTGACCCGAGCCTTCCGGACTCGTCACGACGAAGGCGAGGTCGCGGCAGACGATCTCCCGCGCCCGCTGCGAGATCGGGAGGTCGATCGCCGCCTTCGCGACGGGCTCGCCGCCGATCGAGCGCGCAACTCGAATCGCGGGGAGCTTGCCGGAGACGAGCCCAGCCAGCGCGCGCGCGACCTGCATCGGCGTCGCTTCGATCCGCCCCAGGCCGTTGGCGAAGCGCATGCGCTCGGCGGTCTCTTTCAAGGCCTTCGG
This sequence comes from Planctomycetota bacterium, assembly GCA_046155895.1. Classification (GTDB taxonomy): domain Bacteria; phylum Planctomycetota; class UBA1135; order UBA1135; genus DASYPQ01. Next base: position 29,948 of record JBJXFB010000085.1, on the reverse strand, counting down.
CAGCGTCTCCGCGCCCGCCAGGCGCGCGTCCTCGCGCAGACCCGGCCTCCGCGGTCCGGGCTGGCCCTCGAACTGCCGGATCCCCGTCGGCGCGCCGAAACCGAAAGTCGCGGCCATGTCGAGCATGAGCTCGGGCGTGTACTCCTCGCCGATCTCGGCGAAGGCCGCGTTGCAGGACACGGTGAGCGCGCGCGCGAGGTCGCTCTTCCCGTGGTGCCCGTGGCAGTGCATCGTCCCGTACCCGTGGCCTCCGTCCCCGAGCGGGTCGCAGTCGAAGCGCAGGCTCTCGGGATCCAGACCGAGCCGGTCGATCGCGTACGCCGCGACGAAGGGCTTGAAGACCGATCCAGGCGGCGTGAACTTCGGCCGCGTGAGCGTGCGCTCGCGCACGAAGCTGCGCTCGAGGTCGCGCCCGGGCGCCGGCTCGAATCCCGGTCGCGTCGGCTCCGAGGCCGCCGCGAGCACCTCGCCGTCGGGCGTGATCAGCACGATCGCTCCGACCGGATTCCGGAACCAGCCCGGGTCCGTCTTCGGGTCGTCCGGGAGCTCCGGATGCGCGAGCGTCGCCTCCGCCGCGCGCTGCAGGTCGAGATCGATCGTCAGCTGGACGTCGTGCCCGTCGACCGCCGCGCGCAGCACGCCGCGCGCCCGCTCCTCGTCGAGGCCGGCCGTCTCGAACCAGCCGTTGCGGCCGCGCAGATCGGGATCGAAATAGCCTTCGAGGCCGTGGCTGCCGAGCGTCTCGTCCGCGCGCAGGATCCGCGCGGCGATGTCCGCGAGCTCCTCCTCGTCCTCGAACTCGTTCTCGTGCAGCCGCTCGAGGCTCTCCTCGCTCGCGATCATCTCGCGCAGGGACGGGCCGCGCACGCCACCGAGCAGCATGCCGAGAAGGGGCGCCCCGCTCTCGTCGCGCGCGCGGAGTGTCCTCCGCGTCGCCGGCCGCGCCTCGAAGCCCGCGAAGCGATCGGCGTGGCGCTCGAGCAGGTGCACGAGCGGGTACTCCGCGCGCGAGACGAGCCGCGCGGGACGGCTCGAGAGGTCCTTGAGCAGGAACTTCTCCTTCTGGCGCGCGTCGTCGATGCGGTCCTGGGCGAGCGCGAGCGGTCCGGGGACGACGTCGCCGCTCGCCGCCGCGGCCAGGCAGGCCTCGAAGCCCCCTTCGGACGCGGCGAGGTGCCGATTCTCGAGCGCCCGGACGACCGCCAGGAGCGCCTCGCGCGCCGCGTCGCTCTCCAGCCGTGAATCCCTGGCCGCGATCGCGGCGAAGCGTCCCGCCCAGTCGCGTGCGTTGCGCACGGTCGCGCCCGTTTCCCCGGCTCTCTTCGCCGGGATCTCGAGGGAAGCCCCGGCGATCTCCGCGATCGCGCCCAGCGCGAGCCAGGGATCGTCGAACTCGCGCGACGCTTCGCGCACGTCCCCGTCGCACAGGGGAAGCACCGCTCCGGTCCAGCTCGGGCGCCGAGACAGATCGAAGAGGTCTGGGATCTCCTCGTGCACGATCACGTCGTCGAGCTCGCGCCAGGACGGCGCGCCGCGCGAGAGGTCTTCCTTCGTGGCGTACAGCGCCGCCAGCCCGTCGAGGACGCGCTCCGGCACCTCGGACGCCTCCGCACTGCCCGCGCGGGCGAGGACCCGCGGCAGGACGAGCTCCTCGAGGTCGCGCTCGTAGGCTGCGCGACGGCTCTCGGCCCACGCGCGCGCGCGCGCGGGATCCCAGCGCAGGATGCGGGCGATCCACTCGAGGTCGAAGACGCGGACGAGGCTCTCCGTCGAGATCCGTCCGGGCGAGAAACCGGCCGCCTCCTCGAAGAGCGCGTCCGCGGCGCTGTTCTCGAAGCGCTCGCGCGCGCCCTCGAGCTCGGCCAGGAGCGAGTCGATCGAGGTCGCGGCACGGCTGGGGGACTTCGGCAGGTGCGCGGCCAGCTGCTCCAGGCGGGCGCGCTCGCCGGAGAGGCGCGTCTCGAGCTCGAGCAGGAGGTCGTCGACGGGCACCTTGCGCATCCCGGCCACGATTTCCGCGTAGGAACGTTCGCTCTTCGTCTCCGCCCGCTCCTCCTCGCGGATCGCCCGGCGCTCCTGGACCCCGGGCCGCAGGAGAGCCCCGACGTAGAACCGCAGATCCGAGGCGCGGCTGGCACGCGCCTCGCGCAGCGGGTCGGTCGACTTCGGGATCGAGAGCGAGTTCGTCCCGAGCGCTCCGCCAGTCGCGAATCCATGGAGATCGGCCGGCGAGAGCCCGACGACCTCGAGCGCCCACGGCCCGATCGCGCGGAGCGCCTCGGCGAGCGGAACCGAGCGCATTTCGAGCGTCGAGCGCGCGTGGGCGACGACGCCGAGCGGATGCTCGCGCCGGAAGTCGCGGTAGACGATGTCGACCTTCCAGAGGTCCTCGTCCTCGGCCAGCACGCGCCCGTGCCGGTCGAGGAGGCGTCCGCGGTGGCTCGGCAGCACGTGGGAGCTGCGCACGAGCGCGTCGGCCTCGGCCGCCCAGACTCCGTGCTCGACGACCTGGACCTGGAAGAGCCGCGCCATCAGGACAGCCAGGACGAGGAGGAGGACCACGACGACGGGCCCGAAACGGCGCTCGGCTACCACTGGCGGCTCCGCAGCGGCGTCAAGCCGGGCAGTCGGGCGAGCACGGGGCTCGCGAAGAGCGCGAGGAGCGCGGACGTCGCCGCGGCGGCGAGCAGCGGCCCCACGTCGACCTGGGGACCCGCGCCGAACGAGCGCGCGGCGTGCACGAGCGCGAGCCACAGGTCGAAGACGAGGACGAGCCCGCCGGCGATGATCGCGCGCCACAGAGGTCCCGTGAGTTCGACGACCGAGCGCAGCGCGAACCCGAGCAGCACCAGGCCGAAGGATCCCGCCAGGAGGGCCACGGGAGGCTCTGACGAGAACGCCGAGCGCGACAGCGCGAGGACGAGGGCCAGGATCGGCCCGTCGCGCTCCTCGAGGTGGGCGAGGACGGAAATCGCGAGCAAGAGCCCGAGCTCGGGTATCCACGCCGCCGCAGCCGAGCCCGCGCCGAGCCGCGCCTGGATCGCGAAGAGCCAGGTGAGCCACACGGCGAGGAGCACCCAGGCGAGGATTCGCGCGACCATCACGGGCGGCTCGTGCTCCCAGCGTCGGCGCCGGGGGCGGCGGGGCGCGCGGGATCGCGCCACGCGCGCAGGTGAACGAGCCCTAGGCCGTCCTCCTCCTGCCGGACCCGCAGCAGGAACGGCCCGCGTCCGCGCGGCAGCAGCGTCCACCCGACGCGCAGGCCCGGAGGGACCGCGCGCTGCCCGGCGGCGGTGTAGAGAACGGCCGGAAGGCCCGCGGCGCCGTCGGCCTCCGGCAGCGGGATCGCGGCGTCCCAGCGCAGGAAAACCTCGCCGCTCCTGCGATCGCGGCCGAAGGAAGTCAGCCGGCCGATCGCGATCGGCGGGCCGGCCGGATTCCCGTCCGCGTCGACGGGGCTCGCGAGCGCGGAGATCTCGTGACCCGCGTCGCCCAGGAGCCGCGCGGAGGACGAAGAGCGTCCCGCGCGCGCGATGCAGCCGAGGTAGTTGGCGCCCAGCTCCAGAGCCGCTCCGTCCACGAGCTCCTGGTTCCGCCCCGAGCGCACGATGCGGCTCTCGCGCCAGAAAGTCGGGTCCCCTTGCAGCACGAGCGACACGTCGATCCAGGCCGCATCGTCGAAAGGATCGCGCGCGAGATCGGGCCCCGCGGATCGATTCTCCGCCGGGCACACGATCGCCATCTGATAGAGGCCCCCGGAGTAGTCGAGCCCCGGGCGCACGGCGAGGAAGCTCGACCGGTCGCGCTGCGCGCGCTCGAGCGAGCCGAGCAGGAAACCGTCGGCGAGCGTCGCGTAGGGATCTCCGCCGATCGGATCGACCTCGCGCACCCGGACCTCACCCGCGGTGAGATCGGGATCGCTCGGGCAGTGCGCCGCCAGCAGCAGTTCGCGCGGCCCGCCCTCGCCCGGACGGCCGCGCGGCACCACGCCGCCGACCACGAGGAGCGGGGCGTCCCCGCCTGCCGACGGCACCTCCGGTCCTCGGAGGGCGCCCTCGACCACGGCTCCCACGCGGAAGTCCTGCCTCGTGACGAGGTCGACGAAGGCCTCGCCCGCCGAGCAGGAGTTGACCCGCCCGACGTAGAAGTCGCCGCAGACCACCGGCATCCCCGGCTCGACGCGCGAGCCGGGGGCGAAGCGGACGCGCACGCGGTCGGAATCGTCCTCCACTCTCTCCAGCACCTCGGCGTGCACGAGCCCGCGTCCTCGGGCTAGAACGCCCTCTCGCGGGGCCGCGCGCGACTGCGCGGAGAGGAGGACGGCGCGTCCGTCGGCGCGACGGGCTTCCACGTTCGAGATGAGCGCCTCCTCCGCCGCGCGGACCTCGGATCGCGCGAGCCAGGAGACCGGCACGGCGAGGTTTCCCAGGAGCCGGGCGGGCTCGAACGCCGCTTCGAAGGAGGAGTCGAGCTGCCTCCAGGGCCGCAGCGAGACCGCGGCGAGGAAGAGGAAGACGAGGACGCACAGCGTCCGAAACCGCGAGGGGCCCACGAAAATCGGTGACTACGCCTCCGCGGGAGCCGAGTCAACGGCCGGGCGCGAGGGCGACCCGATCGGGGCTCGCTAGAGGCCCATCTCGACCTTCATGCGCCGGTACCAGTCCTGGAGCGTGGCGCGGACGAGGTAGACCCTCGTCAGCGCCTGCTCGGTCTGCCCGGGGTTCAGGACTCCGAAGCTCGGTCCGCTGTGGATGCAGGAGAACTCGCTGTTCTGGAACAGGAAGCTGCCCGGGTTCGAGACGACCCCGGCCAGGCGGTTCCCTCCGCGGGTCTGGATGGCGAGCCAGGGCTCCAGGACGAGGTCGGGCGTCGCCTGGAAGTTGTTGACGAAGGGCAGCAGCGTGGCCGGCGTCGCGCCTTCGACGCTGTAGGCCTGGATCGTCGGGCGGGGGCCGAACCTCCGGCGCATCTGGGTCAGCCGCTTGAACTGCTCGGCGTTGCGTCCCCAGTGGCGGGCGCATTCGTGGTCGGCGAGCGAGTTCGCGGATCCGCAGTTGAAGCACGTGAAGGCCAGCGTGTTCGTCCAGATCCGGTTGCTGTTGTTGGTCAGGCTGAGGTGGACGTCGAGCGTGTCGTACCCCGGCGTCACCGTGAGCACGAAGTCGAGTTCCCCGGGAGCGTGGCCGTCGGTCCTCCACACGCCATTCCCCAGGTCGCTCCAGCTCGGCACCATGTTCATGACGTGCACGACCTGGTTGGCGTCGCCGATCGATTCGGGCGCGTTCAGGAAGAAGTAGTCCCCCTGGAACTCCGGGACCTGGGACACGATGCCGATCATCCGCGTCGGATCGGGAGTGAAGAGGATGCGGCTGCTCACGAGAAGTCCCTTGCGCAGCGGAAGCCGACGAAGCGGCTCGGATTGCTGGTCAGACCGCTCATGTTGCGGGCGGCCGGGCGCAGATTGAGGATCTCCGACGAGGTCCAAGCCCCGCCCTTGATGAAGGCCGTGAAGGACGTGGGACCGTCCGAGCACCACTCGCCCACGTTCCCCACCATGTCGTGGACGCCGAAGGGGCTCATTCCCCCGCGGTGGGCGTCGACGCGCGCCGTCCCCGGTCCCGTCGAGGAGGGGTCGCTGTTCCACTGGCACCGATCGGGCTCGAAGACGTCGCCCCAGGGGAAGGTCCGGCCCTGCACTCCCCGGGCGGCCTTCTCCCACTCCGCTTCGGTCGGGAGCCGCTTGCCGATCCAGTTTGCGTAGGCGATCGCGTCGGCCCGAGTCACGTGGTTGACCGGATGGTCCAGGAGCTCCGGCGGCGGGACGCCGAACGGCCAGTTGGGCCTGGGAGGATATCCCGTGGCATTGCAGAACTCGGCGTAGTCGCGGTGGGTGACCGGGTACTCGTCAATGGCGTACTCGGGCAGGTAGACCTGACGCTGCGGGAGCTCGCCGTCCAGCCAGGACTGGTGGTAGCCGTAGGCGGACGTCAACGCCTGGATTTCCGCCAGCGTCGTCCCCATGAGGAAGTAGCCAGCGGGGATGACGACCATTCCCGGCCGGAACGGCTCGTAGGCCCTGAAAATCCTTCGTTCTCCCGCCTGCGCGGTGCGCGCGAGAACGGACCCCAGCACACCGGCTGCGAGGCCCGCGCCGGCGCCTCGGATCCAATTTCTACGCGTGAAGCTGCTCATGGAAGTCAGCCGGGGGGGGCTGGTCGAAGCATAGTCGATGACCTGGATTTCGGCCATGCCCGTCCGGAGAGATCGCGCCCGAGCCTCAGTTCCGCGCGGGCGCGATCACGGGCTCGCCGCGGTGCAGCTCGAACCACTCGAGGATGTGCAAGACCTTGGCAATCCGGTGGCTGGGACGATCGGCCAGGGCGTGGGTCGAGTCGGGGAGACGCACCAGGGTGGTCTCGATGCCACGCAGCTCGAGAGTCTGGCGGTACTCCTCCGCCTGCGAGATGGGCGTGTGCCAGTCATCTTCCCTGGTGAACAGCATCGTGGGCGTCTGCACGCGTCCGACCAGCGGGAGCGGCGAGGGAAGGAACCCTGAAGGGCCCGTCAGCCCGACGAAGCCTCAGGGTTCCTGGCCCCGTCACCAGTCGATGCGGATGGCGCTCGAGGCATTGAACGTCGCGCCAGGGCAGAACGTCGTCGACACGTCGCGGTAGTAGGTCTGGTAGTAGCGGGTCGATCCTGGCGCGATCGAGTCGCCGAGGGTCGCCGAACGGGCCGTGATCGACGGGTCGCCGGGCACCGGGAAGGAGACGACGCCTCCCGAGGCGTTCCTAGCCCGCAGACGCTTCAGGCTCCCTCCCGTGCAGCGCAGACCGTCCCCGAACACGACCCCATTCGCGATGGAGGCGTTTCCCTGGAGGAAGATCGAGAGGGAGTTCGGCGGCTCGCCCCAGGACGTCAGCACAACCGTGTCGGGGCTCGTCGTCCCGGTCGAGGTCAGCGCGGCACCGTCGGGGTTCCGGGAACTCGCGCACCCGTGGCCGATCGCTCCGGAATTCGCGCACGGACACGGCGTCGCGAGGCTTCCGTCCCCGAAGCAGAATGCCGCACCGGGACCGCCTTCGACCGAGAAGATCCCCTGAGCGGAGGCGCTGCCGTTGAAAGCGCTGTCGACAGCACGGACCGCCCAGCGGTAGACGCCAGGCCGAAGTCCGCGCAGCGTCCAGGTCGTGCGGCTGCCCACGCGGCCCGGCTCGGGGAGCGTACGCTCACCGAAGACGCCACCGCCCGCAGGTGTGATCTCGAGATCGTAGGAGATCGAGGCGGTCGGCGTCGTGTCATCGGTCGACGCGTTCCACGCGAGGATCGTGGTGTTCGGGTTCGGGCTCTGCTCGGTCAGCCCGCTCGGCGCATCGGGTGCCGCGTTCGTCGTCGTCGCCTCGTTCCGGAAGAGCTGCGCGCGCGCCTCGACGAGACCGCTCCCGTTGGGGACGTAGTACGCGCCGGCCACGAAGTAGTCGAGGTCGCCGTCGGAATCGACGTCGAACCAGGTGAATGCGCCGCCTGCGTTGCCGGCGATCGGAGCCGGCAACGGATCGCTCGCGAGGGAGAAAGTCCCGCCCGTGTTCGCGTAGACCTCCGAGCGGCCGAAGATCTCGCCCATTCCGAGCCACTCACCACTCACGAGCAGGTCCATGTCGCCGTCGGAGTCGTAGTCCGCCCATGTCACGGCGTTGAAGTCGAGCCACGGTTCGGCCGGGCTCTGGAACGTGCGGACGGCGTCGAGCGGCGTCCAGCCGCCCTGCCCGTCCCCGAAGAGGATGCGCACCACGGTCTCGCCCGTTCCATCGGGCAGGTCGATGTTGCCCGCGTACACGATGTCCATGTCGCCGTCGCCGTCCACGTCGCCCCAGTCGGCCGTCCCGTAGCGAATGAAAGCGAGCGCCGTGTCCGCAAGCTGGAGCGATCCGCCGACGTTCCGGTAGGTCTCGAGGAAGTTGTCCCCGTAGGGGCTGACGTTCCCGAGCATGAGGTCGAGATCGCCGTCGCGATCCATGTCGGCCCAGGCGCTGACCGCGTTCGCGGCTGGAGGCAGGGGGACGGCCAGGTCGGTGAACGTCCACGCATCGCCGACGCCAGCTCCGTCGTTGCGGAGGAGCCGCGCCGGCTCGGGGCCCTGCATCGAGTCGATGGAGGGCAGCAGGAGGTCGAGATCGCCGTCGTTGTCGAAGTCGGCCCAGGAAACCGAGTGCAGGTCGAGCGTCGAGAATCCGGGATCCTCCAGGTAGGCCGGGAGAACGGTGGACGTTCGCGCGAGCGTGCCGGCGTCGTTCCGGTAGAGCGCCGTCTCGCCATACGCGGCTACGACCACGTCGGGATCGCCGTCGTTGTCGTAATCGCCCCAGGCGAGGTCCGCCGCGTTGAAGTAGAGCCCGCCCGGATCCACCGGCACGGGCGTCAGCGCCCACGTCGTCGCGTTGACCCGGCCGTCGTTGCGGTACAGCGTGAGCCGCTCTTCAACGGACTGGAAGTAGACGACGTAGTAGCCCGCGATGAGAAGATCGAGGTCGCCGTCGGCGTCGACATCCGCGGGAGCTGCCGACGCGATCCAGAAATCGGTCTCGGGGCTCGAGTTCAAGTCCGGGTCCGTCAGGGCGAACTCGGTGAAACCGAGCTGAGCGCGTGCGGGCGCGGTCGTGAAAGTGAACGCCGCCAGGGCCAGCAGGACGACGGTGAGGTGAGAAGTTCGGGGTAGGGCGCGTCGGATGTTCATGGCTCGAAGTTCCTCGAATGGTCTCGATCTCGGGTGCAAGGCAAGACCTGGGCCCGACCGCGGGCGACGACGAGCACATCTGCCGGACTCAGCGAACTTGTCGCGCCGGGAGGATCGCATCGAACGCGAGGCGAGGACATCCGGAGAAATTCGTATCGAGCACGACTCTTCTGCGCAGGTCGCAGGCTGCGCGTTCCAGGACCTGGATCGCCCGATCTGGATCGTGGACGGAACAGATCAGGAGCGGGCTTCGAGTAGACTCCCCGTCCTTCCTCGGGCTTGCGAGGACGCGGCGTGCAGGCCCCCCGGGCCGGATCATCGCCGAGAAAGTTCGATGCAGCTCGACCCCACGGAAGCTCTTGCCAAGTTCGCGGAGACCTTCAGCCGGGGGGTGCGCGCGCTCGGGCCCTCCCCGCGCTGGCAGGATCTCTCGCGCTACTTCCCGGCGACCGAGACGCAGCCCGGCGACCCGGCCTTCGACGCGGCGCTCGAGCGCATCAACGACGATTTCCCGGCTTGGCTGGATCCCGGCAGGATCGAAGCCCCCTCGTCGGTCAGCCGCAGCGCCGCCCGGCTCGAGTTCGCCTCCCCGCGGCCTTCGGGGGCTCCCCAGGCCGATCGGGTCACGCTGAAGCTCTATCGCCCGCCTGTCGATCCCCCCCCCGTCGTCGTCCTCTTCCACCCCTGGCTGTTCTTCCAGCTCTGGCTGCCGGTCGACTGGCTGCTCGCCCCGCTGGTCGAGAGGTATCGGGTCGCGGTCATGGTGGCGCCGCATCACCTCGGCCGCTCGGCGCGCGGGTTCGCGTCGGGAGAAGGGTTCGTCAATCCCAATCCGCTGCGCATCTTCGAGGGCATGCGGCAATGGCAGGCCGACCACAGCGCGTCCTGCGCGCTGCTGTCGCGCGAAGCCGGCGGGGCGGCGGTGCTGCCCGTGGGATACAGCCTGGGAGGCTACGGGCTGCTCTTGAACCGCCTCGTCTGCCCCCGGCGGCCGACGGTGACGATCTGCGTCACGAACAGCTTCGCCCGCGGCGTCTTCGAGGGACCGCGCGGGGAGAAGCTGCGGCACGGGATCGACGCGGCCGGATTCACGCGCGAGCGTTTCGAGCACCTGACCCGCAGCCTGCATCTCGCGCATTGGGCCAAGCAGATCGGCGGGGACGACCTGACGTGGATCCACGCCAAGCACGACGACATCGAGCCGGAGGAGAGCCTCGAGGAAGCGCGGTTGGCGCTCGCGCCGGAGCGCACGGTCGAGCTCGGCGGCGGCCACGTCACGGCGCTGCTCGACCGCAAGAAGATCGTCGACGAGATCGTCTGGCGCGCGGAGCGGATGGGTGGGCGCGCGGACGAGGGCTAGGCCGCTTTCCGGCTATTCGTCGAGCCGAGCAGCATTCCACGCGAGGTCGTCGGGACTCGCCGGTCCCGGCTTGATCCGCTCGTCGTTCGAGTAGAACCCGGACCGCTCGACATCGAACCCTCCGTGGGAGTCCCAGAAGGTCCAAGGGCCCTCGCGTTGGCCGTAGTAGTACGAGCCCTCCTCGCGCGCCGTGCCTTGGCGAGTGAGGCGACCGTACCGGCCGTGCTTGATCCAATCGCCGTTCGAGAGTCGGACCTCTTCGTAGTGGTACTCGGGCCAGAGGGGACTCGGGACGATCCCCTGCCAGGCATCGAACCCCACCCGAGTCCAGCGCGCGTGCGGCTTCTCCGTGCTCATCGAGTGCTCCACCTCGCCGTCTTGCCACGCGAACGCGGCATAGGCCGTGGATCCGACCCAGATCAGAGCCAGCGCCAGCAAGGAGGTTCGACCGATCCGGAAGAGCGCGTTCGGTGATTGGTTGCGGCTGTGACGGACCGCGAGATCGCTGGCTTGCATGACCGACCCTCTCGTGCGAACGGACCGGCCGGTCTATCGACGCGCGAGCTAGCGCGACTTCATTTCCGACCCTACTCCTCTTCGTCCGCCGACAACACGCGCGCGAACACGTCGAGCTTCTCGAGGAACACGCCCGTTCCGCGCGCCACGGCGGTCAGCGGGTCCTCCGCGATCCGCACCGGGATTCCCAGCGCGTCCGAGATCGCTTCCCCGATCCCGTAGAGCATCGCTCCCCCGCCGCACACGACCGCGCCCGCGTCGCACAGGTCGGCCGAGATTTCCGGCGGCGCTTCCTCGAGGATCGCGCGCACCGCCTCGCAGATCAGCCGCACCGGGTGCGACAGCGCCTCCCGGATCTCGATCGACGTCACGTCGACCTTGCGCGGAAGGCCCGTGATGCTGTCGCGGCCCTTCACCGGCATCGACAGTTCCTGCTGCATCGGCCAGGCCGAGCCGATCGTCAGCTTGATCTTCTCCGCGCTCTGCTCGCCGATCAGCAGGTTGTGCTGCCTGCGCATGTGCGACACGATCGCCTCGTCGAACTCGTCCCCGGCGATCCGCAGCGACGTCGAGCACACCATCCCGGCCAGCGCGAGCACGGCGATCTCGGTCGTCCCGCCGCCGATGTCGACGATCAAGGACCCGCGCGGCTCCGTCACGGGCAAGTCGAGCCCGATCCCCGCCGCCATCGGCTCGTCGATCAGGTACACCCGCCGCGCTCCCGCGCGCTCGGCCGAGTGGATCACCGCGCGCCGCTCGACCGCCGTGATGCCGACGGGCACCGCGATCACGACCTGGGGCTTCACCCAGTTCCGGCCCTCGTGGACCTTCGTGATGAAGTACCGGAGCATCTTCTCGGTCACGTCGAAGTCCGCGATGACACCGTTGCGCAGGGGGCGAATGGCCTCGACGTTCCCCGGCGTCTTGCCGAGCATCGCCTTGGCCGCGTTCCCGACCGCCATGCCGCCGAGCAGCACCTCGCCGGTGTCCTTCTTGACCGCGACGACGCTGGGCTCGTTCAGGATGATGCCGCGTCCCCGGACGCTGACGAGCGTGTTGGCCGTGCCGAGGTCGATCCCCATGTCGACGGAGAAGCGCCCGAGCGCCCACTCGATCGGCTTGAAGACGTTGCTCATCGCAAGCTCACCACTGGCTCCCTCTCGTCGCGCGCGCCGGTCTCCCCGCTAGCGAGCGGCGAGGAAATCCCGGTCACGAGACTGGCGGCAGTCTACACACCCGGTGGCACGCGCAAGAGTGCGGATTCGCCGTGTCCAGGCCGATCGAGGACGACCGAGAGTCCTCCGAGAAGCGCGCGAGCCGCTCGAGGGATACCCCGAACGGCCCGGTTGGCTCACCTGGAGCGTCCCCGCGGGACGCCGGCAGATCACTTGAAGAACAACCCCGCCCCGTAGCGCTTCCCGAGGTAGGCGTCGGTCAGGACGATCGCGGCCAGGAGCATGACCGAGGTCGCCAGGATCAGCGCCTCGGCGAGCCCGAGACCCTTGTCCTCGACCGCGGCGCTCGCGGACTCGCGGGCGGGGGCACCTTCGGCCTCCGTGGTCGTGGTGGCCGACGGACGGCGGTAACTGGTGGCGGTTCGGCGTGCCATGGGGGCTCTTCCTCTCGTCTCCGGCCTACAGGCGGGTCGAAGCCGCGTCGCCCTGGCGGATCACTTGGCCGTCCACGGCGCGCAGGACGAGTGCCGAGCAGACGTTCTGGTGGACGTACTCGACGCGGACCTGGCCCTTGTAGGTCCGGCCGTCGTAGACCTCGAAGGTGTAGCCCGGCTTGACGCCGTCGGCCGAACCCTTGTTGATCGCGATCAGGCCCGGCTTGACGTTCATGGCGACGTCGAGGACCCGGCCCTCGATCTGCTTCATCGGCGTGAAGTCACCGATGCTCGCGCCCGTGTACGACGCCAGGGCCTCGAGGTTCGTGTTCAGGCTGTCCACTTCCTTCTTGAGGCTCGTGTTCGACTTCTCGAGGTCGGCGATGGTGCCCTGGGCCGTGTTGAGCGAGGTCTCGAGCTCGCTGGCCTTGAGCTCCGCCGCGGTCTGGGCCGCGGTCGCCTCTTCCTTGGCCTTCTCGGCCTCGCGCGCGGCCTGCTGGGCGGTGTCGCGGGCCTCGGCGAGCTGCTTGTTCTGGGCCGTCAGGTTGTCGATCGAGGCCGAGATCGTCGTGACGCTCCCGCGCATCTCGTTGTTCTTGCGTTCCTCGTCCTCGAGCTGACCCTTGAGGCGCTCGACGTCGCTGAGCGCCGAATCGCGCTCACCGAGCAAGGCGACCCGGGCCGCCTCGAGCTCCGCCTGCTTGGCGAGGAGGGACGACTTCTCCGTGCCGAGAGTCGCCTCCATCGCAGCCGACTTCGTCTTGAGGTCGTCGTGCTTCTTCCTCCAGCTGTCCGCCTCGGAGAGCGAGTTGGCCGCCCACCCCAGGAACACTCCCGCGAGGACCACGTTGATGACCGTGAACAGTTTGGCGATGGGGCTCATGTCGCGTGTAGGCGGGGGGACTGGGCGTGGGACCGAGTCGGTCCGGCCGGGGATGGAAGTCGGGTGGCGCTGGGGGCCCCCGTCGAGCCTGGCTGAACGAGGCGCGGGAGGATAGCGGCACCCCTCGGAGGGGTCAAGCGGCCGCCCTAACTCCGCTCGAACGCGGTGTAACCTCCGCGGACCACGAAAAACCCGAGGAGCAGGGGCAGGCCGAGGAAGAAGGCGAGCCAGGCGATCTCGAACCGGACGAAGATCGTCCGCGTGGACGCCGCGGCGGGCGAGGGAACCGGGACGACCGCCGCCAGCGTTCCGGGCACCATCCGGTCCCCCTTCGAGGAGGCCGCGCCGGCGGCAGGGATCGCCTCCAGGCGCGCCACCTCCCTGCCCGAGGGGTCGAGGACCAGCGAGATCCCCGCGTTCGTGGCGCGGACGAACGAGCGGCCGGTCTCGATCGCCAGGAGGCGCGAGAACGCGACCATCTGGTCGAACTCGTAGCTCGTCTCGTACCAAGCCTCGTTGCTGCACACGAGGTGGAAGTCGAGGTCCCCTTCCCGCAGCGGGGCCGTGTAGGAGTCGTCGTAGGCGTTGTCGAAGCACACGCTGGTCCCGAAACGGAACTTGCGCCCGTCGCGCGTCTCCAGGACGAGGACGGCAGCCCGGTCTAAGGCCAGGAGGTCGGGGACGTAGCCGGCGATGGACTCGACGAGCGCGCGGACGAAGCCGAGACGCTCGAGGCCGCACAGATTCTCCGCCCCCGGCACGAGGTGGACCTTGCCCCCCAGGCCCGCGCGCTGTCCGTCCGGCCCGTAGAGCAGGATCGCGTTCTGGCGCCGGATGACCCCGTCGGCGACGGCGTGGTGCTCGACTCCCGTGAGGAAGCTCGTGCCGGGCGGGAGGACGCCTTGGGGACCGAGGATCCGTCCGCGGATCCACTCACGCTCGACGGTCTCCATGTTCTGGATCCAGCGGATCTGGAGCTGGTCGCGGGCCCAGGTCGGCGGCCGGACGCCGCTCTCGAAGGCCTGCGCGAGGCCCGGCTCGGCCAGGGGGAAGGGGAACATCGTCTCCCCCCACGCGACGAGGTCGGGCGCGTCCTCGCCGGCGTCGGAGATCCCCTTGGCGGTCAGGCCGATCGACTCCTCCGCCAGCTCGCGCCAGTCGCGCGGCTCCATCTTGCGGTGCTGCTCGAAGGAGGGCTGGACGAGGAGGACGCGGGGTCCGGGAACCGTCTCCGGAGCCTTCGTCCAGAGCGAAAAGACGAGGGCGAGTACGAGCGGCGTGACGCCGAAGAACGCCGAAGTCTTCGGGGCGCGCGTCCGCCGAGCCCAGCGCTCGTCCCTGCGCAGGTAGTCGGCGATTCCCCCGGCCGCGGCAGCCGCCACGAAGGAGAGCCCGAAGGTCCCCCACACGCGCGCGCTCCCCGCCAGGAACTCGATGTCGTGCAACGAAGTGCCGACGCGCATCCAGCCGTACCCGAACGGCGGCTCGATCAGCACGCGCAGGACCTCGAAGCCGACCCAAGCCGCGGGCGCGGCGAGCGCGAGCGGGAAGCGGCGAGCGAGCAGGCGCAGCAGGGCCCCCGCGCAGGCGATGTAGAAGCCGGGCACGAGCGCCAGGAAGACGAGGGTTCCCGACCAGACGTAGGCCGACCAGGCGCTCATCACCGCGTTCCCGATTCCCGCAGCGGCCCATTCGGCGAGGAACGCGCGCTTCCCCGGCCTGCACGCCGTGATCGCCCAGGGGACGAGCGCGACGAGCGCGGGCAGGCCCACGCCGTCGCGGGAGAGGATCCCGGGACAGGCCAGGAAGAGCAGGGCCCAAGTCGCCAGGGCCGCGAAGAACCGCGACGAAGGCGCGATCATCGCAGCGGACGGTACAGGACGAGCTCGCCGGGAGCGAGGACGCGGCCCATCGGGACGAGCGCGAGGGCGTCGGCCCGCGTCAGGCCCGTGATGTCGGCCGAGCTCGACCAGCGGATCGGCTCGAGCGCGACGACGCCGTCCTCGCCGGGAACGGTCTTCACGGGCAGGTGCTGCTCGCGCGGATTCTCGCGCGTCGGGCCGCCTTTCCAGCGCCCGCGGCGGAGCGGCGGGACGATGTTCGCCTCGACCTCGCCTTCCAGCTTCGCCAGCGCGGGGCGGATGAAGACCTCGAAGCCGATCAGGCAGGACACGGGGTTCCCCGGGAGGCCGAAGACGGGACGGGCGCCGCGCATCCCGAACCAGAGCGGTTTTCCGGGCTTGATCGCGACCTTGTGGAACACGGGCTCGACTCCGCAGCGCTCGAGGACGCCGCCGACGAGGTCGTAGCGGCCCATGCTGACGCCGCCGGTCGTGATCACGACGTCGGACTCCTCGAGCGCGCTGCGGAGCACGCGCTCGAGCTCGCGCGGATCGTCGGGGACGATGCCGATCCTCGAGACCGCCGCCCCGGCCTCGCGCGCTCGCGCGGCGAGATAGAAGGAGTTCCCTTCGCGGATCTGGCCGATCCCGGGCTTGGAGGACGGCGCCACGAGCTCGTCACCGGTGGCGAGGATCGAGACTCTCGGCTGCGCGTGGACCGGCACCGGATCGCAGCCGACCGACGCGAGCACGGCGAGCTCGACCGCCGCGAGCCGCGCTCCGCGGCGGAGGACGACCTCGCCCGCGCGCAGGTCTTCGCCGCGGTGGCAGACGTTCTGTCCCGGGCGCGGCTCGTCGTCGAGCAGGACGTCGGCGTCCTCGGCGCGCGTCTTCTCGACCATGACGACCGCATCGCAGCCTCGCGGGAGCTCGGAGCCCGTCGTGATCTCCGTGCACTCGCCCGCGCGGACCTCGCGCTCGAACGGCGCCCCGGCGCGCGACTCGCCGATCTTCCGCAGGCGCACGGGCCGCGCGCGGCCGGCGAAGTCGGCGCTCCGCACCGCGAAGCCGTCCATGGCGCTCTTCTCGAAGGGAGGCAGGTCGACGTCCGAGGCGACGTCGCGCGCGAGCACGCGGCGCAGCGCCTGCTCGAGGGGAACCTGCGTCGAGTTCGAGGTAGCCGCGACGCGGCCCAGGACCTCCGCCAGCGCTTCTGCGGGCGTTTTCACTCCCCTACTCGTACCGGAGCGATGCGATCGGATCGAGCCGGGCGGCTCGGTTCGCGGGGTAGAGGCCGAAGACGAGCCCGAGTCCGGCGGAGACCCCGACGGCGATCGCGACCCAAGCCACGGGGAGCACGAAAGGAAACGCGATCAGGTTGGTGGCCGCCTTGGCGAGGCCGAGGCCTCCCGCGATCCCGAGGACGCCGCCGATCAGCGTCAGCGTCGCGGCCTCGAGCAGGAACTGCCACAGGATCTCGCGCCGCGAGGCGCCCACGGCCTTGCGGAGACCGATCTCGGCCGTCCGCTCCGTCACCGAGACCAGCATGATGATCAGGACGCCGATGCCTCCGACCATCAGGCCGATCGACGAGATGATCACGAGCACGAGGGCTACCGGTCCGGTGATCTTCCCGACGAACTCCATGGCGGCGTCCGAGGTGAGGATCGAGAAGTCGTCCTTCTCCGCGGGCCCGAGCCGGTGCCGGGAACGCAGCACGGCCCGGCTCGAGTCCACGGCCGCGTCGATCACCTCCGCGCTCGCGGGCATGCAGTTGATCCTCGGCGACTCGTCGCGCCAGGCGAAGCGGCGCTCGTAGGTCGTGTACGGGATCACCGCGAAGTTCTCGGCGATCGCCCCGAAGAGGCTCTCGTACTTCCCGAACACGCCGACGACCTCGAAGTCCGTGTCGTCGATGCGGACGTTCCGCCCGATCGGATCCTCGTAGGGGAAGACCTCCTTCGCCGTCCGATCCGCGAGCACGCACACGTCCTGCGCGGCGAGCATCTCCCGCTCCGTGAAGAAGCGCCCGCCGGCGAGCTCGACGGTCTCGAACCTCTGGAAGGAGAGGTTCGTACCGCGCACGAAGATGAGGCGCGCGAGGTTCTTCCCCTGGCGCAGGACGTGCCCCTCCCCGTCGCTGTAGGCGATCTCGACCGCCTCGATCTCCGGGAGCACGAGGAGCGCGTCCGCGTCGTCGGCCGTGAGCACCGGCCGGTGGAGCGAGTCCCGCCAGTCGCCGCCCGAGACGTGATCGAAGCGGGAGACGGAGAAGGTCGGCGCGTCCCCTCCCTTCACGTCCGCCACGATCTTCGCTTCGAGCCCCGACAGGATCGCCACCATCCCCATCAGCGTCGCCACCGCGATCGCGACGCCCAGGATCACCAGCGAGGATCGCAGGCGGTGCGCGAGGAGGGCGTCGAGCGCGAGCCTGGCGCCCTCGACAAGGTGCGCCGCCGTCAGGCGCTTGCGGGCGGTTGCGCTACTCATGGCGGAGCGCGACGACCGGGTTCAGCCTCGAGGCACGGCTGGCCGGGTACAGGCCGAAGAAGATCCCGACGGCGAAGACGATCACGAGCGCGATCACGATCGACCACGGGTTCACCGAGTACGGCAGCGGCGAGAAGGCTCCGACGAGCGTCGCCGCGAAGATCCCGAGAGCGATCCCGAGGATCCCTCCGACGGTCGTGAGGGTGACGGCCTCGACCAGGAACTGGAAGAGGATGGATCGCCGCGGCGCCCCGAGCGCCTTGCGGATCCCGATCTCGCGCGTGCGCTCCGTCACGGAGACGAGCATCACGTTCATGATGATGATGCCCCCGACGACGAGCGTGATGCTCACGATGGCCGTCAGGGAGAGGAAGATCCCCTGGGAGAGCTTCTCCCAGAACGAGACGAGCTGCTCCGCCGTCGTGATGTTGAAGTTGTCCTTGTCGGCCGGACGGAGGCCGCGGCGGATCCGCATGATCGTGCGGGCTTCCTCCATCGCGGACGAGAACGATTCGAGGTCGTGCGCCTTCATGTACACGCGCAGGCTCCTCCGCGCGCCGAAGTGCTGGAGGAGCGTCGTGATCGGCAGGATCGCGAAGCTGTTCCGGTCGTTGCCGAGGACGTTCGGGCGCTCCTCGAAGGTGCCGACGACCTCGTAGTGGCGGCCCTCGATCCGGACTTGGCGTCCGAGCGGGTTCTGGTCGGGGAAGAGGATCTCGACGATCTTGCTGCCGAGCACGATCGAGGGGCGGTTCGTCTGGACGTCGGAGAGCGTCAAGTGGCGCCCGGCGTGGAGCTCGAGGTCCTCGACTCCCGGATACTCCTCGCTCCTGCCCTGCAACTCGACGTCCTCCACGGACCGGTCGCCGACGAAGACTTTCCGCCGGGTCCGGAAGCCCGGGTCGACGAATTGCGCCAGCGCCATCTCCTCGCGCAGCGCGCGTGCGTCCGCGAGCGTGATGCGGGGGCTCTTCAGGGACTCGAGGAAGGCGTTGAAATCCGTGAAGACTTCGAGCTCGTTCGCCTTCTGGAGCGTGAAGACGTTCGTCCCCGCCCTGGCGACCTCCTCGCGGACGTACTTGTCCATCCCGTCGAGCACGGAGACGACCGCGATGATCGAGAGGATCGCGATCACGACGCAGCTGAGCGTCAGGAAGGACCGGAGCTTCTGGGCCCACACCGCGTCGAGGGCGATGCGCACGCCCTCGACGATCGCGACCGACTCCCGCGCGCTCGACTTCTCCATCGTCTGCCCGTCCCGCGGGGGCTAGGCGCGCCTCTCGTCCGATTCGATGCGCCCGTCGCGCACGCGGATCGTCCGGCGCGCGCGCTTCCCGACCTCGGGGTCGTGCGTCACGAGCAGGATCGTATGGCCCCTGTCGTGGAGCTGGTCGAGCAGGGCGAGGATCTCCCCGCTCGTCCGCGAGTCGAGGTTCCCCGTGGGCTCGTCCGCGAGCAGGAGGGAGGGACGGTTCACGAGAGCGCGCGCGATCGCCACGCGCTGGCGCTCGCCTCCCGACAGCTCGTTCGGACGGTGCTCCGCGCGTGCCGCGAGGCCGACGAGGTCGAGGAGTTCCCTCGCGCGCTCGCGCCGATCGGCTGACCGCATCCCCGCGTACACGAGCGGGAGCTCGACGTTCCGGAGCGCGGTCGCGCGCGGCAGCAGATGGAAAGTCTGGAAGACGAAGCCGATCTCGCGGTTGCGGATGTGGGCGAGCTCGTCCTCCGAGAAGCGCGATACCTCCTGCCCGCGCAGGAAGTACTGGCCCGAAGTGGGCGTGTCGAGGCAGCCGAGGAGGTTCATCAGCGTCGACTTGCCCGATCCCGACGGTCCCATGATCGCGCAGTACTCGTTGGCGCGGACGACCAGGCTCACCCCGTCCATCGCGCGCACTTCCACCGCGCCGAGGTCGTAGACCTTGCGGAGGTCGACGGTGCGGATGATCTCGTCCTCGCGCGGGCGAGGCCCATTCGCGTCGTGCGCGCTCGCCCGCGCGAGAGTCCCTGCCGCGGCTTCGGCCATCCCGGCTCCCACCCGCTAGCCGCCGGAAGCGCCGTCCTGCGCTTCCTCGGACTCCTCGTCGTCGCCGTCCTCGCCGGGCTTCTTCTCCTTCTTCTTCTGGGCCTTCACGCGGTCGCCGCTCTTGAGCGTCCGGAGCGCCTTGAAGGGCCCGCTGACGATCACATCGCCCTTGGAGAGCCCCGTGATGACCTCGAAATCCTTCTCGCCTGTGATCCCGATCGTGACGGGCTGGAACGTGACGACCTCGTCGCGCACGAGGAAGACGCCCTCGACCTTCCCCTTCTCGTCCTTCTTCTTGATCGGGCCGCTCGCCGTGCCGTTCTCGGGGGTGGCCGGCTGGACTCCCCTCGAGGCCTGCGGCGCGGCGGCTTGCACGAGGTTCCCGTCATCTCCCCTCGCGGGGGCGCCGTCGTGCGCGGTTTCCGCTCCGGCCGTCCCGTCGTCCGGCTTGCGGAGCGTCAGCGCCTGGATCGGCACGGCGACGGCGCCCGGGCGCTCGGCGGTCCTGATCTTCGCGCTGCACGTGAGGCCCGGCCGCACCTCGTCGATCGGGTCGAGCACGGAGATCTTCACCTTGAAGGCCGTCCCCTCGCGCTCCCCGCCCGTCTGGAGACGCAGCGGGCTGTGTCCGACCTCGGCGACGCGGCCGTGGAACACCCAGCCCGGATGCGCGTCGACCTCGACCTCGGCGGGCTGGCCCGGCCGCGCCAAGACAGCCTCGGTCTCGTCCACCTCGACCTCCGCCTCGATCACGCTCAGATCCGCGATCGACAGGAGCACCGTCGCCGGATTGTTGAAGGCCCCGACGAACGCGTTCTCGCCGGCCTCGATGTTGAGCTCGACCACCATGCCGTCGATGTCCGCGAGGACGTCGACCTTGGTGAGCTCGTGGCGCGCCTCGGACAGGTTCGCGCCGAGACGGACGAGCTCCTGTTCGGCCCCGCGCGCCCGCGCCTTCTCGACGTCGTCGGCGGTGCGGGCCTTCTGCACCTCGTTGAGGGCAATGAGCTCCTGCGCGAACAGGCGTTCCAGGCGCTCGCGCTCCTGGCCGGTCTGGCGCAGGTTCGCCTGGGTCAGCTCGAGCGCCGCGCGCGCCGACTCGATCGCCGCCTCGAGCTGCTGGACCTGCGTCTGGAAGGGCTTGGGATCGATGCGGAGCAGGAGCTGGCCCTTCTGGACCATGTCCCCCTCGACCACGGCGACCTCGAGCACCTTCCCGGAGACGGCCGCCGAAACGTCGACCATCTTCTTGGGCCGGATCTTCCCCGAGGCCTGGATGATCGAGGCGATGTCCTTGCTCACGATCGTGTGCAGCTCGACCTCGACGGTCTCCTTGCCCTTCATGAGCTGGTTCGCCGTGACCCAGGTGGCGGCCACGGCGAGTCCCACGAGAACGAGGATGATCTTCGAGCGCTTCTTCAAACGATCCGATTCCTTTCCGCCTGGGCGCAGGGCCTTCGACCGGCGGTGAGCGTTCAGGGCCCGGGGAGATTTCCAGTCTGCGCGGAGAACGCCGACGCTTCCCCGGGTCGGATTGTACCCGCGTCGCTCCGGACTGCGCTTGCGGGCAGGGAGACGCTAGACTCTCCGGCCCGATCGCGTCGATCCCCGCCGATGAAGCGCTCCCCCCGCAAGACCGAACGTCCTCGACTGCAGCGCCCCGGCGCGCGGATCGCTGCCGTCGTGTCGCGCTTTCACCCGGACTTGACCGAGCCCATGCTGGCGTCGGCGAAGAGGGAGCTCGCCGCCAGCGGAGTCCGCGAGGACGACGTCCGCGTCGTGTGGGTCCCCGGGTCCTTCGAGCTGCCTCTGATCGCGCGCGCACTGGCGCGGCGAGCCGACGTGGACGCGGTCCTGTGCCTGGGCATCATCCTCCGCGGCGAAACCGACCACGACATCTACGTCGCCGAGGGCGCCGTCCAGGGCCTCATGCAGGCGACTCTCGAGACCGGCAAGCCCCTGCTCCTCGGCATCCTGACCTGCGAGACGATCGAGCAGGCGCGCGCGCGCGCGCTGCCGCCGGAGCTCGGCGGCGAGGAGGACAAGGGGCGCGAGGTCGCCCGGTCCGCGATCGAGAGCCTGGCGGCGCTCGACGAAGCGAATTCGGCCGTGAAGACGGCGGGCACGCAGACCGTTCGGAAGAAGCTCGCGCGCTAGGGCGGCGCACTCGATGAAAAAGCGCACGCGGGCGCGCGAGATCGCCCTCCAGTTCCTCTACCAACTCGACCTCCGCGGCGACGACCTGATGGCCGAGGCCAAGAGCTTCGTCCGCGGCGAGGAGCGCGATTCGGAGACGGCGCGCTTCGCGCTACGGCTCGTCGAGGGCACGGTCCAGAACCGCGGCGAGATCGACAAGATGATCCAGGGCGTCGCCCAAAACTGGAATATCTCCCGCATGGCGGTCGTCGACAGGAACGTGCTGCGCCTCGCCTCCTACGAGCTGCTCCACTGCGACGACATCCCGCCCAAGGTCGCGATCAACGAGGCGATCGAGCTGGGCAAGCGCTACTCGACCCAGAACTCGGGCGCGTTCATCAACGGCATCCTCGACAAGATCATGAACCGCAAGCCGGCGACGGCCTCCGATGGGCTTCCGGATCCGATGGCGAGCGTCGAGACGGCGGGCGAGGCGCAGCCGGTCGGCGAGGAGTCCGCCGCCGCCAGCGTCCCGCCCGAGGATTCGAGCGAAGGCTAGCCCGTGGGTCTGCTCGATCGCCTGCGCGACCGGCTCGCCCGCACCCGCACAGCGCTCTCCGACCGGGTTTCGGGCCTCTTCCGGGGCGGCCGGCCGATCGACGACGCGCTGCTCGGGGAGCTCGAGTCGATGCTCTACTCGGCCGACCTCGGCGCGGTCGCCGGTGCGGTCGTGGAGGAGCTGGCGCGGCTCCACCGCCGGGGCGAGATCCAGGGCGAGGAGGACGTGCGCGCGGCGCTGCGCCGGATCCTGCTCCAGAAGCTCCCCCCGGCCGCCCAGGAGATCGCGCTCGAACACGAGCCGACGGTCGTCCTCGTCGTCGGCGTCAACGGGTCGGGCAAGACGACGTCGATCGCCAAGCTCGCGCACCGGATCCAGGGGCGCGGGAAGCGCGTGCTGCTCGGCGCGGGCGACACCTTCCGCGCCGCGGCGGCCGATCAGCTCGAAATCTGGGCGCAGCGCAACGGCGCGGAGATCGTGCGCGCCAAGCCGGGTGCGGATCCGGCCTCGGTGGCCTTCGAGGCGGTCGACGCGGCCGCGACGCGCGGGATCGACGTGGTGCTCGTCGACACGGCCGGCAGGCTGCACACGCAGAAGAACCTGATGGAGGAGCTCCAGAAAGTGCGCCGGGTGATCGGGCGGCGGCTGCCGGGCGCCCCGCACGAGACGCTGCTCGTCGTCGACGCCACGAACGGCCAGAACGCGATCCAGCAGGCGAAGCTCTTCACGGCGGCCGTCGAGATCACCGGACTGATCGTCGCGAAGCTCGACGGCACCGCGCGCGGCGGGGCGGTGTTCGGGATCCAGGAGGCGCTCGGGCTGCCGGTGCGCTACCTCGGGACGGGCGAGAAGCTCGAGCTGCTCGAGCTCTTCGAGCCGGAAGCCTTCGTCGACGCGATCCTGGGGTGATCGGGGTGGACCAGCCCGCCGCACGCCCTTCGCTCGAGCGGTGGACGGCGCTCGCGCTCCTCCTGCCGCCGCTCGTCCTCGCCTGGCCGGGTCCTGGATCCGTCCTCGAGGACGATTTCATCCCCCACGCGACCGGCGCGGGCGCCGCCGCCCTGGCCGCGCTGCCGGCCGCGGTGCTCCTCGCCCTCCGTCCGGCCTCGACGAAACCGAAGGCGTTCCTGCTCCTCGCGCTCGTCGGCCTCGCGGGCGCGCTCGCGGCACGCTCCGCGTCCGACTCGTTCGAAGCTCGGCGCCTCGGGGTGCACTTCGCGACCTGCCTCGTGCTGTTCTTCGGCGGCGCGAGCCTCTCGATCGCCGGGCGGCGGATCTACGCGCTCGGAAGCGTGTGCGTCTCGCTGCTGCTCGTCGCCTTCGCGTTCCCGGACAAATCGAACGCGTTCGCGGGAGCTCTCGGGAACACGGGGAGCATCGCGATGGCTGCCTTGCCCGGCGCGCTCGTCGCGGCCGTTCTGCTCTTCAGCGAGAAGGGCGCCTGGAGGGTCGTGTGCGG
The DNA here is from genome assembly GCA_046155895.1 of Planctomycetota bacterium. Lineage (GTDB taxonomy): Bacteria > Planctomycetota > UBA1135 > UBA1135 > DASYPQ01. The sequence continues at coordinate 6,338 of JBJXFB010000085.1, read as the reverse complement.
CGTCTCGCTCGGTCTGTATCTGGCCTACGTGGCGAGCGTGCCTGTCGTCGCGGGAGGATTCGCGGCCGTCGCCGTGATCGCCGCATTCGCCCTGACGCGGGCTAGGCGCTCGCGGGTCATCCTCCTGCCGCTCACCGTGGCCGCGGCAGTCGCCGCGGTGGCTTTCATCCCTTCCTCGACCCAGGTCCGCACGCGCGTCTGGTCGGCGAGCCTCGGGATGATCCGCGACCATCCCTGGCTCGGCGTCGGACCCGGGCAGTTCGCGGCGGCTTTCCCTCCCTACCGCGACCCCGTCGAGATCGAGATCTCGACGCACCACCGCGCGCTCCCCGTCGAAACCGAGGTCGAGCACCCGCACCAGGACTGGATGCTGCCCGCGATCGAGTTCGGCGTCGTCGGGGGACTCGCGTGGATCGCCTTCCTCCTCCTCGTGGCGGGCGGCGCCTGGCGCGCGATGCGCGAGGAGCCAGGCCCCAAGGCAGCGCTGGGCGCGGCCGCGATGGGCGTCCTCGCCTACGCTCTCGTGCACGCGCCGCTCACCTTCGAGCCCGCGGCCGCCTCGATCGCCTTCGTGGCCTTCGGTTCCGTGCTGTCCCGCCCTGGACGCGCGTGGACCTGGCCTCTCCTCGTCGTGCTCCTCGCGGCGTCCTTGCCCGCGCGCGCGTTCGTGCGACACGGAAGGTGGCTGGCCTCGATCGCGAGCCCCGACGCGCAGGACGCGCGAACCGTCGAACGCGCGCTCGAGTCCGCGTTGAACTGCTGTCACGACTCGGTCGTCGGCGCGGCGCTCCTGGCGCGGCTCCACGAGGAGAAGGGCAGCGACCCCGCGACCGTCGCCCGCCACTGGTCGGGCGTGCTCCAGCACCACCCCCACAACGTCGAGGCGCTCATGCAGCTCGCCCTGGCGCGCGTGAAGTCGGGCGACTTCGCCGGCGCTCGCCAGGCGTACGAACGGGCGCGCGCTCTCGACCCGGGCCACCCGGGCATCCGGAAGAACCTCCGCCTGCTCGATCTCCAGGAAGGTGCTCTCGAGAAGGAAGCCGATCCCTCGGCGGAATCGTGCTACGCCCGATCGAAGCAGGAGCGGGCGGGAGGCGACGCGCTCCTCGCCGACCTCCTCGAGGCGCGCGCGCACCTCCTCTGGGCTCGCGAGCACGCCGAGGCGGGTCGATTCGCCGACGCCGTCCGGAGCTACCGGCAGTGCCTGCGCGTCACGGGAGGCGCGCCGCGCGTGCGCCTGGAGCTCGCCGCCGCGCTCGCTGCCGACGGGCGAGAGGACGAGGCGCGCTCGGAGATCGCCGGAGTCCGCCTGACCGACGCCGATCGAGCCGCGCTGCCCGCCTGGGCCGCCGAGTGGTGCCGGCGCCTTCATGCCGGGGGATAAAATCGCGCGGACGGGAAACTCTTTACCTGCCTCTGCTTTCTCGGCCGGGATCCATCCGACGTAATGGACCGGGCCTCCTCACGACCTACACCCTCCCCCCCCGAACCACCCTGCCCATGAACACGACCCAGCCCACCCTCCGCAAGGAAACCCAGACCCGGAAGATCCTCGTGGTCGAGGACGAGGAGAGCATCGCGCTCGGCGTGAAGGACATGCTCGAGCACGCGGGCTACGACGTCGGCGTCGTCGGCGACGGCCGGGAGGCCCTCGAGCGGATCCGGGCCGACAAGCCCGACCTCGTCGTCCTCGACCTCATGCTCCCCGGCATGGGCGGTCTCGACGTGCTCGCGGCCCTCCGCAAGGGCGGCAACAGGGTGCGCGTCGTCATCCTGACGGCCCTGATCCAGGACGAAGACCTGCAGCGCGGATTCCAGCTCGAGGCCGACGACTACGTCCGGAAGCCCTTCTCCCCCGGCGAGTTCCTGGCCCGCATCGAGTCGCAGTTCCGCAGCATGGAGCGCCACTCCGGCCGCCGTCCCGAAGTCCTCGAGCTCCCCGCCGGCATCCGCGTCGATCTCGCGCGGCTGGAGGTCCACCGCGACGGCGTGCTCACCGCGCTGACGCCGCGTGAGGGCGACATCCTCTCCTACCTGATCCAGCACCGCGAGCGCGTGGTCACTCGCGACGACCTGCTGCTGGACGTGTGGCACTACAAGAGCGCCAACGTCGAGACGCGGACGGTGGACATCCACATCGTCGGCTTGCGCCGCAAGGTCGAACCCGATCCGGCCAAGCCGACGCTGATCCAGACGGTTCGAGGCAAGGGCTACCGTTGGTTCAACTAGTCACTCGCCGATCCGCCCTCTTCCTCTACGGCGTGCTCCTGGTGCTGCCGACCGTCGTGTTCGGCGGTCTCCTGTGGCTCCAGCTCGAGAAGGACTACCGCACGCAGATGGCGGCGATCCCGGGCGACACGAACGACGCCGCTCGGCGTCTCTCCGACGCGATCGAGCAGCGGTTCGAGGACTTCCTCGAACGCGAGAACCAGCGGCCTTTCTACGCCTACAAGCGCCTCTACTTCCAGCCGGGGACGATCGGAACCGACCTGGCACTGTCCCCCTCACCCCTCGCGACGGGCCCCGCGCCCGGAGGGATCCTGGCCTGGTTCAACTGCACGTTCAAATCGTCGAGCCCGACCGAGCCCGACATCGAGATCTTCTCCGGCGGCCGTGATGCACAGCCGGGCTGGGCCGAGCGCCGCACGGACCTCGAGCAGGCCACGGCGCAACTCGTGTGGCACGACCTCGGCGAGGCCCAGGAGTACTTCCTCTCGCGCTTCACGCGCCTCGGTGCCATGCGCATCGACAAGCTCGCCCTCCCCGTCGCGGCCATCAACGCGAGCCAGGAGGAGGACATCGAGTGCCTGATCTCCGAGCTCCCGGCCCTGCGCGGACTCCAGGACGAGGTCCAGGAGATCCAGGTCTTCTCGTTCCACTGCCGCTTCTACCGGGACAAGGACGGTACGCCGCGCGTCGTCGGAGCCCGCTCGGTCATCATCGGGCGGAACGCGCGCCTGCGCGAGATGCCCTCGTGCTTCGAGAACATCGAGTGGGGCGTGCACATGGTGCAGGGGTTCTTCATCGACCCGGAGTGGCTCTTCGAGAGGCTCCCCACGGGGCTCGCGAGCCAGATCCTCGACTCCTCGCAGCAGTTCTTCGTCTCCGGCGTGACGACGCGCGACGAGGTCGAGGTGCCCCGCACGTGGCTCCAGGCGGGCTCGGTCCACGCGGAGATCCGTCCGATCGCGGAGCTCGGGTTCGAGACCTACGCCAAGGAGGACGCGGACTACGGCGTCCTGCGCGTGGTCGCGAACCCCCACGAGATCGAGGACCGCTACAGTTCCCAGAGGCTGCACCTGCTCGGCGTCGCGGGGATGCTCGTCCTCTCGCTCGGCACGGGCCTCGCCCTCCTGCTGCGCAGCGTCCGGCGCGACCTCGAGGCCGCCCAGCGGACCGAGAATTTCGTCGCCGCGATCACGCACGAGCTGCGCACGCCGCTCTCGGCGATCCGCATGCACGGCGAGATGCTCCAGGACGGCTGGATCCGTGACGACGACAAGCGCAGCGAGTACTACCGGCGCATCGTGCGCGAGACCAACCGGCTGGAGACGCTCGTCGAGCGCGTCCTCGAGAAGAGCCGCCTCGCCACGAGCACCGCCCGGCCCGAGCCGGGCGACCTGAACGACGTCGTGTCGAGCCTCGAGCCCTCGCTGCTCGGCTCGAGGAGCGCGCAGCCCGCGCAGGACGTCGTCTTCGACCTGGCTCCCGACCTGCCCGACGCCCTCATCGTCCCGGACGGTGTGCGCTCGATCGTCACGAACCTCGTCGAGAACGCCCGTAAGTACGCCCCAGTCTCGTCCAACCCGGCGGGCGCGGAGCCGATCCGCGTCGCCACGTTCCTCGCCAACGGCCATCCCGTGCTCGAAGTCAGCGACCGCGGCCCCGGGATCCCGCGCGAAGAGCGCTCGCGTGTCTTCGACGCCTTCTACCGCGTCGGCAACGAGAGCACCCGGACGACCAAGGGAACCGGCCTCGGCCTCCACCTCGTCGCCCTGCACTGCCAGACGATGAACGCGGCGGTCCAGGTGCTCGATCGGGAGGGTGGGGGCACCGTGTTCCGCGTCACCTTCATGCAAGTGAAGGACTCGGGCGGCCAGGCCGCGGTCGCGTAGGCTCCAGGCCCGAAGGCGGACGGCGGCCGCCTACTTCGGCGCGCCCTCGTCCTCGACCCGGCGCCAGCTCTCCAGGTCGAGAGCGTACTGCTGCTTCATGAAATCTTCCGAGTAGAACGTGCTCTTCAGGAAGCTCTCGCGCGCGTCGTACGCGGCGAGGCTACGGGCGGACTCGTAGTCGAGCGGCGAGAGCCCGGCGGGATCCGGATCCCGCTTGCCCGCCACGCGGCTGACCCAGGCGGCGGTGCTGTCCGAGGAGTTCGTGGGCGGCGAAATCGTGCCGAGGGTCTTGCCGTAGCGCAGCGCCGTGCTCCGGACGAAGCGGCGGAACGGTGCCGTGTCGGAGGGATCGGGGACCACGCTCGCGTCGAACCAATCCTGCGTCTTGACCTCGAGGCCAGCTTCCTTCGCGGCGGCGTGGAACTTCTCCCCGTCCGGCTCCATGTGGATCTTCAGCGTGGGCGTGTTGGGATCCGTCTCCTCGGGGAACTTCGAGACGAAGCTCTCGAGCTTCGCCTTGGCGAACTCGAACTTCGTCATCTTCAGCCAGGCCTCGCGCACCTTGTCCTGGAACTCGGGGAACTCGGGCAGCCGGCTCGCCTCCTTGCCGATGAGGCGGCCGATGAAGATCCCGTTCGCGTCGATGAGGACCTCCGGTAGCAGCTTCTGCACCTGCGAGGTCGGCTCGAAAGTCGCCAGGATGGGCCCCTTGCCCTTGAACGGCATCCCGGCCGCGTCCCACTCGGGGATCGTCTTGGGCGTGGCTTCCAGGCGGTACGCCAGGCCCATGCCGGTGCCTTCGTCGTACAAGGAGACGGGATTCCCTCCCTCCTCGCGGAAGCGAACGTCGTTGAACCAGTCGAGCAGCGACTGGTAGGCGATTCCCGCGGTCCGCGCGTGCTCGGCCACTTCCTCGAAGGGCTTGAAGTCGTCCGGCTCGCGCGGCTTGTCGGCCGCGAGGTCGGGCTTCAGGTACAGGAGCTCCTTGTTCGAGTCGTACCAGTTCCGGGCGATCTCATCGGCGTTCTCGGTCGCGGGGCGCGGATACTTCTGGAGCAGCCGTTCCGCGTTGGTGAAGTCCGGATTGATGTTGAACCACACGAACTCGGCCGCGGTCTTGGGCTCGATCGGACGGCGGTAGTAGTTCTTCTCGACCTCAGAGATGCCGTTGTACCAGGCCTCCAGTCCGGCCGCGTCCGGCGCGGCGGCCTCCGCCTCCGCGGCGAAACCTTCGGCCGGGATCTCGATCGTCTCGATCGAGTACTCCTGATGGGCCTCCCTCCAGGCCTTCAATACGGCGTCCGGGTCCGGCTGCGCGAAGCCCTGGGCGATCAGCACCTGGTAGCGGCGCACGCGGAGGATCGAGCGCAAGGTCTTCTCGAAGTCCTTCGCGCTCATGCGGAAATCCGCCAAGCGCCGCTTGTAGCTGTCGGCCGTCCCGAAGACCTGGAGGATGATCTTGCTCATCTCCTCGTTCGTCACGGCCACGCCAGCCTCCTGCGCCAGACGGTCCGTGAGGAGGTGCTGCGCAGTCGCCGAATCGTCCTGGTCCCTCTGCCGGCCGCCGCTCACGAGCGACGTCGCCTTCGTGATGGCCTGCTTCTGGAGCACGAAGTCTTGAGGCGACATCTCCTCGACCGTGCCATCGGGCAGCTTCCAGCTCAGGTAGGCGCGCGTCGGACGCTGCTGGCAGCTGAGCACGTCGACGACCTCCCCGCTCACCGTGAAGGTGGTAAGGACGAGGACCGCGAGGAGCGCCGTCATGAGGAACCGGCTGCGGTTGCTCCCCCTGGGAACGACGATGACGTCGTCCTCGTGCTGCCCCTGGATCTCCGGACCGGCCGGGTTCGCGCTGCTCTTGTCTTTGGACATCAGGTGGGTCTCGGCGAGCGCGGCAGTGTACGGGGCCTCTCTCGCGCGACGCAAGGAGTCTGGCCACCTTCGGTGTTCCTCAGCCGTCTCGCCGCTGACGGTTTTCCGACGTTTCTCCAGCTACCGCCGCGAGGTGCGTCGGTCCCACGGGTGAACGACCACCCCCGGCCTCGCCCGGGGAGAAAGGACCACCGTGAGTTTTCGACCTCCGCATTGCCCCCGCTGGGACTGTCCCTCGATCACGACCGGCCATCGCCGATGGTGCTTCAAGGGCCGCTATCCCCGCGCCTGCGACGGCCGCACCGTCCAGCGCTTCCTCTGTCTCGAGTGCCACCGCACCTTCTCGACCCA
>JBJXFB010000180.1:0-3313 GCA_046155895.1 Planctomycetota bacterium | reverse complement strand
ACGCCCCCCCCCGAACCCGAAGTTCAATTGGAGGCTCGATGAAACGATGAAACAAAGTGGGCCGAGGTGGCTTCGTCACCCCGGCCCGCCCGGTCGCGCGATCGGCTCCTGCTCCGCGGCCCACCGTCCGAGCCGGAGCGAGAGCCCTCCGCGCTAGAGGTCCTTCGATTTCTCTTCCGCCTTCTTCGGCGACGGCTTCCACGCGAGCGTCCGCCGGCCTTCGGATCCGACCACGGCGACGCGGACCTCGGCGCCCTCCGCGCGTTCGGCCAGCACCTTCTTGACGTCCTCCGAGGAGCGGATCGTCGTGCCGTTGACCTCGACGACCACGTCGCCCGCGCGCAACCCGAGGATGCTCGCGATCGATCCGGGCTGGACGCTGTCCACATGGAGCCCCTCGCCGGTCGCGAGGCCGAGCTTCGAGGACTCATCCCCGTCGACCGGAGTGCAGAAGATGCCCAAGCGATCCGTGCGGGGATCGGCGGCATGACCCGGGACCTCGGCCAGGCCCAAGGGCTCGCGCGGGATGATGCGCAAGCCTCCCCCGGTGTCGCGGCGCGGCGTCAGGATCCGGCTCCTTCCGCCCACGTCCGGGAAGGTCCAGACCATCGGTCCGCCGCTGCCGAGCTTCGGCCGCAACTCCGGATTCGCTTCGAGGAGCTCTTCCATCGAGTTGGCGGTGTACTCGCGTGTCTCTTCCTGGCCGTCGACCTTCGTCGTGATCTTGCAGGTCACGCCGTCGGGTCCCGACTCGAGGGTCATGCTCTCGGCGCTCTCCGTCCCGGTCGCTCCGCGGGAGGAGGGATTCGGCAGGTTCTTGAGCAGCTCGTCCCACTCCGTGCGCAGGTCGCCGAACATCGAGTCGAGGTCTTCGAAGCGCCGCGCGAAGCCGCCGAAGTCGAAGTCCTGGCGGAAGCGATTCCACGGCTGCCACGCACCGCCCTGCATCCCTGTCCCGGCTCCGCGATCCGCCTCGCGGAGGATCAGGCGGCTCGTCCAGGCGAGGCCGGCGTCGGATTCGTTCCGCGACCAGTCCTCGAGGGCCTTGCGCGCCGCCGCGTCGTGGCGGGCCTTCGCCGCCAGGCGACCGAACGCCGCTTCGCGCGCCTCGAGATCCTGCGCGGTGAGTTGTTGCTTCCATTCATCGCTGTCGAAGGCCCCCGAGTCCTCCCGCGTCGCATCCTGCGGCACGACGCGCGTCAGCTTCCCTTGCGGACGCTCTGGAGTCCCCTTCGACTCGGCCCGCGCGAGCGGGATCGCGATCGAAGAGAGGGCCGCGACTGTGATCCCCGTCACCCACCATCTCGTTTTCATCTCGACATCATCCTTCCGGAGCACGGTCCGGCTCCGACTGGGAGCACCGTTCGGTGCTCGATTCCGATGGCCCTACTTCGAGGGCAAGAGCTGCACGCGCTCGAGGCTCACGGGAACACCCTCGCGCGGGTCCCGATGGCCCGCCGGAGCGAGCGGCGAGGCTCCCTCCAGCGCGGTCGCGTCGGGCGAGGCGCCCGTGCGAAAAACCCAAGCCGTGTCGCGCATCCTCGGCTCGCCGGGTGCGAGCCGCATCAACCCCGCGGGGACAGCGACGATCGGGCTGGCGCGATGGGATGACCCTGACTCCACCGGTACCGTCGCGCCGGAGTCGCGCGGTTTGGTGTTCTTGGGCGGATTGACGACACCCGCGAGCGGCGGGGTCGGATCGCCACCGGTCGGATCGCCGCCGGAGGGGAGCCAGGTGCCCGCGAGGAAGAGACCGACGAGCACGGCCGCAGCGGCGGGCCAGGCCCAGCTCCGGCGGCGGAAGACCGGCCGCGCGAGCGGCGCTCCCTCCGCGGCGTCGACGAGGCCCTCGGTCCGCAGCGACGCACGGATCGCGGGCCAGGGGTCGCGCCCGATTCCCATCCGTTCGGCTCCGTCCCGGAGACCGCGTTCCAGCGCCACGCGCGCTGCTCGCGCCCGAACGGCGGCTCGCGAGCAAGCTTCGCAGCGGGACAGGTGCCCTTCGACGGACGCGTGCACGTCGGGCTCGAGATCGCCCCCCGCCCACAGGGGCAGGTGGTTCTCGATCTCCAGGCAGGTCTCGTGCGGGTCTCTCATGGGTTCAGTGTGCTCGGTACGAGTCGGTCTTACGACTCCTCGGACTCGGTGTTGGCTTGGGTCGAGGGCACCTCGCCTGCGGAGGGGCGCGCGGAGAGACTGCGCCCCCCCGGCGAGGACCGGAATCGAGCCCGGCGCTCCCACTCCTCCTGGAAGAGCTTTCGCCCCCTGTGGAGGCGCCAGCGGACGGTCACGTGCGTCGCCCCGACGATCCGGGCGATCTCGGTGCAGGGCAGGCCCTCCATCTCGCGCAGGCGCAGGACGGACTGGAAGTGCGGCGCGAGGCTCGCCAGGCAGGCCTCGACCTCCCGCGCGAGCTCGAGGTGCTCGAGCCCGGCAGAGGGGTGCGGCCCCGTCTCGTCCGGCAGATCGAGGTCGCTCTCCTCGTCGGTCGAAGCCGCGGTCGAGATGGCCGCGCGGCGCTTGCGCAGGTGATCGATCGCGAGGTTCGTGACGATCCGATACAGCCAGGTCGTGAATCCGTGGTCGAAGTCGAAGGTCGACAGGCTGCGGAAGACGCGCAGAAAAGCCTCTTGGACGAGGTCCTGAGCATCCTCGTCGCTGCCGACGAGACCCCGAGCGACGCGCCAGGCCCGCGCACGGTGACGCTCGACCAGGCTCGCGAAGGCCGACTCGTCCCCGGCTTGGGCGCTCCGGATCAGCGCGTGGTCTTCGGCGCGACGGTCCGCGGCCTCGTCCTCGGTCGGCAGAGACGGGGGTGCCGGAAGAAGATTCCCCGCCTCCGTCTCGGTGCGATCCGCGTCTCGAAAGCCCTGGTCCATCCGCGTGCGTCTCGTCCCGTAGCCCTGGCCGGGGGAGACCCCCCTATTGTAGGCACCGGGGAGCCGGGGCTCCGGACGGCGATCGAGGAGGGGCTCGGGCATGGGACGATTCCCGGGCGGCTACGGCGGGCGCCGGCGCGAAGTTGGCGGCGGGATCCCCGGCTGGGGTTACCAGGGGGACGGCCTGCCCTCGAGACCACGGAACGAGCGCCGTCGGCCTCGAAACGGGGGGCTTCTCCGCCAAGTGCCCGCTCGGGATACGCACGAGGCGGATGCCGATCTGCTCATCGGGACCCGATCGAGCCACGGCCGGGTGGGCCGGTGAGGTTTCCCCCACCGGCCTCCCACAGATCCGGACTTGCGCGACTCACGCATCCGGCTCGTCAGATCGAGGGTTTGCTGCGGGTTGCTGAGACATGGACGAGGTGCGGCCG
>JBJXFB010000179.1:0-9312 GCA_046155895.1 Planctomycetota bacterium | reverse complement strand
GAGACGTCCGGGCCGTACAGGGCGAGCGTGTCCGCGTCCTCGTCGGAGAAATCGGCCAGCTCGGGCACCGACATCTGCATGCGGTAGGCCATCTCGTGCTGCTCGAGCCGCGCGCGCACCTCGGGGTCGAGCGTCTCTGCCGCGCGGCTCTCGTCCAGCGCGCTGACCAGGTCGAGGAAGCGCCGCCGGTCCGCGCGCGCGACGCCGGGCGGATCGGCCAGGTACAGGACCGGCTCGTCGCCGCTGCGCAGTTTGCAGCCCTGGTGTTCGCTGGGCAGGAAACCGCTGCCCCAGAAGCGCGCCGAGAGGGCCTGCATGTTGCCCAGGCCCTGCGTGATCATGACCGCGAAGGTGGGCAGGTTGGCGTTGGCGCTGCCCAGGCCGTAGCCGGCCCACGAGCCGAACGACGGGCGCCCGGGCTGCTGGCTGCCGGTCTGGAAGAAGGTGATGCCCGGCTCGTGGTTGATCGCGTCCGTGCGCATCGAGCGGATGAAGCAGAGCTCGTTGGCGACGGTGCCGAGGTGCGGCATCAGCTCGCTGATCCAGGCACCCTCGTGGCGGTTCTCGTAGCGCGTGAACTGGAAGATCGACGGCGCGACGGGGAAGCGCGTCTGTCCGCTCGTCATGCCGGTCAGGCGCTGCCCTTGACGAACCGAGTCGGGCAGATCCTCGTCGAAGCGTCCGCGCAGGCCGGGCTTGTGGTCGAAGAGGTCGATCTGGCTCGGCCCGCCCTCCATATGGAGGTAGATGATGCGCTTGGCCTTCGGCCGGAAGTGCGGTCCGGGGACGCCGTCGGCTCCCCGGAGGACCGACGCGAGCGCGCCGACGCCGAGCGCCGAGCCGAGCGTGCCTCCGGCGACGCCGAAGAAGCGCCGGCGGGTCATGTCGAGGCGGTGCTGGTCGATCGGGCGCATCGGATCAGCTCCTCGTGATCGTCGCGTCGAGGTTCAGGATCGCGTTCGCGACGAGCGTCCACGCGGCGAGCTCGGCGACGTCGACGCCCTGGGCGAGCGGCGCCGCGCCGATCCGCGCGAGCTCGGCGGCGTCGCCTGGCGAAGCGCGGTAGCGTTCCAGGAAGCCGTGGAGGGCGCGCACGAGGCGCCCGAGCTCGTCGGCGTCCGGCGCGCGGCCCGTGCAGCGCCGGAAGGTCCGCGCGAGGCGCTCCTCCTCGCTCCCCGGCTCGACGAGCGCCCGCTCCGCGAGGGCCCGCGCGGCCTCGACGAACTGCTCGTCGTTCCAGAGCGCCAGCGCCTGCAGCGGCGTGTTCGTCGTCGCCCTTCGCACGACGCACGACTCGCGCGTCGGCGCGTCGAGCGTCTGGAGCGCGGGCGGCGGGCAAGCGCGCTTCCAGTACGTGTACAGGCTCCGCCGCCAGAGGTCGGCGCCCTCGCCGCGCGCGTACTCGCGCGTGTTCGACTGGACCATCGCGACCTCCTGCCAGAGGCCCTCGGGCTGGTAGGGCTTCACCGACGGGCCACCGAAGCTCTCGGTCAAGAGTCCCGCGGCGTGCAGGGCGGCGTCGCGGATCTGCTCCGCGGAGAGGCGCGCCCGCGGGAACCACGAGATCCAGCGGTCGTCGGCGTCGCGCTCGCGCACGTCAGGGCGCGCACGAGAGCTCTGACGGTAGGTCCGGCTTCCGACCATGAGGCGCAGCATCGACTTCAGGTCCCAGCCGCTCTCGCGGAACTCGACCGCGAGCCAGTCGAGGAGCTCGGGATGGCTCGGCCACTCGCCCTGCATGCCGAAGTCCTCGCTCGTGCGGACGATCCCCGTGCCGAACACCTGCTCCCAGAGCCGGTTCACGGCCACGCGAGCGACGAGCGGATTCTCCGGCGAGGTCATCCACTGCGCGAGACCCTGCCGATCGCGCGGAAGATCCTCGGCGAGCCGTCCGAGCGCCGCGGGGACGCCGCGGGACACCGGACGGTTCTTGTCAGGCTGGTCGTACTGGCCGCGGACGAGCACGAAGGTCTCGCGCGCCTTCGGCAGCTCTTGCATGACCATCGTGAGCGGCACGAGGGCCTCGATTTCGCCCGCGCGGCGCTCGAGCGCCGCGATGCGCTCCGCGCGTTCGCGGTAGGCGGGCGAGAAACGCGTGCGCCAGGCGCGGACGATCTTCGCGTCGAGATCCCCCGTGCGCGCCCGCGCAGGCAGGAGCGCGGCCACGAGATCGGCGGGGATCTCTCCCTCCCGATCGAGACCCTTCCAGTAGAAGCCCGCCTCGCCGCCGGTGTTCACGACCTTGAGCACGACCGTGCTCGGGCCGGCGCGCAGCTCGAGCGAAGCCTTGTCCTGATCGGCGGCCAGCGCGCGGTCGACCTCCTTGCCGGCGACCTCGACGCCGTCCTGGTAGAGACGGAAGCCGTCGTCGCTGCCCAGCGAGACCTCGAGGCGCCGCGCCGTCGGGGCGTGGAGCCTCTTGCCGACGTAGGTGGCGACGAGCCCTTGGGGCAGGGCGTTGTTCAGCTTCCCGTCCTCGAGCGTCGCGTCGTGCCGCCAGAACTGGTTGCCGAAGCCGAAGTTCCTGGCGAAGTCGAGCGCGGCCCCCTCCTCGGGCCCGAAGGCCGTCGCGTAGGCCCCCGACCTCGAATCCGCAGGGAACGGACCGACGAAATGCCACGCGCCGGAAGCCGTCGGAAGCAGGGCGAGGCCCTCGACGTCGATCTCACCGAGCGAGAAGCGCAGGCGGCCGAGCACGTGCTGCGCGTAGATCGACCGGTACTCGAGCCCGATACGCAGCTCCGTGCCGCCTTCGAAACCGAAAGGCTCCTCGGCGAGGAGCAGCGCGACGCGTCCGCCGCTGATCCGGTGCGCGTCGACCGCCCAGCCGCGCTCGTCCCCCGCCTCGAGGACGTTGACGACCTGGAAGTCGCCGTCCGCCTGCTCGTGATCGGCCCAGGCCCAGTGGAAGCGCACCGGCGCTCGCTGCGAAGGATCGGCGATCGAAACGGCTTCCGCCGTGACGCCGGTCAGCACCGCATTGCCGTTCGGCGCGCGGCCGACGCGGTCGCCGAAACTCGGATCCGTCCGCGCCTCGAGCAGCAGGAGGCGCAGCCCGCTCGCCGGCGTGCGGAGGAGGATCTCGTGATCGTCCTTCTCCGGATTCGCGCCCGACGCGAGGACGGCCCCGTCCGCCTCGATCGACAGCGTCGAGCCGCCCGTCGAAGCGGCCGACACCGTCGTCGCCTCCTTCCACGAGATTCCCGCCCGGCGCGAGAGGTCGGCGAGGAAGCGCTCGCGCTGCTGGTCCTCGTCGGGCACCGGAGCCTCGAGGGCTCCCTTCTCCGCCGCGAGCCGGCGCGCGATGTCCGCGAGCTCCTCTTCCTGCTCGGGCCGCGGGACGCGCAGGAACGGCTCGAACGCGCGGTTGGGATCGGGGAGCTGCGAGTAGAGCCCGGGCTCCTCGATCGAGTCGAAGAACGCGTAGAACGAGTAGAACTCCTCCTGGCTGATCGGATCGAATTTGTGCTCGTGGCAGCGCGCGCACCCCATCGTGAGGCCGAGGAACACGGTGGAGGTCGTCGCCGCGCGGTCGACGGCGTACTCGACGAGGTACTCCTCGGGAATCGCGCCGCCCTCGTCGGTCGTGACGTGGTTGCGGTTGAACCCGCTCGCGATCTTCTGCGCCTGCGTCGCCCCGGGCAGGAGGTCGCCGGCGAGCTGCTCGGTCAGGAACCGATCGAAGGGCATCCCGTCGCGGAAGGCGCCGAGCACCCAGTCGCGCCAGAGCCAGATCTGGCGCCCCGCGTCCATGTGGATGCCGCAGGTGTCCGCGTAGCGCGCCGCGTCGAGCCACGGTGTCGCCATGCGTTCGGCGTAGCGGGAGACGTAGGGTTCTTCCGTGAGGAGGCGCTCGACCCAGCGTCGCCAGGACCCTTCAGGATCCGACCGGGATTCCGCCAGGAACGCGTCCTGCTCCTCGATCGTCGGCGGTAGTCCCGTGAGATCGAGGAAGAGGCGCCGGCACAGCGTCTCGGCCTCCGCGGCAGGACTCGGGGCCACGCCTTGGCGCTCGAGCTTCGCCAGCACGAAGCGGTCGATCGGATTCGCGGGCCACGCGGCATCGCGCACATCGGGGAGCTCCGGCCGCGCGGGCGGGACGAAGGACCAGTGCGGCTCGTACCGCGCGCCCTCGGAGATCCAGCGGCGCAGGAGCTCCGTCTCCTCCGGGGAGAGCGAGCGCCGCCCGCTCTTGCGCGGAGGCATGCGGAGGTCGTCGTCCTGACTCGTGATGCGGCGGAAGAGCTCGCTCTCGCCGGGAGCGCCGGGAACGATGGCGCCGTAGCCGCCCCCGAGGTCGGCGGTCGCTTCCTCGGCCGAGTCGAGGCGCAGGCCGCTCTTGCGCTCTCCGGGATCGGGACCGTGGCAGCGGAAGCAGCGATCGGAGAGCAGAGGGCGCACGTCGCGGTCGTAACGCACGGGCTCGGGCGCGGGATCGCCCGGCGTCGCCCGCGATCCCGGGCTCGCGACCGCGAGCGCGAGCGCGGCGCATCCGCCGAACGCAAAGGTCCGCGCGAGCGTCGAGGCCTGGGTGCGTCGGTTCACGGAGACCGATTCTAGCGGGTAAAGTCAGGTCCTCATTCCCCGACCCCTTCCAGGAGATGAACGTGACACCGCGCAGAATCGTCCTACCCGCCGTCCTCGCCCTCGCCGCCTGGGCCGTTTTCGCGACCTCTTCCGCCTCGACGCCGCGGTTCCAGGACCACGAGGAACTCGAGGCGGTCATGGACGACATGCGCTCCGAGCTGAAGAGCGCGGGCAAGGGCATCGACGCCAAGGACCAGGAGGCCGCCTGGAAATCGATCTGCTCGTTCCAGGAGAAGGTGCTCGCCGCCAAGCAGCTCATGCCGGAGAAGGCCTCCTCGGTCGCCGCCGAGGAGCGTCCGGCGTTCGTCAACGCCTTCCGGACGAGGCTCGCGATGCTCCTGAAGGCTTCCTGCGACGCGGAGAGCGCCGTTCTGGCCGGAAAATTCGACGAGGCCGACCGGGTCGTCAAGGAAGTGATCTGGCCGATGCAGAAGCCGGCCCACAAGGAATTCAGGAACGACTGATCCGGCCCGATTCCTCGGGAGCGGTTATCATCTCCCCATGAGCACGACTGCGGCGATCGGACGGAACGAGCTCTGCCCCTGCGGCAGCGGACAGAAGCACAAGCACTGCTGCGAGGGCCGCCAGGACATCGTGCAGGAGGCGAGCAAGTCCCCCTGGCTGTTGGCCGGCGCGGCGGTCGTCGGACTCGGCGTCGTCGCGACGATCGCGATGCAACTCGGCGACCCCAAGCCGAGCGACGTGAACCAGCCGCTTGCGCGTCCCATGACTACGCAGTCGCCGATCATCGATCCGGCCGCGCTCCTCTCGCCGCTCCCTCCGCCGCCCGGCGGGCGGGTGGCGGGCGGGCCGGTGGGGTTCCAAGGCACGGCGCCTCCGGGCAAGGTGTGGTCGGCCGAGCACGGCCACTACCACGACTTGCCGGCCACGGGGATGCCCATGACCGTTGGGCCCAACGGTCTCACGCAGCTCGGGGCGCCCGCCTCGGCCACCGGGACTCTCACGCCGCAGCCGGATGGACCTGTTCCGGAAGGAAAAGTGTGGTCTCCCGAGCACGGGCATTGGCACGACTTGCCGGGCGCGACGCCGACGACCATTTCGTCGAGCGAGCTGACGCCGGTCTCGCCCCCCGCGGGGGCGACGGGAACGCTCACGCCGCAGCCGGATGGACCTGTTCCGGAAGGGAAGGTTTGGTCGCCCGAGCACGGGCATTGGCACGACTTGCCGGGCGCCACACCGGCGATCCAGGTCGACGGGGGCGGAGAGCTCGTTCCGATCCCGCCGCCCACGGGCATCGGCACGACCCCGCCGCCGGCTCCCGCGCCCATGCCCGCTGAAACGGAGTCTCCGGCGCCGAAACCGGTCGATCCTCCCGCGCCCCCTCCGGGGACGCCGCCGAAGTAGATCGTTCCGCGGCGGCGCGGCCGACCGATGAAGACGCTGATCCGGAACGGGACGATCGTCACCGCGGGCGGGAGCCAGGCCGCCGACGTCCTCGTCGAAGGCGAGACGATCGCGGGAATCGCCGCGAAGCTCGACGTCCCCGCCGACCGCACGATCGACGCGCAGGGTCGCTACGTGATCCCCGGCGGGATCGACGTCCACACGCACCTCGACATGCCGTTCGGCGGGACGTCGTCGGTCGACGATTTCCGCACCGGGACGATCGCCGCGGCGCACGGAGGCACGACGACGATCGTCGACTTCGCCATCCAGGAGCGCGGGAGGAGCCTGCGGGAAGCCTGGGAGACGTGGATGGGCAAGGCCGAGGGCAAGTCGGCCATCGACTACGGCTTCCACATGATCCTGCGCGAATCGACGCCGGCGCTGCGCGCGGAGATGGGCGCGATGGTCCGCGAGGGCGTCACCTCCTTCAAGCTGTTCATGGCGTACCCGGGCGTCTTCTACATGGACGACGCGTCGATCTTCCGCACGATGCAGCGCGCGGGAGAGATCGGCGCGACGATCTGCATGCACGCCGAGAACGGCCCCGTGATCGACGTGCTGATCGAGCAGGCGCTCGCGAAGGGCCAGCGCGCGCCGAAGTTCCACGCGCTGACTCGGCCCGCGCGGCTCGAGGCGGAGGCGACGCACCGCGCGATCTGCCTGGCGGAGGTGGCGGACGTGCCGGTGTACATCGTGCACCTGTCGGCCGCCGAGGCCCTGGAGCAGGTGGCCGCGGCGCGCGCGCGAGGGAGGCCGGCCTTCGCGGAGACTTGCCCGCAGTACCTCTTCCTCTCGCACGACAACTACGAGGAGCCGGGCTTCGACGGCGCGAAGTACGTGATGAGCCCGCCGCTACGCGACAAGGCCAAGCAGGCGGAGCTCTGGCGCGGGTTGCGCTCCAACGACCTGCAAGCCGTGTCGACCGACCACTGCCCCTTCTGCATGAAGGGCGACAAGGAGCTCGGGCGCGACGACTTCAGCAAGATCCCGAACGGCGCGCCGGGGATCGAGATGCGGATGGTGTTGATGCACGACGGCGGCGTCGTCGCGGGGAACATCTCCCTCGAGCGCTGGGTGGAGCTGACGTCGACTTCGCCCGCGAAGCTCTTCGGGATGTACCCGAAGAAGGGCGCGATCGAGGTGGGGAGCGACGCGGACCTGGTCGTGTTCGATCCGAACGGCGAGACGGTGTGGAGCGCGAAGACGCACCACATGAACGTCGACTACAACCCCTACGAGGGGCGGCGCTGCCGCGGCGCCGTCGAGACCGTGCTCTCGCGCGGCGAGGTGATCGTGGAGAAAGGCCGGTTCGCCGCGAAGGCGGGCCGGGGCCGCTATCTCGAGCGCGCCGCGCGCGCCTGATTCACGGCGACCAGCTCACACGCCCTGTCTGCGTCGCGTTGAATAGCATCTCGGCGAAGGGCTCGATCGTGCCCACCTTCTCCTGGCAGCCGCGAGGCTGGGCCGATTCGCGGTAGGCCACGAAGTACCAGCGGCTCTGTCCGGACAGGATCGTGTCACCGAGAGCTGCCGATCGAGCCGAGACGGCCGGATCGCCCATGCCGAAGTCGGGCGCGACGATGCTGCCCCCTGAAGCCATCTTGGTGTAGAGCCTCTTGACCGACCCGCCCGTGCAGTGCACGCCCGCGCCAAGGACTTGGCCATCCGGAGCTTGGGCGGTCCCCTGCAGCACGAGACTCAAGGAAGTGGGATTCTCCCCGCTCGTGGTGAACACCAGACTGTCGGACGACAGGTACGCCCCGCCCGAGGCCGAGAGGATCGCGCCACCCGTGCCTGCGGAGTTGTCGCATCCGCGGCCGGGGCCGTTGGGTTGATTCGAACAAGGGCACGCGACCACCCCGCCGACTCCGGGATCGCACAGGCCCGTGAGAGTCAGGCCGCCCGTGCGGTCGCGGACGAAGACGTCATCCGAGCCGTTGGTGTCGCCGGGGACGAGGTTGGTTGCACTGCTCCTGAACGAGACATAGCGGCCATCGCCCGATATCGAGGGATACGCACTCTCCGAGTTCGCCTGAGTCCCGTCGGAATGAAGATTGACCCGCTGGGTCGTAGCGCTCTGGCGGTCGCGGACGAAGACATCCTGGACTCCGTTCGAATCGCCGGCCACCAGATTGGCCGCATCGCTCGCGAATGCTACGTAGCGTCCATCGGCCGAGATGGCAGGATTCCGACTGTTGTTGTTCGCCTGGATCCCGCCCGAATCGATGCTCGCGCGCTCGGTGGTTCCGCTCTGGCGGTCGCGGACGAAGACGTCCAGGAGTCCGTTCGTATCGCCGGCAACCAGGTTGGTCGACGCGCTCTCGAATGCCACATAGCGGCCGTCGGCAGAGACCGCGGCATCCGGGCCGTTGGAGTTGTTCCCCTGGGCCCCGTCCGAAGAGATGTTCACGATCTCCGTGGTGGAGTTCAGTCGGTCACGGATGAAGTAGTCCAACCACCCATTCGTGTCCCCCGCAATGAGGTTGGTCGCGTGGCTCGTGAACACCACGAAGCGGCCGTCGGAAGAGATCGCTGCGCAGAAGCTGCCGAATCCGTTGGCCTCCGCCCCGCTCGAATCGACACTCACGCGCTCGGTCGTGCCGCCCTGGAGGTCACGGACGAAGACATCCGGGAATCCGTTCGTGTCGATTGCAACGAGGTTGGTGGCGCTGCTCGCGAACGCCACGTAGAGGCCGTCCGCCGAGATCCAAGGTCTCTCGCTCGAATCGTCGTCCGCCTGCATCTCGCTCGAATCGACGCTCACCCGCTCGGTGGTCGCGGATTGGCGATCGTGGACGAAGATGTCCCAAGTCCCGTTCGTGTCTCCCGCGACGAGGTTGGCCGCGAAGCTCGCGAACGCCACGTGGCGGCCGTCGTCGGAGATCGAGGGGTAGGCGCTGTAGCTGTTCCCCTCGACGCCGGCGGTGGAAATGCTCACGCGCTGCGTCGTTCCGGTCTGGAGGTCGCGAACGAAAATGTCGTCCCAGGGGCCCACGTCTCCCGGGACGAGGTTCGTCGCGGCGCTCACGAATGCCACATAGCGTCCATCCGGAGTGATGGATGAACCGTAGTTGCCGCTCGCATTGTCCCCCTGGACGCCGCCCGAGGAAACGCTCGCCCGCTGGGTCACCTGCGCCCCCGCGGAGGCGGAGAGAGCGGCGCAGGCGAGTCCTGAGAGGATGCCCGGCACTCGCCGGGTGGGCCGGTGAGGTTTCCCCCACCGGCCTCCCACAGATCCGGACTTGCGCGACTCACGCATCCGGCTCGTCAGATCGAGGGTTTGCTGCGGGTTGCTGAGACATGGACGAGGTGCGGCCG
>JBJXFB010000178.1:0-95377 GCA_046155895.1 Planctomycetota bacterium | reverse complement strand
CCAGCCCGTCTGGCCGTCGAAGTCGGCGGCGATCCTCTTCGCGATCCGGCTCGCGTCGCTCTTCTCGAGCTTCTCCCCGTGCGCCGGGCAGCGGCGCGTGCCGGCGCGCGCGAAGAGGACGCGCAGGTGGTCGTGGATCTCCGTCGTGGTCGCGATGGTCGAGCGCGGGCTGCCGCCGAAGGAGCGCCCCTCGACCGCCACGGAGGGTCCGAGACCGCCGATCGACTCGACGGGCGGACGGTCCTTCGTCCCCAGGAACTGCCGCGCGTAGGTCGAGAGCGACTCGACGAACCGGCGCCGGCCCTCGGTGTGGATCGTGTCGAGGGCCAGCGAGCTCTTGCCCGAGCCGCTCGGTCCCGTGATCACGGTCAGCGCGTCGCGCGGGATGTCGACGTCGATCCCGAGGAGATTGTGGGTGCGCGCGCCGCGGACGGAGATCACGTGGGCGGGTTCGATAGGCGGGAGGGCGGAAGGGCCGAGCTTCGCGCCGTTCTTGCGGTCCTGGGCAGACTCGCGCGCCTTCCTCTGGGATCGCAAGGCCGCCCCGGTCGGCGACCCGGCGACTTGCTCGATCGCCTCGGGCGTCCCTGCGGCGACGATTCGCCCGCCGGCCGCGCCGCCGTCGGGCCCGAGCTCGATCACGTGGTCGGCGGCGAGCACGAGATCGAGGTTGTGCTCGACCACGACGACCGTGTGGCCGAGATCGACGAGCTTCTGGAACGCCAGGACGAGCTTGGCGACGTCCTGGTGGTGAAGGCCGCTGGTGGGCTCGTCGAGCACGTAGAGCGTGTGGCCCTTGGGGCGGCGCTGCAGCTCGGCGGCGAGCTTCATGCGCTGCGCCTCGCCCCCCGAGAGCGTCGTCGACGGCTGGCCGAGGGCGACGTACCCCAGGCCGATCTCGACCAGGTGCGCGAGCGGCCCGGCGATCTTCGGATGGTCCTGGAAGACCGCGAGCGCCTCCTCCGCCGTCAACGCGAACACGTCGGCGATGCTTCGTTCCCGGTAGCGAACGTCGAGCGTCTCGGTCTGGAAGCGGTGCCCGCCGCACTCCTCGCAGGGCACGGTGACCGGCGCGAGGAACTGGAGCTCGACGAGCTTCGCGCCGGCACCCCCGCAGGCCTCGCAGCGCCCGCCCTCGACGTTGAACGAGAAGCGCGACTTGCCGTAGCCGCGCATCTTCGACTCCGGGAGCGCCGCGAAGAGGTCGCGGATCGGCGTCAGGACGCCCGTGTACGTGGCCGGGTTGCTGCGCGGCGTCCGTCCGATGGGCGAGCCGTCGACCGTGACGATCTCGCCGAGGTGCTCGAGGCCGCGGATCTTGCGGTGAGCCTCCGGCTCGGCGGCCTCGCGGCCGAGATGGCGGACGGCGGCGCGCTGGAGGATGCGGTCGACGAGCGTCGTCTTGCCCGACCCGCTGACGCCCGCGACGACGGTCAGCGTGCCCAGCGGGAACGCGACGGAGAGGTCCTTGAGGTTGAACGCGCTCGCGCCCTCGACGACGATTTGCTTCCCGTTCCCCGCTCGACGCTCGCGCGGGATCGGAAGGGCGATCTCCCCGCGCAGGAGGCGACCGGTCGGCGTGTCGGCGCGGGCCACGACCTCCGGGCGGCCTTGCGCGGCGATTCGACCGCCGTGGCGGCCAGCCCCTGGCCCGACGTCGATCAGCCAATCGGCGGCGCGCAGCGTGGCCTCGTCGTGCTCGACCACGACGACCGTGTTGCCGAGGTCGCGCAGGCGCTCGAGGGAGCGCAGGAGCTTCCCGTGGTCGCGCGCGTGGAGCCCGATCGAGGGCTCGTCGAGGACGTAGAGCACGCCCTGGAGCCCCGCGCCGAGCTGCGCGGCGAGCCGGATGCGCTGCGCCTCGCCCGAGGAGAGCGTGTCGGAGGAGCGGTCGAGCGTCAGGTAGGCGAGCCCGACCTCCTCGAGGAAGCGCACGCGCCGCCGGATCTCCGCCACGAGGTCTCGCGCGATGCGCGCCTCGCGCGCCGTGAGCGTCAAGGCGTCGAGGCGGGCCTCGACCTCGCCGACGGGAGAGCCGGAGATCTCCGCGTAGCTCGCTCCGCCGACGAGCACCGCGTTGGCCGCGGGCTTCAGGCGCGTCCCGGCGCAGGCGCGGCAAATCTGCGATGAGAGGAGGCGCGAGGCGCTCTTCTTGTGTGCCCCGCTCTTGGCGCCCTTCTCCACCGCAGCGAGCACGCCGCGGAAGCGCCGCATCAACTTCGCGGTGCCCTGGTAGCGCTGGCCGTTCCAGGAGGCCTGGTCCTCGTAGCGCTCCTCGCCCGCGCCGTGGAGGACGATCTTCTGCGCGCTCTTCGACAGCTCCTTCCAGGGCGTGTCGAGATCGAAGCCGTGGGCGCTCGCGACGCGCTCCAGGAAGCGGAAGTCGACGCGCGGGAAGAGCAGGCCCTTCTTCGACGCGAGCGTGACCGCCAGCGCGCCGTCGCGGATCGAGAGATCGGGATCGCGGACCACCGAGGCCGGCGAGGCGGAGAGGCGCAGGCCGAGGCCCTCGCATTCCGCGCAGGCACCGTGGGGCGAGTTGAACGAGAAGAGCCGCGGCTCGAGCGGCGGGGTCTCGCCGCCGCAGCCGGGGCAGGTGCGGGAGGTCGAGTAGGCGCGCTCGGCGTCCTCGGTCCCGTCGACGGCGGCGACCACGACTTCGCCTCCCGACAGCGCCAGCGCCGACTCGAGCGCCTCGCGCAGGCGTCCGGGACGCTCGGACTCGGGCTTCAATCGGTCGACGACGGCCTCGATCGTGTGGCGGACGTAGCGGGCGAGCTCGGGGGCCTCCTCGACGCGCAGGACCGTCCCGTCGACGCGCGCGCGCACGAAGCCCTTCTTCCTGAGATCTTCGAGCAGGGCGCGGTGGCTTCCCTTGCGGTCGCGGACGAGCGGTGCGAGCACGAGGACCGATCGGCCCTCGCTCTCGCGCAGGATCTGCTGCGTGATCTCCTCAGGGGTCTGGGTGCGGACCGGGAGCTTGCAGGAGGGGCAGTGGGCGCGCCCCGCCCGCGCGAAGAGGACGCGCAGGTGGTCGGCGATCTCGGTGAGCGTGCCGACGGTCGAGCGCGGGCCGCGGGAGACCGAGCTCTGGTCGACGGCGATCGCGGGCGAGAGGCCCTCGATCGATTCGACGTCGGGCTTCTCCATGTTCCCGAGGAACTGCCGCGCGTAGGCCGAGAGCGTCTCGAGGAAGCGCCGCTGGCCCTCGCGGTAGAGGGTGTCGAAGGCGAGCGAGGACTTGCCCGAGCCGGAGACGCCCGTGACCGCGACGAGGCGGTTGCGCGGGATGTCGACGTCCACGCCCGCCAGGTTGTTCTGGCGGGCTTTTCGGACTTGGATCAGGCCGTCCGTCATCGTGTCCGAGCTTCCGGGGGGGGTCTGCTCGGGTGGGCCGGCGGGGCCGATCCAGGGCTCCCGGGCTGTCTCGGGAGGTGCCTCTCGATCGGGTTCCAAGGGCCTGATGGAGCAGGGCTAGCCCAGCCATTCTACCGAGGGGTGCAAGCGGGGAAAGGGGCCGGCGGCAGGCTTCGGCCCGATTCCACCCGTGTTACGGCCCCCAGAGGATCGAGCCCATGTTGGTCAGGTTGGTGCTGACCGCGGCGCTCCCGCAAGGCCCCGAGGCCTGCCCGTCGCGGTACACGTTGAAGTAGAAGCGCGTCTCGGGCGGCGCGATCGCGTGCCCGGCGAACGCGGCCGACCTCGCGCTTACGCTCGGATCGCCCATCGCCGGCTTGGAGAGCGTTCCACCGACGCATTGCGCGCTGTAAAGGCGCTTCAGCGATCCGCCCGTTCCGATGCAGCGCACCCCGGCGCCGCTCGGGATGCCCGTGGTCGGGGTCGCCGATCCGGGCTTGTAGCTGAAGAACACGTTCAGGATCCCCGCCGGGGGATTGGGAGTCCGGTGGTTGCTCGTCGTGAGCACCAGCGAGTCGGCGGAGACGGATGCGATCCCGCTGGCGTTCAGCACGGCTCCGGTCGTGCTGTTCGTGCCGAAGTTGGCGCAGCCTCCTGAAGGATTCGCCGGTTGGCCGCACGGGCAGTTGACGACGCCGCCGGTGCCAGGGAAGCAGCTCTTGAAGAACATGCTCCCGTCGGGCACGACCTGGAAGCCGTTGAGCGACCCGAAGGATCCCCCGCCCGCCGCGGTGATCGACATCGCGATCGTGCCGCCCGCCTGGACCGACACGCGGTGCCGCGCGTGCGTGAGACCGAGCTGGTAGACGCCTGTCCAGGTCCCGCCGACGGTCTGCGTGCCGTCGATCGACCCGGCGACCGTGATGCTCGAGACGAACACGGGGTTGTCAGGCGCCCAGCCGTACGTGTAGAGGACGTAGTTGCCCGGCTGGAGGCCCGCGATCGTCCACGTCGCCCCGTTCGGCGACGGGTTCGAGAGGTCGTCCATCAGCGCCTCGTCGTCGCCGCTCGTGCCCGCGTTGTTGTTCGAATAGGGCGCGGCCATGCCTGCCGCGCTGATCGTCGCGCTCGTCGCGGCGCCCCCGAGATCGACGAGCGGCGAGGTTCCGACCGTCGGCGGGACCGCGTTCCAGACGCCCGGCTGGAGCGCAGCCGCTCCGAAGGTGCTCGCGGGCGTGCCGAAGGCGTCGTGGACGTCGATGTTGATCGCCTGACCGGGCGCGGAAGACGATGTCGCAACAACGAGACAGAAGAGCAGCGGCATGCGCATGATCGATTCCTCCGCCGTGATCGTACACTCGATGCGATCTCGCGTCGGAAGATCTAGGGGAAGTCCCATGAGCCATCGATTCACGCTCCAGCTGCTCCGCATGAAGTGCATCCACGAAGCCATCGGCGAGTGGGGCAAGGACGAGATGAACCTGTTCGGCTTCGCGATCTCGCGCCGAGGGCATCTCTTCTCGACGGGCTACCGGGGCCTGGGGTCCTACGGCGAGGGCGACGAGAAGTCGACGGGCATCTTCCCGATGATGCTCTTCGACGCCGAACTCGAGGACGACGGCCTCGAGGTGATCCTCTACCTCTGGCTGGTCGAGGAAGATTCGGGCGGCGTGAAGGGCTCGGCCGTGTCGCTCGAAGCGGAAATGCGCGAGGCCTACCGGGAGCAGGCCACGCGGCTCCTCGAGATCCGGTTCCCCCGCGACTGCATCCCCTTCACCGCGTTCTACAAGGCCGTCCTGCCCTTCAAGGGATCGATCGCGGAGGCCTCCACCGACGGGGTCAACAACGACGAGCTCTACGAGCCCTTCGACATCCTCCTCGATTACCAGGCGACCGGCGCGAGCTTCCTGGAATCCTCGCGCGAGTTCTCGCTGCAGGGTTCGAAGAACGCCGGGCACTACGTGCTCACGTTCCGCCTGGGCTACAAGAAGATCCCCGAGCTGTTCGCGTGAGCGCTACCGCCGGAGCTCGCGGATCGAGAGCGAGCGGATCTCGACGATCGAGCCCTCGTGGTGCTGCTCGATCGCGATGCTGCCGGACCGGAACTTCCGCTCGCGGTCGATGACATCGGTCACGACGATCCCTTGGATCGAGATGCGGATCCGCGTTCCCTCCGCTTCTTCTTCGCAGCGGATCCCGTAGTCGAACCACGTGTTCGGCGCGACGAGGTGGGGCTTCACAGCGTGAAGACCGCGCAGACTCCCGGTATGCTCCTCGTCGGGATAGCTCGAGTTGACGACGGCTTCGTATCCCTCGGCGCCGCGGATACGGATGGCCGAGCGGCCGCCGTCGCTGATCTTCATCCGCGCCGAGAGCTCGAAGTCGCCGTAGTCGTCGCGGACGGTCGCGAGGAGGCCCTTCCGGCCTGATCCGACGAGCACTTCGTCCTCCACGGTCCACGCCGCCTCGCCGATCGGCGTCCAGCCCTCGAGGCCCTCCCCGTCGAAGAGCGGCACGAATCCGGGCTCGTCGGCGGGCTCGTCCATCGGCAGGACCTGGATCCCGCGCATCGCGAGGAGGCCCCGGTCGCCACGGAAGCGCAGCGGGCCCGCGGGAGCCTCGCTGGCGAGCCCTCCCTCCGTCGGCCCGGTCAGCTCGAGTCCCTCGTGCAGCAGGATGTCGTCGACCAGCACCTTCTCGAAGCGCGCGTTCTCGACCTTACCACCCTGCGCATCGAAGCGCGGCGCGCGGAAGACGAGGTCGAGGTCGTGCCACTGGCCCGGTCCCTTGAAAGATTCGAGCGCGGGCCCGCGGCCTGCGATCGATCCGAACGAGGCATCCGCGGAGAGCCGGACCTCGTAGCGGCCCATCAGCATCACGCCGCCACCTCCGCCCTCGGGCAGCATCAGCTCGGCGTGCAGCTTCAGGTCGCCGAAGACGGGCTGGCTGACGAAGTCGCCGCTTCCATCGTTCACGAGCGCGCCGTTCCCTTCCGCGAGCAGGAACTTCTTCGGATCCTCCGGATCGAGCTCGGCCTCGACCAGCGACCATCCCGTCGACTCCCACAGCCCGAATGCGTCCGTGTAGCACAGGCGCAGCCACCCCTCGTCCCCGCTCTCGCGCGCGGGCGGCGGCGGGACGAGCCGCGCGACCGGCGTGGTGCAGATCGGCCCTTCGGGCAGCTGGTTGATCGTGTAGTCGAACTCGGGGTGCAGCAGCGGGTCGCCCTTCGCCGAGCGCACGCCGTTCAAGACGACGCGGGCGATCTCGCCGGCGCGGAGATTCGAGAAGCGGATCGAGAGGCGCGTCCTGTCCGAGGACAGCTCGCTCCCGGCGATCTCGAGCTTCTCGTTCCCGCGCTCGGGCGAGCCGTACTCCCACCACCAGTCGTAGTGGTACATCGAGGCCGCGACTTGGCGGAGATCGGGCTCCGGCGCGATCGGCTCGGTGAAGGTCACCTCGAATCCGTCCTTGAGCAGGTGCACTGCGCGGATCTCGAACGGCGTCCGGCCCGTCCAGCGGATTCGCGCGACGCCGTGGCCGGGCGCGAGCCCGCCCCAGCCACGGTTCGTGAGGCCCGCGAAGAGCGTCCCGTCCGGGGCGAACAGCACGCGGATCGCGGAGCCGACGCGTTGGCGGAAAAGGAAGCACGCGCCCTGGAGCTCGCCGCGCACGCGTTCGAGCTGCGTGCGGACGATCATCCCGTTCGTCAGCTCGGCGACGAAGAGCTGGTGCGCGAAGGGCCCGAACTTGCCCGCGGTCGTGTCCGGCGCGAGGTTCCCCGCCGAACGCGACCACTTGTACGGGATCCACACTGCCGCCGGCTCGCGCGCGCGCTCGGGCGGGATCGTGTCGCTGGGCGTCGTCTTCGTCGCCAGGTACTCGCTCGTCCACGCGAGCGAAGCCGGGTGGCCGTAGAAGCGCCCCGGCTTGACGTGAAAGATCGGGCAGCTCGGCATCCAGTCACCCTGGTTGTCGGTCTCGAAGAGGTTGCCCTCCTCGTCGAAGCCCAGGCCGCAGGGGCTGCGGAAGCCGAGTGCGTACGGCTCGAGCTCGCCCTGCGGCGTCACCTTCATCACCCAGCCGCGCCACGGCGCCGTCGAGCGGCCGTGCCACCACTTCGGATCGCCGAAGCTGACGTTCAGCGAGACGAAGAAGTTGCCCGCGGCGTCGCGCGGCAGGCCGAACGCGAACTCGTGGTAGTGCCCCGAGACGCCCCACGCGTCGCACAGGGTGTCGATCCGGTCGCAGCGGCCGTCGCCGTCGTCGTCGGCGAGCTTCGAGATCTCTCCGCGCTGGAGGACGTGGATCGCCCCGTCGACGACGGTGAGCCCCAGGCCCTCCTGCAGACCTTCGGCGAAGAGGGAGAAGCGCGCGTCGGCCGGATTCTCCGCCATCGCGTTCTCCACGAGCCACACCTGGCCGCGGCGCGTGCTCAAGGCGAGGCGTCCGTCGGGCAGGAAGTCCATCCCGCCGACCTCGAGGATGCTGCCCTGCGGCGGGATGAGCCAGTCGACGCGGTAGAAGTCGGCCTCCGAGGGGTCGCCGAGGCTCGCGAGGAGCAGCGCGCCGATCACGGGCGCATCTCCCGGATCCAGAGATCCTGGACGTCGCCATTCCAGACAGGGAACAGAAGTGTCCGCACGGACACACGGCGCACGTCGCCTCCTCCAAGATCGACGCGCAGCAGGACGGACCCGCCCTCCACGGAGATCCCGAGGGGCTCGGTCCACGCTCGCTCACCCCCGCCAGAGACCCCGGTCGCTTCGAACACGCCGTCGGGGCGCTCGCGGACGACCCAAGTCGTGCCGGAAGCGATCCAGCGCGCACCGGGTTCGGCGACGCGGAGCACGTACTTCCCGGCGCCGTAGAACGTGTAGCTCCGCTCGAAGCCCGAGCCGGCCGGGCGCAGGAGGCCCCGCGCCTCCTCCTCGACCATCACCCAGGGGCGAGGATCGTCCGGGGCGAAGAGCCGGTAGCGGACGAGCGCCCGCGATCCCTCGATCGACGTCTGGTAGAGGCGCGCGGTGAACGGCCGGCCGTCCGGATGGAGGATGGAGGGCCCGGGATCGCCGCCTCCGTACAGGTGGATCGGCACGCCGAGCGGCTCGAGGACGGAGCCTCCGCGCCCGCGCCAATCGTGGCGGTCGGCGAACTCCCCCTGCCGGACGCACAGTAGCCGCACGTCGTCGGTGCGGTACTCGAACGTGAGGCCGTCCGGCGTGCCGACCAGGAGACCCCGCGGCCTCTCGGGAAGATCCGGCGCGACCGGCGGGAGCTTCCCGCGCGCGATCAGCGGCCTATCGCGCACGACGAGCCTGCTCTCGGCGGCGCTCGCCGTGACCGTGGGCGGCCCGAGGGACAGTACGAACTCCGCGAGTGCGTGACGCTCGGCCTCGGTGAGCACCGACGGCGCGGCAGGCATCGGCGTGCCCGGGATTCCATGCGTGATCGTCCGGTAGATCGCCTCCGGCGTGTTCCCGTACGAGAAGCCTCCGTCGCGGAAGCTGCGCGCCGGCCGATCGAGCGTCGCGCTGCCGCGGCCGTCACCGGTTTCGCCGTGGCAGCTCGCGCAGTGGAGGAGGAATTGCGCGCGGACGTCCTCGGCACGGGCGAGGTCGGCCAGCGCCGAGGAGACGAGCACGACCGTGAGAGCAAGTCGCATGGCCGACAGAGGGTATTCGCTCCGACCCGCGATCGGCTAGGCTCCCCTCGCATGCTGGGGTGGCTCGTGAGCCTGGCTCTCGTTGTCCAAGGCGAACGCGTGCTCGTCGCCGGCCAGCGCTACCAGAACGTCGTCTTCCAGGGCGCCCCCTGGCAGCCCGGGCGCTCGTGGATCGAAGGACGAGGCAAGGGGAACGCCCTCTACGCCGATCTCGCGCTCGGTTTGGGCGACTTCGAGATCCGGGCCCGCCTCGCGATCGAAGAAGGGGAAGGCGCGCAGCCATCCCTCGTCCTGGGGGACCGCACGATCGACCTCGACTCGAAGCGCGTCCCGCGCAAGCGTCCCGTCGACGTCCTCGTGGTGAGCTCGGCGGGACGCATGAGGCTCGAGGTGGACGGCCAGTCCGTCCTGGAGGAGGAAGCGCCCGCGGCCGCCGTCGGTCGATTCGGACTCGCTCCGGGCGTCGTGCTCGTCAAGGTCTACCAGCTCGCCCTGATCGGGAACCTCGAGCCGATGCCCGATCGCGCCCTGCCGCCGGATTTCCAGGCCGGGATCGACGCCGCGCTCGAGCGGGGCGTCGCCTACCTGCTCTCGCGGCAGATGCGCGACGGCTCGTGGCAGAACGCGACGGCGTCGTTCGCCGAAGGGCAGACGGCGCTGGCGACGTACGCGCTCCTTCGCTCGGGCCTGACGAGCAAGCATCCGTCCGTGGCGCGGGCGCTCGCGCACCTCGCCGAAGTCGAGCCGACGGAGACTTACCCGGCGGGACTGATGCTGATGGCCTTCGAGGCGACGGGCGACCCGGCCTGGAGGCCGAAGATGCGCTCGATCGTGCGCGAGTTGCTCGCCTGGCAGGCCACCTCCGGCTGGAGCTACGCCCCGGCCCCGCGCGAGGGCGCCGTGTACCGCGACGCGATCCCGACGACCGACCTCTCGAACACGCAGTACGCCGTGCTCGGGCTCCGTGCCGCGGATCACGCGGGCGTCGAAGTCCCGGCCGAGGCCTGGTCGCGGGCCCTCACCTCGACGCTCGCGCACCAGGAGTCGGCCTTCGAGATCGAGATCCCCCGCCGCGACGGGCGCACGGGCACGGAAAAAGTCGCGATCGCGGGCTTCCGCTACCGGCCCGATCGCGAAGTCACGGCCTCGATGACGTCGGCGGGCTGCGCGATCCTCCACGTGTGCCGCGAGGCTCTGGGGAGGAGCATCAAGGCGCAGAGAGCCGTCGAGACTGCGCGCGCGATCGAGCTCGGGCAGGCCTGGCTCGACGCGCACTGGAACCTGGAGGAGAACTTCGGGAGCGGCGAGCCGCAGAACTTCTACTACTACCTCTACGGACTGGAGCGGATCGGCACGCTGCTCGAGATCGAGACGATCGGCGGGCACGCGTGGTACTCCGAAGGCGCGCAGATGCTGCTGCGCAAGCAGGATGCGAACGGCTCGTGGGTCGTGGGCGGCTACGCGCCGACGGAGTGGCGCGAGATCCCGGCCGAGCACGACACCTGCTTCGCGATCCTGTTCCTGAAGCGCGCCTCGCGTCCGAGCGTGCGCACGGGAGAGACGAAAGCCGCGCCGGTCTCGCGAGAGGAGAAGCTGGAGCCGTGGATGATGGGCGCGGCGGCACGCTCGAGGCGGAACCTCCTGCTCGAGCAGGCCGTGACCGCGACCGCGAGCAGCGTCCATTCGGCCGGAGAGGACGCCGGGCATGCGTTGGACGGCCAGGAGTCCACGCTGTGGACCTGCGAGGCGAGCGACGGCGCGCCGAGCCTCGTCCTGGAGTGGAAGAAGCCGATCGAGGCCGAGTCGCTCGTGCTCTCCGGCGCCTGCAGCCGGCGCGCGGATCTCGGGAAGTACGACCGGATCCGGCGCGTGCAGGTCCGGCTCGACCGGAAGAAGGACCCGATCGAGGTGGAGGTTCCCAAGCGAGACGGCAGCGAGCTCGAGCCGATCGTCGTTCCGTTCCCGGCGGGCACACAGGTCCGGCGGATCGAGATCCGGATCGTCGAGCGCGAAGCCGGAGGCGAACACAAGGGTCGCGCCGGGTTCAGCGAGGTCGCGCTGGAGCGCGAGCCCTAGCCCTGCTTCGCCCGCAGCCGCCCGACCTCCACCTCCCCCAGCGGCAGCTTCCGCTTCACGCGCAGGCTATCGGCCCATTCGCAGTGGAAGTCCCGCCCACGACTTCCAGGGCGACCGGCACCAACCTTCCCAGGTCGTACCAAGTGGCGATGACTCCCGCTGTCGACCGAGCCCCCGGGAACACGTTCATTGGGGCGAGGGCCGCAGGCGAATCCCGGGGCATCCGGGTAGCCTGGGCGGTCCCTGCATTCGAAGACGTCCAGGACTTCCCCTCCTGAGGACCTACGCATGCGCACGCTGCTCGTCGCACTCGGTTGCTTCGCTCTCGCCCTGCCTCGCGCAGGTGCCCAGGACCTCGCCGACGAGTACGCCCGTCGGCAGGCTGCCGGTGTTCAGGCCCATGTCGCCGGCCGCCACGACGAGGCCGCCGCGATCTTCAAGGCGATCCACGACGACGAGCGGTTCCCGCAGAGGTGGAGAGCCTACGAGGCCTGCAACCTCGCTGGCGTCTACTCGAGAAAGGGCGACGTCGAGTCCGCGCTGCGGTGGTTCGAACGGTCGATCGAGCTCGGCGATCCGTGGTCGGCCGAGATGATCCTGGCGGATCCGGATCTCGAGAACCTGCGCCGGGACCCGCGCTTCGCGGAGCACTTGCGCCGGCTGCGCGCCGAGGTCGAGGGAGTCCGGAAGGCGGAGGTCGGCCGGGCCGCAGCTTGGCGATCTGCTGTTCAGCGGGTGAACGAGCGCCTCGTTTCGTCCTCGATGTCCTGGCTCGACGGCCACCTGGGTCAGCTTTCGACCGTGCGCATGTCGCCGGACGGCGGGCGAGCGGTGAGCTGTGCCACCGACGGTTCCGTCTGGCTGTGGAACGCCTGGACCGGAGAGCCAATCGGCGTGCTCGGCATGTTCGGCATGGGCGACACGTCGGAGACCGGGTTCCGCGATTTTTCGACGATCGCGCGACTGGGCTCTGATCTTCCGTGGCCGAGGCTCGAGTTCAGCGCGGACGGCGAACGCATCCTCCTGTTCGAGCCCCTGGCCGGTCTCGCCGGATTGTGGGACGGCCGCAGCGCCGAGTTCGTGGGGTATCTCGAGGTGGGCGGGGAGTTGACCCGTGCCGCGACCTTCAGTCCGGACGGCAAGAAGGTCGCCGTGGCGAGCGAGGCGGGTTTCGTGCGACTCCACGACGCCGAACGCGGCAGTCCGCTCGACCTGCCCCCGCTGGAGGCAAGCATGGTGGACCAGCTCTCCTTCAGCCCGGACGGATCGCGGATCCTGGCGCTCACGTCGCATGACCGCGCGAGGTTCTGGGACACGCAGACCGGCGTGCTCATCGGCGATCTGGGCTCCGAGGCACATCTTCTCCTGCAGGCCTCCTTCAGCGCGGACGGTACGCGCATCCTGTGCGCGAGTCCGGGTGGGGTCGCTCTGGTCTACGCCGTCGAGCGACCGACTGGATCGCCTCTGGAACCGGCGATCGTGCGGTCGCCGGATGAAGGCTGGTCGGCGGTCG
Source organism: Planctomycetota bacterium (assembly GCA_046155895.1). Classification (GTDB taxonomy): domain Bacteria; phylum Planctomycetota; class UBA1135; order UBA1135; genus DASYPQ01. Next base: position 82,766 of record JBJXFB010000178.1, on the reverse strand, counting down.
ACTGGGGCACGGGCGGCTTCTTCGACGCTGGCAGAGGCGTGCACGTCATGCCCGCCCGCGCGTTGCCCGTGCGCCCGCTGGGCAATCGCCTGATCGCGATCTCACCGCAGGGAGTTGTCATCCTGTGGGATCCCGGGAACGGCCGAGCCGTCGCGCCGCTGGAGGGGCTCGCGCCGAACGCGATCCGTTGGGTGGGCTTCAGTCCGGGCGGCGAGCGGCTGCTCACGATCACGGGCGATGGCGCACAGCTCTGGAACGCATCGACCGGCGGGCGGATCGCGGACCTCGCGGGGGGCAGCCTTCCGTTCTGGGCCGACTTTGCCGTCTTCAGTCCCGGCCGTCGACTCTTCGCGACGGCCTGCATGGACGCCAGCGGGGGGCCCCCGGTCGCTCGCGTCTACGACTCCGACACGGGCGGCCTCGTCGACGAAACGGCGCTAGGACTCAACGGCGTCGATCTGCACTTCAGCGGCACCGGACGCTTGGGCGCCACCAACCAGAAAGGATGGGTCGTCATTTGGGACGGCTCGGGGAAGCCACGCTTCATGGGATCCCATGCCCTCGCCCTCGCGAGATGGTATTCGCGGGATGGGCTCCCGCGGTGGAGTCCTTCCGGCGCAAAGGCCGTGTCCCCGGCCGAGGACCTGCGGGACGGCTGGGAGGACCGCCTCTGGGACACGCGCACGGGGTCGCTCGATGTCGACCTCCCACCGGGAGCCCGCCGGGGAGGAGGATTCCTCGCCGGAGGCGAGCTTCTCACGTTCCGGCCATCCAGGGTGATCGCCAGCGTCGATCCCGACGGCCCAGCGGGCAGGGCTGGACTCCTCCCCGGCGATCACCTCGTCGAGCTGGACGGAAGGACCATCGAGAACGGAGAGGACACCGAGGCTGCCGTCGAGACTGCGCCGTCGACGACGACCATCGTGGTCGTGCGCGCCGGGACCGAACTCGTCGTTCCACTCGAGTTTGCGCCGGACTCGGATGCGGACAGGGAATCGAAGCGCAAGTTGGGCCTCGTCATGGTGCCCGGGACCCGACTCGAGATCCTGGCCCCGGACCGCGGAGAGGTTCTCCGATCGGTGGCTCTGGAGTCGGGGGAGAAGCTGGGGGCGGGGAGAATCTACCAGGCCATCGCGAACCGCGACGGTTCGCGCCTTCTCGCCGGACGCCTTCGTACACAGGAGGCTCTCCTGTACGACCTCACCGACGGCAAGCTTCTCGCAGCAGTCTCGGTCCATGACCAGGTCGTCCCGGGTTCCTCTGTTTCGCATGTACTCGCCATGAGCCCTTCGGGCGACAGGGTGGCAGCCATTCAAGCTGTCGGTGTCCGACTCTGGAGCGAGACTGGGGGCGAGGACCCGAATCTCCTGCCAGGAGACGTGCTCGATCTCGACTTCTCGCCGGACGGACGCATGCTCGCGGGAGCGTCGCGCGATGGGAGCGTGCTCGTCTGGGACGTCATCGAGCACAAGCTCCTCGCGAACCTCGCAGGCCATCTCGGCCACGTCCGCTGCGTCGCCTTCGATGCCAGTAGCCGGCGCATCGCGTCGGCGGGCTCGGACGGAACCGCGCGCGTCTGGAATCTCTCGGACGCGCGCGAACCGCTGGTCTTATCGGGTCACGCGGGCTTCCTCAACCGGCCGAGCTTCTCCCCGGACGGATCGCGCGTGCTCACGATCGCCGACGATACGACGGCGCGGCTGTGGGACGCCGAAACGGGGAAGCCGATCGCAGTGATGGAAGGTCACGTCGGGCCCGTGACCTGCGGGGAGTTCTCCCCCGACGGCAGCCGCATCCTCACGGTCGGCATGGACGCGACGACGCGCATCTGGAACGGCGCCGACGGCCGCCTGCTCGCCACGCGCGTCGAATACGACGACGGCTGGCTCGTGTTCGAGCCGGGCGGTTTCTTCCTGGCCGGCGGAGCGGGTGCCGAGCACGCCAAGACGGTCGTGAAGGGGCGCAGCTATCCGCTGTCGTCGTACGCGGCGATCTACGCGTCGCCGGAAAAGGTGGCCGAGTCGCTCGCGGGGAAGCCGGTTCGCCCTCCTTCCTTCGTGCCGCAGGCGCCGGAGGTGCGCGTCGCGGCGCCGCTCGATCCGCTGGTGCCCGAGCGGAAGTTCCGGTTGGAGGTGCTGATCGAGGACGCGTACGGGATCGAATCGGTGAGCGTGATCCAGGACGAGCGCGAGCTCGACGCGAAGTGGATCGGCGAGCACCTCGCGCAGAGCGGCAAGACCGCCCGCCTCTCCTGCGATCTCGAGCTGCCCGCAGGCGTGAACCAGACCACGTTCAGGATCCGCGCGACGAACGTGCGCAAGATCCAGAGCGCGCCGCAGACGGTCTTCGTGCGCTGGCAGCCGCCGCAGCGCGAGCTGTACCTCCTCGCGATGGGCGTCGCCGACTACGACGACGACAAGCTCGACCTCGCCTACCCGACGAAGGACGCCGACGACCTGATCGCGCGCTTCACGGGCGAGCAGGGCGGCTACTACAAGAAGGTGAACGTGCAGCGGCTCGTGAACGCGGAGGTCACGCCCGGGAAGCTACGCAAGGCGCGCGAGGAGTTCCTGCTGCGCGCGCAGCCCGACGACACGATCGTCGTCTTCGCCGCCGGCCACGGCGTGCGCTCGGAGTCGGGCGAGTACTACTTCCTGACGCCGGGCACGACGCCCGAGAGCCCCTACGACGGCGTCGAGCGGCAGATGCTCGAGTCGCTCGTCACCTGGGACAAGCTGCACGCCAAGCGGCGCATCCTGCTGCTCGACACCTGCCACTCGGGCGAAGCCTTCGGCGAGGGCAAGCGCGGGATTTCGACGGACGCCTTCGACCAGAAGGCTGTGAACGAGGCCGCGGGCACGGGCCTCTACATCATCGCCGCGAGCTCGGAGCAGGGCTTCGCGCAGGAGATGCGGGGGAACGGGCTCTTCACGAAGTGCCTGCTCGAGGGCCTCGACGGCGCCGCGGACTCGAACCGGGACGGACTCGTCGGCATCGACGAACTCAAGACCTTCGCGACCGCAGCCGTGCACGAGCGCAGCGGGGGACGCCAGCGTCCGACCGCGCCGAGGATCGAGGGCGGGGAGGACTTCCCGCTGGCCAGGAGCCACTGATACGCATCTGGATCCACGGATTGACTCTCGTGACCGTCCTCGTCCCACCTGGGCGGACGCGACGATCAGCAACGCAGATGCAAGCGATGATGCTCTGAACACCCATGGCCGCCCCTCGTCGCGAATTCGGTGCCTAGCCCTGCTTCGCCCGCAGCCGCCCGACCTCCACCTCCCCCAGCGGCAGCTTCCGCTTCACGCGCAGGCTCTCGGCCCACTCGCGGTGGAAGTCGCGCTTCAGCGAGCGGTGGACCAGCGCCGTGATCGTCAAAGCGAGGATCGCGCCGAGCGTCGCGAGCGCCATGTCCTTCTGCGCGTCGAACTCGTCGCCCTGGGTGCCCAGGTAGGCCTGCCCGAGCTCTCCGCCGAAGGCGACGGCCGCGGCCCACTCGATCAGCTCGTAGAGCATGGAGGTCGACGCGATCACGTCGAGCGGGAAGAAGTAGCCCCAGAAGCCCTTCACGTTCGCGACGCGCACCACGAACTCGCGGATCGGGTACGCGATCAAGAGGCCGTACACGAAGTGCACGAACCGGTCGTAGTGGTTGCGCTCGAAGCCGAAGGCCGCGTCGAGGCTCCATCCCGTCCAACCCTGGATCCACTCGTCGTAGGGCACCTCCGAGTACGTGAAGTGCGCTCCGACCTCGTGCAGCGCGAGCAGCACGAAGATCAGCGTGTACGAGAGGTTCGAGAAGCGGAAGGCGCGCCAGGTCAGAACGAGGAGCACGACGGCGGCGAGTGCGAGCGCGTTCTCCAGCGCCCAGTCCATGCGGTTGTGCGGCGCGATCGCCAGCCAGGCGGCCAGGAGCGTGAGCAGCACGAGCAAGATCAGCGGGTAGCGCACGGGGAAGGCCGGGCAGACTAGGCGGCCTCGGATGGTTTCTCCAGGATCCGTAGTTCCAGGTATCGCTCTCCCTCGGAGCGGGGCTAGAGTCCGGGGCCTTGATCCGGTCGCTCCCGCTCGCCCTGTGCCTGGTCGGCGCGCTCGCGGGCTGCAGCTCGACTTTCGAGCGCCGGGACTGGTCGAGCTACACCGGACCGGGCGCGGAGTACTTCCATCAGGAGGAGCTGGCCTTCCCGCACGTGGACGACCCGCTCGAGCCCTTCAACCGCGTCAGCGCGGGCGTGAACTACGCCTTCATCCGGTACCTCTACTCGCCCTTCACCGCGATCTACCGGCACTTCGTTCCGCCCGTCGTTCGCAAGCGCGTCGCGCAGGCCGGCGACAACCTCCTCGAGCCCGGGCGGATCATCAACAACCTCCTGCAGGGCAAGTGGGACGAGGCCGGCGAGGAGACGACGCGCTTCCTGGTCAACACGACGGTCGGGATCCTCGGGCTCTTCGACCCCGCGACGAAATGGGGCCTCGAGAAGCACAAGGAGGACTTCGGTCAGACCTTCGCTCATTGGGGCTGGGACCACAGCACCTACCTCTACATCCCGATCTTCGGTCCCAGCACGATACGCGACGGCCTGGGTCTGGCTCCGGAATGGTGGACCTACCCCGCCAATGCGGACTGGCGCATCGCCGCCGGAATCGCGATCAACAAGTACAGCGACGAGGTCGAGCCCTGGCTGCGCGCCGTCGAGGCCTACTACGACCCCTACGAGCCGGCGCGGACGATCTACACGATCACGCGCGAGATCGACGTCGAGAACTTCCGATGGGAACGCGACCACAGCGGGCCGACGGAGACTCTCGAGACGATCTTCCTGAAGGCGGAGGACCCCCATTTCGCGGAGGTCGCCACGACGCGGAAGGCTCGCATCGGCAACCACAACGAGCTGCCGTTCACGCTCTGGCTCCAGCCGGAACCCGCGCCGTTGTTCTATTTCGTCCCCGGTCAGGGAGGTCACCGCCTGGGCGAGGGGAGCATCGCGATGGCGGAGATCATCTACGAGACGGGGTGCTCCGTGGTCACGGTCTCGAATCCCACCAACTGGGAATTCGTCGCGAATGCGTTGAGCGAGCATCTTCCCGGATACGCGCCGGTCGATTCGCGGGACCTCCACCGCGCGATCACGTCGATCGACCGCCTGCTCGAGGAGGAGATGCCGGGCCGGTTCACCTCGAGGCGCCTCGCGGGGATGTCGATGGGCGCGTTCCAGACGCTCTACATCGCGGCGAACGAAGCGAACTTCGAGGGTGAAGGCCTCGTGCCCTTCGAGATCTACGTGGCGCTGGATCCTCCGGTGAACCTCGAGCACGGGATGCTGCAGCTCGATCGCTTCTACAACGCGCCGATGAAGTTCCCCGCGGAGGAGCGTTCGAAGCGGATCGAAGAGATCTTCGGGAAGGTGGTCTCCTTGAGCGAAGGCGAGCTGTGGCCGGGCATGGAGCTGCCGTTCACGGAGCTCGAAGCGCAGTACCTGATCGGAATCGCCTACCGCCTCGAGCTGCAGTTCACGATTCTCCAGACGCAGGAGCGGCACGACATGGGCGTCCTGAGGACGCCGCGGAGGAAACTGCGCCGCGCGCCGGCCTTTCGCGAGGCTTCGGAGTACTCCTTCATGGAGTACATGTACGCCTTCGTGCTGCCGTACTACGCCAAGCGCGATCCGCGCATCACGTTCGACGAGGCGGGAGCGAAGAGGATCTTCGAGGACTGCGACCTGCGCTCGATCGCCGACGGCCTGCAGGCGAACGAGCGCGTGCTCCTCTTCGCGAACGAGAACGACTTCCTCCTGCGGCCGGAGGACATCGCGTGGCTGCGAGAGCTCCTGGGCGAGCGCGCCCACTTCTTCCCGGCGGGCGGGCACCTCGGCAACCTGCACCGCGACTCGATCCAGGAGGTCATCCAAGGCCTCCTGGAGGAGAAGGTCGAGGAGACGTCGACTCCCTAGCGAGCGGGCGAGAGCTACTTCCGCCGGAGCTTGCTGATCCTCCCGCTCTGGTTCCAGTCCTGCACGAGGAGGTCCCCCTCCCCGTCGAACGCGAGGCCGTGCGGCGCGGTGAAGATGCCGTCCTTCCAGCTCGCCGGCGGCACGCCGAAGTTCGCGCGCTGGCTCTCGTCGGGGTTGTCCCCGAGGTGCGCGAGCACTTTTCCGCGTCCGTCGAGGATCGTCACGCGCCCCGCGAGCTCGGCCACGGCGACCGCGTCGCCGAGGAACGAGACGGCGCAAGGCCGGCGGAGGTCCTCCGCGAAGGTGTCGACGAACTTCCCGGCCAGATCGAAACGCACGAGGCGGCGGTTCTCGCGGTCGCAGACGAGGAGGAGCGGAGTCTTGCCGCGCGCGTCGATGGCGATGCCATGGCAGGTCTGGACCTTCCCGTCCTCCGTGCCCGCGCCCGCGAAGCTCTTGACCCACTTCCGCTGCGCGTCGAACAGGTGGATGAGCGAGGTCCCGTACCCGTCGGCGACGAAGATCGTCCCGTCCGGCGCGACCGCGACCGAAGTCGGCTGGAACTTCTCGGGCGACTCGTAGGCCTTCGACTCCATCGGCGCGCCGAGGGTCCATACGGCCGTCCCGTCGAGCCGCAGCTTGACGACCTGGTGGCCGCGCAGATGGGCCGCGTAGAGGAACTCCTCGCCGCCCTCCTCGCGGACGAGGAGCGAGTGGCAGCCCGAGAACTCCTTCCCCACGGTGCGCGCCAGCGTTCCGTCGGGCGCGAAGACCGCGATGCCTTCGGGCCCGTCGGTGGCCGTGAAGATCTCGCCCGACTTCGTGACGGCGACGCCGCCGTGCGTCGGACCGTAGGTCTTGCCTTCCGGGATCTTGGCCCAGCCGGCGACGCTCTCGAAGGTCCAGTCGCCCTCGCCGGTGCGGACGGACTCGGTGATCGCTCGCGCGTCCGGAGGTGCTGATTCCGCGAGGGGCGTGCTGATGGGGTCGTGAGCTGCCGCGAGATGGCCGGGGAAGAGCAGGCTCGTGGAGAGGAGAAGCAGTCGGATCATGAACGGGCTCCTTGTGACCGATGGTAGGCGCCGAGGACGACGGAAGTCGAGGCGCGGAGAATTCGGAGATTCCCTGGCAACCAGGACGAGGCCTCTCGGTCTCGGCGATGGAGGGGCATCGAGGAGGGCCTCTGGCATCATGGACAAGGAAGCGTGGGTGCCCGCCGAGAGGATCGACCAGGCGATCCTGTCGATTCGCGGGCAAAGAGTCATCCTGGACTCTCCGATCGCCACCCTGTACGGGGTAGCCGTCGGCAGGCTGAACCAGGCCGTCAGTCGCAACCTGGCTCGATTCCCGGAGGACTTCATGTTCCAACTGACGGAGCGCGAGGTTGCCAACTTGAGATCACATTCTGTGATCTCAAGCTCGGCCAAGGGTACTTGGGGCGGGCGACGCTACCGGCCTAGGGCCTTCACCGAGCACGGAGTCGTCATGCTCTCGAGCGTCCTTCGGAGCGAGCCTGCGGTTCATGTGAACATCGAGGTCGTGCGGGCTTTCGTGAGGCTCCGTCGGACCGTACAAACGAACCGCGAGCTCACCCGCAGGATCCGCCGGCTCGAACGGATGCACGACGCGAAGTTTCGAGTCGTGTTCGACGCGATACGGGCCTTGATGGATCCCCCTCCGACCCCTCCCAAGAGGCGCATCGACTTCCATTCTCAGGGGAAGGGTCCAGCGCTCCTCGGAGCACACCCGCCTGACCGATGATGCGGACTCCAGGGCCCTGGAGCCTGTCGGATCGTTCGAATCCGGGTGAGATCGGATCCGAGCGGCGCCCACCTCGGCGACAGCTTCGTTCCTCCGGTCCCGTTGAACCAGCCGAGAGGAGGGCGAGGCGAGTCGTTTTCCCTCGATCCAAGGCGCGAGGAGCTTACTCTGGCTTCCTCCACCGGAGAGTTCCGCCCGTCAGGGCCCCACCGTCATGCGCATCCTCCTCTCGATCGCCTTCCTCTCGCTCCTCCTCCAGGATCCCGCGCCGACGAGCGACACTCCGCCGCCTGACGCGAAATACGGCGCGCTCGTCGCGGAGATCGGCGCGTGCGCGTCGATCGAGGACGGGTTCCGCCGCCTCGAGGCTTTCGACGCGCTGGCGAGGAGGCTGGGCGTCGGCCGCAAACCCGTCGAGGGCATGGGGAGATGGGCCGTCAAGACGAGCGTGAACCCGCTCGACGACTCGCAGACCGTCCTCGCGAGCCTCGAGGCCGACACGGAGAGCACGATCCGGCTGAAAGGCGGCCTGCTCCCCCAGCTCGTGGTGCGCTGCAAGCGCGGGGAGCTCGAGATCTACACGATCACGGGCACGATGGCGGAGAAGGAAGGCAAGGAAGGCAAGTCGACCGTGACCCTGCGCTTCGACAAGCAGGCCGCCTTCGACGTCCGGATGGACCAGTCGGCCGAAGGGGACGCGCTCTTCTGGCCTGACGCCGCCGAGAGCGCGAAACGGATGCTCGGGGCCGAGCGTCTGCTCGTCGTCTTCACTCCGGCGAACGAGAAGCCGGCGCTGATGCAGTTCGATCTGCGCGGATTCGCCGTCGTGCACGAGCAGCTCCTGGAGGCCTGCCCGGGCCTGAAGTGAGGCTGCGCGGATGAACTTCCTCGTCGCGTCGTTGCTGCTCGCGGGGTCGCTCACCCCGCCGAACACGGACCGGCTCCTGCTGAAGTTCCGCGCCGAAGCAGTCGACGGCGTCGACGACCTCGTCCTGACCGGGAAGGACGCGCGCATCGAGCACCGCGAATACCACCCGATCACGGGCGCGAACATCGAGGTCGCGGCGGAGGTTCCAGCGGAATCCGTGCGCGTCGTCGTGCGCGCGCGCCAGGGCCGGCCGCGGGTCTCCGTCCTTCAGCAGCCGAGCGCGACCAACGGGTTCGAAGTCCGCGTCCGGATCGACGACGGTCCCGCGCCGGGCGCGGCCCCGCTCTCCTTCGAGCTGTGGGCCGTCCCCGCCGAGGCCTTCTCGGCCCTGCCCGTGCCGCGCCCCCTCGACGTCGTCGTCATCACGATCGATTCGCTCCGGCCGGACCACCTCGGGTGCTACGGGTACGCCCGCTCGACCAGCCCGGCTCTCGACGCGTTCGCGAAGACCGCCGTCCTCTACGAGCGCGCGTTCAGCTCCAGCAGCTTCACGCCGCCCTCGCACGCGACGATGCTGACGTCGAGGCACGTGGGCGATCATGGGCTCCTCACCTGGAACGCGATGCCGGACGAGCAGATCACGCTGCCCGAGATCCTCTCCGCGCACGGCTACCGGACCGGTGCGAGCGTGAACCTCCGCCTCCTATCGGAGCAGAATCTCGGACAGGGCGTCGAGTGGCGCCGCGAGGGCGGCCGCGAGGCGCGACGGATCGTCGACGACGCGCTCGAGTTCCTGCGCGAGGACGACCCGCGACCGATCTTCCTCTGGCTGCACCTCTACGACGTTCACCGTCCCTACGGAGGTCCGCGCGGATGGCGGGAACGGTTTGCGGCCCAGGCTCGTCCGGGCGTCGGCGACGTCGAGGACCACTACAACCTCGAGCCCGAGGACGTCGCGGCGCGTTCACTCGCGGTCGATGACCTCCGCTACGTCGCGGACCGCTACGACGCCGGCATCGCGTACGCGGACGCACAGCTCGCGCCGCTCCTCGCGGAACTCTCGACGCCGCAGCGGCTGGCGAAGACCCTGGTCGTCCTCTCCGCCGACCACGGAGAGAGCCTGCTCGACCACGGCGAGCGCCTGTTCTCGCACGATCCCTTTCTCTACACCGCGGTTACGCGCATCCCGCTGCTGGTGCGGTACCCGGACGCGGCGGGAGGCGGCGCCAAGCGCCCAGAGCTCACGGGCCTCATCGACGTGGCTCCGACGGTACTGGCGCAGATCGGGATCGCCGCGCCGCTGACCTTCCAGGGCGGAACCCTCGCGGCGCCGGGTGCGGACCCTGCGGTCGCCGAACGCGAGCTCTACCACGAGTGCTGGGGCTGGAGCCGCCTCGCGGCGATCCGCACCAGCGCTTGGCTCGTCGTGCGCGACATGGAGAAGGGCTCGACGCAGGCCTTCGACCTGGCGCGCGATCCGCACGAGGTCACTCCGCTCGATCCCCGAGCGAGCCCCGTGGTCGCCGCGCTCGCGAAGAGGCTCGGAGCATTCGCCGACCGCTCCGTGCCGCTCATCGACCCGCCGCTCGATCCCGAGCTGCGAAAGCGCCTCGAGGCGCTCGGGTACACCGACCGCTAGCTCGGTCATTTCGCGGATTGCCGCCGGCGACTAGGATAGGCGCTCCGTGCCTGCTAGCCCGCCGCCCGCGTGCTGAGCAGGTGTTCTCGCGGCCTGCTCGCAATCGGGCCGCCAAACCCGGAGAGGAAGTCATGGCGCATCCGCTGGCCGTCTCGTTGAGTTTCCCTTGCATCATCGCATGGACCTCCCTCGCGGGATTTTTGCCAACCGCCGGGGCTGGAGATCCGCTCGCTCCCGGAGACATCGTGGCCGTGGGGTCCTTCTCCACTCCCAAGGGAAAGGACCGCGGCGTGTTCCGGATCGACCCCACCACGGGGGCCCAGACCCTGCTCCAAACAGGGGTGTTCGGCAACGGGCCGCCCCAGTTCATCGCCATCGATCGCCATGCGAAGCTGTACGCCTCGATGGGCAACGGCTCTGCGGCGCGTATCGCGCGTCTCGACCTCGGGACGGGTGTGCTGGACGACCTCACGACGGGGGATCACCTCAACAAGCCGCGGGGCATCGCCATCGACCAGGCCGGGGACCTGCTCGTGACCGACGAACAGGTCTCCGTCTTCCCACCGTCGGACGCCATCCTGCTGCGCATCGATGCCGAGACCGGGGAGCAGACCGTCATCGCGCAGAATGTCTTCCTCAGCCGGCCGAAGGACCTCGCTTTGGACATCGACGGCACGGCCATCGTGGTGGACGACACCCTTTGGGGCGGCGTATTCCGCGTCGACCCGCTGACGGGCGCCGTGATCACCGTTTCCGAGAATCAGCAGAGCTCTTTGATCCCCGTGGCGACGTACGTCGGCATCGCACCCGGGGGTGCGATCTTCGTAAATGGGCCTGACACGACCGGGCTGGTCCGAGTGGATCCGGGGACGGGCGAGCAGTTTCTCTCGCTCCAGGGGCTTCCGCTGATCCGCGGCATCAAGAACTCGCTCGACGGGGACCTCTTCCTCGCGCTCGGGACGCCGGGCACTGGAACCATCCGGCGCTTCGATCCCGACACGGAGACCATCCTCGGGACGGTCACGTCCGGGGGGCCCCTGGGCGCTATCTCGAGCATCGCGGTGGTACCCGCGCCGGTCGAGCCCCCGGAGGTGAGCTGCGCGCTGGAGTCCGGTCTGCTCTGGCCGCCGAACCACGAACTCCTCGACGTGGGCCTCGGCGTCTCCGTGGCTCACGACGCTCCGACGACGCTCACCGTCGCGGTCTACAGCGACGAGGACGATTCCGCACCGGGCAGCGGCCGCCACGCGCCCGACGCCGTGGACGTGGCCGTCGGGACGCTACGGCTCCGCGCCGAGCGCAGCGGCTCGGGCGACGGACGTGTCTACCTGATCGTGGCGCGGGCAGAAGACAAGTTCGGCAACGTCGGCTTCGACTGCTGCACCGTCGTCGTCCCGAGCGCCCAGGATGCCGAGAGCCTGAGCAGCGTGCACGCCCAGGCCGCAGCGGCGGAGGCCTTCTGCGATCCGGAGGGCGCGGTGCCCCCCAACTTCGTGCCGGTCGGCGAAGGCTAGCGCCCGACCGAATCCTTCCACTTCTCGAGCAGCTCCGCTTCGCGCTTCTCGCTGGGGCCGGCCTTGAGCGCCTTGGGATCGGGCATCTCGCGGGCGGGCTTGCCCTTCGCGACGTCCTCTTCCTGGAGCTGCTTGGTGACGCGCACGCGCCGCTCGACCTCGGTCGGATACCAGGCCAGGGTCTTCTCGATCGTGTCCGCGACCGGCCGCGACTTGAGTCCGGCCTTCGCCGAGCGTTCGTGGCTCCAGCGGTGGAACCCGGCCGTCTCGCCGCTGTCGGGCGCCCAGATGGGGAAGCCGTCCTCGCCGCCTTGGCCGTTCTCCGCCAGCCACTCCGCCGGCATCCAGACGAGCTTCGCGCCGCTCTTGGAGACGTCGACGCAGCTCTGCAGCACGTCGCCCCAGCGCATCGTCTTGGTGATCGCGTTGAAGCTCCCGATCGTGCCGTCCTCGACCAGCTTGACGAGCCACTCGGCCAGGTCGCGCACGTCGACGTATTGGATCGGGTCCTCCTTCGATCCCGGCGCGAGGACTTCCCCGCCCTTGGCGATCCGGACGGGCCAGTAGGTGAAGCGGTCCGTCGGATCGCCGGGACCGACGATGTAGCCCGGGCGCACGATGGTCGTCTTCCCCGGGAACGCGGCTTCCGCCGCGCGCTCGCACAGGACCTTGAGGCCGCCGTAGTGCTGGAAGTTCTCCCCCATCGTCTCGACCTTGGGGTCGGCGAGCTCGGCCAGCTTCGAGTCCTCGTCGCCGCCGCCGGGCGGGCTGCCGTCGTAGGCGGAGATGCTCGAGATGAAGATGTACTGCTTGGCGTTCTTCGAGAGCAGATCCGCGGAGGCCTTGACCATGCGCGGGTAGTAGCCCGAGTTGTCGATCACGGCGTCGAAGGTCTTGCCCTCGAGCTGCTCGAGGCCCTTCGGCTTCGCGTCGGGATGAAGGAGCTTCCCGTCGGGTCCCTTCTCGTCGTCGGCCGGGAGCTCGGGGTCGCGGTTGCCGTAGAGGTGCTCGACGTCGAAGCCGAAGGGCAGGTACTTCTCGCGCTTGCCGCGGTTGAAGATCGTGACCTTGTGGCCGCGGGCGAGCGCGACCTCGACGGTCTTCGGTCCGATGAAGCCGGTGCCGCCGAGGATCAGGATGTGCTTCTTCTCGGGCGCGATGAGTCCCGCGCCGAATGCGGGGAGGCGGGAGAGACCGAGCGATGCGGCGGTGATGCCGCCTCCGAGGATGGCCGAGCGCTGGATGAACTGGCGGCGTGAGGTGGACATCGGAATCTCCGTGGGATGAGTCGGGCTCGTCGAACGCGAGCGAGGCTATCACCGCGCGGCGGCGGGCCGCAGCGCCCAGTCGGTAAGACTGGCGCGAGCGGGAGCTCCGTACGGCTCAGGTTCAGCCGGAGAGGTGCGCGGCGACGGGCGGCGGAGTCCGAACCGGGGGCGGCCGGAGTTGCGAGCAGGCCACAGCGCCTGGATCGTGAACGAGGCGAAGCGACTCGGGGTTGTCCCTCCGCATGTCCATCTCCGCGCCCGACGCGCGCACTTCTCGGAGGGGCGGGACTGGCGGATTCGCACGGGGCTCCCGGAGGGAAAAGCGGCCCCGGCGCCCATTCGTCGAGACTCAAGGCTCCGCCACCGTCCTCTGCGTCTGCACGCCGAGCCCATCGATGCCCAAGCGGATCGTCTGCCCCGGCTTCAGGAAGACCGGCGGCTTCTGCCCGAGTCCCACCCCCGGCGGCGTTCCGGTCGAGATCACGTCGCCCGGCAAGAGGCTCATGAACTGCGAGAGGTAGGAGACGAGAAACGCCACGCCGTACACCATCGTCCTCGTGTTCCCGTCCTGGTAGCGGTGGCCGTCGACCTCGAGCCACAGGTGCAGCCGCTGCGGATCCGGCACCTCCTCCTTCGTCACGAGCCAAGGCCCGATCGGCCCGAAGGTGTCGCAGCCCTTCCCCTTGCTCCACTGCCCCTTCCGCTCGAGCTGGAACTCCCGCTCCGACAGGTCGTCGACCACGCAGTACCCCGCCACGTGCTCGAGCGCGTCCTTTTCGCCCACGTACTTCGCGCGCGAGCCGATGACGACGCCGAGCTCCACCTCCCAGTCCGTCTTCGTCGACCCGCGCGGGATCAGGACCTCGTCGTCGGGTCCCGAGAGGGCGCTCGTCGCCTTCATGAACATGATCGGCTCCGGCGGCACCGCCGCCCCCGTCTCGGCGGCGTGATCGGCGTAGTTCAGCCCGATGCAGATGAACTTCCCCACTCCCGCCACGCAGGGGCCGAGCCGCACCGGGCCTTCGACGAGCGGCAGCCGGGCAGGATCGAGCGCGCGCAGGATCTCGAGCCCCGCGGGCGAGATCGCTTCGCCCGAGAGATCGCCGATCACGCCCTCGAGCGAGCGGATCCGGCCGTTGGCGTCGAGGATCCCGGGGAGCTCGCGCCCAGGGAGGCCGTAGCGGAGGAGCTTCATGCGCTCCACCTTACGGCGGACGAGGCTCGGCGGCGCTCGACCGATTCCCGGCTCCTGCGTAGAGTGATCGCCATGAATGCTGTCCTCGTCCTACTCTCGCTCCTCGCAATCTCGTCCGCTCCCGCGCCGGAGCCGGAACCTTCAGCTCCTCCACGCCTCACGGTCGCGCCGGTCCAGGTCCCCGGCAAGGTCCCCGCCCTCCTCGGCCCCTATCTCGGTCACGTCGGCCCGCGCGAGGCGACGTTGTTTCTGCGCGCCACGGGCGACGTCTTCGGGCCGGAGCTCGTCCCGGTCTCCGTCGTGGACGGCGAGGGAATGTCCGTCGCCCAGGCCGAGGTCGTCCGGAACCTGCCGCAGGACATGACGCTCCGCTACGACGCCACCGGCCTCCAGCCCGACACGACCTACGCGTTCGCGGTCTTCAAGGAACGCTGCTTCTTCAAGACGCCGCGCGAGCCCGAGCGGCCCGCCCGAGTGACCCTCGCACTCGGCTCCTGCGCGAACGACAAGCACGGGCTGCCGAACCCCGTCTACAAGGCGATCCTCGACGCCAAGCCGACCGCGCTCGTCCTGATCGGCGACACGCCCTACATCGACTCGACGAAGCTCGACGAGCAGCGGCGCCGCTACAAGGAGTTCTTCGCCAATCCCGACCTCTCGGCGATCATGAAAACGACGCCGACCTACGCGATCTGGGACGACCACGATTTCGCCATCGACGGCGCGGACGGCCGAGCCGAAGGCAAGGCGGCGAGCCGGCAGGCCTTCCTCGAGTACCACGGCAATCCGAGCGCGGGCTACGGCGGGGAGGGCATCTTCACGCGCTTCCGCCGCGGCGGGGTCGACGTCTTCCTGCTCGACACGCGCTGGTTCTCGCAGACTGAGAAGTCCTTCGCCGATCCGGAAAAGCCGACGCTGCTCGGAAAGCTCCAGTGGGGCTGGCTGCAAAGAGAGCTGGCGGCCTCGACCGCGCCGTTCAAGCTCCTCGTCTCCGGGATGATCTGGAATGACGCCGTGCGCCCGGGGAAGACCGACTGCTGGGCGGCCTATCCCCACGAGCGCGCCGCGGTGCTGAAGCTCGTGGCCGAGAAGAAGATCCCCGGCGTGATCCTCGTCGGAGGCGACATCCACCGCAGCCGCGCCTTCCTCCATCCGAAAGAGGACACCGGCGTCCCCTACCCGATCCACGAGTGGATCACGTCGCCGCTCGGCGACAACCCCATGGAGCAGGCCGCGGTGCCGCACAAGGCGCTGACCTGGGACCGCGGCGAGAAGCACTCGTTCCTGCTGATCAAGGCGGACACGACCGTGGAGCCCCCGAAGCTGACGGCGCGCTGGATGAACGCGGCCGGCGAGGAGCTCCACAAGATCGAGCTCACGTCGAAGGACCTCGATCCCTGACCCGCCCCGCGAGGCGCCCGAGCATGCCGCGGATGTCGATCGCGCCGCGGACCGCGACATAGATCGTCACGGTCGAGTACCAGGCCAGGCACAGGACGGCGAGGACGAGCCAGAAGCGGCTCATGAGGGCCTCGCGAGCGATCCGACGACCATGGCGACCGCGGCGGCCGCGTAGGAGGCGAGTCCGCTCCAGTACGGGCCGATCGAGCGCGCGAGCTCCGCGCCGGCGCTGGTCTGCTCCAGCACGAGGTAGAGGACCGCGGGCAGGGCGCCGCAGGCGATCGCGGCGAAGGCCCCGGTCGCGCTGGCGCGCTTCCAGTAGCAGCAGGCGACGAGGAGGACCGACATGCTCGAGAGGTAGATCGTCCCCGTCACGCCGAAGTACGTCCACAGGTCGCCGCGCAGCGGGTACCAGAGACCGAAGAGGAGCAGGAACACGCCGATCGCGGCGACGATCGCGCGATTCCACAGAAGTCCGCGCCGCTCGGACCAGGCGCCCTTCCGGAACGGCGCGAGCAGATCGTTGTAGATCACGCTCCCCCACGTGAGCATGTACGAGGAATCGGTCGACATGTCGGCCGCGAGCATCGCCGCGACGAGGAGGCCCATCATCCCGATCGGCAGGAAGCCGGAGAGAAAGACGGGCATCGCGACCTTGCTCGGATCGGCCGCGAGGTCGGGCGAGAGCGAATGGAACGCCTCGGGCGCTAGCGTCGCGAGCGCGGCGATCCCCCACAGCCCCGGCAGGACGAAGCGGCAGGCGAAGAAGAAGCTCGTGCGCACGTAGATCGCGCGGCCGGTGGCGACGTCGCGCGCGGCGAGCAGGCGGGCGATCACGGGCTGCCAGGTCAGCGTCGCAGCGACCTGAAGACAGCCCTGGAAGAGCAGGTAGCTCCAGCCCAGCTCCGGGTTCGCCGAAGGATCGAAGCCGCCCGCGCCGTGGTGCGTCTCCACGGCTCCGACGAGCGCGCTCCAGCCGATGCGGGAGAACACGAGGACCGTCACGGCGACGATTCCGGCGCTCATGACGATGAACTGGAGCCAGTCGGTCACGAGCACCGAGAGCATCCCGCCGAGGATCGTGTAGGCGAGAACGACGAGCAGCAGGGCCGTCATCGTGATCTCGAGGAGGCCCGGATCGAGCCCCGTGACGACGACGAGGAACTCGCCGCCGATCCGCAGGAAGAGGCCCATGTTCAGGAGGCCGCCCAGCACGATCACGAGCCCGGCGGCCGAGCGGACGCGCCGGCCGAAGCGCTTCTCGAGCAGCTCGGGGATGGTCGTGACGCCCGCCGCGCGCAGCGGCGAGATGCAGAAGCCCGTCAGGCCGATGGCGAGCATCGCGAGCGCCTGGAGGATGCCCGGCGTCGCGCCCGCGAAGCCGTAGCGGTAGCCCGCCTGCGCCGTGTAGACGCAGGTGACGATCCCGAACTCGGTCGCGGCGAGCGAAGCGATGCCGAGGTGGATGTCGACCTCCCGGCCCGCGACGAGGAAGTCGTCGACGCGGCGCACGTAGCGCCGCACCGCGAGCCCCGCGACGATCGTCGCGAGGAGATACAGGCCGACGATGCTCCCGTCGACCGTCCAGTCGAAGTGCGACATGCGAGCCGGCCGGCGACTCTACCGGCGCGCACCGGGCCAGGCTACGGTGAGGCGATGGCGCTGCTCGAGGTGTGCGTCGATTCGCTGGCGGGTCTGCGAGCCGCCGAGGAGGGCGGCGCCGGACGCATCGAGCTGTGCTCGCGCCTGGATCTCGGCGGGCTCTCGCCGGATCGGGAGCTCCTCGAAGCCGCGCTCGGGAACGCGCGGCTCCCGCTGCACGTCATGGTGAGGACACGGCCGGGGAGCTTCGTGTACACGCCGTCGATGGAGACCGAGATCCTGTCGCTGCGCGGGCTCGGGGTTCCGGGCGTCGTACTCGGCGCGCTCACGGCCGATCGGCGGCTCGACTCTGCCGCGCTCCGGCGCCTCGTCGCGGCCGCACGGCCGATGTCCATCACCTTCCACCGCGCCTTCGACGAGATCGCCGAGCAGCTCCTCGCGCTGGACGAGCTCATCGAGCTCGGCTTCGACCGAGTCCTGACCTCCGGCGGGGCCCCCGACGCCTTCCAGGGCCGCGGACGCTTGCGCGAGCTCGTGTCCCGAGCGCGCGGGCGCATCGTCGTGATGGCCGGCGGCGGCGTGCGCGCGGACAACGCGGCCGCGATCCTCCGGGACGCCGGTGTTCCCGAGCTCCACGGTTCCGTACCCTTCCGCCTGTGAGCGAGCCGGACGGGTTCCTGAAGCGGCACGGTTTCCTGGTCGCGGGCGTCGCGCTGCCGATCCTCGTCGTGGTGGTCTTCGTGCTCGCGCGGACCCTGCCGCGCCTGTGGGTCGCCGATCCCCTTTACGACCTCGTCTACGCCGTGCGGCCGGGCTACGCCGCCACTCCGAGGACCGTCGACGCCGACGTCTCCGTCGTCGACGGGCGCCTGCGGGTGCGCTGGATGAAGACGGAGAACGCGATCTACCAGGGACCGCTGCAGCTCTTCCGGCTGAACCCCGCGTCCGAGTCGGTGGTGGAGATCCCCCTGCTCGAGCCCGACGACCTCGCGGACGCTCCCGGCACGCGGGACTCGTTCCTCGAGGGCTTCGGGAGCTTCCGCGTCGACTCGAGCCCCCGCTCGCCCGACGGCTACGAGTTCGACGGATCGGCGGGAGGAGGTTCCGGACTCTTGAGCGAGCTCTTCGTGAATCGCCATCGCCGAGCGCACAGCGTGATCCGCAAGAGCGGCCGCGTGATCGTCCTCCCGCGCACCGACGACTCGATGTACGGCTACTCGACGGTGCAGTTCGTCGGCTGGCTGGTCCCCGTCGAGGCGGGTCGATGAGCGAGCGCGAGGCGGCCCTGGCCGAGATCGCGGCCCTCGCGCACAAGCACGGTCTCTCGCCTGCGGACATCCGCCGCGCCCTCGACGCGTCCGCCGCGCCGGCTGAACGCCGCGGTCTGCTCGCGCGGGCTCTCGGCTATCTCGGCGGAACCTTCGTGTTCGCGGGCCTGTGCGTGTTCGTGGGGACGTACTGGGACGAGATGAACTCCGCGGCGCGCATCGTCGTGACGCTCGGGTCGGGGATCGTCGCCTTCATCCTCTCGCACATCGCCGCGGCCACGCCGCGCCAGGAGAGGCTCGCGACGCCCCTGTACCTGATCGCGGTCGTCCTCCAGCCCGCGGGCATCCTGATCACCTTCGCCGAGCTCTCCACCGGAGGCGATCCGCTGCACGCGCAGCTCGCCGTCTCGGCAGTCATGCTCGCCCAGTGCCTGCTCTTCCTCGCCCGGCACCGTCGCACGACGCCCCTCTTCTTCGCTCTCTTCTTCGGCTTCGTGGCCCTGGGCACGGCACTCGAGCTCCTGGACGCCGATCCCGAGCTGAACGGCCTGGTCGTCGGAGCTGCCTGCTTCCTCGTCACGACCGCCGTCCAGCGCACGCAGCACGCCGGGATCACGCCGTTCTGGTACCTCGTGGCGGCGGTCCTCTTGCAGCTCTCCTTGTTCGCGATGCTGGAGGACTCCATCTTCGAGATGGCTTTCGTCGCGCTCCCCTGCGCTCTGGTCTACTTCAGCACGAGCCTCCGCAGCCGGACCCTCCTCGCAGCGGGGACCCTCGGGATGCTGGTGTACATCGGCTACTTCACGGGTGAGCACTTCGCCGACTCGCTCGGCTGGCCGATCGCGCTGATCGTGATCGGGTTCGCGATGATGGCGCTCGGGACGGCGGCCGTCCGGATCCACCGTCGCTACATCAAGCAGGCCGCCTGACCCTGCGACTAGTCGGCCGCCCGGAGCCGGCGAACCCAGACGTTGCGGAAGCGGATCGGGCTCCCGTGATCCTGGAGTCGCAGCGGCCCGGTCCCGTCGTGGGCCGAGTACTTCGCCACCGCCCGGTGCGCCGTGTCGCCGAGGATCTCCGCGCGGTCGTGCACGAGGACGCCGTTGTGGAAGACCGTCGCGGTGGCCGGCGACGCGAGCTCCCCCTTCTCGAAGCGCGGCGCGCGGAAGACCACGTCGTAGCTCTGCCACTCGCCGGGCTTGCGGCAGGCATTGACGAGCGGCGGGTACTGGCCGTAGAGCGCCGCGCACTGGCCGTCGGCGTAGGTCGGATTCTCGAAGGAGTCGAGGATCTGGATCTCGTAGCGGCCCATGAGGAAGACGCCGCTGTTCCCGCGGTGCTGGCTGTCGCCTTCGGGTGGCGGGAGCAGGAACTCGAGGTGAAGCTGGCAGTCGCCGAAGGACTCCTTGGACTGGAGGTCACCCTGGCCGGGGACGATTTCGGCTTCGGCGAAGAGCACGACCGCGTCGGAGGGAGGTGCTGCGAACTCGTTCGGAGAGCTCCCGGGAGTCACGACCGGAGGAGGCGGGCGCTGGCTGTCGTGCACGCGCCACTTGCCTCCGGGAAGGAAAGGTGTGTCGTCGTAGCCGATCACGGGTTTCTCTTGCAGGACGAGAGCCACGGCCGCGAGGAGGAGCGCAGGCATGCTACACGTCGCAGATCGCGATCGCCTCGCGCAGGGAAGTCATCGGGTCGCGAGTCGGGACGAACTCCTGGCCCACGTAGCCCTGGAAGCCCGTGTCCGCGATCGCCTTGCAGATCGCGGTGTAGTTGAGCTCCTGGCTCGCGTCGATCTCGTGGCGCCCGGGCACGCCGCCGGTGTGGAAGTGGCCGATCCACTCGATGTTGTCGCGGATCGTGCGGATGACGTCGCCGTCCATGATCTGCGCGTGGTAGATGTCGTAGAGGATCTTGATCCGCGGCGATTCGACCATCCTCACGAGCTCCACGCCCCACGCCATGTGGTCGAACTGGTAGTCGGCGTGGTCGACCTTGCTGTTGAGGAGCTCGACCAGGATGTTCACGCCGTGCTTCTCGGCCATCGCCCCGAGCTCCTTGAAGCCGTGGTAGCAGGCCTTCATCCCCTGATTGTCGGGCTGGCCGGCGCGGTTGCCCGAGAAGACGATCATGTTCGGGATCTTGGCCGCGGCGAGCTTCGGGAGGATCGCCTCGCTCCTCTCGAGGAGCACCCGGTGGCGCTCGGTGCGGTTCCAGCCGATATCGATCGGCCCCGGCCCGTTCGCGATCGCGCACACGAGGCCGTGCTTGGCGGGGACGCTCCAGTCGGCCTCGTCGAGCAGCTCGACCGAGTGCGCGCCCATGGCCGCGACCTCGCGGCAGAGATCGTCGAGCGCCATGCCGCCGTAGCACCAGCGGCTGACGGAGTGCTTGATGCGGCCCTTGAGCTTGGGCGGAGCCTTCGCCTCCGAGGCCTGCCCCCGCGAGCCCGGCGCGAGGCCGAGCGCCGCCGCTCCGATCGCTGATGCACGCAGGAAGTCACGCCGCTCCATCCGTCTCCTCCAGGTCATTTCGCGAAGAGTTCGTCCATCTGCCTCGACACCTTGGTCAATCGCTCCGCTCCCCCGCCGGCCACCTCCGCCGAGGCCCAGCCTTCGTACCCGATCGCGTCGAGGGCCGCCATGGTCGCGGGCCAGCCGACGTCGCCCTCGCCGAGCTCGACGTCGAAGCCCTTCCAGAGACCCTGCTCGTCGCGCTTCTTGCGGCTGTAGTCCTTGATGTGGAGGCGCGTTATGCGCTTCCCGAGCACGGCGATCCACTGCTCGGGCCAGCCGTAGTTGACCACGTTGCCGACATCCATGTGCCAGCCGACGAGCGGGCTCTCGAACTGGTCGACGTAGCGCGCGGCCTCGAGCGGAGAGAGCAGGAAGTGGTTCCAGACGTTTTCGATCGAGATCGCGACGCCGAGCTCGGCGGCGAGGGGCAGGACCTTCTTGATCTCGGCGCTGGACCGCGTCCAGGCGTCGTCGTAGGAGATCTTCGCGTTCACGACCGCGGGGACGAGCAGGACGCTCGTCGCGCGGAGCTTCTTGGCGTCGCGCAAGGCCGTCTCGAGAGCGGCGACGCCCTGCGCGCGGACCGCGGGATCGGGATCACCGAGCGTCTGCGACCAGTGGACGGAGTCGACGGTGCCCGCGACTTCGATGCCGGTCTCGTCCATGGCGCGCAGGACTTCGTCCAGGTCGAGCTGGGAGGGGCTGTCGAGCTCGACCCCCTCGAAACCGATCTCCTTCAGGAGTGCGAACTTGTCCCGCAGCGGAGCTTCGCCTTCGACCATTCCGAACATGCAAGCCTTTCGGAGCTTGCGCTTGGTCGCGTGCGCACGGTTCCAGGGGAGCGCGAAGGTGGCACTGGCGGCAGCGAGGAAGCCTCGGCGGTCGAAGGGGGGCATGGGGTCGTCACCTCTGCAGGGATCGTACGGCTTTTCCCAGGCACTTGCCGCAGAGGTCAGCCGAGTCCACGGCTGCAGTCCTGAGGGGCCATCGACTTCCACGCCTGGGAATCGCTCGGCCGGCTCTCAACCCGTCCGGATCAGCATTCGACAAGGCGAGATCCGCTCGATGCAGATCGTATCCACGGCCAGGAGTCCTCCTCGATGCACGATCTCCTTCTCCTCGCTCTCGGGCTCTCCGTTCAAAGTCCCCCCACCGCCGGCGATTCGCGCCTGGATTATGCCGTCGTGGTGCATGGGGAGAATCGAGTCCAGTCGCTGTCCGAGGCGGAACTGCGGCGCCTCCTCAAGGCCGAGACCCAGTTCTGGCCGCGCGGTGGCCAGGTCGTGGATCTCCTGCTCCCGAGCTCCGGTACGGGCGCCAAGAAGTTCCTGCAACAGCGCATCTACGGGATGACCGATCTGCAGCTCAAGCGCTACTGGCTCGAGCTCATCTATCAGAACCGCATCGTGGAGGCTCCGCGCTCGGTGCCCTCCTCCCAGGTCGCGGTTCCCATGCTCGAGCGGCTACGCGGCGCGCTCACCGTCTTCCCGGCGAGCGAAGTGATCCCGCCCGCCAACATCAAGATCGTGGCGCTCGACGACAAGCTTCCGGGAGACCGCGGGTACCCGCTCAGCGCGACCGAGGCCCTGCAGGCCGAGGCTCGGATCCCGGACGCAGGCGCACGGGCCGGGGTGACCGAGGCCTCGGCCCCGAGGGCGAGGACTCCGGTGTCGGACGCTGAGGCCCCGTCTACGCCGAGGACCCTGGAGGAGTGGGATGGGGACGGCTGGCCCCCCTTGAATCTGCGTGTCTTCGCGCACGGGGAGTTCGAGTGGGAGAAGGAGACCGAGGCCGGCGTCGACACCACGACGAACGGGTTCTCGATCGAGGTGATCGACCTCCTGATGACCTCGGCGCTGACCGAGCGCATGTCCGTCCTGGCGGAGACGACGTTCGAAGCGCAGGAGCAGGGCGGCTTCGTCCTCGAAGTCGAACGCCTCCTGCTCAAGTACCGGCACAGCGACGCCTTCAGCGTCTCGGCGGGGCGATTCCTGACCGGGATCGGGTACTGGAACACGCGCTATCACCACGGCGAGTGGTTGCAGACGAGCATCGATCGTCCCGAGGTCCTCGACTTCGAGGACGACACAGGCCTCCTCCCGACCCACAACGTCGGTCTGAGCTTCAAGGGAGCCTTTTGCACCGACGCCCTGCTCGCCGACTACACGGTGGAGGTCGCCAACGGACGCGGACCGACGGCCGACAACCCCCAGGTCGAGCTCGACGCCAACGACGGCAAGGCGGTCAACGTGGCGATCGGTCTCGAGCCCGCGTTCCTGCACGGCCTGCGCCTGGGAGGCGGCATCTACGTGGACGAGATCCCCGAGAACACGGACCCCACGATCGGCAACGTCCACGATTCCATCGACGAGCAAATCACGAACGTCTTCTGCGCCTTCAACGACATCCGCTGGGAGATGATGGGCGAGTACTTCTGGGTCGATCAGGAGGAAGCGGGAGTTTCCGCCGATTCGACGGGCTGGTACGTCCAGGTCGGGCGCCACTTCGGGTACTGGACGCCCTACGTGCGCGTCGACGGGATCGATCGCAGCGATCTGAACACGTACTTCGACACCGCCGATGACGGGTTCACCTACGCCCTCGGGGTGCGCCGCGACCTCGGCAAGCACGTCGCGCTCACGCTCCAGTACGAGCACGCGGAGTTCGACGCGCCTCCCGGCGACGACAACTCCGAGACGGACACGATCGTGCTCCAGGCGTCCGTGGTCTTCTGACCGTCCAGGGAGAGCACCGCCTCCGCCCTACGGCGTCGGCAGCGGCATCCACGGCAGTTCCAGCGTGAAGGTCGATCCCAGACCCGGGCCGGCACTCTCCGCCCCTAGCGAACCGCCGAGCTCCCGGGCGGTGTTGATCGCCGCGTGCAATCCGAACCCGTTGCCCGCGGGCCGGGTGCTGAAGCCATGGTGGAAGATCTTGACCAGGTTCTCGGCGGGAATACCCACCCCGTTGTCGGTCACCTGGAGCCGGACCTTCCGGTCCTCCAGAGCCTGGATGCGCAGCGCGAGGACGGGGAGGGCAGGACGCGCGGCCTCCAGCGCGTGCCGCGCGTTGTTCACCAGGTGGACGAGGATCTCGATCACCCGGTGCTTGTCGATGAGCACGTCCGGCATG
Source organism: Planctomycetota bacterium (assembly GCA_046155895.1). Taxonomy (GTDB): domain Bacteria; phylum Planctomycetota; class UBA1135; order UBA1135; genus DASYPQ01. The sequence goes on along the minus strand of JBJXFB010000178.1, from coordinate 58,651 downwards.
GCTTCGAAATCGCGCTCGACTCGAAGCCCGCTCGAGGATCCGAGCACCTGGTCGCTGATCACCAGGGCCCCCTCCATGAGATCGCAAGGCGCGGTCGGCTCGCGGAAGCTCGATCGCGTCACGAGCTGTTGCTGCGAGCTCACGATCGCCTGGATGGAGTCGATGCTCGACTGCACGCAACCGAGCTCGTTCCGCGCTCGAACGTGATCGGCTTCGAGCTCTCTCGTCAGCTCCGAGAGATAGGTGAGGAAGGCCCCCCCCTTCGAGTGCGAGCGGATCGACACGGCGAATTCGTCCTCTTCCCGCTGGAGGAAGCCGACCAGATGCTGGAGATCCGAGACCTTGGCTGCCGGCAGGGCCCGGTCGACCTGGTGCGCAGCCGTCGTGAGGCTGTTGAGCCGGTTGCCGACGTTGTGCAGGATCCCGGTCGCGACCTCGGACATCCCCGCGATGCGCGCCGCTTTCACGAGATCCGCACGCGACCGGTCCAGCTTCTCGTTGAGGATGCCCAGCTCCCTCGCGCGCTCCGCCAACCGGTCGATCAGACGGCCCTCGAAGATCGAGAAGAGCAGGACCAGGGCGAGGACCAGGCCGGCCGTTCCCGAGGTCAACAGGAGGACCATCCGTTGCAGGACGGAAGCCTCGACGAGGAGATCGAGACCGCATTCGGCGACCTCCATCGTCCAGTGCGGGTCGTTCGAGCCCGGCGGGAAGACGATGGGGACCGCTCGCGTCGCGAGGTCCGGGCTGCCGAATGTGTGCACGTGATCGACGAGGCGACCGCTCGAGGCGGTGTGAGCACGGGGAAACGCTCGTTCGGCGAGGACCTCGCCTTCCGAGCTGGTGATCCTCGAGAGGGAAACGTCCTCGTCGACGAGCAGCGTCTTGAATTCCGCCTTCGCGCGGATGAATCCGATGAGCTCGAGCTCGTCGAACTGGTAGTGGACCGGGACGGTGACGGTCAAGCACCGCCCCTCGCGCGCGAAGTGCGCCCGGCCACCGTCGATCAACGCCCGCTGCACCTCCGGGGGCACGCGCGCGGTCGTCCCGACGTCTTCGTACCGGCTGCTGGCGACGACTTCGCCCGTCCGGTCGAGGCAGCTGAGCTCCGTGAAGAGGTCTCTCTGCCCGAGTGTCGTGCGCAGGGCCTTGCCGATCTCGTCGTCAGGGTCCTTCGCCAGGATGGACCGGTTGTGCTCCTGACCCGACAGGACCTCGAGCACGACGACGATCTGTTCGACGCGATCCTGCACGGACGCCTGGCCAGCGGAGGTCTTGTACGTGAGCTCCTCGTCGGCACGCCGCTCCAGCACCCCGATGCCTCCGCGGTACACGAGGAGGCTCGCCACACAGACGACGCACAGGATCGAGGCGAGGAGGATTGCGGTCCTCCATCCGCGTCGCCTTCGCACTCGGCGCTCGGCGCTCACCCGACCTCACGCTGGGAAGGTGGCATCCGAACGGGGTGCAGGTTCTCGGAGCGCTCGATCACGGCGAATCCGTATCGACCGCACGGGTGCGCGGGATGGAGCCGCGAGGGTACGGGGAGCGCGGTCAGTCCTCGCAGACGACCCGGAAGCCGATGAACCCCCCGTCGGCGAGCCACCACTTCGACTTGGGGATCTGCGGATCGCTCTTGTTCCAGGCCTTGTCGGACGGGCGGCGCAGCGCGAGCAGGTCGTCGGCTGCGGAGTCGAGGTAGGACCCGCCGCGCAGCACGCCGGTGCCGTCGGGAGCGACGCACCATTCCGCGGCGTTGCCGAGGAGGTCGTGGAACCCCCACTCGTTCGCGCCGCTGGTCCCGACAGGCTGCGTCTTCTTGCTCGAGGTCTCTCGGGTCCAGGAGCTTCCTCCGCCGGCTCGAGCCGCCTGCTCCCATTCCGCCTCGGTCGGCAGCCGGAGCTGGCGTCCGGTCCGCTCGGCGAGCCAGGCGCAGAAGCTCTGCGCGCCGAGGAACGAGATCGAGATCACCGGGTACCCCGCATGCCCGAAGGCGCGGTCCATCGTGATGTACGGCTGGCTCGGCCGCGCGACGGCGTCCGCTCCCGCGGGGAGGCTCGGATCCGGACGGTCGAGGCGGAACACGAACGCGTCGTAGGCCTCCCAGGGGATCTCCGTCGCGGACATGCGGAACCCCGGGTGATCGCCGGGCGGGACGGGGAGCATCGTGATCGTCAGGGACGTGCCCGGGATCGCGAGCTCGCCCCCGTGGCTGGCCGCGGCCGTCGAGGCGCACCCCGCCGAGGCGATCAACGCCATCGAAAGGACCGCGTGCTTCATGGCACCCGCTCGAAGGAGACACCTTCGAGCCCGGGCAGGTCGAGCACGAAGCGCATCGGCCGTCCCTCCGCGTCGCGCTCGAAGCGGAGCCCGAGGCTGTCGGGCGAGCCGAACTTGTCGGCGCCGCTGCTGGGCAATCCCTCGTCGGGCGCGCCACGGCCGGTGACGTGCATCCTCTGATCCTCGATGCTCACGACCCACGTGACGCCGGCCTCCTCCGAAACGTACGAGCCCGCGAACCCGGCGAGCTGGGCCTCGGTCGGCAGTGGAGCCGGATCGCCCATCTTCGGCGCTTCCTTCTCCGCGCGCGCGGCGGCGGGCACGGGACTCGCCTCGACCGCCTGGAGCACGATCGCGCACACCCTGTCGGCGCGTTGGCCCGTCCGGGCGTCGGCGCGGTTGGCGAGCACGACGACGGCGAACTCCTCGGCGGGGACCATCGACAGATCCGCGCGGAACCCGCCCCAAGCGCCGCCGTGGCGGACGTGCTCGTGTCCGCCGTGCGTCCCGAACATCAGGCCGAAGCCGTAGGGGAAGTCCTCGGCCTTCCCGAGTTCCGCGCGCGTGAACATCAGGTCGCGCCACGCTTTCCCGCCGACCTCGCCGGTCTCGAGATTGCGCACCCACTTCGCCATGTCCTCCACGGTCGACTGCACGGCGCCGTCGCCGGTCTGCTCCCAGTCGGACATGTCGATCGCGAAGTCCTTCCCGTGCTTCGCGTAGGCCGTCGCGCGGTGCGGCACGACGCGCGTGCAGTCGGTGAAGTGGTGCGTCGCGCTCATCCCGAGCGGCTCGAAGAAGCGCTCGCGCGCGAACTCGGCCAGCGTCTTCCCCGAAGCCCCGAGCACCACGCGCGAAAGCAGGAAGTAGCCCGAGTTCGAGTACTGCTGCTTGGTCCCCGGCTCGAAGCACAGGTCCTTCTGCCGGAGCAGCACCGCGAGCGCGTCCTCGTCGGTCGTCCGGTCCTGGATCTGCCGTCCGCTCATCAGGATCAGCGACACGTAGTCGCGGACGCCGCCGACGTGGTGCAGGAGGTGGCGGATAGTGACCCGTTCACCCCATTCGGGGAGCTCGGGAACGTGCCTGCGGACCTCGTCGTCGAGCGAGAGCTTCCCCTCGACCGAGAGCAGCGCGATGCACGCCGCGGTGACGTGCTTCGACGTCGAGCCGAGGTCGAACACCGTGTGCGCGGCGTTCGGGACCTGGTGCTCGAGGTTCGCGGCGCCGTAGCCCTTCGCGAAGAGGACGCGGCCGTCCTGGTAGACGCCGACGCTGCATCCGGGAACGTCCGGCTTGTCCCAGTCGGCGAAGACGGCGTCGATCTTCGCTACGACAGCCGGATCGAGCTCGTCCTGCGCGAGGGCGGGGAGCGAGCTCGTGACAAGAAGTACGGTCGCGAGAAGCTGTCGAGCGAGCATGGTCGGCATTATGCAACGCGCGCGGCGCGATGGCGACGCGCGATCTCGCCTCGATTCCCTAGGCCCGGAACGACAGCCGGGCCCGGAAGACCCCGTCCTCGACCGAGAACAGCAGGTCGAGCGCGAGGAGCTCCGCGAGCCGCTTCGCCAGAGAGAGCCCGAGGCCGGCGTGCGACCGATCCTCGCGCGAGCGGCTCGCGCGCCAGAACGGCTCCGTGAGCTGGTCGAGATCTTGGGGTCCCAGACCGTTGGCCGCGTTGGAGATGACGAGCCAGGAGGGTTCGTGCCCGTTCGAGAGCTCGCAGCCGATCCGGTCGCCCGGCGGCGCGTGCTCCACGGCATTGCCGAGCAGGTTCCCGAGGAGGATGCTCAACGCGACGCGGTCGGCTCGCACGACCGGGCCGTGGCCGAGGGGAGCGACGAAAGTCTGGCCTCGGGCCGAGGAAGCGGCCGACAGCGGAGTCCAGCTGGCGCGCACGATCTCCGCCAGATCGATCGGCTCGATCTCGAGCGGGACCTGGCCGGATTCCATCCGGGCGAGCTCGAGCAGGGTGGCGATCAGGATGGACATCTGTTCGCCGATCTTCCGCAGCTCGCCCAGGCGCTGGCGGGTCGCCTGGGGATCCGCGGAGCCGCGCTGCGCGGTCTCGGCCAGGATCATGAGCTCGGTGACGGGCGTGCGGAGCTCGTGCGCGATGTTGGCCGTGGTCCGGCGCTCGCGTTCGAACGCCGTGCGGATGCGCGCGAGCATCTGGTTGTGGCTCTCGGCCAGGGGAGCGAGCTCGTCGGGGACCTCCGCGACCTGGAAGGGGGCGGCGACCCGCGGATCGTCGATCCGACTGACGTGGCGGGCGAGGTCCTCGAGCGGCCGGAGCCCGCGCCCGACTGCGCTCCGGCCCAGGAGGAACCCGACTCCGAGCAGGAGGACGATGCCGCTCACGGTCCCGGCGGAGAGCAGCGCGAACGCGCGATCGAGCTCGGCTCTGCCCCGGGCCAGCACGAGGACCACCCGAGCGGGGCCGGGGCTCTCGGGGTCGGGCGTGTAGTGATGGATCTCGAACTCGGCCCCGATGCCTCGGCCGGCTCGACCGTCGGGGAGCTCGAGGTCCTGGATGCGCGGCGCCGTTTCCGTGCCGGAGAACATCGGGAGGTCGCTCCCCTCGAGCGAAGGCGAGCGGTACATGGGCTCGCCGCTCGTGAACCAGAGCTGGATGTATTCGGGCTCCGACGCGGCGCTGAATTCGGGCATGGCCTGGTCCACGAAGCCGATCTCGATGTCCAGGCCGTCCTGCTCGAGCAGCGTGGCGAAGGTCGCCAGCTTGGTCCGGAGCGTCGCGTCGAACTGCTCCGTGAGGAGCCAGCGCACGCCGGCGCCGAGCAGGACCCCACCGAGGAGCAGGAGGACGAGCGCGCCGGCCGAGACGCGCCAGAGGAGCGTGCGTCGGATGGACCTCACGGCGCCTCCGCGCTCAGCACGTAGCCGAGGCGCGGCCTGGTGTGGATCAGCGGCGCTTCGCCGTGCTCCTTGAGCTTCGCGCGGATGTTGCAGACCGCGGAGTCCACCACGTTGCTCAAAGGGAGGCTGCGCGAGCCGTACAGGTGCTCCTCGATCTCCATGCGCGAGACGGTCTCGCCGCGGCGGAAGGCAAGGAGCTCCATCAGGCGGTACTCGCGGTTCGTCAGGGAGATCCGCGTGCCGTGCCGCTGGACGGTGCGGCCCACGGTGTCGATCTCGAGGTCGCCGATCCGGAAGACGGGCGACTTGAACCCGAACTTGCGGCGCGTGAGCGCTTGCAGGCGGGCCAGGAGCTCGTCGAAGGAGAACGGCTTGCCCAGGTAGTCGTCCGCCCCGGCTTGCAGGCCGCGGACGCGATCCTCCACGGCGCCGAGCGCGGTCAGGATGAGCACGTGGACGCCGCAGCCCTTCTCGCGCAGATGCTTCAGGACTTCGTGCCCGTCCATTCCGGGGAGCATCAGGTCGAGGATCACGACGTCCCAAGATCCGCACAGAGCCATCCGAAGGCCGAGATCGCCGTTCGCGGCCGATCCCACCTCGTGCCCCGACTCCGTCAAGCCCTGTCGCAGGGACTCGACGAGCGTGGGCGAGTCCTCGATCAGCAGGATCCTCATGGCGACGACCGGGTTCGTCCTCCGACCTCCAGTGTACGCCGGGGCTCGACGGATCGAGGAGGTCGGCATTACGCCTTCGTGAGCGCGCCTCCGGGGCCCAGTGTCACAGTCCCCCCAGGTACTCCACGAGGTCGCGCATGTCCTCCCGCGAGACGAACTGCCGCAGTCCGTCGGGCATCGCCGAGAGCCCCTTCCGGCGGCCGGTGATCTCCGACGCAGCGAGCTCGACCTCCGTCCCGTCGGCCTTTCGCACGCGGACGGTCTCCGGCGTCTCCGACACGAGCGCGCCCTCGACGAACGTGTCGTCGGCCAGCGAGAACACGACGCCCTCGTAGCCCGGCGAGAGCGTGCGGTTGGGATCGAGGATCGATTCGAGCAGCTGCAGGCGCGACAGGCGCTTCCCGACGCCCTCGAGCTTCGGGCCGACGATCCCGCCGTCCCCGTCCGAGGCGACGTGGCACTTCAGGCAGGCGAGCGAGACGTTCTCGCGGAAAACCCTGCGCCCCTTCTCGGAGTCGCCGCCGTTCAGGCAGTCGAGGTAGCTCGCGAGCGCCTCGTCGGCCGCCTGGCGCGCCTCGCGGCGCGCCGACAGCGCGGCCTTCACGCTCTCGCCGCTGCGCGCTTCCGCCGCGAGCGACAAGTCGAGCGCGAGCTCCGCGGGGAACAGGCCCAGCGACTGGCGCTCGAGCGCGGCGAGCAGGAGCTCGTCCGCCTTCGGGTCCGCGATCCGGCCCAAGCCCTGCAGCGCCACGCGCCTCTCGGCGATCGAGTCCGCGCCCAGCGCGCGCTCGAGCAGCGGAAGCGCGCGCCCGGGGAAGGCGTCCTGGTACGAGGCGAGCGATGCGGCGCGCACGGAGCTCTCCGCGTCGAACAGCGTCGCCCCGAGCGTCGCCTCGAGGTCCTCGGGCCGGAACTTCGCCAGCGCGCGGATGGCCGCGGCCCGCAGCTTCGCCCCGCGCGCGGCGTCGAGCGCGACACCGGTGAAGCGCGGCGCGAGCTCCCGCGCTCCGCTCTCGCCGGCGAGCTCCACATAGGCCGCGGCGACGGCCGGCGGCGACTCGGCCAGCATCGGGGCCTCCATCGACGCGACGAGCGCGGGGAGGAACGCGCCCTCGTGCGCCTCGCGCGGACGCCACTCGCCCATGAACGGGTCGCGGCCGCCCGGCTTCGTCCAGCGCGCGAGGTGCACGAGCGCCTCGGCGCGCAGGGACTCCTCCTGCCTGGCCTCCGCGGCGAACTTCGCGAGAGCGCGCGCGTTCGACTCCCCGCCCAAGGCGAACGCCGCCGCGAGAACGCGCCGTCCGAGGTGCCGCTCGAGCACGCCCGGGCTCTCGAGCACTCCGGCCAGCGCCGGCAGCGCCGGGGCGATCGGCTCGTCGTAGATCGCGCGCGCGGCCTCGAGTCGAACGAGCGGCGAGGAGTCCTCGAGGAATCCGGATAGGTCGGGCTCGAGGCGGTGGCGCAGCGCGACGACGGCGGCGAGTCGGACCGCGGCGGTCACGTCCCGGTCCGTTCGCAGGAGGCGCTCGGTCGTCGCGCAGCCCTGGAGCCCGAAGATCGAGGCGTGCCGCAGCGTCGGATCCGTTTCGCCCGTCGCGCGCACGAGAGCGAACAGCGGCTCGACCGCAGCCGGATCCTGGATCCGTCCCAATCCGATGGCGGCGTACATCCGCGCGCGTGGGCTCGGATCGCCGAGCATCTCGACCAGCTTCGCCGTCGCGCGCGGCTCGCGCAGGTCGCCCAGCACTCGCGCCGCCTGCGCACGGATCTCGGCGTCGTCGTTCGCGAGCAGCTCGTGCAAGGCTCCGCGGTCGAGCGCGGGATCCCGCCGGCACGCGATTCCCATTCCCCAGATGCCGTGCAGGCTCGCGAACAGCGACATCGAGCTCCGCGCGGTCGTGGCCAGGGCCTCGAAGCCGTCCTCCCCACGATCCGGGAGCTCCAGGTGCGCTTCCTGACGCACGCGCTGGTCGGGATGCGCGAGCAGGCGCGCGAGATCGGCGATCGGACGCGTCTCCATCCCGCGCACGAGGAGCGCCCGCGTCTCCGCCACGATCGGCTTCCCGCGCTCCTCCGGCGCGCTGATGCGGTAGATCCGCCCCTTCCCCGGCGCCGGCCAGCCGTCGACCCAGTCGCACGCGATCATCGAGCCGTCGAGGTCGAAGTCGATGTCCGTGACGCAGAAGCGCCACGCGAAGCGCTCCGCGTCGACGAGCTCGAAGGACGCGCCCTGGGGTGCGAGCCGGAACGAATCGACGCCGCTGAACCCAGGCGTCCCCTCGAAGTCGACCAGGAAGAAGCGCCCGTTCCACGCGTCGCCGAATCCCGTGCCCGGGTAGGCGCAGGCGCCCGAGGGCCCGTGCGAGAAGTCCGCGACCGGCGGCAGCAGGTACGCGGCCTGCCCCTCGAAGTGCGGGTACCAGAGCTTCTCGTCGTTCCACGCGCCGCGCAGCACCGGATCGACGAGCCACTGGTAGCTGTAGCGCCAGCCCGAGTCCCCGCCCTCGACCACGTGCACCCAGCGGGCCGAATCTCCCCCATCCGAGTTGTTGTCGCCCGTGAAGAGGTTCCCGTACGCGTCGAACACCAGGTCCTGGGGATTGCGCAGGCCCGTGGCGAACACCTCGAGGTTCGTCCCGTCGAGGTCGCAGCGCAGCACGGCGCCGGTCTTCCAGTTGTCGATCAGGCCGCGTTCGGTCTCGACGCGCAGCGCGCGGTCGCCGCACGAGAAATACAGCTTCCCGTCCGGTCCGATCCTCAAGCCGTGGAGATCGTGGCCGAGCAGCGCGACGTGGAGCCCGTAGCCGGTCGAGAGGACCCTGCGCTCGTCGGCGATCCCGTCCCCGTCGCCGTCGCGGAGCTTCCAGAGATCGGGGATGCAGGTGTAGTAGACCTCCCCCTTCCACGAGAGGACGCCCGCGCCGATCCCCGCCGCCGCCGCGTTGAATCCGTCGGCGAACACCGTCGACGTCTCGGCCATCCCGTCGCCGTCCGCGTCGCGCACGAGTCGAACCCGCTCGTGCTCCCTCTCGAACTCCTCGGCGAAGCGCTCGCCCGTGTGCTTGCGGTACATCGCCACGCGGTCCGCGACCGTGCGAGCGGCGACGTCCTCGTCGAGCCAGTCCATGTGGTCGCGGATGTCCGTCACCCCCTTCGAGTGGCGGAAGGTCTCGCAGACGAACACGGCGCCGCTCCGGTCGGGGTACAGGGCGACGGGATTGGCGAGCAGCGGCTCGGCGGCCCAGAGCTCGACCTGGAAACCGGCCGGGACCTGGATGCGCGAAACCGCCGCGCGACCCTCGTCCGAGGCGGGTGCGATCGTCGGCTGGTAGGGTGCGCCCTGCAGCGCGAGCAGCAGGGCCGAAATCATCCAGCCCACGCGCGTCGCACCAGATCGATCGTCTTCCGGACGCCTTCGGCCTCCGACAGCCGATTCCCCTCGTACTCGACGCCGACCCAGCCGCCGTAGCCCGCGTCGCGCGCGATCTTCGCCATCCTGAAGTAGTCGATCGTCGTCTCGTTGCCCTCCGCGTCGAAATCGAAGGACTTCGCCGAGAGCGCCTTGGCGTACGGGATGAGCTCCGCGATACCCTTGTAGCGGTCGTAGGTCTTCCCTTCGCCGATCGTGAAGTTCCCGAAGTCCGGCAGCGTCCCGACGCGGGGATGGTTCGCGACCTTCATGACGATCGCGAGCCACTCCCCGTCCGAGGAGTACCCGCCGTGGTTCTCGACGATCACGTTCACGCGGTAGCCGTCGGCCACGACGCCGAGGCGGTGCAGCGATTCGGCCGCCTGACGCGCGTGCGCCTCGCGAGCTCCGGAGCCCTCCAGGTTCACGCGCACCGAATGGCAGCCGAGGTACGCGGCCGCGGCGATCCACCGGAAGTGCTTCTCGATCGCGGTGCGGCGCTCCGCGAGGTCGGCCGCGCCGAGCGCACCCTCGCCGTCCACCATGATCAGGAGGCTCTCGACGCCCGCGTCGGACGCGCGCTTCTTCATCTCGGCGAGATAGGCGAAGTCGCAGGCCTTGTCCGCGAAGAACTGGTTGACGTACTCGACGCCTTCGAGACCGAACTCCTTGCGCGCGTGCGCGGCGAAGTCGAGGTGCGCGAGCTCCCCGGAGCGCAGCGCGCGGTGGAACGACCACTGCGCGAGCGAGATGCGCGGCGGCGCGAGGAGGCCCCCGAAGCGCGCGAGCGGAGCTGCGAAGGGGATCGCGAGGAGGGCTCGGCGCGCGGGATCCATGCCGCCGCGCAGTGTAACCGGTACAGTGCCGGGATGACCCGCAGGATCGGCGTCTGCTCCTGGTCCCTCCGGCCTCGGTCGCCGGCCGATCTCGTCGACAAGGTGCGCGCCTGCGGGCTCGACGCCGTTCAACTCGCGCTGACTCCCCTCTGTCGCGAAGTGGAGCTCCTCGACTCGATGCTCGCCGCCCTCGGCGAGTCGGGGATCGCCGTCCGGTCCGGGATGATGTCGACGATCGGCGAGGACTACAGCACGCTCGAGACGATCCGGGAGACGGGCGGCCTGCGCCCCGACGCGCTCTGGGAAGAGAATCTCGCGCTCGCGCGCGACGTCTCGCGGGCGGCAGTGCGCGCCGGCGTCCCGCTGGTGTCCTTCCACGCGGGTTTCCTGCCCGAGGCGCGCGGTTCGCGCGAACGCGCGACGATGATCGCGCGCCTGCGCTCCGTCGCCGACGTCTTCGCCCAGGCGGGCGTCCGCATCGCGCTGGAGACCGGTCAGGAGCGTGCCGAGGTGCTCCTCGAGGTGCTCGCGGAGCTCGAACGGCCCTCCTGCGGCGTCAACTTCGATCCGGCGAACATGATCCTCTACGACATGGACGACCCCGTCGAGGCGCTCGCGCAGCTCGCCCCGCGCATCTTCCAGGTCCACGTCAAGGACGCGCGGCGGACGAAGGCGCCCGGGACCTGGGGCGAGGAGGTCCCCGTGGGCCAGGGCCAAGTCGATTGGCAGGGCTTCCTGCGCGTCGTGCGCGACGAACGCGTCGACGTGGACTGGATGATCGAGCGCGAGTCGGGCGACCGTCGCGTCGAGGACGTGCGCGCCGCGCGCGCGCTCCTCACGCCTTCGGCGTGACGGGATCCACCGCTCCGGGGCGGCGGTACTTCTCCAGCACGCGCGCGAGCTCCGCTTTCTCGACCGGCTTCAAGATGTAGTCGTTCATGCCGGCGGCGAGGCAGTGTTCGCGGTCTCCACTCATCGCGTTGGCGGTCATCGCGACGATCGGCACCCGGCCTCGCGCGCCGCCGAGCCGGCGGATCTCCCGCATGGCGCTGAATCCGTCCATGATCGGCATCTGGCAGTCCATGAGGATCAGGTCGTACGCGGTCCGGCGCACCGCGCCCACCGCCTCCATCCCGTTGGCGGCGACGTCGACGCGCCAGCCCAGGCGCTCGACCATCTTGGTCCCGACCTTCTGGTTGATCAGGTTGTCTTCCGCCAGCAGGAGGCGTCCGTGGCAGACCGTGGTCGGTGAAGGCAGCGCCGACGGCGGCTCCGAGTCCATCCGATCCTCGGGCACCGATCCCGCGGCGGCGCCGGCCGCCGGGTCGGGCCCGGTGCTCATCCGCCCGCGCCGCATCGCCGTCAGGATCCCTTCGGAGAGGTTCGTGACGCGCACGGGCTTCGTCAGCCGGACCCCGATGCCGAGCTTCGAGAGCTCGGCGGGCGTGATCGCCTGCATGATCGACGTGAGGAGGACGATCGCGGTTCCGCGCAGCGCCGGATCGTCCTGGATCGCGCGCGCGAACCCCAGGCCGTCCATCTCCGGCATCTGCATGTCGCTGATCACGAGATCGTAGGGCCGGCCGTTGGTGTAAGCGGACCGCAGATAGTCCAGCGCGATCCGGCCGCTCTCGACGCAGTCGACCTCCATTCCGAGCGCGCGCACCTGGTGCTGCAGGATGCGGCGGTTCGTGGCGTTGTCGTCGAGGCAGAGCGCGCGCCGGCCGGCCAGCTCCACCGGGGCGCTGTTCGTATCCGGCGCCAGGTCCGGGCGTGTCTCGAGGCGCACCGTGAACCAGAAGGTGCTGCCCTTGCCGGGCTCGGACTGGCAGCCGATCTCTCCCCCCATGAGATTGGCGAGCTGCTTGGAGATGGCGAGCCCCAGGCCCGTGCCTCCGTAGCGCCGCGTCGTCGAGCCGTCGGCCTGCGAGAAGGGCTGGAAGAGCTGCGCCTGCGCCTGGGGCGAGATCCCGATCCCCGTGTCGGTCACCTCGGTGCGCAGGACGACGATCCCGGATCCCGCGTCCTCCCCGACGACGCGGATCACGATCTCGCCCTGGTGCGTGAACTTGATCGCGTTGCCGACGAGGTTCGTCAGGGCCTGGCGGTAGCGTCCCGAGTCGCCCGCGACGAAGCGCGGCACGCTCTTCTCGATCATCAGGAGGATTTCGACGTTCTTCTTCTGCGCGGCCCCGGCCAGGAGTTCGCCGACCTCCTCGACGGCCCGGTGGAAGTCGAAATCGATCGACTCGAGGGTGGCCTTGCCCGCCTCCACCTTCGAGAAGTCGAGGATGTCGTTGATGATCGTGAGGAGAGCCTCGCCGCTCGCCCGCACGGTCTCCGTGAAGTCGCGCTGCTCGGGCGTGAGATCCGTGTCGAGGAGGACGCCGGTCATGCCGATCACGCCGTTCATGGGCGTGCGGATCTCGTGGCTCATGTTCGCGAGGAACTCGCTCTTCGCGCGGTTGGCGCTCTGGGCGCCCTGGAGCGCCTCGTCGAGGGCGGCGTTCTTCTCGCCGATCTCCCCGATCTGCTCGCGGATCGAGCGGGCGACGATGCTCGTGAGCATCGTGACGACCAGCGAGCACATGAGGCTCACGAGGACGATCGTCCTCCAGGCTCCACGCAGCTCGGTCGGGGCGGTCTCCTCGTTGTCGTCCGAGAGCCTCGCCGCGAGCTGGATCAGGACTCCCCGGACCTTCCCGAGCTCCTCGAAGCGGCCCGTCAGCGCGGTCGAGAGATCGTGGCGCTCGCCGGTGAGGGCGAGCAGGCGGCGCTTGGCGCCGTACAAGCCCGCGCCTTGAACGCTGCTCGCCGGGTGCAGGGTCTCGCCTTCGCGTTCCTCGCCGAAGAGCGCCCGCTCGAAGGCGTTCGCCGCCGAAACGGCCAGGGCGTGGGCGCCTTCGTCCCCACCGTGGACCGAGTCGATCGTGCGCCGCAGCCCCGTGAGGGAGTCCGTCAGGTCTTCCTCGCGGATGCCGGCCAGTTGCGCTTCGCTCTCGGCCGACACGAGGCGCTCGCAGTGGAGCGCCAGCTCGGTCAAGTCGGCGCGGACATCGACCTCGCGCAGGCCCGTCTCGAGCGCGCGCCGCAGTCCGGCGAGCGCCTGCGTCAAGTCCGCCCGCGAGGCCTGAAGCGCGGCCTGGTTCGCCTCGTAGGACTCGCGCCAGCGCGCGCACTCGTCGACGAAGCCGCGCAGGGAGCCGAACATGTCCCGCTGTCCGGCCGGACCGATCGTCCGCACGCTCGAGGGCAGCTCGGCGACGAGGGCCGAGAGCTCCTCGATCCAGCAGTTCTCCCCCCAGGAGTAGGGAGCGGTCATGGCCGAAGCGCCGGCGGTCGACGCGAACGGGGCGGGCGTGTTCGGATCGAGGATCGACTCCACGTCGGCGCGGCCGAGCGTGATCAGGTCCTCCATGCGCGTGAGGCGCGCCATCTCGCGCGACTGCGCCTCGAAGACGACCTTGCGCTCCGCCTCGATGGCGTGGGACGCGTTCCAGAAGAGCGCGACGGTCGCGACTCCCGCCACGATCGCCACCCCGGCGATGAGCCAGACGAAGCGGTAGGCGAGACGTCCCTGACGCTGGGTGTCAGCGTTGACGACGGCGCTGGCGTTTATGCAGCGTTGAGGCAAGCAGAGACCGGGTGCGCGCTGCACTCCGTGGAGCGGTTCGATGACATCGGGGGGGGCCGGGGAAGCGGAGGTCGGGTCCCGGCTCTCTCGGCCGCGAGAGGGGGTGGGCTTGAGGCGATCGCCGCGCCAGGGGAGACTCGGGCCCTATGGCCCCGCGAACGAAGCTCCGGGTCGGCGTCGTGGGCGTGGGCTTCATGGGCCGGACGCACATCGAGGCTTGGCGGGCGGCGGACGCCGCCGGCCGCCCCAACGAGCTCGTGGCCGTTTGCGATCGGCCCGAGGTACTCGAGGCGATGCTCTCGAGCCTCCCGAACGTCGACCGGTCGCGGGTCCGCCGCTACGGGAGGGCCGAGGAGCTCTTCGCCGACCCGGGCATCGACGCCGTCAGCCTGTGCACGCCGACGCCTTCGCACGTGGACCTCGCGCTCGCGGCGCTCGCGGCGGGGAAGCACGTGCTGGTCGAGAAGCCCATCGCCATCCGTTCGGAGGACGCCGAACGCCTCTCCGAAGCGGCGCTGCGCGCGGGGACGCTGTGCATGCCCGCGATGTGCGTGCGCTTCTGGCCCGGATGGTCCTGGCTCGCGGAGCGCATCCGCGCGGGGACCTTCGGTGCGGTGCGCAGCGCGGTGTTCCGGCGCCTCGGCACGCGGCCCTCCTGGTCGAACGGGTTCTACGAGGACTACGAGCAGAGCGGCGGAGCGCTTTTCGACCTCCACATCCACGACGCGGACTTCGTGCGCTGGGCGCTCGGAGCGCCGGCCCGCGTGACGACGGGCGGCAGCCTCGATCACGCGACGACGATCTACGGTTTCCCCGAGGGCCCCGCTCACGTCGCCGCGGAGGGCGGCTGGGACCACGCGGCGGGCTTCCCGTTCACGATGACCTACACGGTCGTGCTCGACGGTGCGACGGCCGACTACGACTCGAACCGCGAGCCGAAGCTCCGCCTGTCGCGCGACGGGAAGACCGAGCCGGTCCCCCTCGAGCCGACGACGGGCTACGACGGCGAGATCCGGCACTTCGCCGACGCGGTCGCCGGCCAGGCGGACCTGGCCGCGACCTGCGGCCAGGCAGCGGCGCTCGTGCGCATGCTCGAGGCGGAGCGGCGGAGCCTGGAGTCGGGGGCGCCGGCGAAAACGGCCTAGATCAGATGAACGGGGTCACGCCGGGCACCGCCAAGCCTGCGACCGGCACGGAGCCCAGAATGTAGCTCTCCGGCCCGAGGCGCTCCTGGCTCGCGAGCGCTTCGTCCCACGTGACCACGCGCCCGGTGTACGCGGCCATCCGCACCATGATCCCGAGCAGGGAGCTGCGCGCCATGTAGTCGCCGTCGTTCTTCGGCTCGCCCGTGCGGATCGCGGCCATCAGCTCGTCGAGTTCCGTCTGGTACATGTCGTTGCCCGGACCCTCGTAGCGCCAGGGGTTCTCGCCCTCGATCTCGTGCAGGGGATCCCAGCCCTTGATCACGGCCCGGCCCTTCGCGCCGTAGAAGTAGTCGTGGTTCTCGGTCGGGCACGCGTTCCACTGCCTCGCCATGTGGAACCCCTTCACGCCGTTCCCGTAGTCGAACGTCGCTCCGAAATGGTCGTACCCGTTCCCGCGCTCGGCGGGTCCGGGGACGCTGCGGCCGCCGATCGCGACCACGCTCAAGGGCGGCGCGTCCTGGAAGCACCACGCCATCTTGTCGAGCGAGTGCACGGCCTGCTCGACGATGTGATCCCCGGAGAGCCACGGGAAGTGGTACCAGTTGCGGATCTGGACCTCCATGTCGCTCCACCCGGGCTGGCGCGGGTAGGTCGCGTTCGGAACGCCGTTGTACGTGCTGTAGAACGCGCGCACCTCCCCGATCGCGCCGTCACGGATGCGCTGGAAGATCTCGCGGTGCGGCATGCTGTAGCGCCAGCACAGTCCCGAGACGAGCGAGAGCTTCTTCTCGCGCGCCTTTGCGACCGTCTCCATCACCGAGCGCAGGCCCGGGGCGTCGACCGCGACCGGCTTCTCGCAGAAGACGTGCTTCCCTTGCTCGACCGCGTAGGCGAGGTGCGCGGGACGGAAATGGGGCGGCGTCGCGAGGATCACGACGTCGACGCCGCTGTCGATCACCTTCTGGTAGGCGTCGAAGCCGAGGAAGCGGTGTTCCGGCTCGACGCGGATGCGGTCGGACTTCTCGGCCAGCGATTCCGCGAGCCCGGCCAGGCTCCCTTCCAGGCGGTCTGCGAACACGTCGCCGATCGCGGTCAAGTAGATGTTGCCGTCCGCCGCGAGCAACGCGTTCGCCGCGGCTCCGGTGCCGCGTCCTCCGCAGCCGACCAGGCCGACACGGATCGCGTCAGCCGGGATCGGAGGAGGCAGCGGCGGCACGAGGGCGGGCGCCGTCTCCTGCGCGATGGGAGTTCCCTGGCAACCGATGATGAACGGCGCGGCCGCCGCCGTCGATGCACGCAAGAAGTTTCGCCGGTCCATGGGTCGCTTCATCGAGGGAATCGCCTTTCCTTGTGGGGTTCACCGCAGTGTAATCGCCGCCAGGAAGGGACGCGAGACACGCGATGAAGCCGAGCGCCCTCGTCTGCCTGATCCTCGCCGCCTGCGCAGCGCGTGGACCGGCGGCGGACATCTCCCCGCCCACGCGCCGCTTCGAGGAGCGCCGGCTCGCGATGGGCGTGCAGGCGCGCATCGTGCTGTACGCCGAATCGCAGCTGCGCGCGCAGGAGGCCTTCCATGCCGCGTTCGGCCGCATCGAGGAGCTCGAGTCGATCCTCTCCGACTGGAGGCCGGACTCCGAGCTCTCGCGCCTCAATGACGCCGCCGGCGGCGCACCGCTCGCGGTCTCGCCGGTGCTTTGGACGGCCCTCGAGCGATCCCTCGACCTCGCGCGACGGAGCTCGGGCGCCTTCGATCCCACGGTGGGGCCGCTCGTCGCCTTGTGGAGGCTGGCCAAGGCGGAGGGACGTCTTCCCGAGAGGCCTGCGGTCGATCTCGCGCTCGCACGGACGCGCTGGGAGAAGGTGGAGCTCGATCCCGCAGGGCGGACCGCGCGTCTCCCCGAGCGCGGAATGCGCCTCGACCTCGGCGCGATCGGCCAGGGACTCGCCTGCGACGAGGCGCTCGGTGCGCTGCGCGCGCACGGGACCCCCGCGGCGCTCGTCGACATCGGCGGCGACGTCGCCGCCGGCGACCCGCCGCCCGGGAAAGCTGGCTGGGCCGTCGCGGCCGGTGCGCGCGTCCTCGAGATCGCGCGCGCGGCCGTCACGTGCTCGGGAGACGCGGAGAACCGCATCGAGCTCGCCGGCGTGCGCTACTCGCACGTCCTCGACCCGCGCACGGGCGAGGCGGTGCAGGGCGGCGTCGCGATGAGCGTGATCGCGTCGGACGCGACGACGGCGGACGCCCTCGCGACCGCGGCCGCCGTCCTGGGCGCCCGCGCAGGACGCGCGCTCGTCGAGCGGGAAGGCGGACGGCTCCTCGTCGACGATCCGCGCGCGGTGACCCTCTTCGACGGGGTGAGCCTCGCGGGCTGGACGAGCAGGGGCGGGCGTTACGACGGCGACGCGCTCTGGACGGTCGAAGAGGGTTGCCTCGTCGGCCGCGTGAACGAAAAGGGTGAGGGAGGCCTGCTCTACACCGAGGGCCTCTACACGAGCTTCGTATTCGAGTGCGAGGTCCGCATCGATCACCCCTTCGATTCGGGCGTCTTCCTGCGCATGGTGCCCGCCGACCTCGGGCTCAAGGGCGCGCAGGTGACGCTCGACGATCGGCCGGACGGGGAGATCGCCGCGATCTACGCCGACGGGTTCCTCCTCCACAACGAGGCGGCGCGCGCTCACTGGAAGAAGGACGCCTGGAACCACGTCGAGGTCCGGTGCACCGGCTTCGACATGCGGATCGAGGTGTGGCTGAACGGGATCCCGGTCGCGGATCACCAGGTGCCCCCGAGCGTCGGGGAGTACGCGAGCCGCGGGAGGATCGGCCTCCAGGTTCACGGTGGGATGGGCGAGCCGAAGGAGTCCGCCGCGCGCTTCCGCGAGATCCGCGTGCGCGAGCTGCCGGTGTTCGGGGAGCAACCCCTGACGCCAGAGGCCGGCTGGTCTCCGCTCTTCGACGGGGAATCGCTGCGCGGCTTCGAGGAGCACGGCACGAGCGGGTCGTGGCGGGCCCGGGACGGGATCCTCTCCTGCCTCTCCGGCCCCGAGGGCGGCGATCTGCGCACGCTCGCCGACTACGAGGACTTCGAGCTCCGCCTCGACTTCAAGATCGCGCGGATGGCCAACAGCGGCGTGTTCCTCCGCGCGAAGCGCGACGGGTCAAACCCGGCCTACTCCGGCTGCGAGCTGCAGATCCTCGACGATTTCGACTGGGAAAGGGAGACGGGCACGAAGCTCGAGCCCTGGCAGCTCACCGGCAGCCTTTACGGCGCGATCCCCGCGGCAGCGCCGGGTGCGCTGAACCCGCCGGGCGAGTGGAACACCTACGAGATTCTCTTCCTCGGGAAGCGCCTGGCCGTCGCGCTGAACGGCCGCACGCTGTACGACGTCGACGTCGAGTCGATTCGGGCCGAGCCGCCGTTCAGGGCTCGCGCGCGCGCCGGGTTCATCGGACTTCAGCGGTACTCGAGGCCCGGATCCGCCGGGGAAGAGGTCGTTTCGTTTCGGAACTTCTTGTCGAGAGAACTCTGATCGGGGACACGACTCCCCATTTCGCTGTATTGACCTCCGCTCCGCGGAATGGTCCAACCGCGCTCTCCCACGCATCCCGAAACCGCACTTCAGGAGACGTCATGCACCCCCGCACACGCCCCTCGACTTGGTTGTACGCCGCGCTGCCCGCGGCCCTCGCCGGCTTCCTCTACTCCTGCTCCAGCGGCAGCAGCGGCGGTGGCCCCCCGGCCCTCCTCGCCGAGGCCGAGCCCAACGACCTGTTCGACGATGCCGCCGTCGAGGGCTTGACCCCCGGCCGCGGAGGCGCCGGCCAGCTCGACGACGAGACGGACATCGACTTCTGGTCGATGGCCCTGACGGAGGGCGAGGTGGTCCAGCTCGAGCTCTTCGGCACGCGCCTCGACCACGCTGACTGGGATGCGGGCGACAGCCTCCCGCGCATCACGGTCTACGACGTCGACGGGACCACCGTCCTCGTCAACCACGACTACACGAACCAGTGGTCCTGGGGCAAGCACGACCTCGACCATCCGCGCCTGCTCGTGCCCGCCACCGGGACCTACTACGCGAGCGTCACGGTCGACGGCTTGGCGGTCACGGACGGCGATTACGTCATCCGCCTGAACCGCGTGAACGCCGGAGCGCTGCAGCTCGAGACCGCCGTCCCCGGTGTCGGCAACGACACGATCGCCACGGCCGAGCCGATCGTCCCCGGCACGCTGTACGGCTTCCACGTCGACGACGAGAGCGACTACTTCTCGTTCGTGATCGCGAGCCCGAGCATCGTCCGCTTCGAGCTGATCTCCTACCGGAACGGCATCATCGAGGGCGACGACGAGTACTTGGACCCCTATCTCTATCTCTACGACACCGACCTCAATGGCAACGCGGAACTGTTCAGCGATGACGACTCGTTCTTCTACGACTCCGCGATCCACTACTTCATCGACACGCCCGGGACCTACTACATCGAGGTGACGGAGTGCTGCGGAGCCGGCGACGCTCCGTATTTCCTGACCTACGCGCGGTCCAACGCCGGAGGTGCGAGCGAGAGCGAGCCGAACGACGACACGGCCGGGGCCGACGTGATCTCGTACGGTGGATCGATCACGGGAAGCATCGACGCCCTCGAGGAAGACTGGTTCAGGTTCCAGGGCACGGCTGGCGACATGGTCCGCATCCAGGCTTTCGACTCGGATAACGGCCTCAACCTGTCGGACTCCATCTCCGGCACCGTCTACGGACCCGACGGGATCACGGCCTTGCCGGTCGGCGGCCTCGGGAGCCTGGAGACGGCCACGACGATCCTGCAGGAGACAGGACTGCATTACATCGTCATCGAGCCCGAAGGGGGCCTGACGGACTACCGGCTCGAGCTGACCCGCTTCCGTTCGGCGACCTACGAGAGCGAGCCGAACAATCTCTTCGGCGATGCCAACGCCCTGGGCGCGGGCGGACGATCCGCGGGCGTGATCGAGGGAGTCGTGTTCGGCGGTCCCGTCGACACCGACACGTTCAGCTTCACGGCCGCCGCCAACCGGCTGACGACGATCTCGATCTACGCGAGCAGCAGCCCCACCGACAGCGACGGTTTCTTCGAGTTCTCCGGACACGGATCCAGCCTCCAACCGACGCTCCGGATCCTCGATTCGGTCGGAGACCCGATCGCGACCTCTCCGGCCGACTGGTCGAACGTCTCCACCGAGAGCGTGACGAATGGCCTGCCTTGCGGCGCCGTTTCCTTCATCGACCCCGATGGCGGGACCTTCTACGTCGAGGTGACCGATGCCCTCAACGGCAGCGGTGCCGCCTACTACTACGTGATCGAGCGCACCAACTAGGCGCCCCTACACGGCGCGCCGGCAACCTGGGCGTGGCGGAGCTCTCGCGGGCTCCGCCACGCTCGTTTCAGTGACGAACGCGCTCGCGGATCGCCTCGAAGAGACTCGCGTTCGCCGCGACGATGTGGCCGCCGCGCAACCAGTCCTCCCCGCCGTCGGCGTCCCGCACGGTCCCGCCCGCCTCGCGCACGAGCAGCGCCCCCGCCGCGACGTCGTGGGGCGAGAGGTGGAGCTCCCAGAAGCCGTCGAAGCGCCCGGCCGCGACGAAGGCGAGATCCATGGCCGCCGAGCCCATCCGGCGCATACCGCGGACGTCCAGGAAGAAGCGGCCGAAGTTCTCGAGGTTGTTGTGACGGAGCTCGTTCCGCCGGTACGGGAACCCCGTCGCGAGGATGGCCTCGCCGAGGCTGGCAGTCTCCGATACGCAGATCGGCTGGCCGTCGAGCCGGGCGCCCTGGCCCGACTCCGCCGTGAAGGTCTCGCCGAGGCGCGGCAGATGGACGACGGCGACCTCGGGCACGCCGCCGCGGTAACGCGCGATCGACACGGCGAAGGCCGGCAGCCCGTGGACGAAGTTGATCGTCCCGTCGAGCGGGTCGACGAACCAGCGCGGCCGGAGGGAGGCGTCGGCCGCGTCGTGGACCTCCTCCTCGGCCTCGATCGCGTCGTCGGGGAACGCGGCGCGCAGCCGCGCGACGATCGCGCGCTCGCTCTCGACGTCCGCGGCGGTCACCAGATCGCGCGCGGCGCTCTTGGAGCGGATCCGGCCGCGGTCGAGGCGGCCGAAATGCCCCATCAGGATCGCTCCGGCCTCCCGCGCAGCGGTCTCGGCGACCTCGAGGGCTCGCCCGGAGGATCGCCGGTCAGCCATCCGTCCCCGCGAGCTCCTTGCAGATCGCGTTCTGCATGGGCTTCCAGTGCCGCTTGTTGAGGCCGTCCGTCGGCGGGTACTCGACCAGGATCGAGAACACTAGGCGGCGTCCGTCGCGCGTCTCGAGGATCCCCGAGAGCGAGCTCGTGCCCGCGATGAACCCCGTCTTGGCGCGCACCTTGCCCACGAGCAGCGGATCGTCCATCCGATCGTCCAGCGTCCCCGTCTCCCCCGCCACCGCCAGGGATTCGACGAAAGTCCGCGCCGTCACGGTATCGAGGCCGAGCACCGCCGCCATGAGCGCCGTGATCTGCCTCGCCGTCACGCGGTTGTCCCGCGAGAGGCCCGACCCGTCGGCCTGGACGAGCCCTGCGGAGGGGACGCCGAGCCGCGCCAGGGCGAGCGCGACCGCCGCGGCGCCTCCCTCGCGCGTCCCGCTGCCGCCGTGGGCGTGCCCGAGGACGAGCAGGAGATGGTCGGCGCAGGCATTGTTGCTGTCGGTGTTCACGGCCTCGAACACCGAACGGATCGGCGTCTGGATCCGCGCGATCTCGCGCCAGGAACCCGCGAGCGGCGCGCGCTGGCGCTTCCAGCCGTCCCGGACGGAGATGCCCTGGTCCTGGATCGCGCCGAGCAGCGCGTGGCCGAAGAGCGCGACCGGATCCGCCGCCGCGAAGCTCGTGCTCCACGATTCGACTCCCGCCGGAATCGTCCCGTCGACGTACGCCGAGCCGAAGCGGCCTTCCACGCGCACGTCGAGCTGCGTCTTCGCTGCGCCGGTCGTCACGCGCCCCTTGCGCTGGAGTCCGTTGCGGCGCGGCTCGACCCGGACCACGGCGTCCTGCCCGGGGCGCCTGGCGCGGACCGTCGCGGTCAGGCAGCCCGCGTTCGCGCTGAATCCGCCCGAGAGCGCGCAGAACTCGTTCCCGTGCTGCCCGCCGTCGGGCCAGCCCGGCGCCGGCCCGGGTGCCGCGAAATCGAGCTCGTCGAGCACCAGCGCGCCGTCGATCCGGCGGATCCCCCGGGTCTCGAGACCCGCCAGGACCGGTTCGAGGAAGGCGTCGACCGAGCCGTCGCCGCCTCGTTCGTAGAGCGGATCTCCCCCCGCGCGCGCGACCAGGTCGCCGCGCAGGACGCCGCCGTCGATCGTGCCGTTCGTCTCGAAGACCGTCTTGAACTCGAAGTCGGGGCCGAGCAGCACGAGCGCTGCCGAGCTCGTCACGAGCTTCTGGTTGGACGCCGGCCGCATCGAGCGGTCGGCCTCGATCGCCACGAGCTCCCCGGACGCGCCGAGCTCGCGCACGTGCACGGCGACGGTGACCGAGGCGGGCCCGACACGGCCCTTCGTTTCCCTCGCGGCCGCCGCTTCCGCATCGCCGACACGAGCCCGGATCCGCGCGGTGAGCGCCGCGTCGATCTCGACGCGCCGCACGGGCGATCTGAAGGCCTGCTGCTTCGCCCCCCCTCCGGTCGCCGCCGGACCCGCCGCGCCCGTCTCGCTCGGCCGCAGGAGCCAGGCGGCCCCCGCCAGCGCGCCGGCGAGGACGAGGGTCAGTCCTGCGGCGGCGGCGGTCGTTCGTCGTCGTCGGTGAGGAGCCATGTCGTGTTGTACACCAGGCGCGTCGTGTTCAGCATCTTGCCCGTGTCGACCTTGTCCACGGTGTCGCGCCAGGTGTGGTAGTCCTCGTTCTCCTCGATCGGCAGGCCTTCGAAGAAGAACAGGACCGGGATGCCGATCTCGTGGAAGGAGTAGTGGTCGGAGCGCTGGAACAGCTCCTCGCCCTGCCGCATCACGACCTCGCGCAGGCCGCTCGGCTTCAGCTTCCGCGCGCGCGCGATCACCTTCTCGAGGGAGGGGTTCTGCGGGATCCCGAGGACCGCGACCTCGCCGGCGTCCCCGCGCCCGATCATGTCCATGTTGATCATGGCGACGATCTTGGCCTTGGGGACCGGGAGGTCGCCGCAGAAGGCCTTGCTGCCGAGCAGCCCGTCCTCCTCGCCGGCGAAGGCGCAGAAAAGCGCCGAACGCCTCGGTCCGGCCGTGGCGAGCGCTTCGGCGATCTCCAGCAGCGCGGCGACGCCCGAGGCGTTGTCGTCGGCGCCGCAGGCGATCCGGCCGCGCGCGTCGACGCCGACGTGGTCGTAGTGCGCGCCGACGACGACGAACTCCTCGGCGAGCACGGGATCCGAGCCGCGCAGGAGGCCGACGACGTTGTCGATCGAGACGCTGGCTGGCCGCGTCGCCGACTGCATGCGGACTCGGCGCTTCGAGGCTGGCCCCTTCACGGGCTTCTGCCCCTGGTCGATCCGGGCCGCCAGTGCCTCGACGTCGGCTCCCAGGACCGCGCTCGCGCACGCCATCGACACCTCGAGCACCGGGAGGCGCTTCTTCGGCTCGGGGTCCGACATGACGCCGTTCCACTGCGCCCACGTGTAGCGGAAGGACAGGGCGGTCTCCGCGACGGCGGTCGTCGCAGTGGACTTGCCGCGCGGACCGGCTGTCGCCGCCGCGGGCCGGCGGACCGCCAGCACTCCGGCGGCGCCCGCGTCGGCGAGATCGTCGATCTTGTCCCACAGCGACGCGGCGCGGCTCAGCTCCGGGCCGTCGAACTTGCGGTCGTGCCGAGGCTCGGCGTGGATCACGAGGACGACCTTGCCCTTGAGGACCAGGCCCGCGAAGTCGTCGTAGCGCTCCGTCTTCGACTGGATCCCGTATCCGGCGAACACGATCTCGCCCTCGGCTTCGCCCTTGAAGCCCGTGACGGGCACGAAGTCGCGGCCCAGGACGAACGGAGCTCCGGCGTCGCCGGGGATCTCGAGCGCGCAGCCTCCGGGCTCGGGCTCCGGCAGCGAGCGCTGGAACGGACGGCGGAATCCCGAATCCGCCGCGTCCGCGTACGCGGCGACGAGACCCGCGGCGCTGAAGCGCTCCTCGACGATCACCGCCGCCCGCTCGAGGCCCAGGCTCGGCGAATCGCGGCCCTCGAGCTCGGGCGTCGACAGGGCCTGCACGTCCCGCTCGAGATCGGCTTCCGCGATCGTGGCGAATCCGCCCGCGAAGCCGCCGCCGGCGACCCAGGCGAGGAAGAGCAGGGATGAGACGGCGGCCGGCACGCGCTCATCTATATAGGGAAGACGCTCCCGTCGCGCGAGACCTCGATCGGGCCCGCGTAGATCGCCGCCGCCGCCGTCCGGGCCGCTTCGGGATCGACGGAGGGGTAGAAGTGCGTCAGGAGGAGCCGCCGGCATTCCGCCCTTGCCGCCATGCGTCCCGCGGAGGAGGGTGTCAGGTGGAGGTCCATCGCCTCCGCGTCGGGAAAAGAGCATTCGCACACGAAGAGGGAGACGCCGCGGGCGAGGTCCGCGACCCTGGGGTTCTCGCCCGTGTCCCCCGTGTAAGCGACGGAGGCGCCGTTGCTCTCCAGGTCCGCGCGCCAGGCGACCCCCTCCGGCGTATGCCCTGTCGCGACCCAGCGCAAGCGCGAGGGACCGCGCACGAGCGGCTCGTCGCCCCGGGCCGGATCGATCTCGACGACGCTCGTGCGCTCGAAGCGGAGCCACGACTTGGACCCGAGCAGGTTGGCCCCGCGCTCGAGGATCTCGGCCAGACCGCGTGGTCCGACGATCTCCAGGGCGGGGAGGTGACCGAGATTGGGGTTGCGCCGCGCGAAGGCCAGCGCGAGGAGATCGAGCCAATGGTCGGGGTGGAAATGGCTGATGACGACGCGCTCGACTTCCCCGATCCCGATCCGCGCCGGACCGAGCGCGCGCACGGTCCCCGGACCGCAGTCGAAGAGCGTGACGGGGCCCACCGCGCGTCGCAGGGCGTGTCCGGCCGAGCCGTATCCGGCCCGAGGCAGGATCGTGCCCGCGCCCAGGACCGTCCAGGTCCACTCCCCTCTCTGTCCCTTGACCCGGTCGGTCTCCATCCACGAGAGTCGGTGAGTCTCTCCCCGACCTGCCCGAGGATACCGGCCATGGCTCACGTTCACAGGGATGCCGCGCGCGTCGAGATCCTCGCCGGGTGCCTGCTCGTCGCTCTCGGCTTGCCCGCCTGCGGCGGTGGAGGCGGAGGAGGGGGCGGAGGGAATCCCGCTGTCCTCGCCGAGAGCGAGCCGAACGGCACGCCGGCGCAGGCGAACGCGCTCACGCTCGGCCGGCCCGGAGCGGGGAGCGTCGCCGCGGCGGGCGACGTCGATTTCTACTCGATCCGGTTCACTGCGGGGACTTACGTGAAGATCGAGCTCTTCGCCACGCGCCTCGACCAGGCGGCGTGGGACGGCGCCGTCAACGTTCCGCGCCTCACGCTCCTCGCGCCCGACGGGACCACGGTGCTCCTCGAGCACGATCCCAACGGCAGCGTGAGCGATGGCTGGAGCTGGGGGCCCCACGACCTCGACTTCCCCTTGTATCGAGTCCCCGCCACGGGAACCCACTACGTCGGCGTCGAGCCGGGAGACGACACGCTCCCCGGAGGTGCCTACGCCGTGCGCGCGAGCGTCGTGAGCCTCCCGGCGGCGCAGCTCGAGTTCGAGCCCGCGGGCACCACGGGAGCCAACGACACGCCCAACACTTCGCAGAACATCCAGCCCGGGATCGTGCACGGATTCCACGCCGAGGGGGACCTCGACTACTACGCCATCACGATCACCACGCCCCGGGTCCTGCGATTCGAGGTCACGGGCTACCGCAACGGCGTCCACGACGGCGACGACGGCTACTTCGACCCCGCGCTCCAGCTCTTCGATTCGAACGGGACCGCGCTCCTCGCCCTGGACGACGACTCGTTCTTCTTCGATCCGGCGATCCAGTTCGCCTTCGAGGACGCGGGGACCTACTTCCTCGAGGTCGCCGAGGCCGGCGGCGTGGGCGACGCGAGCTACGTCCTCTCGTACTCGAGCGCCCCCGCGACCGCGGCGCCCGAGACCGAGCCGAACGACACGACCGCGACGGCAGATCCGATCGCATACGGCGGCAGCGTGTCCGGCTCGCTCGACATGGCGCTGCTCGACCTCTACGCGTTCCCCGGCAGCGCCGGGGACATGGTGAGGATCCAGCTCTTCGACGCTTGGAATCTCCAGGACGCCGCGGACTTCGTCGCGATCGAGGTCCTCGCGCCGGACGGCGCGACGACGCTGCCGACGGGCGGGTTCTTCGACTTCCAGACGGCCACGGCGATCCTCCAGGAGGACGGGACGCACTACATCCGCGCGATGTCGACGGGAGGCCTGACGGACTACAGGCTCGAGCTCTCGCTCTTCCGGAGCGCGCAGCAGGAGGCCGAGCCGAACGACACGATCGCGGCCGCCGACGCCGCGCTCGCCACGCGCGCGGCCGGCTCGATCGGCGCCCCGGGCGACAGCGACGTCTTCCCGTTCGACGCCCCGGAGGACCGCCTCACGGTCCTCGCGATCTACGCCGGCCGGGCGGCGACGGGCAGCGACGGCGCCTTCGAGTACTCCGGCCACGGGTCCGACCTCGCGCCCCTGGTGACGGTGACGGACGGCCTGGGCACGGTGCTCGCCACCAGCACTTCGGATCCAGCCTCGATCTTCACGGAGAGCGCGACGGATCCGCTTCCGACGGCCGCGCTCGCCTTCGTCCCCTCGAGCGCCGGCCCGTTCTACGTGCGCCTCGAGAGCGCGCTCGGCGCGGGCGGCCCGACGCACACCTACGTGATCGAGAAGCGCTGATCGACGTGTCGCGGGCGCACTCCACCCTGCTCGGCATCCTGGCCTGCGCCGTGGCGCTGGCGCTCGCCGGCGCCGTGATGTTCGTGCTCAACCAGTCGAGCGAGCCTTCCTCGCCGGGCTCCACTCGCGCGGAACCTCGCGCCCGCGAGACGTCCGCCCCAGGCGCCCAGCTCCCGATCGAAGCGCCGAGCAGCGATCGGGCCGCGGTCCCCGCGAGCGAGGACGAGGCTCCGCCTCTGCGGGTCGTGAGCGTGCGCGGCCGCGTCGTCGATGCGTCGGGAGCGCCGGTTCCCGGGATCCAGGTCGGAATCCTGGGCGAGGATCGGCTGGCCACGAGCATCGCCGACAGCGATGGAGCGGGCTCCTTCCAGCTCGCCGCGGCGGAGCTCCCCTGCTACGTCGACGTCGTCGATCGGGAGTGGACGACCCTGCGCCGGGGCGAGGTGACGGCCGAGGACCCCCTCGTGCCGGCCCTGGTCATCGCGGCTCGCGCGGCGAACGTGAGCGGCGTCGTCGTGGACCCGCAGGGACGTCCTCTGGCGGGCGCGCACATCCAGATCGCTCCGAGGCGGAACGCGCTGCTGGAGAGCTCGGGCCGGGGAGTCGACGGCGAGTGGCATGCCGCATCCTCCGACGACGGTTCCTTCACGGTCTCGAGAGCTCCGATGACTTCCGGCGCGAGGATCTCGACGCGCCTCTCCGAGTACGCCGCCGACGACCGTACGCTCGACCTGCCTCCGCCCGAGCCGTTGCGGATCGTGCTCGCGCCGGTTCCGAGGGAAGGACCGCTCCTGACCGGCACCGTGGTGCGCGCCGACGGCTCCGCCGTGTCGGGCGCGACGGTCTCTTTCGGCAGTGCGCGCGCGCGTTCGGACATCCGGGGCCGGTTCCGCCTCGTCTGCGGCTGGTACGACGCCTCGACGCCCCTCGTCGCCGCGGCGCGCAAGTCTTCTCCCGAGATCCTCGAGGGCTACGGTTCTCGAGTCGAGTGCAACGTCGCGGAACGTCCACCGGAGACCATCGTCCTCCCCGAGGCGCCGAGCTCGATCACGGGCCGCGTGCTGCTCGCGAACGGTACTCCGGCCAAGGGCTGGCGCGTCGCGCTCGCCGATCCGACGCCGCTGGACCCCGGCGGTGCCTCGACGGACTTCGTCGAGGGTCTGATCGGCGACCGGCTCGATCCGCGGACGGACGGGAGCGGAGCTTTCGAGCTCCAGGGACTCCTGGACAGGTCCTACACCCTGCTCGCCTTCGGTCGAGACCGGTCGTCGGGCGCCGAGGTCGTCGTGCGGTCGGAACCCGTTCCCGCCGGCAGCCGTGACGTCGTGCTCGAGGCTACGGGCGCGAATCCTGGAGCCGCGATCTCCGGGCGCGTGCTCGCGGCGAGCGGGGAGCCGATCGAGGGCGCACGCATCGGGCTGGGAAGGCCCTACGGTCGAGGATCGGGCTGGGAGCACTCGATGCAAGGTCGGTTTCGCGCCGCTTCGAACGCCGAAGGCTGGTTCGAGATCCTCGGCGTCCCGGAGGGGCTCGCTTTTCTCGTGGTCGCGCGCGAAGGCTTCCAGCCGATCCGCCTGGCGCTCGAAACGGGCTCTTCCCGATCGAACCTGGCCTTGCGCCTGCGCGAGCAGCGCCAGTTCTCCTTCAACGGATCGGCCTCTTCTCCCCAGCCCGATCTGTTGCGCGCACTCTCGGCCGGGAAGCCGGTCTCGTCCTGGCGACTCGACGGCGGAATCTCCGGTCCGATCGCCGTCGACGAGGACGTGCGCGAGGTGGCCCTCTACCGCGGCTGCCTGGAGATCGCGCGCGTGCCTCTCGCGCTCGCCCCGGGAGGGACGACGCTCGTCGTCTGGCCCTGATCAGTCGCGGAAGCCGGGCGGGATCTTCGAGAGGAACCGCCACGCGTCCGCGACGATGTCCTCGATCGCCGGGCGCTGCGGGACCCAACCGAGCATTTCCCGGGCACGCGATCCGCCGCTGACGAGCCGGGGCGGGTCGCCGGGGCGCCGGCCGACGATCTCGTGGCGGATCGGCTTCTTCGTGACGCGCCGCGCGGTCTCGATCACCTCGAGCACGGAGAAGCCCGAGCCCGTGCCGAGGTTCAGGGCGATCTCGCCAGCGCCCGACTGCAGACCAGCCAGCGCCATCGCGTGCGCGCGCGCCAGGTCCTCGACGTGCACGTAGTCGCGGATGCACGTGCCGTCGGGCGTGTCGTAGTCGTCGCCGAAGACCTGGATCTTCGGCCGTGCGCCGGAAGCGGCCTGCAGGACGAGCGGGATGAGGTGCGTCTCGGGATCGTGCACCTCACCGAGCGTCCCGTCGCGCGCGGCTCCGGCCGCGTTGAAGTACCGCAGCGCCGCGTAGCGCATGCCGTAGGCCTTGGCGTAGTCCTGCAGCATGTGCTCCATGTGCAGCTTCGTCTTCCCGTAGGGCGAGATCGGGACCTGGACGTGGCTCTCCGTCATCGGAATCTCGACCGGGTCGCCGTAGGTCGCGCAGGAGGACGAGAAGACGATGTCGCGGCACGAAGCCGCGCGCATCGCCTCGAGCAGGTTCCAGGTGTTGCCGACGTTTTCGCGGTAGTAGAGCGCGGGCTCCTTCACGGACTCGCCCACGTAGCACTTGGCTGCGAAGTGGACGACCGCGACGGGACGGTGCTCCGCGAAGACGCGCGCGAGCGCCTCCCGGTCCGCGAGATCCACGACGGCGAGCGGCGCGCGCACCGCGGCGCGGTGGCCGGTCGAGAGGTTGTCGAGCACGACGACTATCGTCCCGAGCTCCTCGAAGTGGCGAACGGTGTGGCTGCCGATGTAGCCGGCGCCGCCGACGACGAGGACGGGACCGGAAGGGAGGCCGGAAGGCATCCGAGGAGCTTACTCGGCCGCACGCCACGAAAAGAGTCGGAATTCCTGGCGCCCGCGCGGGGAACGACGCCTTGGAAGCGGTGATCGACCCGGCGCCCCGCGTCCTGGCGGGAACGAGCGCCCGGCGTCATCGCGCGCACCCCCAGACCTGACACAGGAGTTCGCCATGCCTTCCCTCCCTCCGCCGCAGCCTTCGAACCGGCTCGTCCGTCTCGTCGACCGATCGATCGCCGGCACGGGTTCACCCACTTCGCTCAAGGTCTTCGTCGCCGTCCTCCTGACATCCGTCACGGCCGCGCAGGACAAGGGCTCCGGCGACTGGGCCCGGATTCGCGAGGCCTACGATCAGGAAAGGCACGCGGCGTCTGCCGTCGGGTGCGGCTACGAGGCGCACAACCCGGGACAACGTTGGACGACGATCTTCGACGGCCGCGGCTTCGAAGCCACGCCCGATTCTCGAGGCTGGAGCTTCGGTCTCGAGCTCGTTCGCTATGGGTGGGACGGCGATCGGATCGAGGTCCGGGAGCCCCGCCGCAGCACGGCCGACGGCGGGCGCATCACCTACGAATGGGACGATCGGCTCGCCGAGTGGTACGTGAACGACCGTCGCGGCCTGGAGCACGGCTTCACGGTGCTCGCGCGGTCCGCCGAGGCCGAAGGTCCGTTCTCGATCGAACTCTCGATCCGCGGCGGCCTCCTCCCGGGGATCTCGGGGAACGGCCGCGACGTCCGCTTCGACGATGAGTGCGGTGGCGCCGTGCTGACGTACTCGGGGCTGACGGTCTTCGATTCGGTCGGTCGGGCCCTCGAGGCGCGCTGGCGGGCGGTTCCCGGCGGACTTCATCTCTCGGTCGACGACCAGGATGCCCTCTACCCGCTGACGATCGATCCCGTCGTTCAGCAGGCCTACCTGAAGGCTTCGGACACCGAAGCCGACGACCGGTTCGGCGAGTCGATCAGCGCCTCGGGGGACTCCGCCATCGTCGGCGCGGACGGGTGGGACGGCACCAGCCCGGGCGTGGTCCACGTCGGCTCGGCCTACGTGTTCGCCCGCAACGGAAGCAGCTGGAGCCAGCAGGGCCACCTGGTGGCCTCGAACGCCCAGGCGGGCGACCACTTCGGAGAATGTGTCGCGATCTCCGGGTGGTATGCGGTCGTCGGGGCATCCTTCGAAGACAGCAGCAGCTCCGGGGTGAACGGCAACCAGTTCGACGAGATCGCCACCGACGCTGGCGCAGCCTACGTGTTCCGTCTCTTCGGAACGACTTGGAGCCAAACGACCTATCTGAAGGCTTCGAACCCCGGTTTCGGCTTCCGGTTCGGCTCCGCGGTCGCGATCGACGGCGACACGATCGTCGTGGGAGCCTTCACCGCGGGGTGGCCCATCGCGGGCGCGGCCTACGTGTTCAGGCGCAGCGGGACGACCTGGAGCCAAGAAGCCCTGTTGACCGCCGCGAACGGGGACTCCGACTGGTTCGGCTACTCGGTCTCGATCTCGGGTGACACGATCGTCGTAGGCGCCCCCAAGGAGGACAGCGATGCCACGGGTGTCAACGGCGACGAGACCAGCCGTGCCGCCTCCAACTCGGGCGCGGCCTACGTGTTCACGCGCAGCGGGACGACCTGGAGCCAGCAGGCCTACCTGAAAGCCTCGAACACCCAGACGGACGACCAGTTCGGCTACTCGGTCTCGGTTTCCGGCGACACGGTTCTCGTCGGCGCCAACCAGGAGGACAGCGACGCCACGGGCGTCGACGGCAACCAGAGCGGCAACGCCGCTTCCAACTCGGGCGCAGCCTACGTGTTCACGCGCAGCGGGACCACTTGGAGCCAGCAGGCCTACCTGAAGGGACCGAGCGTGGGGACCGGCGACATGTTCGGTTGGGAGGTCTCCGTGTCCGGGGAGCGGGCTGCCGTGGGTGCACCGAAAGAGGACAGCAACGCGATCGGTGTGAACGGCAACCCCAACGACAACACTCGGCAGGATTCCGGCGCGGTGGTCGTCTTCGAGCGCAGCGGGACCACCTGGAGCCAGCTCGCGTACATCAAGTCGACGAACAGCAATTCGTTCGACACCTTCGGCCATTCGATCTCGGTCGCCGGCAGCACGCTGCTCGCCAGCGCTCCAGGAGAGGACAGCAACGCCACGGGAGTGAACGGAGATCAGAGCAGCAACGCGGCGTCCGCGTCCGGCGCGGCGTACGTCTTCGGCCTGGACGCTCCCCTCTTCTCCACTTTCTGTCACCCCGGGATCGACGGCGTCCACGTCTGCCCCTGCGGCCAGCCTGCAAATCCCTCGGGGGGCTGCGCCAACTTCGGAGCGACGGCGACGAGCGGAGCTGTTCTTGGCGCCAGCGGAAACGCGTCCCTGGGAGCCGACACGGTCGTGCTCGCGACGACCAACCACCGCACGGCGCCCCCGATCGGGATCCTCAATATCTTCTTCACGGCGTCGGGTGTCCTGAACCTCGGCGTGGTCAGCAACGCGGGCGTGCGCTGCATCAACACCAACCTGAAGCGACTCTACTCGGGCAACACGACGGCCGGAGCTCTCTCGAAGCCGGGCATGGGCGACGCCAGCGTGTCGGCACGCTCGACCACGCTCGGCGTGGGGATCACGGCCGGCGAGACGCGGCACTACTTCAACGTCTACCGCGACTCGGCGGCGACCGCGCCCTGCGGCAACGTGTTGAGCAACACGAACCTCACGAACGGCGGATCGATCACCTGGGGTCCTTGACGGGCGAGTCGCCCTCGCCGATCCGTAGCAGGCGCAGGTTGTTGCGAGCTTCGGGGAACTCCGGGCGGATCGCCAGCGCGCGCTCGTAGTGCTCGATCGCCGGTCCCGTCTGGCCTCGCCGGTGCAACAGAGTCGCCAGGTTGTAGTGCGCTTCCGCGAGCGCCGGCATCCAGCGCAGGGCGGCGCGGTATTCGGCAAGGGCCTCGTCCTCGCGGCCGGCCAGCTCGAGCGCCATGCCTAGGTTGCTGTGGCCCTGCGCGTAGCTCTCGCGCAGCCGGATCGACTCGCGCAGCTCGGCCATGGCCTCGGGGAGGCGGCCGTGCTGCATGTGCACGATGCCGAGGATCCCGTGCGCGAGATGGTTCCCGGGCATGACCTCCGCGACGTGCGTGAAGAGCGTCGTGTCGTTCCGCCAGTGTCCGACTTGCTTCCACGTGAGGACCGTCCACGCTCCGACGGCGGCGACCGCTCCCGCGAGGAGCCACTTGGATCGCGCAACGCTGAACGCGACGGCGACGGACAAGCCGATCATGGGCAGGTACATGTAGCGGTCGGCGCGGGCCTGCGAGCCGACCTGGACGAGGCCGATCACCGGCACCAGGGTCCCGAGGAACCACAGCCAACCGACGGCGAGCCACGGCTGGCGCTTCGCCGCGAAGAGCGCCAGGACCGTGAGTCCGGCGATCAGCAGGAGGGCGCCCCCGACTTGCCAGACCGGATAGGCCTCGGCGGCGTGCGGGTAGAACACCGCGAGACCGCCAGGGACCACGGACTGCTGAAGGTAGGCCGCGTACGAGACCAGCGCGTTCTGCACTCTCGCTCCGAGAGGGAGCCAGTCGCCCAGCGACATGGCGCCGGCCGCGCGCTGCACGAGGAACGTGATGGTCGCGCTCGCCGCGGCGAGCACGAAGAGCGGGATCTTCTCCACGAACATGGGACGGCGGCCGAGCGGCCACCGGTCCATGAGCAGGAGCACGAAGGGCAGGGTCACGAGCATCGGCTTGGCCAGCAGGCCGAGCGCGTAGAGCGCGACGACGAGCACGTAGCGCCCTGCTCCCCTCTTCGTCGTCCACGACACGTACGCGAGGCTCGTCAGGATCCAGAACAGCGCGCTCAAGACGTCCTTGCGCTCGGCGATCCAGGCCACCGACTCCACGTGCAATGGATGCACGGCGAAGACCGCGGCGACGAAGGCGCTCGCTCCGAGGGCGGCCGTCGTGCGGTGAAAGAGCCGGAAGAGGAGGACCGTGCTCGCGACGTGCAGGGCGAGGCTCGTCAGGTGATGCCCCGCCGGGTTCAGCCCGAAGAGCTCGCAGTCGAGCATGTGCGAGAGCCACGTCAGCGGATGCCAGTTGGCCGAGTGCCCTGTCGTGAAGGCCCACACCAGGCCGTCCGAGGTCAGGCCGGCCTGCACGTGGAGGTTCTGCGTGACGTACTCGTTGTCGTCCAGCTGGATGAACTCGTTACCCGCGACGCGCCCGTAGGCGAGCAAGGTCAGCGCCGCGAGGCCGAGGCAGACGACGAGCTCCTTCCTCACCCGAGGCTCCCGAGGTCCTCCCAGAAGCTCGGCCAGGACTTCGCGACGCACCTCGCATCGGCCACGGAAACGCCGTCCCCCACGAGTCCGAGCAGCGCGAAGGCGAAGGCCATGCGGTGGTCGCCGTGGGGATCGAGGACCACGCCGTGGAGCTCTCGCTTCCCGGCGGAGGGACCGATCTCGAGGGCATCGCGCCCCGCCCTCGCCTCGACGCCGACCGCAGACAACCCGCGCGCGAGGACGGCGATCCGGTCGCTCTCCTTCCCCGCCAGCGTGGCGAGCCCCGTGAGGCGGCTCGACGCTCCCTCCCGG
The DNA here is from genome assembly GCA_046155895.1 of Planctomycetota bacterium. Taxonomy (GTDB): domain Bacteria; phylum Planctomycetota; class UBA1135; order UBA1135; genus DASYPQ01. Next base: position 24,431 of record JBJXFB010000178.1, on the reverse strand, counting down.
ATCGCCGCGGTTGCCGCCAGCACGGCCAGCACGGGGGCGAGATCGGGCGTGTCCGAGCAGTCCACGACTGCGCCGCGATCCGGCACGCCCTCCGCCCAGGGACCCGCATCCTCCCAGCCGGTGCGGATTCCGAAGCGCTCGAAGAGCCCGCCGGCGCGCGCGTCGGGCTGCGCCGAGTCTCGCGGCAATCCCAGCGCGAGCGCACGGCCGCCCGACAGGCATCCCGCCGCGAGCAGGACTGCCGCCGAGGACGCGTCGGGCTCGATTTCGATCGGCTCCGAAGGCGCGATGAGCGGCCCGCGGATGCGCGCCCCGAAGCGCTCGAGAGTCCTGCGTGTGAGCTCGACATAGGGCCGGCTCGGGATCTCGCCCACGACCTCGATCACGATCTCATCGGGCCACGCGGCGGCAGCGAGGTGCAAGGCCGACACTTCCTGGCTCGAGGAGGGATTCGCGATCACGATCGTGCTCGGCGGCCCGATCGACCGCACGCGTGCGGGCCAGCCGTGATTCCGGGCGGTGTGCTCGATCTCGACGCCGGCCTTCGCGAGCGCCTCGAACAGCGCGCGGCTCTCGCGCCGCAGGAGCGTTCCCTCCGCGCGGATCTCGTAGCGCCGGCCCGGAGCGCTCGCGAGCGCGAGCGCCGCCGTCGCGAGGCGTGCGAGCGTCCCGGATTCCCCCGCCGACACCGGCCCCGCGGGCTGGAGGCCCCGCTGCGGCCCCGGCGGCCTACCCGTGATCGCGACGGCGGCCGGCGCGAGGCGCTCGACGCCCGCACCCGCCGCGGAGACCAAGGCGAGCGCCGCGTCGACGTCGCCGCCCCGCGGGAGCCCCGCGATCCGAGTCCGGCCGGAGGCCAGGCTGGCCGCGAGGAGCACGCGCTGCGCGATCGACTTCGATCCGGGGACGCGCAGGCTCCCGCGGATCGGCCCGCCCGGGCGCAAACCCATCGTCCGCGCCTCGCCGTTCACCACCCGGCGGATTGTAGCGGTCCGAGGCGCCTGCCATACTTCGCCGCATGGCCCCCGTACCCACCTCCACCGTCTATCTCGGCCGCGGCGAGCCCGTCCCCGGCTGGAAGCTCGTCCACTCCGGCAAGGTGCGCGACATCTACGAACTCGATGCGCGCCATCTCGTCTTCGTCACGTCCGACCGCGTATCCGCGTTCGACGTCGTGATGAACGAGGGGATCCCCCACAAGGGCCAGGTCCTCACCGCGATCTCGGCCTGGTGGTTCGAGCGCACGCGCGACGTGATCGAGAACCACCTCGTCAGCACGTCGGTCGATGACCTCCCCAAGCTCGAGACTGCCTGGCGGGAGAGGCTGCGCGGCCGCGTGATGATCGTCCGGAAGTGCGCGCCCACGAGCGTCGAGTGGGTCGTCCGCGGCTACCTCGCCGGCTCGGGCTGGAAGGAGTACCAGAAGACGAAGACGGTGTGCGGGATCCCGTTGCCGGCCGGCCTCCAGCTCTCCTCGCGCCTCCCCAAACCCATCCTGACGCCGACGACCAAGGAGGAGACGCACGATCTCCCCCTGACGCCCGCCCAGGCGCGCGCGCGCGTGGGCGCTGCCGTGTTCGATCCCGCCGAGAAGGCGGCGCTCGAGCTCTTCGCGCGCGGGACGACCGAGCTCGAATCGATCGGGATCCTCTTGGCCGACACCAAGTTCGAGTTCGGGTTGCTCGACGGGAAGCTCGTCCTGATCGACGAGTGCCTGACGCCCGACAGCTCGCGCTTCTGGCCCGCGGAGTCGTGGAAGCCCGGCACGAACCCGCCCAGCTACGACAAGCAGATCCTGCGCGACCACCTCGAGACGCTGCCGTGGAACAAGAGCTATCCCCCGCCGAAGATCGATCCGGCGATCCTCGAGCGCGTGGGACAGCGCTACCTCGAGGTGTGCGAGAAGATCACGGGAGCGGTTCCCGCGGGAGCGGGAGCATGAAGCTCCAAGTCGCGCTCCTGATGGGGTCCGATTCGGACCTGCCCCGGCTCGAGCCCTGCCTCGAGCAGCTCACGAAGCTCGGCATCGGGCACGAGGCGAGAGTCCTCTCCGCTCACCGGACTCCTGCGGAGGTCGTCGAGTACGTCCGTTCCGCGCCGGGCCGCGGCGTGCGCGTCTTCATCTGCGCCGCCGGTGGAGCCGCGCACCTCGCGGGCGTGGTCGCCGCGCACACGGACCTCCCCGTGCTCGGGATCCCGCTCGACAATCCGCCGCTCAACGGTCTCGACTCGCTGCTCTCGACGGTCCAGATGCCGGGCGGCGTGCCGGTCGCGACCTTCGGAACGGGAGTCGGAGGGCCGGTGAACGCCGCGCTCTTCGCCGCGCGCGTCCTCGCGGTCTCCGACGCCGAGGTGGCGAAGAAGCTCGAGAAGGCGCGAGCCGCGCAGCGCGAGAAGGTCCTCGAGAAGGACGCCGCGCTGCAGGCCCGCAAGCGCTAGTGCACGTCGAGACGATCCGCTGGGAAGGCGGCCTCTCGGGCTGCGTGCGCCTGCTCGACCAGACGCTCCTCCCCGGCCAGCAGATCCACCTCGAGATCACGACGGTCGACGCGATGCGCGGCGCCATCGCGCGCCTGGCCGTGCGCGGCGCGCCCGCGATCGGCGTCGCGGCGGCCTTCGGCGTCGTCCTCGGAGCCCGCACGGCGGTCGAAAGGGGGCCCGCGGAGGTCCTCGCGGCCGCGCGGACGGCCGCGTCGACGCTCGAGCGCGCTCGGCCGACCGCCATCAACCTCGCCTGGGGCGTCCGCCGCATGGTCGCGCGCGCGGAGCGGGAGCTGTCCCGCTCGAAAACGGGCACGGAGCTCGCCGAGAGCCTTCTTTCCGAGGCCCGATCGATCTGGGAGGAGGACCGGGCGGTCTGCGAAAAGCTGGGTGAGGTCGGATCGAAGCTGCTGCGAGACGGCGCGCGGGTCCTGACGCACTGCAACGCCGGCGCGCTGGCGACCGCGGGACGAGGCACGGCTCTCGCGCCCATCTACCTCGCCTCCGAGCGTGGCCTGAAGATCTCCGTATTCGCCGACGAGACGCGCCCGCTCCTCCAGGGAGCCCGCCTGACCGCCTGGGAGCTCTCGCAGGCCGGGATCGACGTCACGCTGATCACGGACAACGCAGCCGCCCGCGTCTTCTCGCAGGGGAAGATCGACCTCGTCTTCGTCGGAGCCGATCGCATCGCGCTCAACGGAGACGTCGCGAACAAGATCGGGACCTACGGGGTCGCGGTGCTCGCCCGCGAGCACCAGGTCCCCTTCTACGTCGTCGCGCCCCTCTCGACCTTCGATCCCGAAGCGGCGGATGGCGCGGCGATCCCGATCGAGGAGCGCGCCCCTGCGGAGGTCAGCGCGGCTCTCCCGGGCGTGCGCGTCTACAACCCGGCCTTCGACGTCACGCCGGCGCGGCTCGTGACGGGGATCGTCACGGAGGTCGGCCTGATCGAGCGGCCCGACCGCGCCCGCGTGGAAGCCGCACTGCGCCGGGAAGGCCGGATCTGATTTCAGATCGGGCCCCGCGCCGTCCGATCCAGGGAGCAATCAGGACCCGCGGCTCCGAGAAGTCCCCGCACGCCCCCCCCATGACGACTCCGCGCAAGAAGACAGCCAAATCCAGGGACATCGAGGAGACCGAGACCGCCTCGACGAGCGCGCTGCGCGCCGACGAGATGCCGCCCGACGTCATCGAGTTCATGACGGCCATGGACGACTACAAGCGCCGCCACGGGCGGCCCTTCCCGAACTGGAGCGAGGTGCTCCAGGTCGTGAAGTCGCTCGGCTACTGCCGCAAGTCGGCCTAGCTTTCCCGGTAGATCGGGAAGGCGCGCGCGATCTCCGCGACCTCCCGGCGGACCCGGCTCCGCACGCCTTCGTCCCCCGGTTTCCCGAGCACGTCGGCGATCCACCCCGCGAGCTTCTCCATGTGCTCGACGCGCAGGCCGCGCGTCGTGATCGCCGCCGTCCCGAGACGGATCCCGGACGCCTCCATGGGCGGGCGCGGGTCGTAGGGGATCAGGTTCTTGTTGCACGTGATGTCCACCTGGTGGAGCAGGTCCTCCGCCTGCTTGCCGGACAAGCCCTTGGGCGTCACGTCGACCAGCATCAGGTGGTTGTCCGTCCCGCCGGACACGATGCGCAGCCCGCGCGAGGCCAAACCCTCGGCCAGCGAGCGCGCGTTCTTCACGACGTTGCGCTGGTAGTCCGCGAACGCCGGCTGCAGCGCCTCGCGCAGCGCGATCGCCTTGGCCGCGATCACGTGCATCAACGGTCCGCCCTGTCCGCCCGGGAAGACCGTGCTGTTCAGCGGCTTGATCCAGTCCGCCCCCGCCAGGATCATCCCGCCGCGCGGTCCGCGCAGCGTCTTGTGCGTCGTCAGCGTGACGACGTCGGCGTGTCCGACCGGGCTCGGGTGGGCCTTCGCCGCGACCAGGCCGGCGATGTGGGCCATGTCGACGAGCAGCTTCGCGCCGACCTCGCGCGCGATCGCGGCGAATGCGGGGAAGTCCAGCGTCCTCGAGTAGGCGCTCGCGCCGGCGATGATCACCTTCGGCTTCAACTCGCGCGCCTGATCTCGCAGACGATCCATGTCGATCCGCTCGGTGCCCTTCTCCACTCCGTAGCTCGAGACCCTGTAGAAGACCCCCGCGAAGTTCTTCGGGTGCCCGTGCGAGAGGTGCCCGCCGTGGTCGAGCGACATCGAGAGGATCGTTTCCCCGGGCTGCAGCATCGCCATCAGCGCCGCGACGTTCGCCTGCGTGCCGCTGTGGGGCTGCACGTTCGCGTGCGTGCAGCCGAAGAGCGCCTTGGCGCGGTCGCGCGCCAGGTCCTCGACCACGTCGACGTGCTCGCAGCCGCCGTAGTAGCGCCTTCCGGGGTAGCCCTCGGCGTACTTGTTCGTCAGCGCGGTGCCCATCGCCGCGATCACCTCGGCCGAGGCGTGGTTCTCGGAGGCGATCAGCTCGAGCTGCGCCTCCTGCCGTTCGACCTCGGCGTCGACCGCCTTCCACACCTCCGCGTCGCTGCGAATCGAGGTGCGCACGAAACTTCCTGTCGCGGTCACTGGTTCTCCTTGCCCGGCAGGTCGCCGCGGCGGACATCCGCGGCGTAGACGCCGCTCATCAAGGGGTCGAGAGTTCCATCGTCGCGGTGGATGCGCCACCCGCCTTCGCGCTGGCCGCGCGCGTACGTCCCCTGGAGCCGGATCGCGCCCGACGCGGCCTGCTCCAGGTACTCGCCTTCCGGCACGTCGCGATCGAAGTTCGCCCGGCTGGCGAGGACGCCGTTCTCGTGCCATTTCGTCCACGGGCCGTGCAGCTTGCCGTCCAGGTATTCGCCTTCCTTTTCCAGCACGCCGTTGGGATGCCAGGACTTCCACGGCCCGACCTGCAACCCGCGGCGGTACTCGCCCTCGGAGGACTTCTGGCCGTTGGGGTGCCAGGACACGTAGGGGCCTTGCTGCAAGCCGCTCTCGAAGTCCCCCTCGATGGCCTTCGATCCGTTCGGATGGTAGGTGATCCACCGACCCTGCTCGCGTCCGGCCTCGACCTCCCCCTCTCGGGCGAGATTTCCGTTGTCGTGCCACTCCCGGCGACGACCGGAGAGCACGTCGTCGGCGTAGGTCGACTCGCTCTTCAGATGCCCGTTCTCGTGCCACTCGCGCGCGAGCCCCGACCGGAGGCCGAGGGCCCAGCGGTACTCGTTCTTCTTCTGGCCGTTCCGGTACCACTCGATCGAGACCGGGTGGAGCAGCCCCTCGCGGAAGGAGGCCGACTTCTCCGGCTGGCCGTTCTCGAACCACCAGCACCAGTCGCCCTCCATCTTCCCGCCCCGGATCTCGCCCTCGGTCTTCTTCCGGGTCCGCGCGGCGTCCCACCAGTCCGTCTTGAGGCCGTCGATCGTGCCGGCCGACCCCGGCTGAGGGATCGAGGCCTGGGCATTCGAGTCGGCGCAGGCGTTCGCGAGGAGCATGAGCAGCGCGATCACGCGGTTCATCCGGCTCATGGTAGCGGCGACTGGGAAAAGTTCTCGCGGTGCCCAGGCAGAAGCAGCGAAGTCGAGTGATCCCGCCTTGACCGATCCGGGAGCCTGTGGGAGCATTTTTTCGGCTCTTCTCTGCCGGGTCGCCTCGCTGCTCGCCGGCGCCGCCCAGCCCCCCATTCCTTCCCTGGCGCCCACCCGCAGGTCATGACCCAACGCGTTTCCGCTACGCCCCGAACTGCCCTCGTCGCCGCCGCCGCAGCCCTCGCCGGGTCCCTCGCGCTGTCCGCGACCAGCGCGCTGACCGGACTGCCTCTCCCGACGACGCTGGAGGACTTCCGCCAGCCCGGCACGCAGCCGATGACGATCACCCAGGTGATCCAGTCCTCGCAGAACTGCGACATCTGCCACGGCAATTACAACGTGAACCAGGAGCCGTACACGCGCTGGGCGTCGAGCATGATGGCCCAGGCGACGCGCGATCCCGTGTTCCACGCCGCGCTGGCGATCGCCAACCAGGATGCGAACGACTCGGGTGAGCTGTGCCTGCGCTGCCACGCCCCGGGCGCGTGGCTCGACGGGCGCAGCGTCCCCTCGGACGGCTCGGCCCTCGACAACAACCTCGGCGATTTCGACGGCGTCACCTGCCATCTCTGCCACCGGCTGGTCGATCCGTTCTACGACCCGGGCACGAGCCCGCCGGTCGACCAGGCGATCCTCGCGGCACTCGCGCAACTCCCCACGAGCATCGGGAACGGGATGTACGTCATCGATCCCGACGACGTGCGCCGCGGCCCCTTCGACCTCGGCCCGAACTTCTTCTACCACGACTGGCTCCAGTCGCCGTTCCACCGCGAGTCCCTGCTCTGCGCCACCTGCCACGATGTGAGCAACCCGGCGATGACCAAGCAGGCCAACGGCAGCTACGCCGTGAATGCACTCAACCGGCAGCACCCGACCCACGACAAGTACCAGGAATTCCCGGTCGAGCGCACCTGGAGCGAATGGTCGAAGAGCATCTACGCCATCCGCCCGATCGAGACCAACGGGCGCTTCGGCGGCAACGACACGGCGGTCAGCAGCTGCCAGGACTGCCACATGCCGACGACGAACGGCACGGCCTGCCAGCCCGTCCTCAGCGGCGCGGTCCGCAACGACCTGCCCCTGCACGATTTCCACGGATCCAATTCATGGGTGCTCCGCGCGGTGCGCAATCTCTATCCGGACAGCGAGACGGGACTCTCCGCCCAGAGCGTCGCGGACGCGCACGCTCGCAACCAACAGATGCTCGCGAACGCGCTCGATCTGCACCTGAACGTGCGCAATGGCAACCTCCGCGTCCGCGTCGTCAACCAGACCGGCCACAAGCTGCCCACGGGCTATCCCGAGGGTCGCCGGATGTGGGTCGACGTCAAGTTCTACGACGCAGGGGACGCGCTCCTCGCCGAGCACGGCGCCTACGACGCCTCGACCGCGACGCTGACGAGCGGCGACACGAAGGTCTACGAGGCGAAGCTGGGCCTCGACGCCGCCATGGCGGCGCTGACCGGCTTGCCTGCGGGCGAGAGCTTCCACTTCGTCCTCAACAACACGGTCCTCTCGGACAACCGCATCCCCCCCCGCGGCTTCAGCAATGCGGCCTTCGACTCGGTCCAGTCGAAGCCCGTGGGCACGAACGTGCCGGAGCAGCACTACTGGGACGACACGAGCTACGTCCGGCCACTCGGCGCCGTCCGGGCGGAGGTCACGGTCTACCACCAGACGACCACCCGCGAGTACATCGAGTTCCTCCGCGACGCGAACACGACCAACAACGCCGGGACGGTCGCCTACGACCAGTGGGTCGCCACCGGGAAGAGCGCTCCGGTCGCGATGAAGAGCGCGACGATCCTGATGTCCAGCCAGGACTGCCTGCCGCGGCAGGAGATCGGGTTGTCGAAGCAGCTGGCGGCCGGAGGCTATCCAGCCCTCCTCTCGGAGGGATCCCCGACGGTCTCGACGAACAACTTCGCCATCAAGGTCCAGGGCGGGAAGCCCGGCGTGCTGGGCGTGCTGTTCCGCAGCCCCGTGTCGGCCACGACACCCATCGCGGGGCACATGCTCTACCTGGCCCCGCCGATCACGCGCGTGGCGAACTTCCACCTCGACGCCCAGGGCAACGTCACGATCCCGATCCCGGTCACGAGCGCGATGATCGGCGTTCCCGCCTACTACCAGGCCATCTTCCGCGACTTCCAGGCTCCCTCGTCTCTGGGCCTGACGAACGGCTTGCACGTCGACTACTGCTACTAGGAAGCTCCACGCCTCCTGGTAGCGAGTCCCGGGAGGAGCCGCGGGGCTTCCCTCGCCGAGGCCACGGGGCGTAGAGTGCCTCGAGAATGAAGATCGTCCGGCGCCTCTTCCTGGTCGTCCTGGTCGCCGCGCTCCTCCTGATCGGAGCCGGATGGCTCTTCCTCGACTCCCTGGTCGAGGCGGGCATCGAGAAGGGCGCCACCTACGCGACCGGCGTCGAGACGCAGGTGGAGGGCGTCGACGCGAGCCTCTTCTCGGGCCGCTTCGGCCTCCAGGGGCTCTCGCTCGCGAATCCGCCCGGCTTCCGCAGCGAGCCGTTCTTCGCGCTGAAGTCCGCGCGCGCCGAGTGGGAGAACAGCACGATCCTCTCCGAGCGGATCGAGATGGACCAACTCGTCCTCGACGGCGTCGACGTGAGCCTCGAGCGCACGAGTTCCGGCACGAACTACGGCGTGATCCTCGATCACCTCGAGAAGCTCTCGCCGCCGACGCAAGGCGAGGAGAAGGCACCCGATGGAGCCGGAAAGCGCCTCACGATCCGGAAGATCGAGATCCGGAACGTCCACGCCGGCCTGCACCTGTCCGGCGTGCCGCTGTCCTCGGGGTCGGCCGAGCTGACCATCCCCAGCGTCGTGATCGAGAACTTCCGGTCCGACGGCGAGACGAAGGAGATCATCGCCCAGCTGACGCGGACGCTCCTGAAGGCGATCCTCGAGCAGGTGCTCGTCGAGGGGAAGAACCTGCTCCCGGCCGACCTGCTCAAGGATCTGGGTCGGAACCTCGGGAGCCTCGGCGGATCGATCGAGGGCGGGGTGAAAGACGCACTGAAGGGGATCGAGGGCGCGCTGAAGGGTGCCGGCGGGATCTTCGACAAGAAGTGACGCGGTCCTCCTCCCCTCCCGAACTCTCCCCGTGGTCGTGGGACTGACGCGGGCTCGAAGGGACGCCCCTGGCCGCGAGGCCGATCGCCTTGACGGTTTCTCGAACCGCGCGGACAATCGGGTCGAGGCTCGATCTTTCGTGTTGCGACCATCGTTCAGGAGCACCCGCATGTTGCAAAGATCTCTCTCCTTCTTCTCCACGGCCCTCTTCCTCGCGTTGACATCGAGCCCGGCGCGCGCGCAGATCACCCACCTCGAGTGTTTCATGGACGGGTCCCAGGAGATCCCGCCCGTGGTCACCCCGGCGACGGGGCGCGCGGACTACATCCTCAACACCGCCAATCACACGTTGAAGTACAGCGTCTCCTTCTCGGGCCTCACGGCCAACCAGAACGGCGCGCACCTCCACAACACTTCCACGACGGGGATCGTCTGGGGACTCCCGCTCGGGTCACCGATCTTCGGCTCCCTCGCCACGAACGCGACCAATGAGGCGCTGGCCCTCTCCCCGAACGGGACCTACACGAACATCCACACGACAGCCAACCCGGGCGGCGAGATCCGGGGCACGAACGTGCTCGCGCCACCGGTCGGGACGAAGATGTGCTTCGGCGACGGCACCTCCGGGCCCTGCCCGTGCGGGAACACGGGCGCTGTGGGGAAGGGATGCCAGAACGAGCTCGGCAACGGCGGCGCGCTCCTCGAGGCCACCGGCCACGTCAGCCCCGACAACGTCGTGATGATCACCACGGGCACGCGGCCGACCTCGCTCACGATCCTCATGCAGGGCAACGTCATGATCGCTCCCGCCAATTTCGGAGACGGCATCCGCTGCCTCAACGGGATCAAGCGGCTCTCGACCAAGACCGCGACGAGTGGAGCCAGCGCGTATCCCGAAGGAGCCGAGCTGTCGATCACGGCTCGCGCGGCGCAGCTCAACCAGCCGAACCCGCCCGGGAGCACGCGCTGGTACCAGAGCTACTACCGCGACGGGCAGCCGTTCTGCACGGCCGAGACGTTCAACAGCACGAACATGGTCGAAATCACCTGGTGATCGGCTCAACGCGGGTTCGCGCGCGGCCGGATGCGCCGCGCGCGAGCCCGGCCGCTCGCGACACGACCTCATGAAGCGATCCCTCCTGTCGGCCTCGGTCCTCGCCCTGATCCTCGCGGGCTCCGCGCAGGGCCAGATTCTGCGCAGCACGCTGGTCCAGTCCGGCTTCACCCAGCCTCTGTACGTGACCTCGCCGCCAGGCGACACGCACCGACTCTTCGTCGTGGAGCATGCGGGCGTGATCAAGATCATCAAGGACGGCGTCCTCCTCGGGACCCCGTTCATGAACATCGACGCGATCGTGGGCGGCGGGCAGGTGAGCAGCGACGAGCGCGGCCTGCTGGGCCTGGCGTTCCACCCCAACTTCGCCACGAACAGGAAGTTCTACGTCGACTACACGGACACCACGGGCGCCACTGTCGTCCGGGAGTACCTGGCCGACAGCCTGAACCCCGACATCGCGGACACCGCCAGCTTCACGACGATCCTCGGCCCGCTCCAGGACCCGCAGTCGAACCACAACGGTGGTTGCCTGCAGTTCGGGCCCGACGGGATGCTCTACGTGGGCCTTGGAGACGGCGGCGCGGCGAACGACAGCGGATCCGGACACCCCCCGATCGGCAACGGGCAGTCGCTCGCGACCTACTGGGGCAAGATCCTCCGCATCGACGTCGACAACGCGCCCACCTACGTTGCGGCCGGGAACCCCTTCGCCGCGAGCGCATTCCCGCACATCTGGTCCTACGGCTGGAGGAACCCCTGGCGCTTCAGCTTCGACCGCACGACCGGGGACATGTACATCGGCGACGTGGGTCAGGGAGCGCGCGAGGAAGTCGACTTCGAGCCCGCCGGAGGCCCTGGAGGCCGGAACTACGGGTGGAAGTGCATGGAGGGCTCCAGCTGCTCGGGGCTCGGCGGCTGCAACTGCACGGATCCGACCCTCGTGCTCCCGATCCAGGACTACACGCACGCCTTGGGCTGCACGGTCGTCGGCGGCTACGTGTATCGCGGGACGAAGATCCCCGCCTTCCAGGGGCACTACATCTACGCCGACTACTGCAGCAGCACGATCTGGTCCTTCTCCTACAACGGCACGGTGCAGAACTTCACGATCCGCACGGGCGAGCTCGATCCCATCGGCGCGTTGTCGATCCAGACGATCACGTCCTTTGGCGAGGATGCCGAAGGCGAGCTCTACCTCTGCGACTCCAGCGGCGGCGAGATCTTCCGCATCGAGGGCCAGTGCCCCGCGCCCGCGGACTACTGCACGGCCGCGCCCAATTCGGCCGGCCCCGGGGGAGCCAACATGACCTCCTCCGGCAGCGGCAGCATCAGCCAGAACAACCTCGTCCTGGGCACGATCCATCTGCCGCCCGAGCGCAGCGCCTACTACTTCTACGGTCCAGCGAGTGCATCCGTGCCCTTGTACAACGGGTTCCTCTGCGTCGGCGGGACCATCCGCCGCCTTCCCGTCGTCCGCACCAACTTCTTCGGAGACGCCGGAATGGACTTCGACGCGACCGCGCCCGGCTCCGGCGTGGCACCCGGGCAGACGTGGTACTTCCAGCTGCTGTACCGCGATCCCGGCGTGGGCACGGGGCTCAACTTCTCGGACGGCCTGGCCGTGCCGTTCTGCTTCTGAAGCCTGGGCGACAGGAGAGCGTGATCCGCGCTCGAAGTCGCGAGGCCGGCCTCGCAAGCCAGCCTCGCAAGAACTTGCTGCGTGATCCTGTCCGCTCTGGGGCTTGACAGGTCCGCCCCTGTCAGGGGCTCCAGAGCACCGAGCCCATGTTCGTCAGGTTGGTGCTCGTCGCCGTGTTCCCGCAGGGTCCGGCCGCCTGACCGTCGCGGTACACGTTGAAGTAGTGCCGCGTCTCGGGAGGGACGATCGCGTGACCGGTGAAGGCGGCCGACCTCGCGCTGACGCTCTGATCGCCCATGCCCGGCTTCGAGACCGTCCCGCCGAAGCACTGCACCGTGTAGAGCCGCTTCAGCGAGCCGCCCGCTCCGATGCAGCGCACGCCGGCGCCGCTGGGGTTGCCCGTGGTCGGGGTCGCGCCGCCCGGCTTGTAGCTGAAGAAGACGTTGAGGACTCCCTGTGCGGGCTGCCGGTGGTTGCTCGCGGTGAGCAGCAGGGTGTCGGCGCTCACATCGGGCGTGCCGGTCGCGTTGAGGACGGCGCCCGTCGTCGAGCCCGCGCCGTAGTTGGCGCAGCCGCCGCTCGCGTTCGCGGGCTGGCCGCAGGGACACGAGATCACGCCGCCCGTGCCGGGGAAGCAGCTCTGGACCATGGGCCCGCCCGTGCAGCTCGAGCCGATCGAGATGTTGAACTGGCCCGCACCGCCGCTCGCGCCCGGGAAGTTCCCCACCTGGATGATGTAGCTCACTCCGTTCGTGGCGCCCCAGCAGACCGCGGTCTGCACTCCGCCGCAGTTGTCGTCGTTGCAACCGCGGGCCGAGCCCGCGATCGGGCAGTTGGGAGAACCCGGATACACCGCGACCTTCGTGTCGATCGCGGTGGTCCCGCAGGTCGTCAGGGTGGCGTTGCCCGTGGCCGTCGCCGTCCACTTGAACCACAGGTCGTTCTCGATGCCCGTGCCCGAGCAGAGCGCCTCGGCCTGACCCTGGGTCCCGGTCGTCGCGTCGACCGAGTTGAAGTTGTGCGGACCGCGACCCGCGATCAGCGTGGGCGTGCTGCAGTCGTCGTTCGGCGGAGCAACCGGCGGAGGGCCGATCGTGAAGGTCCCGGGCCCGGGCGTGGCGCCGGGGAAGCTCCCCACCTGGATCGTGTAGGTCGAGCCGTTCGTGCAGGAGAAATCGAGCTTCGACTGGAGGCCGCAGTTGTCGTCGTTGCACGAAATCGCCGAGCCGGACACGGGGCACGACGGCGTGCCGGGGTAGACCGCGATCTTCGTGTCGACGAGGGTCTGTCCGCAGGTCGAGATCCGGGCCGTCCCCGTGTAGCCGGCCGTCCACCGGTACCAGAGATCGGCGCCGATCCCGTTGGCGAAGCCAGCGCACAGGATTTCCGCCTGACCCTCGGAACCCGTGGTCGCGGCCGAATTGTCGAACGAGTGCGGGCCTGCACCGGAGATGAGCACGGGGGCCGAGCAGAAGTCGTTCGCGGGCGGAAAGAGCTCCGTGACGGAGAAGGACCCCGTTCCCGTCGCTGCATTGCGGCCCCCGATGCGGATCTTGTAGACGCTCGCCGCGGTCGCGGAGATCGTCACGGACGACTGGAGGGACGCGCAGCTGTCGTCGTTGCAGACGAGCGGGGCCCCGACGCAGGCTGCCGTGGAGTACACGGCGATGACCGTGTCGAATGAGGCGAGACCGCAGGTCTGGATGCGGTGCGGTGTGGTCGAGAGGGCGGTGAAGTCGAACCAGACGTCCGCGCCGATGTTCCCGCAGATCGACGACCCGTCCGTGTTGGCGCCGACATTGTCGAAGGGGTAGGTGCCGGGACCCGCGATCGGCGTGGCCGAAGAGCAGAGGTCGTTGGGACCGAGCAGGGCCTGGCCTCCCGAACCGCCCGGGTACGCAGCCGACACCTGGCTGGCCTTGCCGCCGGGGAGCGTCCCCTTCACGACCGGCGTGGGCATCTGCGCCCCGGCCTGGGACGCGAGCGAACAAGCCAGGATGGCTGTGATGATCTGGGGGGCTTTCATTCGGGGCTCGATTCCTTCGATCGATGGGCGCGAGGAGGCATCGGCGACGAAAACGGGTCTCGTGCCGCGGGGGGGGGAACTCAGGGGCGACCCTCGGTCAATCCTAATCGAGGGTCTGCAAAGAAGGACGAGGTTCCGGGCCCGCCGGGTCGGGGTGGGCATCCGGGGGGGCCGTCTCCAGGGCCGACCCGGCCTCTCCGACACTGGACGCGGTAGGACCGCCCGGTGTTCCGCGGGGGGAAGGGCGAAAAAAGGGCGGGGCCGACAGGAGAACCCGCCGGCCCCGCGCAGCTGGCTGCGTGATCCTGTCAGCTCAGAGGCCTGACAGGTCCACTCCCGTCAGGGCCCCCACAGGATCCTGCCCATGTTCGTCAGGTTCGTGGTCGTGCCCGGATTGTTGCAATTCGCCGGCAGGCTCGCCTGTCCGTCCCGATACACGTTGAAGTAATGCCGCGTCTCCCCAGCGGAGATCGTGTGCTGGTTGTTGGGGAACGAGGCGGACACCTGGGTGACGCTGGGGTCGCCCATGCCCGGCACCGAGCCCGTCCCGCCGAAGACCTGTTCGGTGTAGAGGCGCTTCAGGTTCCCGCCCGTGCCGATGCACCGCACTCCCGCACCGCTCACGCTGCCCGGCGTAGGCGTCGCGCTTCCAGGCTTGTAGCTGAAGAACACGTTCAGGACGCCACCCGCGGGGGCGCGGTGGTTGCTGGTCGTGAGAACCACCGTGTCATTGGTGACCGAAGCTGTGCCGGAAGCGCTCAGCACGGCCCCGCTCGTCGAGCCCGCGCCGTGGTTTGCGCAGCCGCCGGCCGGGTTCGAGGGCGCCTGGCTCGGGCAGGGGCAGTTGAGGACACCGCCGGTGCCGGGGAAGCACTCCCCGATCATCGGCGACACCGGCTGGCAGTTCGCGTCGGCGAAGAGCTTCAGATAGAAGTCGGAGTGGATGTTCTGGGGGCTGCTCGCCGCGCCGAAGGTGTAGCAAGCCGGGCCGGAGGGTGCCGGCGTCGTGCCGGTCATCCGGAAGAAGTCCTGCGAGAACATCCCGGTGCCGCCTTCGGTCAGGTCGATCGGCGAATCCCAGATCGTGCCGTCCGTGCCCGAGCACGGCACGCTGTTCGGGTGCATGGGGCCGCCGGTCCAGGTGAAGTTGCCCGCGATGATCGGTCCGGAAAGCTGCTGGGTCGTCATGCCCGCGGTCGTCGGGCCTTGGGAGTACCCGAAGGTCTCCATGTCCGAAGGACCCTGGTAGATGCCGTCCTGGTCGGCTTGGAGCGTGAACGGCGTCCCGGTGAGGTCGATGTCCACGATGCGGCAGACCTGACCGGCGGCCGCCGTGCCGGGGAGCAGGGACACCGTGAACGATGCGCCGGCGTTCGGAATCATGTCGACGCCGCCGCAGTCGCCGGTGTTGTACATGTCCGCGAACTCGAACCGCTGGTCGAAGTTCCCGAGGATCGAGTTGCGGCTCGTGCAGTAGCGGATCTGGAAACCGTTCACCACGTAGCTCGTCTGGCAGCCGGGCGCTTCGTCGTTCCTCAGAGGATAGAAGGTCGAAACGATCGTGGGCGCGCCGTTCAGGGCGGTCGTAGGCACGCGGCTGGAGTGCTGCCACTTCTCGCCGCTGACCATGGCGGCGAAGTACTGCCCTCCCCCGATCGCGCAGCTGTTGTTGTAGATCGTGTCGGGACCGGCGAGGTTCTCGAGCGAACCGTGGCGAGTCCACGTGCCGGTCGCCACGTGGTAGATGCCGGCGTGCTCGAAGGGCACGGTGACCGGCATGAGCCGCGAGCTGATGTCGTTTTGGGCCGTGGCGCTCGCGCCGAGGAGCGCGACTGCGGCTGTGATGAGCGAGGGACGAGACATTACGATCTCCTGAAAGGGTGAGTGATCGAAACCTGCGCCCGGAAGGACTGGGACCAAGCTGAATCTACCACGGGCTTTCAGCGCGCAATAGGCTCCTTCCGCCGCGCGCGGATGCGCCGTCAAGGTTGTGCAATGCGAGCGGAGGGGCGCCGGTCTACCCGGTTCCCCGTACCCGACGGAGGAGCTCCGTGGGCACGCCGATCGGAGCGACGACGACCTGGCCGACGTAGGGCGCGGCTTCCGGCGCGTCGAACCCGATCTTCCGGGCCGCGAACGTCACGGTTACATCGGCGACGATGGTCGAAGAGGAGGGACGGCCGCTGTCGGCGTCGAGTCCCGAGGGCAGATCCAGGGCGACGACCGTGGTGCCGCGCTCACGCGCCGAGTGGTTCACCGCGTCGATCCAGCGTGCGATCTCGGGCCGGACCTCGCCCCGGAAGCCCGTGCCGAGGAGCCCGTCGACCACGACGCTCGCCTGCCCGAGGGAGGCCTCGAGCCGGGCCAGGCCGCCCTCCACGGCGATCCCCATCCGCTCCACCACCCGCCGCATCCTGGCCGCGGCGTCCAGATCTGCATCCGCAAACGCGTGCGGCTCTCCGGCGAAGAAGACCTCCACGACGACACCGGCGTTCGAGAGATGCCGGGCGACGACGCAAGCGTCGCCGCCGTTGTTCCCCGAACCTGCGAGCACGACCACGCGGCCGACGACTCCCCCCTTGTCGTCCCGCTCCCGCATCCCGGCGAGGATCTCCTCGGCGGCGCCGCGGCCGGCGTTCTCCATGAGGACCGCGATCGGAAGTCCGTACTCCTCGCTCGCCAGACGATCGAGGAGCGAGAGCTCGGCGCGCGTGAGTCGCGGAGGCGTCTCCACCGCTGACGATGGTAGCGGCCGCCGGGGGAAGCGCGTCCTTGGTTGACAGCCCCGGAGTCGCCGTCCATCCTCCTCGCCGTGAGGCGCTCCCGATCGCCGCGCGCCACGGGTCTCTGCCTCCTCGGCCTGCTCGCGCTGCTCGTCGTCGTCTTCGTGCGATTCGGAGGGCCGCGAGCGGTTCCTGACTTCGGAACGGCTTTCTCCGGCGTGCTGGCGGCGCTCCACCTCGGCGATCCGCTTCGAGATCCCGGACTGCAGGCCATCGTTTCGCTGCGTCTGTGGCGCGCGCTGACGGCGGCCGGAGTCGGGGCGGCCCTCTCCTACTCGGGCGCGCTGCTCCAAGGTCTCTTCCGGAACGATCTGGCGAGCCCGGGGATCCTCGGGATCTCGAGCGGCGCGAGCCTCGGCGCGGCCTGTGCGGTCCTGCTCTTCGGGGGTTACGGGCCGAATCTCGTCGTGCAGGGGGACCCGGGAGCCTACAGCCTCATCGCGATCCCCGGCTTCGCCTTCGTCGGCGCGCTCGCGACGGGGGCGCTGGTATGGGCGCTCGGGTCCTCCCGCGGCCGCGTCTCCATCCCGGCGCTGCTCCTGCTCGGCATCGCCGTGAACACGTTCCTCGGCGGCCTGCTGCAGCTCCTCCAGTCCCTCGTGCTGGGAGACTGGCAGGTCTCGCGCAGCATCCTCTCCTGGACCTTCGGGACGCTCGACGGGCGGCTCGCCTGGCATGCGGGGACGGTCTGGACGGCGCTCCTGCTCACGCTCGCGGCGATTCCCTTCCTCGCCTGGGAGCTCGACCTGATGCAGGCGGGGCTCGAGGACGCCGAGGCGCTCGGCGTCGATACCTCTCGGGTGCGCTGGCTCGCGCTCGTCGCGGCCTCGCTCGCGGCTGCGGCGGCGGTCGCCGTGGCGGGCGAGATCGCGTTCGTCGGTCTCGTCGTTCCCCATGTCGTCCGCGGGCTGTCGGGGACGAGCCACAAGAGCCTGCTGCCCCTCTCGGCGCTCGCGGGAGGCTCGTTCCTCGTCGGCGCGGATCTCTTCCAGATGCTCTGCCTGCGCGATCTGGCGCTGCAACCCGGCGTCGTGATGTCGCTCGTCGGCGGTCCTTTCTTCGTGTACCTGATCTGGCGCCGACGCCACGCCGTCGGGATGTGGTGATCCCCCCATGAGACAAGTCCTCGCTTACCTCGCCTGCGTTTCGCAGCTTGCCGCGCCGGGGCAGGATTCGAGCCCGCCGCGAGTCTTCCGCAACGCGGTCCTCGTGAGCGTCGACGGCCTGCGGAGCGATGCGCTGATCGCCGTGCCGGCCGGGGAGCTGCCGGCCTTCACGCGCATGATGCAGGGGGCTTCGACGCTCAACGCCAGGACGGATCCCGAGTTCACGGTGACGCTCCCCAACCACACGGCGATGTTCACGGGCCGATTCACCTACGGCGGCCGCGGCCACGGCTGGGTGGACAACGAAGACCCGCCTCCCGGCGCGACCCTGCACTCGAAGAAGGGCGAGTACATCTGCGGGATGTTCGACGTCGCGCACGACCGGGGCTGGCGCACGGCGATGTACGTCGGGAAGTCGAAGTTCTCCCTCTACGACGTGTCCTGGGACGGCGAGCACGGCGCGCCCGACCGCGCAGGCGCGGACCAGGGACGCGACAAGATCGATGAGTACGGCGCGTTCGAGGAGAGCGAAGAGATCGCCGACGCCGTTCTGCGGGCGTTGAAGCGCAAGGACGGAACCGGCTCGCCGGGAAGCCTAGTCTTTGCGCACTTCGCGGTGACCGATCTGGTCGGGCACGAACACGGTTGGGACCTCACTCCGGGCTCGGAGTACATGCAGGCCGTCGGAGAAGTCGAACGCGAGCTCCGCCGCATCCTGAACGGGATCGAAGCCGAGAAGAGCCTGCGCGGGAGCACGGTGGTCGTGCTGACCTCCGACCACGGCGGCGGCGCGCCCTTCCAGAGCCACACCGATCCGACGATGTGGGTCGACTACATCATCCCGTTCCTGGTGTGGACGGGAGACTCGGAGCCTCCGCGCGAGCTGTACGAGATCAACGCGGCGACCCGGAAGGATCCGGGCCTGAAGCAGCCGCCGCGGTCCGCCGTGGGATTGCCGCCGATCCGCAACGGCGACGCCGGCAACCTCGTGCTCGCGTTGCTGGCGCTGCCGCCGGTGCCGGGCTCGACGCTCAACGCCAAGCAGGACCTGGCGGTCTTCGCGCAGCGCTGATCTGGCGCGCCCGGGGGGACTCGAACCCACAACCCTCGGTTCCGAAGACCGATACTCTATCCAATTGAGCTACGGGCGCCGATGCAGGGCGGACAGCGTAGGGTGGACACTCCACCTGTCAATCTCGCCCGCCGGCGTCTAGCTTCTCGGCATGCGAAGGATCGGCGCACTCCTCGTCGTCACGGCTCTCTTGTCCTCGTGCGGAGGATCTTCGGACTCCGGGACGCAGGGCATGGCATCTCCGAGCCAGGTATCGCCCGCGAAGCCCGAGTCCGACGCCCCTCGCCCCAAGCAGCCCGCCGGACCGCGCGGCGCCATCGATCCCTCGCAGACGGGCACGATCAGCGGCGTCGTCCGTTTCGACGGCAAGCCACCCGAGCGCCGTCCACTCGCGATCGGCGGCACCGGTGGATGCCCCGACCACCCGACTCCGGTCTTCGAGGAGGCCGCGATCGTGAACGACGGCAAGCTCGCCAACGTCTTCTTGTGGATCAAGGACGGCCTCGAGGGCTGGGATCTCCCGCCCGCCGGCACGGAGAGCCGCATGATGGACCAGCGGGGCTGCCTGTACGTGCCGCACGTCCTGGGCATGCGCGCGGGGGAGACTCTCCTCATCAACAACTCCGACGCGATGACGACGCACAACGTCAACATCCGCTCCCGCTCGAA
The DNA here is from genome assembly GCA_046155895.1 of Planctomycetota bacterium. GTDB lineage: Bacteria > Planctomycetota > UBA1135 > UBA1135 > DASYPQ01. The sequence continues at coordinate 4,943 of JBJXFB010000178.1, read as the reverse complement.
CGACGCCATGAATCCCGTGCAGCCCCCGAACGGCCAGCCGATCGAGTGGCGCCCGAAGAAGAAGGAGCTCGGGGTCGCCTTCGAGTGCAACCTCCACCCTTGGATGAGGGCCTTCGTCTGCGTCGTCGAGCACCCCTGGTTCGCCGTCAGCGGCGAGGACGGGACCTTCGTCCTCCAGGGAGTGCCGCCGGGCGACTACGTCGTGGAAGGCTGGCACGAGAAATTCGGAAAAAGGACCGCTAAGGTCACCCTGACGGCCGGAGGGAGCGCGGAGGTCGCGCTGACCTTCGACGGGCGTTGAGCCCAGCCCATCCGGTCGCAGCGCTTCCCCTTCATTCCCGAACGAGGACAGAGACCATGATCGCAGCCATGATGTTCCCCGCCATGCCGAACGTCGGGGAGGACGTTTCCAGCCTCCTCTTCCGTTGGATCCACATCGTGGCCGGCGTTCTCTGGATCGGCCTCCTCTACTTCTTCAACTTCGTCAACGCCGAGCTCGCCAAGACCTACGACGCCGACACGAAGAAGAAGGTCGTCCCCGAGCTGATGCCCCGCGCGCTCTTCTTCTTCCGCTGGGGAGCCGCCTGGACCTTCATCACGGGAGTGCTCCTGTGGGCGCTTCTCTACCTGCGCCAGCCCAACTTCTCGAAGACCGGAGTGCCGGAGCGCGGGCCGGCTCTCGCCGCCCTCGGGTTGGTCGTCGCCGCATTCCTGGTCTACGACGCGATCGCCAAGGCTCTCGCCAAGAAGCCCATGGCCGCTCTCTGGGTCTGGTACCTCCTGGTGCTCGCGTTCGTCTTCGTGCTGGGCCAGACCGAGTTCTTCGCGGCGAGCAACCGCGCCGTCTACATCCACGCCGGAGCGATGCTCGGCACGGCGATGGCCGCCAACGTCTGGATGCGGATCTGGCCGGCTCAACGTCGGATCATCACCGCGATCAAGGGCGGCACCGCTCCCGACCCCGCCGACGTGGCCGTCGCCGGCATGCGGTCGAAGCACAACACGTTCATGTCCGTGCCGCTTCTCTTCCTCATGCTGAGCGTGCACGAGGCCTTCGTCGGACTGAACTTCCCGGATCCCTTCCAGCCCGGGATGCTCGTCCTCGGATTGATGGTCGTCGGCTACTTCGGCACCGACTGGCTCTACAAGAAGTCGGCGAAGGTCAAGGGCTTCTGAGGCCGCTCGCGGACCTCAGCGCGGCGCGACGCTCCCCGAGCCCGCGACCGACTTCGTGACCTTCGGCTCGCCCCGGTAGCGGACGTCCCCGCTGCCGGAGATGGATGCCACGAGCATCTCGGTCGCCCACACCTCGACGTCTCCGCTCCCGGAGATGCCGACCTTCACCTCGCGCGATTCGAGGCCGTCGAGCCTCAAGTCCCCCGACCCGGAGATCGCCGCGTCGAGGCGGTCGACCTTCCCGCTCGCGCGCACGTCGCCCGAGCCGAAGATCTGGGCCGAGAAGCTCTCGCCCGTGATGCCGGAGAGCTCGGCGTCGGAGCTCCCCTGGATCGACAGGGCGTCGAGGCCGGGCGTCGTGACCGCGATCGTCAAGTCGACGCGCGTGGAGTAGCTCCCGCGCTTCATCCCGATGACGAGGCTCCCGTCGCGGACCTCCGTGGTGACGTACGAGATGATGTTGTCGTCGCCCGTGACGTTGACGCTGGTCGCGTCCCCCACGCGCACGGAGAGATCCGCGCTGCCCTCCACGACGATCCGGCGGAAGTCCGTGACCGTGCGGGACTCGGTCTTCGAGATCCCGGAGCCCTCGGTCAGGCCCCAATCCTCGTCGTCGTCGATGTGGAGGCCGTGGCGGACGTGTCCGTCGCCGTCGACGACGAAGATGCAGGCGCCGAAGAGGAGGAGGGGGGAGGCGAGGGCGATCGTGGGGAGGATGCGATGCTTCATGAGGACTCCTCGAAGGAACTGGGTACCTGGCGAAGGCGCCGCCTACGCGGCCCCCCCGGCCTGGATTTCCATCTACTTGCTACTTGACGACGAAGTTGACGAGCTTGCCGGGGACGACGACGGTCTTCACGACCTCCCGGCCCTCGAGGTGCTTGGCGACGGCCTCCCGCGCCGCAGACTCGTGGGCCTGCCGGTCGGCGTCCTTGGCGACCTTGGCGTTCCCGCGGAACTTCCCGAGCACCTGGACGCCGATCTCGACCTCGTCCTCGACGAGCCAGCGGGGGTCGGGCAGCGGCCAGGGAGCACGGGAGATCGAACCGGGCTCCCCCATGCGTTCCCAGAGCTCCTCGGCCATGTGCGGCGCGAAGGGAGCGAGCGCGCGGAGGAAGCGCGAGGCCTGGTCGCGCGAGACGGCGGAGGGAGCCTTCGTCGCGTCGTTCAGGAACGTCATCAGGCCCGCGATCGCGGTGTTGAAGTTCAGGTGCTTGAAGGAACCGTCGACGAGGGACAGCGCCCGCGCGAGCGAGCGCTCCAGGGCCAGCGTCTCCCCTTCGATGGCCGGCGCCGGGCCCCCGCGCGCGAAGGCGGGACGGATCCGCGCGTCCGAATCGGGTTCGACGAAGAGCCGCCATACGCGCTCGACGAAGCGCCGGCAGCCCGGGATGTCGCGCGGGTTCCAGGGCTTGCTGTCGGCCAGCGGCCCCATGAACATCTCGTAGAGGCGCAGCGTGTCGACGCCGTACTCCGCGGCGATGTCGTCGGGGTTGACGACGTTGCCGAGGGACTTGGCCATCTTCGTGACGATCTGCTGGACGGGCGCGCCGTCCGACTTGCGCACGAAGGCGGCGCCGCGCGCTTCGACCTCGGCCGTCGGAACGAGGCGTCCGGTGGCGTCCTCGTAGGCGAAAGCCTCGACGAGCCCCTGGTTGAAGAGGCGCTGGAACGGCTCCTTCGTCGACACGATGCCGGCGTCGTAGAGGACCTTGTGCCAGAAGCGCGCGTACAGGAGGTGCATGACCGCGTGCGCCGCGCCGCCGACGTAGAGGTCGACGGGACCGAAGTAGCGCTCGGCCTGCACCGAGAAGGGCGCGCGGTCGTTGCGCGGATCCATGAAGCGCAGCCAGTACCAGCACGAGCCGGCCCAGCCCGGCATCGTGTCCGTGTCGCGGCGGGCGGGCTGGCCGGTCCTCGGATCGCGCGTCGCGACCCAGGCCTGCGCGCGCGCGAGCGGGGCGGATCCGTCCGCGGAGGGCTTGAAGTCGTCCATCGCGGGCAGCTCGACGGGCAGCGCGTCCTCGGGCAGCGGAACGACGCGCCCGTCCTCGAGGTGCAGCAGCGGGAAGGGCTCGCCCCAGTAGCGCTGGCGGCTGAAGAGCCAGTCGCGCAGCTTGTACGTGACCTTGGCCGTGCCGCGGCCGTGCTCCTCCAGCCAGGCGATCGTCTTCTTCTTCGCTTCGGCGACGCCGAGGCCGTCCAGCCAGCCGCTGTGGATCGCGCGGCCCTCGCCGAGGAAGGGCCCGTCCTTCCAGTCGGGAGGCGGCTCGACCGTGCGGACGATCGGGAGGTCGTACTGCTTGGCGAAGTCCCAGTCGCGCGTGTCCTGCCCCGGCACCGCCATCAGCGCGCCCGTGCCGTAGGTCGCGAGCACGTAGTCGCCGATCCACACGGGGATCCGCGCGCGCGGATCCTGGCGGTCGAACACGGGATTCCAGGCGTAGCTGCCGGTGAAGACGCCGGTCTTGTCCTTGGCCAGGTCGGTGCGCTCGAGCTCCGACTTGGCCGAGGCCCGGGCGAGGTAGGCGTCGACGTCCGCGCGGCGCTCGGGCGTCGTCAGACGTCGGACGAGCGGGTGCTCGGGCGCCACGACCATGAAGGTCGCGCCCCAGATCGTGTCCGGGCGCGTCGTGAACACCACGAGCGGCTCGTTCGGGATCCCGTCGAGCTCGAAGCGGATCTCCGCGCCCTGCGAGCGTCCGATCCACTCGCGCTGCTGCGTCTTGATCGACTCGGGCCAGTCGAGGAGGTCGAGGTCGGCGAGGAGGCGCTCGGCGTAGGCCGTGATCTTGAGCATCCACTGTTTGAGCGGACGCCGGACGCAGGGGTGGTTGCCGCGCTCGGAGCGCCCGTTGATGACCTCCTCGTTGGCGAGGACGGTCTTGAGCTCCTCGCACCACCACACGGGGACTTCGGCCTGGTACGCCAGCCCGCGCTCGAAGAGCTTCAAGAAGATCCACTGCGTCCAGCGGTAGTAGCGCGGGTCGCTCGTGTCGATCTCGCGCGACCAGTCGTAGGAGAGGCCGAGGAGCTTGAGCTGGCGGCGGAAGTTCTTCGTGTTCTCCGCGGTCGTCTGCCGCGGGTGCTTCCCCGTCTGGATCGCGTACTGCTCCGCGGGCAGCCCGAAGGCGTCCCACCCCATCGGATGGAGGACGTTCAGGCCCTCCATGCGCTTGCGCCGCGCGACGATGTCGGTGCCGATGTAGCCGACCGCGTGTCCGACGTGCAGCCCCGACCCCGAGGGGTACGGGAACATGTCGAGGACGTAGAACTTCGGCTGGGCGGGATCGAAGCCGGGATCGCCGGGTCCTTTCGCGCGGAAGGTGCCCTGGGATTCCCAGCGCTCCTGCCATTTGGTCTCGATCGCGCGCGGATCGTAGGGATTCTTGCGAGCGTTCGAGTCGGCGTTCACGTCGGCGGGACCCCGGGGAGCCGGGGCGCGACAGGATACGCGCGCACTTCGCCCCAGGCGAACGTCGAGGGCGGTTGACGCGCGCGCACGCGCCCGGCATCCTCTCCGGCCCTCCGTGGGGGATTAGCTCAGTTGGTAGAGCGCTACAATGGCATTGTAGAGGTCAGGGGTTCGATCCCCCTATCCTCCACCAGTTCCCGCGACTTTCCCCCGACGAGCCGGGGGCGCCGGGTGGGCCGGTGAGGTTTCCCCCACCGGCCTCCCACAGATCCGGACTTGCGCGACTCACGCATCCGGCTCGTCAGATCGAGGGTTTGCTGCGGGTTGCTGAGACATGGACGAGGTGCGGCCG
>JBJXFB010000071.1:0-5352 GCA_046155895.1 Planctomycetota bacterium | reverse complement strand
CGACTCGGCTCCAGGTGCGAGAAAACGAACCTGGTTCCGTACTTCTCACCGCATCGTCGTCTTCGGCGCCTCGCCCTCGAACATCGCCTTCACGGGGACGATCGTGACGTTCGCCTCGGGGATGGAGAGCGGCCAGCTCTCGATGAGCTTGTCCTCGGCGAGGATCTCGGCGCTCTTCGCCGCGTCCTTGGGGTAGGTGACCGGAGTCGCGGCGCCGGAGACGATCAGGTCCTTCAGGCCCTGCGCGTCCTGGGTCACCATCGCGATGACGAGGTCGTTCGTGTGGAAGTGCTTCTTCACGGCGGCGTTCACCTCCTCGAACGTGATCTCGTCCATCATCTTGCGGAAGGTCGCGAGGTGGCTCTGCTGGAGGCCGAAGTACCGGTCGTCGATCGCGTAGCCGAGCCGATCGGCGGTGCTCTCCGCGAAGTGCAGCGAGTAGCCCTTCAGGAACTTGCGCGTGGACTCGAACTGCTCCTTCGTGAGCCCGTTCTTCGCCAGGGTGTCCACCTCGCGCAGCGCCGCGCGCAGCGCGAAGATCGCGTTCTCGCGCGGGACCGAACGCACCCACACCTCGAACATCTGCGCCCTGCGTCCGACCCCCGTCGGCGGCATCGTGCGCCGCCCGCCGTTCGGGTAGGCCTCGATGTAGGAGTAGTCGCCGTAGTTCAGCCCGCGCAGCTCGCGGATCACCTCGTAGAGGTGCGAGGAGCTGTTGCGGTGCTCGCCGAGCCAGGAGTTGGCGATCCAGAGCGCGTAGAACTCGCGCGAGCCGCGGCGCACGTCGATCGGGTAGCCGAAGCTGATCGAAGTCGAGGGGCCTTCCTTTTCGACAAACGTGACGTGGCGTCCCTCGATCTTCGCCGGCTGCGGAGCGGGCGTGGGCTCGGGCTTGCCCGCCGGGAGCCGGCCGAACTCGGTCGCGAGCCGGCCCGGCAGGGACTCGGGGTAGCCGCCGCCGAGCCCGATGACGAGGTTGTCGCGCGTGAAGTGCGTCTTGTGGAAGGCGTGGACGTCCTCGAGCGTCATCGCGCGCAGCGAAGCGACCGTCCCTTCGTCGATCGTCGCGTAAGGCGTCCCGGCGAACACGGCCTGCGCGAGCGTCGCCTTGCCGAGATCCTCGTCGGACGAGTACCGCAGCGTGTTCTCGATGCCCGAGATCATCTGGTCGCGGATCCGCTCGAAGTCGTCCTTGCGGAAGCCGGGCTTCGTGATCGCCTCGACGAGCAGCTCGGTGTAGGCGTCGAGGTTGTCCTTGTGCACGCTGCCCGAGACGACCGTCATCTCGCGGTCGACGGAGGCGTAGTACGCTGCCGCGAGCGGGAACAGCTGCTCGAGGATCTTGTCGTAGGTCATCCGCTTCGTCCCGCCTTCGCTGATCAGGGCGCCGGTGAGCGCCGCGATGCCCTCCTGGCCCTTCGGGTCGTCCTGGGATCCGACCTGGAACCAGAGCTTGAAGGCGATCTGCGGGTCTTGCGGGACGGGCAGGAGGACCGGCGCCTGGCTGACGCGGTTCGTGGCGGCGGCCGAGGCGTCGCGGGCCGCGCTCTCCGCGGCCATCGTCGTCGGCTGTTCACCCTTCGTGCGCAGCACCGCGACCGTGCAGCGCTCGGGGAGCATCCAGGCGTTCGCCGCCTTGCGGACGTCCTCCGGGGTGACCGTGTCGAGCGTCGCGAAGAACTCGTTCACGCAGGCGAGATCGCCCGTGATGCCGACGTAGCGGGCGAGTGTCGAGGCGACGTCGTCGGCGGTCCCGAGATCCGCGACGAAGCCGTAGCGCATGTTCGAGCGCACCGCGTCGAGGCGCTTCTCGTCGACCGGCGTCTTGCGGAAGTCCGCGATCGCCTTCCACAGCTCCGCCTCGACGGCCGGCACGTCGGCGGGGTCCTTGACGCGCGCGAAAGCCGACCAGAGACTCGGGTCGCGGCTGACGTCGAAGCTCTGGAAGAGTCCTTCGACGCGCTGCTCGTCGAGGACGAGCTTCTTGTAGAGGGGTGAAGTCTCGCCGAAGCACAGCTCGCCGATCAGCATCCCGGCGACGGTCGGCTTGTCCTTGGGCTGGAAGGCGGGTCCCTTGAAGTTCAGCGTGAGGATCGGGAGCGTCTGGCCGTCGAAGGGGACGTCGATGCGGCGCTGCGCGGTCTGCGCGGGCTCCACCGGCACCTTCGGCGCCGTGTAGCCGGTTTTCCAGCCGCCGTACTCCTTCTTGACGAGCGCGGTCGCCTTGGCCGGGTCGACGTCGCCCGTGACGAGGATCACGACGTTCTCGGGGCGGTAGAAGCGGCGGAAGAAGCTCTTCGAGTACTCGAACTGCTTCGGCATCGCCTGGATGTCGCGCTCGAAGCCGATCGTCGTGTGCTTGTAGGTGTGCTTGTCGAACGCGGCGTTCTGGAGGCTCTCGAACAGGACTCCGAACGGGCTCGTGCGGCCCTTCCTGTACTCGCCGTAGACGGCGCCTGCCTCGGTCGTGAACTGCGCTTCGTCGTACTTGAGGTTCTGGAAGCGGTCGGCCTCGATCTCGGCCACCTTGGGCAGGTCCGCCTTGGAGAAGGACATGTGGTAGGCCGTGTAGTCGTCGGTCGTGTACGCGTTCGCGCTCGCGCCGAGGCCGTTGACGATCCGGTCGTACTCGGGACCGGGGAGCTTCTCCGTCCCGCGGAACATCATGTGCTCGAAGAAGTGCGCGAAGCCCGTGACGCCTTCCTCGACCTCGTCGCGCGAGCCGGTGCGCACGATCGACCAGTAGGAGACGAGCCCGTCCGAGGGCGTCGGGACGACGAGGACCTTGAGCCCGTTGTCGAGGGTCGTGCGGTGGACCGCGAAGGGGAAGACGCGCGCGGGCTCGGTCCCGCCCTTGTTCTTGCCGCCGGGGGCGAGGGAGGCGCTCTCCATGGTTTCCTCGTTCGAGTCGGTCGAGGTGCAGGCGGCGAGCCCAACGAGGAGAGCAGGGGCGAGAAGGAGAAGTGTCGATCGGCGCATGATGGGGATCCGTGGCCGCGCGAGCGGCGTGAGTGAAGCGTCAGGGCGAGCCGAACAATGTAGCGGCGGTCATGCCGTGCGCCAGAGGCGGGGGCCGTTTCACGGCCGGCGGACGATCGATTACGCTGCGCCTCCGCCCTCGGAAGGACCTCCGTGCAGTTTCGGATGCTGATCGCTCTCGTCCTGGCTTCCGGCTGCTCGCAGGGCGCCGCCGTCGAGTCTCCCTGGTTCGCCGACCGCACCCGCGAGCTCGGCCTCGAGTTCCGCTACGAGAGCGGGGCGTCGGGCAGGCTCCATCTGCCCGAGGTCATCGGCGGTGGAGTCGGCCTGTTCGATGCGGACGGAGACAGCGACCTCGAGCTGTTCTTCCCGGACGGGAACCTCGATCCGGTGACCGGCGCGGCGTCGGGAGGGCTCGTCGACCGACTCTTCCGCAATGACTCGGGCGGGCGCTTCCTCGACGTCACCGACAGCTCCGGCCTCGGCGACCCCGGATACGGCATGGGCGTCGCCGCTGGCGACGTCGACAACGACGGGGACCCGGACGTCCTCGTCACGAACCTCGGCGGCGCGCGGCTGTACGAGAACGACGGAGCGGGGCGGTTCCGCGACGTCAGCGCCGCGGCGGGCGTCGACGTGACGGGCTGGTCCTGCTCGGCCACGTTCCTCGACTACGACCGCGACGGATTCCTCGACCTGTACGTCACGCGCTACGTCGCGTACGACCCCGCCATCAACTGCAGGAGCAACTCGGGCCGGGCCGACTACTGCAATCCGAAGAACTACGAGCCCGTCTCGGACGTGCTCCTCCACAACGAGGGTGGCGGCCGTTTCGCGGACGTCAGCGGCGCGGCGGGCATCACGGCGGCTCGCGCGCCCGGTCTCGGCGTCGTCAGCGCCGACCTCGACGGCGACGGATGGGTCGACCTCTACGTCGCCAACGACGGAGCGCCGAACCAGCTGTGGATCAACGGGCGCGACGGGACCTTCCGCGACCGCGCGTGGGAGATGGGGTGCGCCGTCAACCTGTCCGGACGCGCCGAAGCCGGCATGGGCGTCGTGGCCGCCGACCTCGACGGCGATCGGACGCTCGATCTCTTCGTCACGCACCTGTCGGGCGAGACCAACACGCTCTACCGCAACCGCGGCGGCGGGCGCGGCTTCCAGGACGCGACCGGGAAGAGCGGAACCGCGGCCTCGGGGATCCCGTTCACGGGCTTCGGCGTCGCGGCGATGGACGTCGAGCTCGACGGCGATCTGGATCTCCTCGTCGTCAACGGGCGCGTGACCTGGGGCGAGCCGAACCCGAAATCGCTCGCTCCCGCGCCCTGGGATCGGCTGGCCGAGTCGAAGCTGTTCTACCTCAACGACGGCGCGGGCCGCTTCACGCTCGATCTCCAACTAGCCGGCGAGCTCGGCTCTTCCGTCGAGGTGTCGCGCGGCCTCGCCGTCGGCGATCTCGACGCGGACGGCGACCTCGACGTCGCGGTCAACAACATCGGGAGCCGATCGCGCGTCTTCTTCAACGAGGCGCCGCGGGCGGGCCGGTGGCTGATCGTCCGCGCGATCGATCCGCGCTACCGCCGCGACGCGCTCGGCGCGCAGATCGAAGTCCAGGCGGGCGGCCGACGCTTTCTCCGTCCGGTCGAATCGAGCTCGAGCTACCTGTCGAGCCACGATCCGCGCGCGCACTTCGGTCTGGGCCCGGTCGCTTCGGTCGAGGTCGTGCGGATCGCGTGGCCCGACGGGCTGCGCGAGGACTTCGACGTCGCCTGCGTCGATTGCGCCGTGGAGCTGCGCCGCGGCGCGGGACGGGAATCGCAATGAGGATCCTGCTCGCGCTCGCGGCGGCGGCCTGCCTGACGGCCCTGGGCTGCTCGCGGCGCGCCGAGGTCGCCGGCCCGCCCGTGCCCGATCCGGACACCACCGGCATGGAGGCTCCGGTCGTCGAGATCATCCGGACGGGGCGCGGACGCGTCTCGCGAGATCCGGACTCGGGCGAGGCGTGGAGCTTCCTCGCCGCGGTCCTCGACATCCACGGCTTCCCTCGCGACGCCGAGACCGCCTACCGGCGCGCGCTGGAGCTCGCGCCGAACGATCCGAAGCTGCCCTACAACCTCGCGATCCTGCTCGAGGACCGCGGCGGCGATCCCGACGAGATCGTCGGCCTGTACCGGCGGTTCGCGCAGCGCGAGCCCAAGTTCCCGCCCGTGCATTTCCGGATCGGCGGAGTCCTGGCGCGGAAGGGCGACCTCGCGGCCGCGGCGGAGGCCTACCGGACCGCGCTCTCGCTCGACCCGCAGCTGACGATCGCGCGCAGGTCCCTCGGGCAGGTGCTGATCGCGCTCGACGAAGCCGGACGCGCGATCGGCG
>JBJXFB010000061.1:0-47634 GCA_046155895.1 Planctomycetota bacterium | reverse complement strand
CGCGCGAGCCGCGAAAGCGGCCGACCAGACGCATCTCAAGGCCCCGACCAAGCTCCCATGATCCGAGCGCATCGCCCTGGCGGTCTCCCCAGCTACCGCGCTACGCCTGGTGAGAGATGCGGGCTAGGGGACGCGGTCGACATCGACCAGATGCGCGAAGCCGCCCTGCCCTGGACCCATCCTCCCGGCTGAATCCAGTCGAACGACGCATCCGGGGCTGGCGATCAGGAGCCCCCCACGGGAATCGCGGACGGCTCGGCTCGGTCCGACGATCGGTAGCCCCGCTTTCTCGAGATCGACCACGCCGTGCTCGTCGAGGCGGCGAATCCCAGCTCCGTCCACGAGCCAGATCCTGCCCGGATCCTGGTCCAGCGCGAGACTCGTCGCGGAGGATCCGGCTCCGGCCGAGTTTCGAACGACGAGATCGTCATCGAGACGGTGGATCCTCGCGCGTTCGCAAGCCGTGAGAGCCCAGATGTGGCCGACGGTCGAGTTGCTCTCCAGATCCAAGATCCGATCGTGCAGATCGACCCGCGCCGTCACAGCCCCCGGAGGAGCGAGCGAGACCCGCACGAGTGTCCCGTGGGCATCGCCCACGGCGATCGAATCGTCCGAAGCCGAGATGCAGGTCAGATCGCGGCCGCTGTACACGATTTCGACTCTCCCGGCCTCGTCGCAGCGCACGACGCGATCGATCGCGCTCTCTCCCGAGCCCTCCTCGAGCACGATCGCGGACCCATCGGGCAGTGAGTTGAGGCTCGCGCAGGCCGAGAAGCCGGTCTCGACCCGGATCGCGCCGCTCGAGTCGATCCGCACGAGACCCGCGGCGCCGATGGAGGTGCCCGAAGTGGCCCGCAGGATCCAAGCCCCGCCGTCGGGACGCCCGGTGACTGCCATCGGCCACTCGAGACGGATCTGGCGCACGAGGACGAGATCCTCGTCGAGACCGTAGACGGCGCACCCGTCGCGGTCCGCGGCCCAGAAGGCCACCGGGGCGGGAATCGAGCTTCGTCCGGAATTCCAGGCTCCACGCGCGAGCGCCATCGCAACGGCGAGGAGCGTTCCCGTCCCGAGCAGGCCAAGCCGATTCGCGAACGAGCCTCCCACACGCTCTCGGACCGCCGTTCCCCCGCCGGTTGCGGGGGAAACCCGGAATTCAGACGAACTCGCGCGCGCCCTCGAGTTCCAGGAGCTTGCGCTTGTGGCGCAAGCCGCCCGTGAAACCTCCGATCCCGTCCTTGGCCACGATGCGGTGACAGGGAACGAAGAGCGGCACAGGGTTCTTGCCGTTGGCGCCGCCCACGCCGCGTGCGGCGCTCGGCCGTCCGATCGCGCGCGCCACGTCCCCGTAGGTTCGCGTCTGACCGTACGGGATCTTCCGGTCCGCATCCCACACCGCGCGCTGGAACGCGGTTCCGCGCAGGTCGAGGTGAACGTCGAAGCGCTTGCGCTCGCCGCGGGCATAGGCCGCGATCTGCTGGAGGACGGGGCGGAGTCCGCGACGATCCTCGAGCAAGCTCGCTCCGGGCTCGTGCCGAGCGACCCATTCACGCAATCGCTCGAGCGCACCCTCGGATCCGAGCGAGGTGAAGCACACGCCCTTCCACGTCGCGGCGACGAGCACTCGGCCGATCTCGGTGTGCGCCCAGGCGTAGGACACGCGCGTCTTGTACTGCGAGGGATCGAGGGACATCGGACCTATTCTCTGTAGTCCTCCGGAGACCAGCGCAGCTTGCCGGGAGGCGCGAACCTCTCGCCGCGTTCCGCCCGACGGCGACCGGATCGAAAGCTCCACCAGACGACGCCCAGGAAGACGAAGAGGACGACGAAGACCATGCCGATCATGAACTGGACGCTCGCGTTGATCCCTTCACCGAGGTGGTTGCGATCGGACCCGACCGCGTTCTTGCACATCTCTCAGGTGAAGCCCGACGGCGCCAGGACGATCCAGAGGAGGACCGGCAGGCAGGCCCGCAGGAGGATCCGGGAGAACGGCCGCATGAAGTCAGGATCCTAATGCCGGCGGCGGATTCCAGACATAGAGCGCCAGGTAGACGAGCACGCCCGTGACGGACACATAGAGCCAGATCGGGAAGGTGACTCGGGCCCAGCGCCTGTGGGAGTCGAAGCGCCCTCTCCAGGCCAGGTAGACCGTCCGCAGCGCCAGGGGAACCACGGCCATGGCCAAGACCACGTGTGTCGCCAGCATCACGTAGTAGGCGGTCTTCAGCCAGCCCGTGCCCCGGTAGGGCGTCATGCCCGTCGCGACGAAATAGTGGTAGTAGAGGTAGCTCGCCAGGAACACGGCGGACACGGCGAGCGCCGAGAGCATCAGCCGCTCGTGGAGCACGCGCCGGCCCGACTTGATGGCCGCGAGTCCCAGGACGAGCAGGATCCCCGAGGTCGCGTTCAAGCACGCGTTCAGGAGCGGAAGGCTCATTCCGGTTCGCGCGCGAGGAACTCGAGCCTCGCCGCGAGGAGGTCGAGCTGATCGTCGGATTCGCCGTGGTAGAAACCCCGCACGCGGCCTCGCTTGTCGACCGCGACGATCCGCGTGCTGTGGCTCACCTGCTCGCCGATCGGGACGGTGCCTGGCGGAGCCTGTTCGATGGCGGACTGGAAGCTCTTCCGGATCAGGTCGTAGACCACGGCCTGCTCCCCGGTGACGAACAGCCAGCGCTTGGGATCAGCCTGGACGTCCTTCGCGTAAGCCGCGAGGACTTCGGGCGAATCGAAGGCGGGATCCACGCTGAAGGTCACCAGCAGAGCGTCCGTCCCCTGGAGTCGCGTCTGGAGCTTCTTCAAAGTGCTGCGGACGCTCGGGCAGGGTCCCGTGCACCGCGTGAAGAGGAAGCTCGCGACCCAGGGACGCCCGAGTAGGTCCTCGCGCGTGAGGCGCGTTCCACCGCGCTCGAGGAGGTCGAACTCGCCGACGGTGGAGAATTGGGCGGGCGAGTTCGCGGGCGCGGCGAGAACGCTGCTCGTCCCCTCCGCTTCGCGCGAGCACGCAGCCGCCATCACGGCGAACCAGGCTGCGTGGAGGCGTCCACGAAACCGGGACCGAGTCAATGTTTCTTGGCCTCGTCCCCCGGCACGGCCTCGGCGGGGTGGTCGATCATGTTGACGACCTTGCCCGGATTGGCCTGGCTCTTGTCGACCTGGCTGCCCACGGGGTAGATGAGCCGATCGTTGTGCGAGACGTCGGGCATCAAGGCGAACACGACGATCGCGATCAGGAACGGAGTCGGGATCATCAGGCATTTCACGATCCAGCCCTCGAACTTCATGTGCATGAAGTAGGTGTAGATCAGGACGCCCTTCCAGGTCGCGAAGACCAGCAGGCCGCCCCACTTGATCCACAGGGACGCCTCCTTGAAGAGCAGCGCCCAGCCGACCTCGACCATCGTCAGGATGAAGAGCGTGATGAAGATCTTGTTGGCGCTGAAGCCCGGGTGGGCGCCATGGTCCGTTGCAGAGTCTTGGGACATCGGTCGAAGCTCCTACATCAGGTAGACGATGGTGAAGAGCAGCACCCACACCAGGTCGACGAAGTGCCAGTACAGTCCCGCCAGCTCGACGCGCAGGTAGTTCTGGGCCGTGAACTTGCCCCGCGCCGCGGCGATCCAGATGGCGATCAGCCAGATCACGCCGACCACCACGTGCAAGCCGTGGAAGCCGGTCATCGCGTAGAAGGTCGACCAGAAGATGTCGACGTTCGGGAGCGAACCGTGCTGGATCAGCTCGATGTACTCGTACACCTGAACGCTCACGAAGATGGCCCCGCCCAGGATCGTCCCGCCGAGCCACTTGAGGAGGCCGGCCCTGTCCCCTTTCCCGATCGCGTGCAGCGCGCGAACCATCGTCCACGAGCTCGTGATCAGGAGGAACGTGTTCGCAGCGGTGATGTCGACGGCGAGCCTGCTCTCCGGGTTGGGCCAGGTGGCGGTCCCGATCCGGAGCACGATGTAGGTGCCGATCAGGCCGGTGAAGAACATCACTTCCGTCGCCAGGAACAGCCAGATGGCGAACTTCGCCCGGTCGACGGGCGGACCGCTGTCGTAGTCGTAGATCGGGTGGTGATGGGACTCGGGTCCGTCGTGCGTATGGCCGTGGGCGCCGACGTCGCGAGCGGGGATGGCAGTGGCTTGGCTCATGTTCAACCGTGGAGGATTCCGACCCGGATGACCGGATCGGCCAGAACGAGGAGATAGAGGAGCGGCAGGTAGACGAGCGAGGTCAAGAGCAGGAATCGCGCGGAGCGCTCGTCGGGGCGCCATGCGAACCTGCCGGAAGCCGCGAGGTAGAACAGCCCGAGCACGAGCGCGCCCAGGGTGTAGACGATTCCCGCCTCTCCGCGGACTCCCGGGAGGAGCGAGACCGGCAGGAGAGCCAGCCCGTAGGCGAGAGCGGCGCGCCCTGCCATCCTTTCGCAGCCCGGCATCGCCGGGAGCATGCGCAGCCCAGCGCGCGCGTAGTCGCCCCGATGGATCCACGCGATCGCCATGAAGTGCGGGAACTGCCACACGAAGAGCGCGGCGAAGAGCGAGACCGCCCAACCGCCCGGGGAGCCGGCGATGGCGACGTATCCGAGCAGCGGAGGGGCGGCGCCCGGCACGGCGCCGATCACCGTGTTCAGCGTGCTCGCCCGCTTCATCGGCGTGTAGATCGCCGTGTAGGCGAAGAGCGTCGCGAGCGCGAGCAGCGCGGAAAGCAGGTTGAATCGAAGGGCGAGTCCGCCGACGCCCGTGACCGCGAGGAGCGCGCCGTAGAGGATCGCATCGCGCATCGAGACGCGGCCCGCGGGAAGCGGTCGATTGCGCGTCCGGAGCATGCGGGAGTCGACGTCGCGTTCGAGGACCTGGTTCAGGACGCTCGCGCTCGCCGCCGTCAGAGTCACGAAGACCGCTGCCTCCGCGATCCGCGCGAGAGATCCTCCGGGTCCGGCGGCCAGGAGCGCCCCGAAGAAGGCGGACAGTCCGACGAAAGCCCCGATGCGCGGCTTGGTGAGGTCCAGGAAGTCCGAGAACGTCCGAGTGGGGACGGATTCGACGGCGACGGTCTTCGATTCGATCATCGCGCGGCCTCCCACTGCTCGCGACCGCTCGGCTCGACCGCCCGCTCGGGCTCCACCGTTCGGGAAGGAGAGGCTGCGTGCGCCCTCATCGAACTCGCCACACAGGCCAGGAGGAGGACTCCCCCACCCACGACGTGCAGGGTGGGGAATACCGCCGCGCCCAGGCCTTCTCCGCCCGGAACCGACACCACGACGAGCGCCGCGATGCCCAGCACGACCTGCCCCCCGAGGGATCCGTTCAACCATCGTCGCTCGCCTCCCGCCGGCAGCCGTCGAGCGAGAAGCGGCACGAGGATCAGCACGGGCAACGCGAGCGCGAGGTGCACAGCGAGGGCACCGTTCCCTCCGCCGTGGCGCAACCAGGCTCCCGCGACGATCTGGAGGCAGACGGATGCCACCGCGGCGATGGAGAGCCGCCGCAGGCGCCTGCCGAAGCCGGCATCTCGCTCGGACGGGGCCGAGGCGAGGTCCTGAGCGCGTCTCGTCGACGCGATCCAGCTCGCTCCGAGCACGGCGAAGACACCTTGGGCGATTGCGCCATGCAAGAAGGCGAGATCCTCGCTTCGCTCGAGCACCCGGAACCCGCCGATCACTCCTTGGGTGATGACCGCCAGGAGAGCCGCGAGGGAGAGGACTCGCGGAAGGCGGCGGCGGTCGGTGGCCCAGGTCGCCACGACGGTCGCGATCGCGAGGATCCCCACGAGGGATCCCAGGAGCCGGTGCGTGTGCTCGACGAAGGTCCCGACGTCGCGGAACCACTTGTCGACCGGGTAGAGCCACAGGAAATGATCTCCGCGTCCGGGCTCGAGCACGAGCCACCCGTCGATCGCGAGGCCCGCGTGGAGCGTGGTCACCGATCCTCCGAAGAAGACCAGCGGGACCGCGGACAGGAGCGCAGATGCGGCGAACCGCCGAGGCCAGGGGCTGGTCGCGGTCGCCCGTGCTCTCGTCGTTTCGCTCATGGTTTCCTGGACTGCCGGCCGCGATTCCGCGCGGCCTAGATCGACCGGGCCTGAGGCAGGTAGTCCTCCGCGACTTCGGGGCTCCCGTACTCGTAGGGACCGCGGTGGACGGCGAGGCGACGGTCGAAGTTGCCGTGACCGGGCGGCGAGGGCGCCTCCCACTCGAGCGAACACGCGTTCCAGGGATTCCGGGTCGCCTTCTTGCCCCAGAAAATGCTGTGGAAGAAGTTGATCACGAAGAAGATCTGCCACGCGAACAGGAAGAACGCGCTGATGGAGATGAACTGGTTCAGCGGCTGCAGATGCGCGTAGACGTCGTAGGCGTACGGGTCGGCGGTGCGGCGCATCAACCCGGCGATCCCGAGCTGGTGCATCATGTAGAAGACGCAGTTCGTGAAGATGAAGGAACCCACGAAGTGGACCTTCCCGAGCGTCTCGTTCATGTGGCGCCCGAACATCTTCGGGAACCAGTGGTAGATCGCGGCGAAGATCGCGAAGACCGATCCGGCGAACACGACGTAGTGGAAGTGCGCCACGACGATGTAGGTGTCGTGGATGTAGATGTCGACGGGGGTGGAAGCCATCCAGATCCCCGACAAACCGCCGATGATGAACATCGCGACGAACGCGAGTGCGTTCAGCATCGCGGACGTCAGGTGGATCCGTGACTTCCAAAGCGTGGCCAGCCAATTGAACACCTTCACGCACGAGGGCAGCGCGATCATGATCGTGCTCACCATGAAGGTCATGCCCAGCGCCGGGTTCATCCCCGACATGAACATGTGGTGGCCCCAGACGATGAAGCCGAGTCCCGCGATCGCCATGATCGAGTAGACCATGGGCTTGTAGCCGAAGAGCGGCTTGCGCGCGTGCGTAGACAGGATGTCCGACGCGAAGCCCATCGCCGGAACGACCATGATGTAGACAGCCGGGTGGCTGTAGAACCAGAACAGGTGCTGCCAGAGCAGGGGCTGGCCGCCCGCAGCGGCTCCGGCCGCCTCGGGCGTGAGCTGGTTCACGAGGAGATTCGTCGGGGTGAAGAAACCGGTGTGCGCCACGCGGTCGAGCAGCTGCATGATGCTCGCGGCGGTGAGGACCGGGAGAGCGAAGAGCTGCAGGAGCGCCGAGATGAACAGCCCCCAGATCGAGAGCGGCAGCCTCATCATCGTGAGGCCGGGCGCCCGCATCTTGACGATGGTGGTGACGTAATTGACGGCGCCCATCATCGACGAGGCACCGACGAAGGTCAGCGCGAGGAGCCAGAAGGTCTGCCCGTTCAAGCTGCCTGGAGCCGCCGCCTCGATGGTGGACAGAGGCGGGTACGCGGTCCAACCGGCCGCGGGCCCTCCTCCTTCGAGCGCGAAGCTGATCAACGCGCACGCCATGGCCGGGACCATGGCCCAGTACCCGAGCATGTTGAGCTTCGGGAAAGCCATGTCGGGAGCGCCGATCATCAGCGGGATCAGGAAGTTCCCGTACGCTCCCGTCAGCAGCGGGATGATCACGAAGAAGATCATGATCGTCCCGTGCATGGTGAAGAGCATCGTGTAGAACTCGGGGCTGATCACTCTCCCCGTCTCCGGGAACAGGATCCGGCCGACGACGGGCATCTCGGTCCAGGGCCAGGCGAGCTGCCAGCGGATCGCCATCGCCATGAGCCCGCCGATCAGGAAGAACACGAGCCCCGTGAACATGAACTGGATCCCGATGACCTTGTGGTCGGTCGAGAACACGTACTTGCGGAGGAACCCGAGCTCCTTGTGATCGTGGCTCTCGTACGTCGTCCCCGGCGCGCCGAGGCCGGGGTGCATCGCCGCGGGGGTTCCCATCTGGATCGTGCCCACCTGCCTGAGGCCCTGTGCCCCCGGGCTGGTGCGGGATGCGTCTTTCACGGCTTGTCCTCCGTTCCGTTGCTGAACATCTCCTGACGAGCCTCCGCGAGCCAGGCGTCGAATGCCGGCTCCGAGACGACCTTGAGCCGGCCCGCCATCTTGTAGTGGCCCCATCCGCACAACTCGGCGCAGACGAGATCGAAGCTCCCCTCCTGCTCGGCCTGGAACCAGACCGGGATCTCCATGCCGGGCATCGCGTCCTGCTTGATCCGCAGGTACGGCACGAAGAAGCTGTGGATCACGTCGCGCGAACGCAGGTTGAAGCGCACGGGCTTGTTGACGGGCACGACGAAGTCGAACGGGCTCTCGATGTCGTCCATCGTCCCGATCTTCTTGTCCGGGCCGGGGTAGACGATCCGCCAGTCGAACTGGCTCGCCCACACCTCCGCGATCGGCTCGACGTCGGGGAAGCTCCCTTTGAACTTGATCGTCGCCCACGCGCCCATCTGCGTGAAGGTGATGAAGAGGAGCAGCGCACCGGGAATCGCGGTCCAGAGCATCTCGAGCTTGTGGTTACCGTGCGAGTACTGAGCCTTCGTCTCGCGCTTCTTCGAGTACGCGAACACGCACCAGATCAGGATCCCCTCCGTCAGCACGAAGAAGAACGCGACCATCCACAAGATCCAGTAGAAGAGCCGGTCGATGTCGTGCCCGTAGGTGGACAAGTTCGGCGGCAGCCACCAGCCGTGGTTGTGGGCGTCCATGAACGTCCACACACCCAGCACGAGCAGGGCGAGGAAGAGGAGAGTGAGGAGGTAGCGCATGGGCGGATCTCGGTGGATGGAGAACGAAACGGCCTAGTGCCCGCCGGTGCCGCCGTGCGCAGCGGGATCGTCAGAACCGTGGCCGGCGCCGGGAACCGCCACGACCGCCTCGTCGCGCTCGGAGAGCGAGCGCACATAGTGCACGAGCGCCCACATGTCGTCCGAGGTGAGGAGCGGATTGCCCGCAGCGTCCTTGGATTCGCCGAGAGCTGGCATCGGCCCGCCGTTGATCCCGGCGTAGATGCGCCGGTAGATGTCGATCGGCCGGCGGCCGCCGCGGTACAGCCCGCGCACGAGGTTCCGCGGCAGGATCGGTTGGCCCCAGTCGTCGAGATACGCGGAGACCTTCTCGCCTTCGTCGTCGATCTTGAAGGCCGCGGGGCCATCTCCCCGTCCGCCGTCGCCGTGGCAGCTCGCGCAATTGCCCTTCTGCGCGTCGTGGAACAGTTCCTTGCCGCGGATGAGCATCGCCGGTGTCGGTTCGGGGATCTCGCCTTCGAACGCGACGACCTTGGACTTGGCCTCGGCCCACTTGTCCCAGATCTCCTTGAGGATCTCGATCCCCACTTCGGGGGAGATCTGCTCCTCCTCCAGGTACTCGTTCACCAGACGGCGCTCGACTTCACCGCGGATCGCGAGCAGGCGGACGTAGTCGACGAGGCCCCACCTCTCGGAGACCGAGAAGCGGCGGAACGAGGGCATCGCCGTCCCGTAGACGCCCTGGTCCATCACGTGAAAGATGTCCTCGCGGCGCGGGCGCGCCTTGTCCTTGACGGACGTGAACTTGAAGATCCCGAGCCGGTAGTCTCGCGGTCTGGGATCGAGGAACGGGCGCTCGGCGGGCCCCGAAGTCGGGCCGTCTCCGCCCCCCTCGACGCCATGGCAGTGCAGGCATTCCTGCCGGTAGAGCTCGGCGGAATCGCGCAGCTCGGGGTAGTAGTCCTGGAAGAGCGAGGTCAGGCTCGCTCGGCGGTCGGCGTCGGAGAGGTCCTCGTCGGAGACGATCGACGCGACGGACTCGGAGAGCTGCGGGGCCGACCGGAACTTCGCCAGCCCCGCGTACTCGCCGCGACTTACCTGCGCGATCTGTTTGGCGAACCGCCGCGCGTTGTCGGCCCGGAGCTCCTCCCATTGGGATTCCGAAAGCTCTCCCGCTCCCCCGTCGTCCGCCGGCAGGGCCGGGTAGTTGGGATCGAAATCCTCGTCGATCCACTCCGAGATCCGCAGGTATCCCGGATTCTGCGGCGTGCCGAAGAACATCTCGAGGGCGCCGCCGATCTGGTCCTGCACGAGAGGGGCATCCTCGAGCGACTCCACCGTCGACTCGCTCAACGAGTAGCGCATCGGGGCGTGAGCCGGCACGTAATCGCATCCGGCCAGGGCGATGAGGAGGAGTCCACCGAGGGAGCTCGCGCTCCGCCCAGGCGCAGACCATCGGGAGGGGCGGCAGAATCGGGGCGAAGGGTCCATGCTGGCTTGGGTTTGCGAGGGGCCAGCCCCTCCCTGGCCTGGGGAGCGGCACGGCGCGCCTCTGGAATCCGTGCGCGGGTGGGACGAGGCCGATGAAGGCTGCGGGGATCGTATTGGGCCTCGGTCGAGGCGATCTTACGGAGGGCGACAGTCTGACGACCCGACCTTGGAGGCGCAAGGCACCACCGGAGCTCGATTTCGCTCGGCGGAAAGGCTTCGGAGCCGCGCATGGCGCCTCGGGTATGCTGCGCCGGAGCCTCCCTAGCCGTGGACCGATCCATTCTCCTCGACTTGCACCGAAGCGCCGGCGCGCGCGTGAGTTCGGGAGACGCGCCCAGTCTCTTGACCTACGGGGACGTGCCCGGGGAATACCGCGCGGCGCTCGAGGACTGCGCGGTGTTCGACGAGTCCGACCGCGGCCTCCTCGAGATCGGCGGGGCCGATTCGGCCAGCTTCCTGCACCGCATTCTCGCGAGCGACGTGAAGTCGCTGCAATCCGGGGGCGGACAGCGGAGCCTCCTCCTGTCGAGCAAGGGCAAGGTGCTCTTCGATTTCGATCTGTTCCGGGGACCAGAAAGCCTCTGGATCTCCGCCCCCCCCGGGTGCGCTTCGAACCTCGCCACTGCACTCGAGAACTACCACTTCGCCGAGAAGCTCGAGATCGCGGTCGTCGCGACTCACGCGCCCCTCGCGGTCTGCGGCCCCCGCGCGGAGAACCTCGTGCGCGCTGTCGTCGGGACGCCGTTGCCCGCGGACGAGCACGCCTGGATCCGGGGAAGCTTCGAGGATTCCGCGATCGTGCTGTCGCGGGTTCCGGTCGCAGGATCTACGGGGATCCGTCTGGATGCGGGACCCGAACGTGCTTCCGCGCTCTGGAACGCGCTGCGAGCGGCCGGCGCGACCCCCGCGGGACTCGTCGCGCGCGACTGCCTCCGTGTCGAGCGAGGAGCCGCGCTGTTCGGCGCCGACATCGACTCGAACGTGTATCCGCAGGAGGCCCGGCTCGAAGCGGCCTTCAGCTTGACGAAGGGTTGCTACGTCGGACAGGAAGTGGTGGCCAAGATCGACACCTACGGCGGCCTGAACAAGCGACTGGTCGCCCTCCGCATCTCCCACGACGACCCCGTGCCGCGCGGAACGCGGCTTCTCCGCGAGGACGAGGGCGAGCTGCGCGACCTGGGGGTGGTCACTTCGTGGGCCTACTCGTTCGCTCTGAACGGAGGCGCCGCCCTGGGTTACGTCAAGCGGCGACACCAGGAGCCGGGAACCGTCTTCCGCCTCGGCGAAACGGCCGCCGAGGCCGTGATCGTCGAGTTCCCGATCTTCACCTCCGCCGGGCCTCTCACGGGCTCGTCCAGGCGGGATCCCTGACCGCCTCGCGAGCGTCATCCGATCGGCGGATTCGAGCCAGACGTTCGTCCGCCTCGTCGCGAGCGACCCGTGAAGGAGGCCGTCCTTCGCCGCGAGCACGCTCGAAGATCGCGGAAAGCACGCAACCGATCCGGTTGCCGATCGCGTCCAGGGGTTCGCGCCGACCTTCCAGGTGGAAGAGGGCGCCGCGGATCAAGGCCCCGGAAGTGATCACGATGTCGGGCGCGTACAGGATCCCACGCTCGTGCAGCCGGTCCCCGTGCGCGCTCCGTGCGAGCACGTTGTTCGCGCCGCCGGCCACGATCCGGCACCGAAGCCTGGCGATCGAAAGATCGTGCAGGATCCCGCCCAGCGCACAAGGCGAGAAGACGTCGCAGGCCTGCTCGAGCTCGCTGGCGGGATCCACGAGTTCGAGGTCGAGTTCGCGCGAGACCTTGGCCGCCCGTTCGGAATCGATCTCCGCAGCGACGACGCGGGCGCCGCGCGCGATGAGCCGCGTCGCGACTCCCTTTCCGATTCCCCCGAGTCCCTGGACTACGATCGTGCGGCGCGCCCAGTCTTCCTCACCGTCGAGGTGGCGCAGGGCTGCGCCGATCCCGGCGACGACGCCTTCGGAAGTCGCGTTCGAGAGCTCGCCCGGACCTTCGGCCCCGGGCCGCGTGACGTAGCGAGTCCTTTCCGCGACCAGGGAAAGGTCCTCCTCGGTCGTGCCAACGTCCGGACCCGTGTAGAAGCGACCCGCTAGCCGTTCCACCATCTCGCCGATGATCCTGTAGGCGGCTGAGCGGTCGAAGTCGGCTCGATCGAGGATCACCAGCTTCGCTCCTCCTGCCCGAAGACCGGCGAGCGCGCACTTGTGGGTCATCGCGCGCGACAACCTCAGGCAATCGAGCAGCGCGTGGTCTTCGTCCCGATAGGTCCATCTCCGGATCCCTCCGAACGCCGGGCCGATCCGCGATTCGTGGATGCCCAGGAAGCCGCGCAAGCCGGAGCGCGCGTCGCACAAGGCCACGATCTCCTCGAAACCCTCGCGGGCCATAGCCTCGAGAACGTGGATACCCATGGAGACGGCCGCTTGGGACGCCGCGACTGTTCCGGGCTCCCCGAGAGATCTAGTCTACATGCGGGTCCGCGCGGAAGACCGCGCCGATCCGTTCGTCCCTGCCCGACATGCCCACGAGAACCCCCCGATACCGCCTCGCGGCCACGCTGATCCTCCTGGGTGTCTGGGGATGTGCCTCGCCGACCCCCCAGCCGACGGAATCCTCGGAAGAGCGGGACCGGCCCGCGGCGGAGATCATCGAGGCTACGAACAAGCCCGTGCCGATCGGGATGCTCCTGGCGGAATTCGACGCATCGATGCGTGCGTGGAACAACCTCCTGCTCACGGCCGCCACGGCCGAGGAGCGGCGCAAGGCGAGGATGCTCGAGGACAACCTGAGCCGGGTGACGCACCAGAGACGCGACGAGATCATCGAGCAGCTCGAGTCCGGCCCTCTCAACAACCGCGTGGTCGCCGCCTCGGCACTGGGGTTCACGCGAGATGCCGAGGCTCAGAGTCCGCTCATCGCCGCTCTCGACGATGCCTATCCCGAGGTCGTCAGCAACGCCCTCCTCGGACTGATGCTCCTCGGACGCACCGACACACCGCTGGAGCCGATCTGCCGACTCATGCAATCGAGCCCCGACGAGTCCGTGCGGCGCAATGCCGCCCAGTGCATGGGCAGCCTCGTTCAAGCGGGCGCACGTTCCGAATGCGTGCGCGGCGCAGCTCGACAGGGCCTCAGCGACGTGGAACCGGGAGTGAGATCCCAGAGCGCGCTCCTCCTCGCGACTCTGGTCGATCAGGAATCGATCCCGGCCTTGTGTGATCGCCTCTACGACGAGATCCCGCTCGTCGCAGCGGCCGCCGCGCGGGCGGTGGCCTACATCGGTGGGCAGAGCCTCCAGGACAAGGGAACCGCGGCGCGCGCGCTGACCCGGGCCTATGGGGATGCGAAGGGATCGATGCGTCCGCACTATCGCAGGGCGCTCGTCGATTTGGCGGGCATCGACTACGGCGTCGAACCGGAGAAATGGAGCGAATGGGCCCATCGGCTTCCTTGACCTTCGCTGCGGTCCTCGCCGCCGCTCCGCCGGCCCAGCTCCCGGCCGGGTCCCAGGGCCTCGCCGGGTTGCCGGAGGGATTCACGCCGATCCAGGAGCAGAAATCGCGGGAGTCGCGCGGAGAACCCGGCCCTCGAGCCCCCGTCGCGGGCATCGCGGGATTCGACAGCCTCTCGAAGGTTCGGTTCGCTTCCTCCCCGGAGATCGTGCGGGACTTGAAGGTGACCTGCTCGTTCCCGGAGCGGATGCGCTGGATGTTGTCCGCGCAAGTCGACGGATTGCTCGTACGTGAGCTGCAGTACCAGTACGGGGATGCCGTCTACCGGATACCGAATGGAACGGGTCGATCGGAGGTGTGCGAGGGAGATGCCCGGACGGCCGTGCTCCGGCAACTGCGATTGCGCCTCGCCGTGATGCTCTTCCCCGACGGCTTCGAGTGGAAGGGCGACGGCGACGAAAGGACGACCGATCTCGGCGCGCTCGGGTCCCTGCGTGCTCGCGTGTCGGCAGTCGCGGGCGGCCAGCCCGTCGCGATCGACTGCATCGATGCAGCGGGTCGCGTGACCGAGGGCTATCGAGGGATCACCTGGCGCAAGAACGCCTCCCGCAGCTGGCCGGCGGCCATGGAATACTGGCGCGGGGAGGAGCGGGTCTGGGCCGAGACCTTGGAGACCGTCGATACGTCCGCCCTGTTCGTCGACTCCTTCTTCCTACCCCCGGATCTCCGGGAAGGCAGCACGGCCCGGCCTGTCGGGGGCGGCATCCGGACTCTCGAAGTGCCCGAAATCTGTGTGCTGCGTGCGAGCCTCGCGGCCGGAGCCACATGGGAGTCCGCGCTGCGCGTGTTGGAGGAGCTGAGAACCACGCACGAGGGGCGACTCGATGAAGGAGGGTTGCTTCTCGAGGAGATCGCTACTCTCGAGACCTCCGACGACGGAAAGCCCGTCGCGGCGGTCCTCCGCCTCATGACGATGCCGGAGAAGCCCCCCGAAGGGTTCTCCAAGGAGGCGGCGCGCCGAGGTCTTGCAGTCGCGATCGAGGGGCTCGAGCGCGTCGACGGCAACAGGATCGCCGAGCTCCGCCGCGGGCTGCCCAAGGGCTCGGTCCCGGGCCGGCCTTACGTCCGCGTCGACCGGAAGGGCGAGGCGAACCGACGGGTGGTCCTGGTCCTTCCCTTCGATCCGGCTCGGTAGCCCCTTGGAACCCTCCAGGAGCCGCCTCGGGGGGAGAAGCAGGTCGAGATCCGGCCGCGGAGCCGGTGGAGAGCGCCCCAGACCTCCGAGAGGGACACCCTTCCACCAGATTCCGCATTCCTTGGACGCAGAACGCGCGAAAATGAGGGCATCCCTTTTGCCATCGGCGCGGCCTACCTTCCCCAGGAGGCACAGACCATGACCCAACCCAGGCTCCTCCACATGTTCTTCCTGGCCGCCTTGAGCTCGGCCGTCCTGTTCGCGCCGATCGCCGAGGCTCAAAAGGGATCCAGCGGCTCGGGGTCCCGAGGTGGTGGTGGCGGGGGAGGCGGAAGGTCAGCACCCTCCAGCTCGGCCGGACGATCGGTCTCGGGAAGCTCGGGCGCGCGTAGCGCCCCTTCGATCTCCTCGGGTGCGCGATCCTCGGGAGGAGCTTCGCGCGCCCCGTCTCCTTCGGCATCTCCGAGATCCGTATCACCGTCTCCGCGCGCCAGCGCGCCTTCAGCCGGTCCGCGCTACTCCGCTCCGAGTCCGTCACGTTCGTCTTCCTCGGCCAGAGTACGGAGCGCCTCTCCACAGCCGACGCGTGCCGCGACTCCGTCCTTCTCGTCACCCGACCGAGCGCCGTCGGCGCGGGTTCCCCAGAGCGGACCCGTCATCCGGTCCGCTCCCTCGCAGGCGGGCAAGTCTTCAGGGAGCGGAAGCGGTCCGATGCGCCCTTCGACCCGCGTCTACGACACCGGAACGATCGGGCCGGCTCGAGGACGAACGACCGACTCCGCTGTTGGGTTTGGCGAGATCTCGAGGGAAACGACGGCGCCTTCCTCCCCCGATTTTTCAGCCTGGGGCCGCGCTCGTCGCGCGCCGATCCCCGTGCTCTCCGGATCTCCTTCAGCCACCCGGTCCGCGCCGGCCGCCTCGCGGACCGCGGGGAAACTCGACCGCGCCGCCCGCCCCGAGCGTGCTGGCGACCCGGGCCCGGGCAAGAGCTTCCCGGCGGGTCAGGTTCGCGTGCCCTCACGACCCATCGAACGTGGCGCGATCCTGGACCGTTACAGCGACCCGGGCCGTTCGACGATCCCCAGGACCAGTCAGGGCAAGAACCCTGGGGCAGCCGGCTCGGATCTGTCCAAACTTCGCGGCGCGGGCCGACGCGAGGCCTCGCCCCCGACGAAGCCGCTAGGTTCTGTCGGACGCACGGATCAGGCTAGTCCGCGCGGGAAGGACTCCGCGGGATCAGGAACGCGCAAGACTCCGTCGCCCGATGCGAATTCCAGCGGCCGCTCCGCCGCGAAGGAGGCCCAGGGACGCAAGCGGCTCGCGGACAAGGTGAGCAGCGACCCCAAGGCCGGTCGCGAGATCCTGAAGAACGGCAAGTTCGCCTCTGCCGCCACCGACATCGCGACGCGGACTGCCGTGGGCGTCGGCGTAGGAATCGGAACGGGATTCAACACGACCAGCTGCTTCGCGGATCCCTTCAATTCGAACCCCTGCGCTCCGGTCTGGAATTGGTGGTGTTCGCCGGGTTGGTCGTGGTGGTGGTCGACGTGGTGCAGTCCGTGGTGGGGATACGGCTGGGGATTCGGGTACTGCTCCGACTGGTTCGGGTTCTGGTACTCCGGGTGGCCTAGCTACCGCTACTACCCCTCCTACTACGCCCCCTACCCTGTCTACTACTCGACGGTGATCTACGATTCGTATGATCCGCCTCCCGCAGTGGAGGTGTCTCTCGCGGAACCGAGCTACGAACCGAGCTACGTGGATCCGGGACTCCCGGTTGCCCAAGGCGAAGGCTCGATTCAGGTCGCTGGATACGAGGCCGGCGGAGAGAACCGCCCGAGACTGGGCTCCTCCAGCCAGTTCCTGAATCTCGGCGATCAGGCATTCTGGGAGGGCCGGTACAGCGAAGCGGTCCACTATTACGCGAAGGCCGTCGAGCTCGAACCCGAGCAGGGCGTGCTCCACTTGATCCTCTCGGATGCGCTCTTCGCTACGGGTGACTACCACTACGCTGCGTACTCGCTGCGCCGCGCCCTCGAGCTCGATCCGACGGTGATCGATTCGATCGTCGACAAGCACAAGTTCTATGCGGATCCGGGCGAATTCGACCGACAGGTCCAGATTCTCGAGAGCTACCTCGGGGATCACTTCCTCGACGACGACGCCCGCTTGCTGCTGAGCGCGAACTACCTCTTCGGCGGGCACCCTGCCCAGGCCGCCGACCTCCTCCAGAGTCCGTTCAGCGTCGCGATCCGAGAGTCCGGGGCGGGCAAGGTCCTCCTGGATCGGGCCCGGATCCTCCGCCGCGGCGAGGACTCAGGCTCGAGCCCGCGCTAGCGGATCGGGTCGACGCTACGAATGGCGAGCGGGCTCGCGAGTTCTCGCGGGCCCGCGTCGCTTCCGAAGATCTCGATCGAGGGCTTGCGCCCGAAACGGCGCTCGAAATCGAAGACGACTCGATCCCTCACACTCGAGCTGGCCTCGGTCTCGAGCAGGATGACCGCGCAGCCGCCGAATCCAGCACCGGTCAGGCGTGCGCCCAGGACTCCTTCGCAGAGTGCCGCGCTCTCGACGATCCGATCGAGCTCGTCGACGGAGACCTCGAACAGGTCACGGAGGGATTCGTGCGCGCTGAACATGTGTCGGCCGAAGCCTCGTGAGTCCCCGGTCATCAGGGCTTGGCGAGCCGCGAACGTGCGCTCGACCTCGCGGATCACGTGCTCCGCGCGCTTCGCCGCGACCGGATCGATCTCCCCGCGGGCGATTCGGAGCGTATCGAGACGGATGTCCCGCAGGCACGTCGCTTCGGGTTGACGCGTACGCAGACCTTCGAAGGCGCGTCGACACTGCTCCACGCGCTCATTGAATGCCACGTGCGCCAGTTCCCGCCGTACGTGCGTGTCCGCGACGGCGATCGACAGGTCCCCGTCGCCCAACGGGATGTACTCGTTCGTCGCATCCTTGCAGTCGAGCCACAGGAGCCGATCCTCGCGCGCGAGCCCGATGGCATAGGGATCCATGATCCCGCAACGGACTCCGACGAACTCCCGTTCGGCTCTCAGCGCAGCGTGAACGATGTCCATGCGGTCGAGCGGCAGCTCCCACGCCGCTGCGAGCGCGAAGGCCGTTCCCACGCAGATCGAGGCCGAAGAGGAGAGCCCGGCGCCCACCGCGAGATTGCCTCCGTACAAGACCTCGAGGCCGAACAGGTCTTGCATCCAGCCACGGTGCCGTGCCAGTTCGAGCACCTCGAGAACGACGCCCAGCGGGTAGTCGATCCAACGACCGGACCGTTGGGCCCGGAGTGCCGACAGGTCCGTCTCCAGGCCGACAGGCTCGAAGGTCGAAGCCAATCGAAGCCGGCGATCCCTTCTCGCGCGGAGCGCGATGAAGGTCCCGCGGTCGATGGCGGTCGGCATCACCGGACCCCCGTTGTAGTCCAGGTGGGCACCCATCAGGTTCACCCGGCCCGGGGAGAAGAAGATCCGAGGAGGCTGGCCCGGTCCGAAGCGCGCGCCGAACTCGATGGCATGCTGGGCGAACTCGACCGTCCACTTCTCCGGTCGCTCGCGCGTGCCGTCACCCCCTCTCGAGCTGCCGATCCCGGATTCCATGCCGTGTGTCGTCCTGGATCCCTGTCGACTCGCTCCGCGGACGCCAGCATAGTCGGAGCCTCCAGCTTCCGCCCTCCTGTCCGTTCCGTTATGTTCCAGCGCATGCGAGCCGATCCCTCCGCGTCAGCACGGCGCCTGCTCGGGAGCTGGGTCCTCGCGGCGACACTGGCGGGTTGCGCGGGAGTCTCGTTCGAACGTACGACCGAAACCTCGGGGACCTTCACCTCCTACGGCGTCGCGCTGACGATCCTGGCCTCGGACCTCCCGAAGGGAGCGATGCTGATCGCGCGAGAGAACGCCTCCGACGCGAACCTTGCGAACATGGAGATCGTGGAGTCGTCCGTGTTCCCCTATTTCGGCCCGCTCGACTTCCTGCTCGACATCATCGGCGTGCGATACGCCCGGATTCGCGGAACCTGGGGATTCTCCGGGCGGTGAACAGCAGCGCGAGGCGCCAGCCGATGATCCAGGCCAGGATCTTCTGCGAAGCCCTGACCGTGCCTGCCAGAGTGCCCGTGATCTTGCTCTTGCCGATTCGCGATCGATAGCGCACCGGCATCTCGCGGACGTGCAATCCCGCTACCGCCGCCTTGAGCTGCATCTCGACGGTCCAGCCGAAGTCCCGGTCCGCCATCTTCAAGTGCCGCAGCGCATCGACCCGGATCGCGCGGAATGGTCCGAGGTCGGTGTACCGGACCCCGAAGAGGATCCGGATGAGGATGCTGGCGAGACGGTTGCCCACCCTGGCCTGGGGAAGCAGCGCCTTCCGGCTGGCCTCATTCATCATCCGGGATCCCAGGACGAGGTCTGTCCCGCCCGAGAGCAAGGGACCGACCAGATCGCTCATCTCTTCGGGATGATCCGAGTAGTCCGCGTCCAGGAACACGATCACGTCCTCCCCGCCGAGCGGCTCGACCCCCTGCGCACCCTCGAGGAGGACCTCGAGACCGGCAAGGCAGGCCTGGCCGTAGCCCCGGCGTTCTTCCCGGACCACGAGCGCCCCCCCTTCGCGAGCGACGGCGGCGGTGCGGTCTCGCGATCCATTGTCGACGACGACGACGAGATCGACGAGTCCCGGCGGGATCTCGGAGAGAACGAGGGGCAGCGCCTTCTCCTCGTCGAGCGCGGGGATCAGGACGGCGATGCGGCGGGCGCGTGCCGGCTGCGAAGTCACCGTTCGCGCCGGACCACGAGGTAGCCTGCGGCAGTGCGCTGTGGCTCCGCGACATCACCGATCCGAAGGAGACAAGCCCGCTTCAGCTCCCTGGGCAATCCAGGCTGGTTGCGGAACACCCAGCCCAGATCCCCTTCCCGCTCCTTCCCGCCGACGTCCTCGTCGAACTCCCGCGCGAGTTCCCGCATGTCTTCGCCCGCTCGCAATCGCTGGTGCAGGCGGTCGGCGAGATCCAGGGTCCGAACACGATCCCGGCCTTGAGGCGATGTTCCGTCGACGCGCAGGAGGATCCCGCGCAGACGCACGAAGCTGGGCTCGGCGAGACTCGGATCCATCTCGTCGAGCGGAATCCGCTGGAGGACGTGCCATCCGAACGGGGACTGGATCGGCTCGGAAATCTCCCCCATCCGCAGGCCGAAGGCCGCCGACTTGAGCAGGGCGTCGGCCGGGCCTCGTTCGTAGATGGCGAACTGTCCGCCGCGTGCGGCCGTCTCGCGATCGTCGGATCGGGTCCGCGCGAGTTCGGAGAAATCTGCGCCCTCGCGCAGCTTGCCGGCGATTTCCGCCCATCGGGCCCGAACCTCCACTTCCGGGCCGCTCAGGAGGATCTGACGCACCGCCGCGTGCGATTCGATCCGTTGAAGGATGTGGAATCCCTTGTCGTCGCCGATCGGCTCGCTGACGCTGCCGAGGTCAGCCGAGAAGAGGAACGCATCGAGATGCGGCGACAACATGCCGGGCGCGAACGTGCCGAGCACGGCTCCGGTCGCTGCGTCGGGATCCTCCGAGTGCTCGGAGGCCAGCTTCGCGAAGTCCGAACCGGCTCGTGATCGCTCCACGAGCGAGCGAGCCAGCGCCATCACCTCGTCGCGGGAACGCGCACGGTTGTCCGAGACGCCGCCGTGCTCCGCGCTCCGCAGGAGGATGTGCCGGGCGGATCGCACCTGCGGCGGCTTCTCGCCGAGGTACATCGGTCGGACCACCAAGGACTCCCCGACCGACAGGGTGAGCGGAACCAGTGCGAACGCCACGACAGGCAGCATGGCGACGAGTCTACCGGGCTGACGAGGGAGCTTCGGGCAGGGTCGTGCGATTCGGCGATCCGATCCGCCGGGTCGCGCACGCGATCGCCGTCACGGCAGGTCGGCGCGCAGCTCGGTCTCGCCCTGATCCCCGCCGATCCTCACCTTGGGCCGCGTCACCGTGGAGGCTCCGCGCTGTACCTCCAGGCGGTATTCGCCGGGAAGGAAGCGACCCATCTCGATCTTCCCCTCCAGGTCGGAGGCCCCTTCGCCCTTGAAGAGACCCTCGAGCACCCTGTCCGCATCCGCTGCGTCCATCGGATTCTCCGAATCACCGCGGAAGAGCGTCGCTCGCGCCCCGGCCAGCGGGCGGCCGTCGTTCCCGAATACGCGCACGGTCACCAGGACCCCGGGCTGCAGCTGGATCTCCACCTTGGAGTTGTCGCCCTCGACACGGATGTCCCGAACGGTGGTCGCGGCATGATCCTTCGCGCTCGCCGAGGCGAGGTACACGGCGGGTGCGAGCCCGCCGAACTCGAACTGACCGTTGGCATCGGTCCTCGAGCGTTCGGGTCGAGCCTCCCCGCGATCCTGACGTCGCAGGAGCACTCGCGCTCCCTCGAGCGGCTGGCCGGAACTGCTGCGAACGAGCCCCGAGAGAGTGAGGGGTGGCGAAAGCCGGAGCACGCAGCCCCGCTCGACCCGTCCTTCGCGCACGCGCACGACGATCGGCTCGGCGGGAGCCCACTTCTTCCCGGAGTCCTTGCTCCGCGGAGGCCGCACGCTCACTTCGTACTCGGCCTCGCACAATCGGCCGAACTGGAATTGGCCCTGCTCGTTCGTTTGGGCTCTCGAATTACCCGTCTCGCCGCGCATCGCGAGCGAGAGGAGGCCCTTCAGCTTCGGCGCATTCAGCGGGCGAACCGTGACCGTGGCTTCCGCGACTGCTTCGCCCGTCGCTCCGTCGATCACCGAACCCTCGAGTCCGCCGTCCGGGAGCGACAGATCGACGCGGTACTCCGGCTGGTCGGGGACGTCGAGCTCCATCCTCACGTCGGGTCCCTCGGTATCCTGCAGGGTCAGCTGCCAACGGCCGGGAGCGAGTCCGGGGAACTCGAAGCTCCCGTCGCCCGCGAGTCGAGCCATCTTCATGTCGATCCCGAGCGCGCCCCCGCCCTCGAACCCCAAGGCCTGAAGCATCCCCTCGTCGACCGGTCGGCCCGAATCCAGGACCACACCGGTGACGCGGCAGCCGCTCGAAGTGGTGTCGACGAGGTCGTACTTCACCATCTGCCCCTCGAGGATGGTCACCATGTCGAAGTTGAGCCGGCCGAGGAAGCTCATCGGGTTGAGCGCCTCGTCGCCGCGCGTGACGACGAGGAAGTAGCTCCCCGCGGCCATGTGCGAGATCTTGTACGCGCCCTTCGCGTCGGTGAAGCCCTGGTAGAGCGCCCCCATCGCGCCTTGGTTGCCCATGCCTCCGAACGCCATGGGCGCGAGGGCGACCACGACGTCACCGGCGACCGGGCGACCGTAGCGGTCGGTGACATTGCCTTCGACACCGCCGCCGAGGTGCATCTCGACGCGCACGCCTTCGACCGTTCCGCCCGCGAGAAGAGTGATCTTCGGTGAGGTGCCCCAAGCCTGCTCGCGGTGGAAGGCGCGCAGATGGAGTTCGCCCGCCTCGACGCCTTGGAGCTCGAAACGACCTCCAGCGTCGGAAACGGCCTGGCGGTGGGCGAGGAGCCCGAGTCCTGCGGCATACCCCATCAGGGACGAGGGCATCGAGTCGAGATCCGCCATCATCGAGCCGGGCCCGCGACGCTCGCGCCCGGAGGACTCCTTCGCCTTCTCCGGCATCGAGATGACGCGCGCGCCCGCGACCGGGCGCTCTTCCTCGTCGACGACGATTCCGCGCACGACGCCGCCGGGATGGAGCTCGATCCGGACGTCGCGAGTCGTCTCGCCTTCGACGACTTCGACCTCGATCTCCGCCTGGGCGTAGCCGGGGCTGTCGACCTGCAGGCTGGACTTGCCCACCTCGACCGATTCGAGCCGGAATCGGCCCTCTTCGTCCTCGAAGAGCTGGCCGCCGGTGAACGGGTTCCAGCGCCCCGGGACGCCGGACTGGGTGTCGAGCATGCCGTCCGTCGAGACCGTGAACGAATTCACGGGCTCCGATGTCCCCGCGTCGACGACGATGCCTTCCACGCTGCCTCCGCGGTGGAGCACGACGGTGATCTCGGACTTCACCCTCTCCGCGTCGACTTCCTCGCGATGCTCCTTCCAGCCGAGCTTGATGAAATCGAGCGGATGAGGCGGCGATCCGGACATGGGACCGGCTTCGAAACGGCCGTCGCTATCGGTGACGGGGAAGACGAACCCAGGGATCGCCTGGGTCAGGTACTGCGCGAAGTTGAATTCGTCGGTCAGACCTCCGACTCCGCGCAGCGGCTGCCATCGGACCTGGACGCCGGCGATCGGATGGCCCGCGGGATCGACCGTGCGCCCGCGGATCATCGTCCCCGGGGCGAGCAGGATGTCCTCGCTCGTGACGGTGCCGAGATCGGCGACCGCGACGCGGCTGCCGAGCCCGGGGATGTGCCCGGGTGCGACGGCCGCGAGGTCGACTTCCCCCGGAGGCACGTGGTGCATCGTGAAGGAGCCGTCCGGCCCGGTCTGGCAGTGTGTCGCCGCGATGACGTCGCCGACCAGCAGGAGATCACGCAGCCCGCGCGGGACGGCCGCGACGTGCGCGCCCGCGAGAGGCTCCGGCGGCTCGTTGCCTCGCGAGCCCAGGACTCGACCCAGGATCGTCCCGCCGGCGCGCGCTTGGAGCTCGACGCTCGTTTCCCGGCCCGCGACGACGAGGACGTCGAGGAGGTGCGAAACGGCGAATCGATCGTCGGACGCGCTCAGGTCGTAGGCTCCGCCCGGCGGAACACCGTCGAACGCGAAGGCTCCCTGGGCGTCGCAGTCGGCTTCGAAGAGCCGCAGGTCGCCGCTCGCCGCGTCCTCCAGGAACCGTCCGGGTCCGCCCATCAGGAACACGCGCGCGGATGCGGCCGGCTGGCCGTCGGGCGCGATCACGCGCCCCGCGACGCGCCCGCCGTGGAGCACGTGGACGTCGAGAGGACCGCCCGATCCCGAGGCAGCGACCCGCGCTCGTACTGCGCTCTCGGGAGCATGGAAGGGCCCGCGGGCCTCGAGGAACCAGGTTCCCGGCCGAACACCCGCGAAGGCGAAGCTCCCCCCTTCCCCGGAGAGCACGGCCGCGACCGGGGTGACTCGCTCGGGGATCTCCGTGCCGAGATTCATCAGACGAAGGATGCGCTCGACGAGCGTCGTCGCGGCCGGCGGCAGCGGAGTCAGGGCGACGCGCACT
Source organism: Planctomycetota bacterium (assembly GCA_046155895.1). GTDB lineage: Bacteria > Planctomycetota > UBA1135 > UBA1135 > DASYPQ01. The sequence continues at coordinate 23,607 of JBJXFB010000061.1, read as the reverse complement.
CCGGCGACGCCCGCGCCGCTCGTGCGATCGACCACCCGGCCTTCGAGGCGTCCGGAGCCGGCGAGGCGGACGCCGAGCGGGCCACTCGCCGAGCCCGGGACATTCGTGTCCATCGAGGAGCGGGGGGCTTCCGGACTCCCGCTGAGGGCGACCTCGGGCGTCTGCGTCGATCCCTCGATCCTCCCCGGCACGGCAGCGGCAGCCGGCGTCGGTGGCGCATCCTTCAGGAACGCGAACAGGCCGACGAGGATCAGGCCCGCGAGGAGGACCAGCAGCAGGATGCTCCGCGAAGCGGATCCCGCACTTCCTCCGCCAGTTTCGAGCGTCACGGCGCGCACATCCTACCCCTGCTCTCGAGGCTCCGCGTAATTTCCTGGTTCGCTCATCCGCGCCCGTACTCGCCGCGACTCGACTGGACGTGCTCGATCGTCTCCGCGAGCACGGAATCGAAGGATGCAGGTCGCCAACCGAGCTCGCGTCGGGCCTTGGCGGCGTCGAAGCGCAGGTCGAGGCCGAGCATCGTCAGCGCCTGCGGAGGCGTCAGCTGCATGGGGGACAGGGCGTCCCACGGAACGGCGAGACGCGTCAGCGCTCTCCAGACCCACGGCGACAGCACGCGCTCGACCGGGGGCATGCCGAGGATCCTCGAGATGCGCCGGAACAGCTCGGCGGAGGCGAGGTTCGATTCGACGAGGAGGTAGCGCTCCCCACGGCGTCCGATCTGCAGCGCGAGCAGGGTGCCGCTCGCGGCATCCCGAACTCCCAGGACGCCCACGCTGCCGGGCGGGACGAAGGGCGGCGGCCGGCCCGCGGCCAGGCGACGGATGAGCCGGACCGTGTTCGAGCTCCGCTCGACCGGCCCGAAGATCGCGCCTGGATTCACCACGACCGCGTCGAGCCCGGAGGACGCGGCGAGGACGAGATCCTCCGCGGCCCGCTTCGTGTCGACGTAGTCGACGCCCAGGCCCCCATTGTTGAACTTCGCCGTCTCGTCGATCGGGTCCGGACCGGCGCAATGGCCGATCGTGACGACCGAGCTCACGTGGACGAGCCGGGCGAAACCGTGCCGGCGGCAGGCCTCGATCACCCTCCTCGTCCCCTCGACGTTGATCTCCCGCGCCAGATCGCCGTCACGCGTACGGTAGCTGATGAGCGCGGCGGCGTGGATCGCCCGGGGAGGACGATCCGACCCTTGCGCCGCACGCGCGAGAGCCGCGAAGGCTCTCTCGATCGAGCCCGCGTCCCGCAGATCCCCTTCGTGCCACGTCACCTGGAGACTCGCGAGGGGTCCGCGCGCGGAGTCCCTGCGGGCCAGGACGTGCACGTCCGCGCCGCAGGCGACGAGTTGCTGGACCGTCTCGCGTCCGAGGAAGCCCGTGCCCCCCGTGACGAGGACGGAGCCGTCGATCCGGCTGGGATGCTCGGGACTCAATCCCGGTGCTCCCGGAGTACGACGCGTGCGAGCGTGCCCTGTCCCTCCGGATTCGGCAGGATCTCGATCGTGCCCGCCATCAGCTCGACGAGCCGCCGGGCGATCGCGAGGCCGAGGCCGGTGCCGCCCGTGCGCGTCGTGAAGTAGGGCTCGAAGAGGCGCTGGCGCACTTCCGTCGAGATCCCGACGCCGGTATCCCGGATCACGATCTCGACCCTGCCGCCGGCCGGGTCGGCGACGCGCGCGACGCTCGCCTTGAGCCGCCCGCCACGGTTCATCGCCTCCAGCGCGTTCGAGACGAGATTGATCAGGACCCGGCGCAGCTCGCCGCGATCGACGAAGACGCGCACGCTCTCGATCGAACGCTCGATGTCGATCCCCGACTCGCTCGCCCAGGCCGAGTTGAGCTCCAGGACCTCCTCGAGCACCGACGCGGCGTCGACGATCTCCGGGCGGGGCCTGTGGGCGCCCGCGAAGGCGGAGAAATCCGAGGCGATCCTCCGCATGCCCTCGACCTGGCGCTGGACGAGATCGACGGTGCGGTCGAAGATCGCGTCGAACTGGGGGCTACCCTCGTCGCGCGCCCGCTTGAGGAGGTCGACCGAGAGGCTGATCGGCGTCAGCGGGTTCTTGATCTCGTGGGCCACCTGGCGCGCCATCTCGCGCCAGGCGGAGTCCTTCTCGGCCTTCACGAGTCGCCGGCGGCTCTCCGCCAGCTCGACCGTCATGTGGTTGAAGGACCGGGCGAGGTCGCCGAGCTCGTCGCGAGAACGGACTTCCACGCGCGCCTCGAGGTCCCCCTTCGAGATCTTCTCGGTCTGCTCCTTCAGGAGCAGGATCGGGCGTGTCGTACGCCGCGCGACGACGACCGTTCCGACCACGACGATTCCGAGAGCCAGGAGCGTGGCCGCCACGAGGAGCCCGTGGAGCTCGTTCACCATCTCGTAGATGTCGCGATCGTCGACCCCGACGCCCAGGACCCACCCGAAGCCGCCGCGATCGGGACCCGCGCAATGCTTGAAGGCGGCCGTCTTCTCGAGCCCGCGGAACGAATAGGCCGGGTACATCCCCCAGTCCTTCTCGCGAGCTGCCTCGACCAGCTGCGGCAGGTCGATCGGAGGCTCGCCGACCTTCCTCGTGTAGAGCTCCGCGTCCTGGTGTCCGATGATCGTGTTCGCATCGGACATCCACAGCCACGCGTAGGACGAACGGTAGAGATCGGGCGAGGCGAGTCCGGGGATGCTGGGGCGAATGGGGCGGAGCAGGTCGTGCTGGATGTGGCTCCAGTTCATGAGCCCGTAGACGACGCCGACGACCTTCTCGGGATCGACCTGGCTCCGCACGGGGACGGCGAACCCGATGTGGTAGTTCTCCGGGTGCGAGCCCGGCGCGGTGTTCCTGGGCGGCAGGAGATCGGACCGATGATGGTCCTTCAGGGCGGCTTCGCCGCGGAGCGCCTTCTGGAACCAGTCGTCGCCCGGATAGTCGTGCGCGGCGATGTTGTCGAGCACGTCCTGGGAGAGCGGCTGTCCTTCGGTTCCCTTGGTGTTCGAGGCGACGAGCTGTCCGTTCTCGTCGATCGCCAGGAGCAGGTCGTAGTACCGCCGCGTCCGGATGAACTGGTCGAACATCCGCTCGAGCATGGGCACGAACGCGGTCTCGTCGCCGCCGTACTTGGCCGTCGTCCATTCGGTGAAAGGAATCGTCCCCCACAGCTCGATGTCGAGCCGGTGCTCGCGGATTTCGCTGTCGAGGCGATCGGCCATCTCCCCGGCGATCGAGAGCAGGTCGTACTGGACGTAGGTCGCGTTCCACTTGGCGACCTCCTTGTCGACGTACCAGGCGAACCCGAGGAAGGGCAGGACGACGGCCGACAGCGCGGTGAGCATCCACTTCGTGGAGAGGCGGCGGACCATCGCCCGGTGATTGTAGACTCGTGCGAGCGCCCCCTTCATCCGTCGTCGTGAACATCTCCCCGCGTCGTATCCTGATCGTGAGGCTCTCCCACCTCGGCGACGTCGTTCACGCTCTGCCCGTCTACCACGCACTGCGCGCGGCGCATCCGCGCGCGGAGATCGCCTGGGCCGTCCAGCCCGAGTTCGCGGGGCTCCTCGACGGCCTGCCGGGTCTCGCGCGGACCTTCCTCTTCGAGCGGAGACGGGGCGCGCGGGCGTGGCTCCGGCTTCTCACGGAGCTCCGGGAATGGGGTCCGGACTGGGCCGTCGACGCGCAGGGCAACGCGAAGAGCGCGCTTGCGACCATCGGCTCGGGCGCCGGACGGCGCAGCGGGATGCATCCACGCGACTGGCGCGAGCCGTTCGCCGCACGGGTGCTGACCGACCACGCCATGGCTGTCGCGGGCGGAGCGGCGCACGCCATGGACCGGATGTTCGCGCTCGCCGCGCACGTGGCGCCCGACGCGGGTCCACCGCGCAGGGATCCCCTCCTCTCGCGGGAGGAGATGGGAGCGGGACGCGCACGGCTCGCGAAGTTCGTGGGCCAACCGGCTCTGCCCGCCACCCTCCTGCACCTCTCCTCGCCCGAGGACGTGCGATCCTGGCCCATCGCGAGTTTCGAGAGCTGCGCACGGGCGCTCGCCGCGCGCGGCGAGAGCGTCCTCGTGATTTCCGGGCCGCAGGAGGAAGCGGAAGGACGCGCTCTCGCGGAGAGAACAGCCGGCGTGGAGAATCTGGGCCACTGGACCGGTCAGCGCGGGCTGCGGGAGCTCGCGGCGCTCTTCGCCGCGGCCGCCGAGCGCGGCGGGCGGATCGTGGCGTGCGACTCGGGGCCGATGCACCTCGCGGCGGCGGTCGGCTTGCCCGTGGTCTGCCTCTCGGGGCCGCAGGACGAGCACCGAACCGGGCCCTGGCCCGTGCGCGATCACGAGGGAGCCGCGCCGAGCCCTCACCGGACGCTGCGGGCGTCGAACCCTCCACCCTGCGCGCCCTGTCTCGCCCGTCGCTGCAACCATCCCGAGGGCCGCGTGTGCATGACTCGAATCACGCCGGCGGAAGTGCTCCTCGCGGGGCTCGATCACGGGCGGTGGACCCCGCACGCGAGCTCCCCCCAGCCTCCGGCTTCCCGTCCGGCCCCCGATCGCTCAAGCTTGTCCCTCTCCGAGATCGACCCATGAATCAACTCCTTCTCCTCGCACCGCTCCTCCTTGCCGTTCCGCATCCCGCGCGTCCGACCAGCGCGCCCGCACAGGCCGTCACCGACAAGGTCCCGTGGTTCGCCGGGTCGCTGGAGAGCGCTGTCGAACAGGCCAAGTCGAAGAACGCGATCGTCCTCGCCTTCTACCGCACCGAGCAGGACCCCGAGTGCTCCACGATGAGCCGGACCACGTTCTCCGACGACCGCGTCGTCGCGGCGCTGGCCAAGGTCGTCTGCGTGCGCATCGAGCCGAATACGCTGACGCCGATGGCGTCGCGGATTCCGATCAAGCATCTCCCGGTTCTCGTGTGGTTCAACCCCGACGGCAGTCCGCGCGACCGGCTCGACGGCCGGTACGATCCGGATCCCTTCCTGGCGGAGGCGGCGAGAATCGTCAACGACATCGGGACGATCGGCGATCTCCGACGCCGGCTCGCCGGCCGGAAGGACGACGTCGGGGCCCACTTCCAGCTCTTCCAGAAGCTGCGCTCGGTCGGGGACGAGGAGGGGATGAACGAGCAGAAGGCCATCATCCTCCGCCTGGATCCCGAAGGCCGCTCGCGCGCGCGGATGCGCATGCGCTACGACGAGATCACCTCCGCGATCGAAAAGCACTGGGCCGAGAAGGGCGAGCTGCCGATGGACAAGGTCGGGGAGCTGCGGACCTTCGTCGAGCTGCAGGACGATCCCGAGATCCTCTGGGACGGCTGGATGCGCCTCGCGAACACGCACGATTACCTGGAGAGGCAGGCCGTGGGCAAGCCGGAGGAGGCCAAGTCCCACCGCGAGAAGCGGCGCGACTGCCTCTCGCGCGCGTGGCGGGGCGTTCCCCAGGAGAAGACCTTCCTGCTGAACTGGTGCCTCGGGACCTCGGAGATCTTCTGGAGCCGGCGCGACGAGCTGTCCGAAGCGGACAAGTCGTTCTTCCTGGCCATGACGCTGCGCATGGTCCAGCTCTTCGACAGCCAGGCCGAGGCGTTCTCGTACCGGGCGCGAGCGCTCCGGCTGGCCGGGAAGCGCGAGGACGCGATCGCCGCAGCCAGGAAGGCCGTCGAGATCGCCCCCGACGATCCGAAGTACAAGAAGCTCCTGGAGAACCTCCAGGGTCTCTGAGGATTCCTGGGCGAAACGGGCCGGACCGGACTCGCCCCGGAGGACCTAGACCGTCGCCTCGGCGCCCGTGTCGAGCGTCTCGAGGAAGCTCCGCCGAGCCTCCGGCCGGCTCTTGCCGAAGATGTTCCGCACGTTCTTCATCCCCAGCTTGAAGTCGTCGAGCATCCCGTAGCCCGAAACGACCGCGTGCTGGTACCACAGGAACGCAAGCAGCGTGAAGTCGAAGGCCGGGTTGCGCGGCATCCCGATCAGCCGGCGGACCAGCGCCTCGCCGCCCGGGGCGTACACGACGACGTTGAAGAGCTTCTGGAGGTTGACTACCTCGCGCACGTCGCCGCGCTTCATCATCGTGTCGTTCTGGAGCGACGGCCCGATGTCCTTCCCGAGGTCGACGCGGCCCGTCGCGTAGTCCTCCTGCCCGAGGACGGTCGACTTGAAGGGCCGGTAGATCAGGACCGTGCAACCATTGGGCTTGATGCGCTTGTTGACCCGCGCCGTCTCGAACATGTCCTCGAGCGTCTCGGTCGGCGAGCCCATCATGTTGTTCGTGCGGTAGGTGATCTTGTGCTTGCGCAGGAGCTTCGGGATCCCGTAGACGATCTCGTCGGTGTAGCCCTTCTTGAAGACCTTGAGCCGCACCTCCTCGCTGCCTGACTCCAGGCCGAACTGGACGCTGACGCAGCCCGCGCGCTTGAGCGCCGCGATGTCGGCCTCGTCGAGATAGTTGATGTTGATGTTGCAGGCGAAGGGCAGGCCGACGCGCTGCGGCCACTTCTCCGAGAACTCCTGCAGCCAGCCGCTGGTCATGTTGAGCGCCGCGTCGCCGAAATTGACCATGCGGAAGCCCGGATAGCGCGCGAGGATGTCGTTCATCTCCTCGCACACGTAGTCGACCGACTTCTGGCGGTTGAAACGTTCGCCGCGCCGTCCGCTGACCCAGTCCTTCTTCATCAGCCCGACCGAGCAGTACGTGCACGAATTCTGGCAGCCGCGGCTCACGTGCACCTGCATCACGCGCTTGCCGCGCAGGAACGGGTACTTGTAGAAGACGTCGACGTCGGGGAAGGGCAGCGAGTCGAGGTCGCCGATCACGGGGCGTATCGGGTTCTGGACGGCGACGCCGTTCTTGAGGCAGGCGATGTTCGGGATGTCCTCGATCGAACGCCCCGCTTCCCAGGCGTTGACGAGGTCGAGCATCGCGTACTCGCCCTCGCCCTTGATCGTGGCGTCGACGACGTCGGACCAGGACAGCGGCTCGAGATCGTGGGAGGGGTGCGGACCGCCCATGACCACCTTGAGATGGCGCAGCTCCTTCTTCCAGCCGCGGATCGCGCCGTAGCACCAGGCTTCCTGGCCGGTCGTCGCGTAGATGCCTATGACGTCGGGCTCGAATTCGCGCACGGCGGCGGAGAAGTCCTTCTCCTCGGAACGCACGAAGCAGTCGGCGACGTGGCCGTGCTTCTTGAGCACGGACGAGAGGACCTTGATGCCTTCGAACTCGTGGCAGGTCGTGACGATGAATGCGATGCGGGCCATGGGGAGCCCCAGGATACACCGCTGGCTCGCCGGCAGGCCGGTCGGTTTCGCTACTTCTCGAGCTTGACCTTGGAGAGCGTGACGAAGCGTTCAGCACGCACCGCGGCCTTCGTGCCCTTGTGCTTGGTCGCGATCTGCTGGGCCCGCTTCACGTTCGCCTCCTCGAAGGGCTTCTTCTTGGCGACGTCGGCCACGAAGGCCGAGAAGGCCTTGTCGGCTTCCCGTTCCTGCGCGAGCTCGGCCGAGGCGAGCCTCGTCTTCTGCTCGGCGACCTTGGGAGCGAGCTCGGCGTCCGCCTTGACTCCCTTCTCCAGAGCCTCGAGGAGCTTCTCCGCGCTCGTGATGTGCCCGCCGTCGATCAGCCACTTCGCGCGGCCGACGCGGGCGGTCGTGCGGGCGACGAACTCGTCCTTGGCCTTCAGGGCGTCGTCCCCGCCGACCTTCTCGCACTCCGCGAGCGCGCCGGCGACGTCGCCCTTGTGGAAGAGCTGCCAGGCCTTTTTCAGCTCCTTCGGCGTGCCCGCGGGCGGTTCCTTGGACTTCTTGATCTCACCCTCGACCGCCTCGTCGAACTTCTTGCCGAAGTCGCCGGGATAGCCCTGGAGAACGACTTCTCCGTCGACGCCGATCAGCGCGACCTCGGGCAATCCCTTGCCCACCGTCGGGATGGGGCGCTCGGTGGTCCACATCGAGCGGTTGCCCATCCATTTCATCTTCCACGCGAAGGCCTCCCAAGTGTCCTTCGGCGTGTTCTGGCACTCGACGAAGATCACCTGCACGTCTTCGCCGTACTTCTCCTGCAGCTTGGTGGAGGCCGGCACGGACCCCCCGATGCAGCCGGGTCAGTTCTTGCCCCAGAAGTCGATGACGATCGGCTTGCCGCGCAGCTCCGCGAGGCTCCTGACGCCGAGCGAGTTGAGCGGCGGCTCGCGGAAGGAGTACTCGACCGCGGCGCCGGGCACGGAGCTCGAGCCGGCAGAGGTCAGGGCGGCGGCGGCGAGAATCAAGACCGAAGCAGCGAGCTTCGTTGCGGGGAGCTTCATCGAAGGAGGCCTCGAAAAAGGTGCGTTCTACGGACCCCCGTGACGCTACTCCTCCGCTCACGAACGCACAAGCCGAGGGCGGAAACGGGCCGTCACCGATACGATGCTGGGGTTCCGATGATCGCTCAGCTCCAGGCTCCCCCCCCGACGCGGACTGCGCGCTCGGCACGCGCGACTCTCCGCGTCGTCCTGGTCCAGACCTACCACCCTTACACGCAGTTCACGCACGTCCACCCGCTCGGGATCATGGCGATCGCGTCGGCGGCGCGGGCTCTCGGGCATCCCGACGTCCGCCTGATCGACATGAAGGTCGAGGGGTGGACGGCCGCGCAGGCGTGCGACGAGCTCGAGCGCCTCCGGCCCGACGTCATCGGCCTCTCCGCGATGACCTACGAGGCGGGTTGCATGCACGAAGTCGCGCGCGGGATGCGCAAGCGCTTGCCCTCGGCGACGATCGTCTGCGGCGGCCCGCACCCGAGCGTCGCGGCGGAAGACGTGCTCGTGGATCCCGCGGTCGACTTCGTCGTGCGCGGCGAGGGCGAAGAAACTTTCGCGGAGCTCCTCACAGGCCTGAAGGAGGGCCGGACGGACTGGAGCGCATGCGCGGGCCTCTCGTGGCGCCGCGAGGACGGCGCCGTCGTCTCGAACCCCGACCGCCCCCCGCCCGCGAACCTCGACCAGATGCCGTTCCCCGCCTGGGACCTCGTCGACCACGCGAAGTACGCGACCGTCCCGCGCGGAGGGGTGATCTACGCGCACAAGGAATTCGCGACGATGTTCAGCTCGCGCGCGTGCCCCTGGCGCTGCACGTACTGCCACAACAGCTACGGCAAGGCATTCCGCGAGCGCAGCGCCGAGAACGTCCTGGCCGAGATCGAGCTGCTCGTGACGAAGTACGGCGTGAAGGAGATCGTCTTCATGGACGACATCTTCAACTTCCGCCCCGCGCGCGCGAAGGCGATCGCCCAGGGGATCGTCGACCGCGGGTGGAAGATCGCCCTGACCTTCCCGAACGGCTTCCGCGGCGACATCCTCGACGAGGAGCTCGTGCTGCTGCTGAAGAAGGCCGGCATGTACCGCTGCATGGTCGCGGTCGAGTCGGCCGTGCCGCGGCTGCAGAAGGTGATGCAGAAGAACTTGAAGATCGACAAGGTCGGGAAGATCGTCGACTTCATCGCCGACCAGGGCGTCATGGTGCACGGCGCGTTCATGCTCGGCTTCCCGACGGAGACCGAGGAGGAGATGGAGGCGACGATCGACTGGGCCGCGAAGTCGAGCTTCCACACCGCCGCGTTCTTCCGCGTGATCCCGTTCAAGGGCACGCGGCTCTTCGAGCAGGTCGAGGAGGCGGGATTCCACCTGCCGACGGATTGGTCGACGTACGAGCCGTACCAGAGCGACATCAACCTCTCGGCGGTGCCGGAGGAGAAGATCCTCGCCTTGCGGAAGAAGGCCTACCGGCGCTTCTACTGGAACCCGGAGAGGCTGTGGCGGATCTTCCAGCTGATCCCGCGGAAGACCCGGATGATCCCGTACCTCGCGCTGCTGTTCGCGCGGCGGGCGTACGCGCGGTGATTCGATCCCCGCGGCATTCCTTGCGCGCGCCCCGCCGCGATTCCAGAGTGCCGGCTCGCATTCCGGATCCGGAGCCAAGGCCGCCTCGGCCGAGACTCGCCCATGCACACACCCCCCAGGGACGACCGCATCCTTCCGATCACGCGCGTGCTCTTCGGCGCGCTGGCCGCCATCGTGTTCCCGTTCTTCTTCGGGCTCACCTTCAACCCGGGCAATACCGCCGAGAACTTCGCGTGGCCGCTGGCTCCGAAGATGTCGGCGCTCCTGTTCGGCACCCTCTACTTCGCGGTCGTCTACAGCTTCCTGCGGGTCGCCTTCGCGCGCCTTTGGCACCGCGTGTCACTCGTCCTCGTCGCCACGCTGCCCGTGCTCGTGGCGCTCGGCATCGTGTCGATCCTGCACTGGGAGAAGTTCACGAACGATCCGCCGCGGCTCGCCGTCTGGATCACGGCATACCTCGTGTTCCCGCCGTTCCTCACCCTGCTCTTGTGGCTGAACTGGCGGCGAGATCCCAGGACACCCGAAGCGGGTGAAGTCTTCGTGCCGCGCGGACTGCGAGTGATCTCGCTCCTGCTGGGCTTCCTGTTCGGCGCAGTCGGCGCCGCGTTGATCTTCGCGCCGGGCCCGATGGCCGATGTCTGGCCCTGGCCGGTCAAACCGCTCGCGGCTCAGGCGATCGGCGCGTTGTTCCTTGCGCCTACCGCCGTGCAGCTCGTGATCCTGCGGGAGGAACGCTGGAGCGCGCTCAAGCTCGTGGCCGAGGCGGGGATCCTCTGGTTCGGCGCCATCCTCGTCTCCATCGTGCGCACCTTCGACGAATTCGACCGCTCACGGCCGATGACGTGGATCTTCATCGGCTTCCTCGCCGTCGAGTGGGCGCTCGTCGTGTGGATGTACGTGTACTTCGAGTCGAAGCGCAGGTCTCGACACTCTCCATGAGCAGGCACGGGTACCCGGGGCAGCTCGGGCGGATCTTCGGGTCGATCACGGGGAAGAACCGGGTGATTCGGTACGTCGCGCTGCGGTTCGCGCGGCGGGCGTACGCGCGCTAGAGAAGAGCGCATGAACGTCGAAACACAACTGCGCGTCGCGGGTGTCTTGCTGCTCCTGCTCGCCGCGGTGCATCCGTTCCTGCCGAAGCAGCTGGGGTAGAGGGAGGACCTGGCGAAGCTCACCCTGCTCAATCGTCGGATCTTCCTCGTTCACGTCGCGTTCATCGTCCTCACGCTCGTGCTGTTCGGCCTGCTCTCGATCTGCTTCGCCGCCGAGCTGGCCGCGCCGTCCCCGCTCGCCCGCGCCGTGCTGGGAGGCCTCGCCCTCTTCTGGGGACTGCGGCTCCTGACGCAACTCTTCGTCTACGACAGCAGCCTGTGGCGAGGCCACGCTCGCAACACGGCCGTCCACATCGTCGCGGTGCTCCTGTGGCTGTACTTCACGGCCGTGTTCGGCCTGGGATTCTGGCTCCAGATCGACCGAGCCTGATCAGACGAGCTTCCATGTCCCTGCCCGAAGCGACTGCGCTAGCATGAGACGCGCGCGTCGCTTCCCCGCCGTGCCTCTCCTCGCGTGTCCTCTCCCACCGGTTCGCCCGATCCTGACTCCGATCCCGGCCTCTCGCCGCCCATCGAGGCCGCCGATTCGGCGAGTGGCGCGACGGACGAGTTGCTGACGCGCCTCGCCAGCCACCGCTTCGAGAAGTCGCGCTACTCCCTCCAGGGCGAGATCGCCCGCGGCGGAATGGGCGCGATCCTCAAAGTTCGCGACGAGGACCTCCGCCGCACGCTCGCGATGAAGGTCATCCTCGGCAAGGCCGACGCCCGCGTCGAGGGCAGCACCCCGAGCGTCGACTCGCGCATGCTCGGACGCTTCCTCGAGGAAGCGCAGGTCACCGGGCAGCTCGACCACCCCGGCATCGCTCCCGTGCACGAGCTCGGCCTCGACAGCGACGGCCGCGTCTACTTCACGATGAAGCTCGTCAAGGGGCGCGACCTCAAGCACATCTTCGACCTCGTCTTCGAGGGGAAGGAGAAGTGGAACGAGACGCGCGCGCTCTCCGTGGTGCTCAAGGTGTGCGAGGCGATGGCCTACGCGCACAGCAAGGGCGTCATCCACCGCGACCTCAAGCCCGCCAACGTCATGGTCGGGAGCTTCGGCGAGGTCTACGTGATGGACTGGGGCCTCGCGCGCGTGCTCGGGCGCAAGGACACGCACGACATCCGCTTGCGGCCCGATTTCACGACTTCGCTGGCATCGGTGAAGACGGAGCGCCGCGAGGAACGCGAGGAATCGCCCGACTCCCCGCTCGTGACGATGGACGGCGACGTGATGGGCACGCCGGCCTACATGCCGCCGGAGCAGGCGCAGGGCGAGATCGAGCGTCTCTCGCCGCGCTCGGACGTGTACGCGATCGGCTCGATGCTCTACCACCTGCTCGCGCGGCAGATGCCGTACGTGAAGCCGCAGGCGCGCATTTCCAACCGCACCGTGCTCGCGATGGTCCTCCAGGGCCCGCCCGCGCCGCTCGCGACGCTGCGCAAGGACGTGCCCGCCGAGCTCGCGGCGATCTGCGAGAAGGCGATGGCGCGCGAGCCGGAGAATCGATACGCGGACACGCTCGGTCTTGCGGAGGATCTGCGCGCCTACCTCGAGCACCGCGTAGTCCATGCGTACGAGACGGGCGCGTGGGCCGAAGCGAAGAAGTGGGTGGAGCGCAACAAGCCTCTGGCTGCTTCCGTGGCGGCAGGGGTCCTCGCGCTGATCGTCGGATTGATCGTCAGCCTGTCACTCGAGCGCAAGGCCGAGAAGCGGCGGATCGAATCCGAGAAGAACGCCATCGCCGCCAGCGAGAACGCCGCGGAGGCGAAGAGACAGGAAGAAATCGCCCGGCGGAATCTCGAGAACCTGCTGTCCCTCTCGGCGGTCGTCGATCTGCCGCGCGATCTGGGAGACTTGGTCCGTCGAGCGGGAGAGCTGTGGCCCGCCGATCCGGAGAACCTCGAGAAGTACGAGGCCTGGTTGGAGAGCGCGCGGTCGCTCCTCGATGGCCGGGTCGCGAACGAGGCCGAGGGAACGAGCTCCAAGCCGGGCCTCGCCGACTTGAGCCGCAAGCTGGCCGAGGTCGACTCGCGCGCAGTGCCGCAGAGCGAAGCGGAGCGCGAAGCCGAACGCCGCGCGCATCCGCGTTTCCAGGAGTTGACGGACAATCGCGAGCGCATCGAGGAGCTCTCAGCCAAGCTGAAGTCGCACGAGTCCCCCGGATCGATCGTCGGCGAGAAAGCCAGCTCGACGCAGTTGGCGATGGACCGGGGTGAACGGGATCGCCTACAAGTCGAAGTTGCGGCCCTGGAGCGCGAAGTCTCCCTGCGTCGAAACTGGGTCTTCCCTCAGCGTGAAGATCAGATCCTCCACGCCCTGCTCTCGAAGCTCGTCACCGACCTGGAGGCGTTCATGGACCCGCGCACGGGGCTTGCCTCGTCCGGAGCGTCGATCGAGCACGGTTGGGGCATCGAGCGACGGCTGGAGTTCGCCAAGGCCATCGAGGAGCGGAGCGTGAGCGGCGCGGAAGCCCGGGCGCGCTGGACACTGGCCATCGAATCGATCCGGACGCCGGCGCGATGCCCCAAGTACGACGCGCTCTCCCTCGAGCCGCAGCTCGGATTGCTGCCGATCGGGCAGGACACGGAATCCGGGCTCTGGGAGTTCGCGGACCTCGCGACCGGGGAACCCGCGGAACGGAACCAGGACGGCCGGATCGTCCTGAAGGAGGCTAGCGGAATCGTCTTCGTCCTGATCCCGGGCGGAACCTTCCTCATGGGAGCGCAGGCGGAGGACCCCTCGGCGGATCATTTCGACCCGAATGCCCAGACGAACGAGTCACCCGTCCAGCCGGTGAACCTCGAACCGTTCTTCCTGTCGAAGTACGAGATGACGCAAGCCCAGTGGGAGCGTCTCACCGCGACCAACCCGAGCCTCTACAACGCGGGCAACCACGCCAAGGAATGGAGCTCGACAGGAAGACTGGAAATGACCCTCCATCCGGTCGAGCAGGTGAGCTGGGAGGATTGCAGCGCCGTACTCCCCCGGTTCGGGATGACGCTGCCGACCGAAGCCCAGTGGGAGCATGCCTGCCGGGCCGGCACGGACACGATCTACTGGAGCGGGGACGAGACGGATTCGCTCGAGGGTGTCGCCAACACTTCCGATGCGTACGGCAAGTCCCACGGCAACGAGCACTACTTCGAGTGGGACGCCTGGCTGGACGACGGCGAAACGGTCCACGCCCAGGTCGGATCGTACCGCGCGAATCCCTTCGGACTCTTCGACATGCACGGCAACGTGTGGGAGTGGTGCAGGGACAGGTTCGGCCTCTACAGCCAGCCCGTGCTCCCGGGCGACGGCCAGCGCGATGTCGCTGAGCCGATCAGCTGGTCCCAACGCACGCGCGTCTTCCGGGGCGGGAGCTTCGCCGGCACCGCCGTGTACGCGCGATCCTCGCGCCGCAACGTCGACCTCGCGGGCCGTATTGGCAGCGGAATCGGCGTTCGACCGGCCCGCATGTTCACGGTACGCTGACCGATCAGCTCCCCCACGCGACGAGGAATCCGTTCGACATGTTGAACGAACCCCCCGATGGACCCGGACAGAAGCCCGCGGTTCCGTCGCGGTAGTAGACCTGGTATGGGCGCGTAGATCCGAGCGGGATCGGATCGCTGAGCTGCGCCGATCGAGCCGAGATCGACAGATCGCCCGCCACGGGCGCGACGAAGGCGCCGTCCACGGAGATCTTGGTGTAGAGCCGCTTGAGCTCGCCGCCCGCGCAACGCAAGCCGTCGCCGTAGGCGATGGGCGCGATCACCCCGCTACCTTGCAGGAGGATGCTCAAGCCCTTCGGCTGGACGAGGCTGAAGGCGGTCGGCGCCTCGCCCGAGGACGTGAACTGCACCGTGTCGGCCGAGAGGCTCGCGACACCGGTGACCGTGAGCAGCGCTCCACCCGTTCCGGCGGAGTTCTCGCAGCCGCGGCCCGGCATCCCGCTGTTGCTGCAGGGGCAGTGCGCCACCGTCCCGTCGCCGGGACAGAACGTCTCGAACGCCGACGCGTTGCCGTCGTCGTGCAAGAACACGTCGGTAGAGCCGTTCGTGTCCCCGTCGACGAGGTTGGCTGCGTCGCTGTCGAACACGACGAGGAGGCCATCGGCGGAGATCGAAGGACGCGAGCTCGCGCCGAGCCCTTGAGTCCCTCCCGAGTCGACGCTCACGCGCCGGGTCGAGGCGATGGCCGTGTCGCGCACGAAGACGTCCATCGTGAGGTTCGTGTCGTCGCTCACGATGTTGTCCGCCAGGCTCGCGAAGGCCACGTAGCGGCCGTCGGCCGAGATCGAGGGATCCTCGCTCGAGCTCGCTCCTTGCGTCCCGCCCGAATCCACGCTCACTCGCTCGGTCGTCGAGAGCAGCAAGTAGTGGACGAAGACATCCAGCGTGAGGTTCGTGTCCCCGCCCACGAGGTTGCTGGCGTCGCTCGCGAAGGCCACGAAGCGCCCGTCGCCCGAGATCGAGGGGTCCGAGCTCGATCCCGCCCCCTGCGTCCCGCCGGAATCCACGCTCACTCGCACCGTCGAAGCGAGCTGGCGATCGCGCACGAAGACATCCAGCGTGAGATTGGAATCCCCGGGCGCGAGGTTTCCGGCGGCGCTGTCGAATGCGACCAGGAGGCCGTCCGCGGAGATCGAAGCATTGGCGCTGTCGCCATTGCCCTGCACTCCGGCTGAATCCACGCTCACCCGCGAAGTCGTGCTCGCCTGGAGATCGCGTACGAAGACATCCAGAGCGGCATTGGTGTCCCCGACCACGAGGTTGGTGGCGGCGCTCTCGAACGCGATCGCGCTGCCGTCGGCGGAGATCGATGGCTTGACGCTGGGACCATCTCCCTCCGAGCCGACACTCACGCGCGTGGTCGTGCCGAGCTGGCGGTCGCGCACGAACACATCCGCCACCGCATTCGTGTCGCCCGCGACGAGGTTGGTGGCGACGCTGTCGAACGCGACGTAGCGGCCATCGGAGGAAATCGCGGGGTTCGAGCTGTCGCCGTCGCCCTCCGCTCCCCCGGAGCTGATGCTCACGCGTTCGGTCGTGGCGGTTTGGCGATCCCGCACGAAGATGTCCTTCCAGCCGTTGGTGTCGCCGACGACGAGATTCGTGGCATGGCTCTCGAACGCGACGTAGCGTTCATCGGCGGAGATCGAGGCGGCGGAGCTATTGCCGTTGCTCGGCACCCCACCCAAACCGCTGCTCTCCGCCTCGGTCCCGCCTGCGCCAATGGAGTGGACGAAGACGTCCATGACCCCGTTCGTGTCTCCGGAAACAAGGTTCGTCGCATCGCTCATGAAGCAGACGTGCCCGCCGTCGCCCGAAATCCAGGGCCAGGAGGACTCGCCGTTGGACTCGTTCCCGCTCGAGTCGACGCTCACTCTCCAGGTGGTCCCCGCCAGGAGATCGCGCACGAAGGCGTCCCCAGTACCGTTCGTGTCGCCCGGGACGAGGTTCGTTCCCTCGCTCCGGAACGTCACGAAGCGGCCGTCGGCGGAGATCGAGGGCTGGGTGCTGATCCCGTCGCTTTGCCCTCCGCCCGAATCGACGCTCACGCGAACGGTCGTGCCGCTCGCGAGGTCGCGGACGAAAATGTCGAGAACGCCGTTGGTATCACCGGCCACCAGGTTCGTGGACGTGCTGTCGAAGATGACGTATCGGCCGTCGTTGGAAATGGAGGGGACGCTGCTGACTCCATTGCCCTGTGTCTCGGCCGAATCGACGCTCACCCGCTCGGTGGTCATGCCCACGCGGTCGCGGACGAAGACGTCCTGGATTCCGTTCGTGTCTCCGGCGACGAGGTTGGAGGCCTGGCTCAGGAACACTACGTAGCGGCCGTCGGCGGAGAGGGATGCGTTGGAGCTCGTGCCGTTGCCCTGGGCTCCACCCGTGGCGACGCTCACCCGTTCCGTCGTCCCGAGTTGGAGGTCGCGGACGAAGACGTCGTTCACGGAGTTCGTGTCCCCCGCGACGAGGTTGGTCGCCAGGCTGTCGAATCCGACGTAGCGTCCCGCCGCCGAGATGGACAGGGGATTGCCCGACCCGACTACCCCGGACGCCGCATCGCCCTGGGCCCCGCCCGAATCGACGCTCACGCGCTCGGTCGTGTCGCCGAGCCGATCGCGCACGAAGATGTCCTGGAACCCGTTCGTGTCGCCGGCGACGAGATTCGTGGCGGCGCTGGCGAACACCGCGTACCGACCGCCGGGAGAGATTGCGTTGTTGACGCTGGCGGCGTTGGCCTCCGTCCCGCCCGTGCCGACGCTCACGCGCTCCATCGTCTCGTTGACGCTGTCGTAGACGAAGATGTCCCCGACCCCGTTCGTGTCCCCGGGGACGAGATTGGTCGCGACGCTGTCCATGATCGTCAGGCTGCCGTCCGCGGAGTTCAGCCAGCTCTGGCTCGTGCCGTTCCCCTGCACCCCCGCCGTGCTCACGCTGACTCGCTTCGTCACCTGCGCCGCGGCGGGAACACAAAGTGTCGTGCCGACGAGGAATGCGATTGCTCGCATCCTGGGGTTGCTCATGTCTGTCCCTCCCGAGCGAATCTCCCCCTGTGGGTCTGTGCGAGTCTCCCTTCGATTCAGGGGAACGAGCCGAGCTTGCGAAGGGATCTAGCCTACCGCGGATTCCCGGGATGTGTTGCCTCCAGCACCATGGGGGTGGATGGAGGGCATGCACCTGTCCTCCTCCGGCCGAACCGGCTCGAGACCTCCGGGACCGGACGCGGGGCTCATCCCCCCCAGGCGACGAGGAATCCGTTCGACACGTTGAACGTGCTCCCCGGCGGGTCGGGGCAGAAGCCCGGAGCTCCGTCGCGGTAGTAGACCTGGTAGGGCCGCGTCGCTCCGAGCGGGATCGGGGCGTTCAGCTGCGCGGAGCGGGCGGAGATCGAGAGCTCGCCGGTCACAGGCGCGACGACGACGCCGCCGACGGCTGTCTTGGTGTAGAGCCGCTTGAGATTGCCTCCCGTGCAGCGCAATCCGTCGCCGTAGTTGAGCGGCGCGATCACGGTGCTGCCCTGCAGGAAGATGCTCAACGAGGTCGGCCTCTCGCCCGACGATGTGAACTGCACCGTGTCTGTCGACAGGCTTGCAACGCCCGTCACCGAGAGCAGCGCGCCTCCGGTCGAGCCCGAGTTCTGGCAGCCGCGCAGGGAAGTGCCGCTGTTGCCGCACGGACAAGGAGCTCCCGTCCCGTCTCCGAAGCAGAACGAGTCGAACGCCGAAACCGTCCCCTTGTCCCTCAAGAAGACATCCCGGACCCCGTTCGTGTCGCCGAGGACGAGGTTGCTCGCGCTGCTGTCGAAGACGATGTAACGGCCGTCTGCCGTGATCGCCGCTCCACCGCTGGCACCCGAGCCCTGGATTCCGCTGGAGTCGGTGCTCGAGCGCAGGGTCAAGCCCATCAGGCGATCGTGCACGAAGACGTCGGGAGAACCGTTGCTGTCCCCGGGCACGAGATTGCTCGCGGCACTCACGAAGGCAGTGTGACGCCCGTCGACGGAGGTCGAGGGATCCGAGCTCCCTGCTCCCAACCCTTGGGTCCCACCCGAGTCGACACTGACTCGCTGCGTCGTGCTGGCCACTCCGTTCCGCACGAAGACATCGACCGTGAGATTGGTGTCCCCCGGGACGAGGTTGGTGGCCGAGCTCTGGAAAGCGAGGCAGCCGCCGTCGCCGGAGATGACGGCGTTGGAGCTGTGGCCGTCGGCCTGCGCTCCGTTCGAGGCGACGCTCCAGCGCGCGGTCTGGGCGGTGCCGACGTTCCGGACGAACGCATCCCGGACGAGATTCGTGTCGCCCGTCACGAGATTCGTGGCCAGGCTGTCGAATGCGACCAGGACTCCGTTTCCGGAGATCGAGGCGTTCGCACTGTTCCCGTTGCCCTGGGCTCCCGTCGAGCTGACGCTCGCGCGCACCGTCGCGCTGACGAGAGCCGTGAGCCCGCTGCGCACGAATATGTCCGACTCCCCATTGGTGTCCGCGGACACGAGGTTGGTGGCCACGCTCTCGAAGGCGACGCTACTGCCGTCCGCGGAACAGGCCGGCCTGGAGCTGGCGCCGTTGCCCTGCACTCCGGCGGAGTCGACGCTCACGCGAATCGTCGCGCCCGTCACGAGATCGTGCCTGAAGACGTCGGCACAAGCGTTCGTATCCCCCGTGACCAGGTTGGTCGCGAGGCTGTCGAAGGCGACGAATCTCCCGTCCGCGGAGATCGACGGGTTGGAGCTGTCGTCGTTGCTCTCCGTGCCTCCCGAGCTCACGCTCACGCGCCTCGTCGAGGACAAGGCTCGATCGCGGACGAATATGTCCCGCAGGCCGTTGGTGTCACCCGCGACGAGGTTCGTGGCCAAGCTCGAGAAGGCCACATACCGGCCGTCCGCCGAGACCGAGGGATCGAAGCTGTCGGCATTCCCCGGCGCCCCGCCCAGGCCGATGCTGATGCTCAGATTCAGCGTACCGCCTCCGCGTTCACGGACGAAGACGTCGTATACGGAGTTCGAATCGCCGGGCACGAGGTTGGAGTCCGGGTTCACGAACGCGACGAAGCGACCGTCGGCGGAGATCGCGGGGCCGAAGCTCTCCGCGAAGGCCTGGGACCCTCCCGAGCTGATGCTGACACGTTCGGTCGTGCCGCCCTGCCGATCGCGGACGAAGACGTCATCCCAGCCATTCGTGTCGCCGGCGACGAGGTTCGTGGCGCTGCTGACGAAGGCGACGTATCGGCCATCCATCGTGACCGCGAGCCCCTCGCCCGCGTTCTGGTTCCCCGGCGCGCCGCTCGAATCGAGGCTGACCAGCTCGGTCGTGGAGTTCAGCCGGTCGCGCAGGAAGACGTCCGCGCTCCCGTTCCCGTCGGCAGGGACGAGGTTGGACGCCATGCTGCCGAAGGCCACGAAGCGGCCGTCGGCCGAGATCACCGAATCGAAACTATCGCCGTTGCCTTGCGCTCCAGCCGAGTCGACGCTCACGAGCTCGGTCGTGGAGTTCAGGCGGTCGCGCACGAAAATGTCGCGCCAGCCGTTCAGGTCGGCCGGGACGAGATTCGTGGCAACGCTCCGGAACGCCACGTAACGGCCGTCGGTCGAGATCGACGGCGCGATGCTGTTGTCGTTCCCCTGCACGCCGCTCGAATCGACGCTCGCCATTTCGGTGACTGATCCGAGGCGATCGCGAACGAAGACGTCGATCGATCCGTTCAGGTCCCCGGGAGCGAGATTCGTGGCGAGGCTCCTGAATGCCACATGGCTGCCGTCGCCCGAGATGCGGGACTCGGAGCTGTCTCCATTCCCCTCGACGCTCGACGAGTCGACGCTCATCCGTTCGGTCGTGCCGATCTGGCGGTCGCGTACGAAGACGTCCATGGTTCCGTTCGTGTCACCGGCAACGAGATTCGTGGCGGAGCTGCTGAACGACACGTAGCGACCATCCGCGGAGATCGAGGGATCGAAACTGATTCCGTTCGCCTGCGTCCCTCCAGAGCCGACGCTCACGCGCTCGGTCGTACCGAGCAGGAAGTCTCGCACGAAAATGTCGAGAACTCCGTTCGTGTCCCCGGGAACGAGGTTGGGCGCATCGCTGGCGAACGCGATGTAGCGCCCATCGGTGGAGACCGAGGGATCGTAGCTCTCCCCATTGGCCTGCGACCCGGCCGCACCGAGACTCACTCGGTGCGTCACCTGTGCAAACAACGGCGTGCAGAACAACACACCGGTGAACGTCCCCGCAATTCGAAACGGCGAGTTCCCCATACGAGCACTCCCTCGTTCAGTCGAATCTCTCGAGCCTCTGGCGTCCGCACCCAGTCCGTTGCGAGCGGTGAGGTACTGCGGACAGACCTATCCATCCTAGGGGCACTTGGAGATTCAGCACACGGAATTGCGCCCGCACGAGCCGGCGAGGCCTCCCGGGCAGGCCTACAGGGTGTTTCTCGCAACCCTCGCGGATTCCGCTCACCCTCCCCAGGCGACGAGGAAGCCGTTCGACACGTTGAACGTGCTCCCCGGCGGGTCGGGGCAGAAGCCCTGGGCTCCGTCACGGTAGTAGACCTGGTAGGGCCGCGTCGCTCCGAGCGGTATCGGGGCGTTCAGTTGCGCGGAGCGTGCGGAGATCGACGGATCTCCCATCTGCGGCGCGACGACGACTCCGCCCACCGCGGCCTTCGTGTAGAGGCGCTTGAGGTTGCCGCCGGTGCACCGCAATCCATCCCCGTAATCGATGGGCGCGATCACGAGGCTGCCCTGCAGGAAGATGCTCACCGCGGTCACCTTCTCGCCCGACGACGTGAATTGCACCGTGTCGGCCGAGAGGCTCGCGACGCCCGTCACCGAGAGCAGCGCGCCGCCGGTCGAGCCCGAATTCTCGCAGCCGCGCCCGGAGATGCCGCTGTTGCCGCACGGGCACGCAGCGCCCGTCCCGTCGCCGAAGCAGAACGACTCGAACGCCGACGCAGCGCCGCTGTCGCGCACGAACACGTCGCTGAAGCCGTTCGTGTCGCCGGGGACGAGGTTCGCCGAGTCGCTCACGAAGGCGACGTGCCGGCCGTCGGCCGAGATCGAAGGATCGCCGCTCCACAGGGCGCCCTGCGAGCCGCCCGAGTCGACGCTGGCACGCTCGGTCGTGCCGAGAAGCAGGTCGCGGACGAAGACATCCATCGTGAGGTTCGAATCCCCGCCCACGAGATTGTCGGAGTCGCTCGCGAACGTGACGAAACGCCCGTCGATCGTGATCGAGGGGTTGCCGCTCCACATGGCGCCTTGCGAGCCGCCCGTATCGACGCTCACCCGCGCGGTGGAGGCCGTTTGGCGGTCGCGGACGAACACGTCCATCGTGAAGTTCGAGTCCCCGGCGACGATGTTGCTCGCGTCGCTCGCGAAGGCCACGAAGCGCCCGTTCGCCGAAATCGAGGGGGCGCTGCTCGGACCCGCGCCCTGGATGCCGCCCGTACCGACGCTGACGCGTCCGGTCCCGGTCGCCGCAGGCGAGCGGTCTCGCCAGAACACGTCCAGCAGCGCGTTCGAGTCCCCGCCCACGAGATTGCTGGCCGCGCTCTCGAACACGACGATCGCGCCGTTCGCCGAGATCGCAGCCTTGGCGCTGGCCCCGTTGCTCTGCACGCCGGCCGAATCGACGCTCATCCGCGTGGTCGTGCTGAGCATGGAAGTGAGCCCGTCGCGCGCGAAGACGTCCATGACGCCGTTCGTGTCCCCGGCCACGAGGTTCGTGGCGACGCTGTCGAACGCGACGATGCTGCCGTCGCCGGAGATCGCGGGGTGCGTGCTGGCGCCGTCGGCCTCGGCTCCCGCGGCAGTGACGCTCACCCGAACGGTCGTTCCGGTCTGCCGGTCGTGCCAGAAGGCATCCGAGACGCCGTTCGTATCCCCGGCCACCAGGTTCGTGGCGAGGCTCTCGAACGCGACGTATCGACCGTCGGACGAGATCGACGGAAAGAAGCTGTCGCCGTCGCTTTCCACGCCTGCGGGGCCGACGCTCACCCGCGTGGTCGTGGCGGTCAGGCGGTCGCGCACGAAGATGTCCCGCGCGCCGTTCGCGTCGCCGGTCACGAGGTTCGTAGCGACGCTCTCGAACACCACGTAGCGGTCGTTGGCCGAGATCGAGGCGCGGCTGCTGGGGCCGTTGCTCGGCGTGCCGCCCAGGCCGACGCTCACCGGGTCCGTGACCTGCGCCGAAACGGAACTCCCCGCGACGGCCACGGAAACACACACGCTGATCCACGACTTGATCACGATGCAATTCCTCACGATGTCCACGAAACTCCGGCGGTCAGCGGACCGGCGCGAGTCGCGAGGTCGGCTTCACCCGTCCCGCGTGGGTGATCCCCTGAAGGGGCTGCGAGCGGGACGTCCTGGAGGGAGGGAGAGGAGCCGCGAAGCCGCGGTGTCGGGATAAGTGGGGAATTGCTCGCCGGGGGAGGGGGGGCGGACACGAGGCCGGGCTACCGGCGCCCGCGGGGTGGACGGGGGCCTCCTCCCTCGTCCCAGAGGTCCTTGCGAACGGCTGCGGGGTGGCTGCGGGTGATCCTCAGGCTTTCAGGGGGGATCGGGCGGCGGGCGTTGCGAGCCGACGATCAAGCCTGTCCAAGCCGCTCACCCTCCCCAGGCGACGAGGAAGCCGTTCGAGACGTTGAACGAGCTCCCCGGCGGGTCGGGGCAGAAGGCCGGAGTTCCGTCGCGGTAGTAGACCTGGTAGGGACGCGTCGCGCCGAGAGGGATCGGCGCGTTCAGCTGCGCGCAACGAGCCGAGATCGACAGCTCGGCACCCTGCGGCGCGACGACGACTCCGCCCACGGCGGTCTTGGTGTAGAGGCGCTTGAGATTGCCTCCGGTGCAACGCAATCCGTCGCCGTAGTTGATGGGCGCGATCACGGCGCTGCCCGTCAGGAAGATGCTCAAGGAGGTCGGCCTCTCGCCTGACGAGGTGAATTGCACCGTGTCGGCCGAGAGGCTCGCGACGCCCGTCACCGTGAGTAGCGCGCCTCCGGTCGAGCCCGAGTTCTGGCAGCCGCGGCCGGAAGTGCCGGTGTTGCCGCACGGGCAGGGTGCTCCCGTGCCGTCCCCGAAGCAGAACGCCTCGAACGCCGACGCGACGCCGTGGTCGCGCACGAACGCGTCGCTGAAACCGTTCGTGTCGCCGATCACGAGGTTGGG
>JBJXFB010000058.1:0-2972 GCA_046155895.1 Planctomycetota bacterium | reverse complement strand
CCGGCCCGGTGCGAGAAAACGAACCAGGTTCCGTATTTCGCGCGTCGGCCGGACAGGGGAAGATCGCGGTTGGATGGGCGCGGACCGTCAGGCCGAGGCCCGTGAACTCGAGCTTCCCCCGCGTCCTCGCGTCGACGTCCGGCAGGCGCGGCAGCGCCAGCGCGGGCGTCTCGGGCTCGGGGAAGAGCGCGGCGCACTCGCCGGGCGCGAGTCGGGCGTTGCCGAGCCCCCAGGCCGTTGGCATGCCAGCCGCCGATCTTCGCGCGCGCGCTCGCGAGGACGTCCCGCGTCCGCGAGGCCGGCGTCGCGCGGCACGCGGCGAGCTGGGCGGCGTCGAGCGGCGCGTCCTCTCCGGAGCGTCGCGGCACGCGGCGCGCCGGCGCGTTCAGGAGCTGGAGCCGCCACAGGAGCTCCGGCCGCGTGCGGTCGAAATCGTCGAAGGCTCCGACCTGGATCAGCGCCTCGGCCTCGTCGCGGTGCGCGCGCGTGCGCTCGAGGAAGTCCGGCAGCGACACGAACGGGCCGGACGCCGCGCGCGCGGCGAAAATGGCCTCGATCGCGCGTGCGGAGAGCCCCTTGACGCTCGCGAGGCCGATCCGCAGCGCGGGCGCGGGGCTCCACTCGACCGCGAAGGTCCGCGCGCTCCGGTTCACGTCGGGCGGCAGGATCGGCACGCCCAGGCGCCGCGCCTCCTCGACGTACACGCGCGCGTCGTAGTAGCCGGTCTCGCTCGCCAGGAACGCCGCGAGGTACACGGCCGCGTGGTGCGTCTTGAGCCACACCGCGCGGTAGGCGATGCGACCGTAGGTCACGGCGTGCGCCTTGCAGAAGGCGAAGGAGGCGAAGTTCGCGACGAGGTCCCAGACGCGCACGGCGTCCTCGCGCGCGATTCCTTCCTCGGCGCAGCCCGCGAGGAATCGCCGCGCGACCTCCTCGAGATCGCCCGCGCGCCGCTTCTGCAGCGCGCGCCGCAGGAGATCCGCCTCGGCGAGATCCATGCCCGCCATCCGCGACGCGACCTGCATGACGTCCTCCTGGTACAGCATCACGCCGTGCGTGTCCCACAGGAGGTCGGCGAGGCGCGGATGCGGGGGGCGCGGATCCTCGAGCTTGCGGAAACGGCGCACGTAGGCGTCCTTCATCCCCGATCCCGCCGGCCCGGGCCGGATCAGCGCGACCGCCTGGATCACGTCGTCCATCGTGCGCGCGCCGCTCTGCTTCAGGAGGTTGCGCATCCCCGGCGATTCGACCTGGAAGCAGCCGAGCGTGCGCCCTTCGACCAGCGTGGCGGCCGTGGCGGGATCGTTCTCGGGGATCCGCTCGAGGTCGACCTCGATCCCGCGCTCGCGCAGGGAGATCAGGCAGTCGTCGATCGTCGTCAGCGCGCGGTTGCCGAGGAGATCCATCTTGACGAGCCCGATCGCCTCGACCGCGTCCTTGTCGAACTGCGTGACGACGACGCCCTTCTTCGCGCGCTGGCAGGAGACGAAGTCGGTGATCGATCCGGGCGCGACGACGACGCCGCCGGGGTGCAGTCCGTAGTGCCGCGGAGCGCGCAGCAGCCGCGCGGCGGCGGGGAGGGCGCGCGCGAAGCGCGGATCGTCGAAGGGGAATCCGGCCGCCTCCGGGGTCCGGCGCAGGGCCTCCTCGACGGGATTGCGGCGCGGATCGCCGCCGGATTCGACCCCCCAAGGCAGCTTTCTCGACCAGCGGTTCACGATCGCCGGCGGGATCCCCAGGACGAGCGCCGACTCGCGGAACGCCGCGCGCATGCCGCAGCGGTTGATCGTCGCGATCATGGCCGTGCGCTCGGCGCCGAAGAGCTCGTACACGTGCTCGATCACGCGGTCGCGCCGCCGCCAGCAGAAGTCGAGGTCGATGTCGGGCCGGTCGCGCCGCGCGGGGTTCAGGAAGCGCTCGAAGGTCAGCCGGTAGCGCAGCGGATCGGCGTCGGTGAGCCGCAGGCAGTAGGCGACCAGGCTGTCGGCGGCCGAGCCTCGGCCCACGCAGGGGATGGACTGCTCGCGCGCGAAGTCGGCGATCTTCAGGACGAGGAGGAAGTAGGCCGCGAAGCCCAGGCGCTCGATCGTCGCGAGCTCGTAGTCGAGACGGTGGAGGACCTCGGGGCGCAACGGCTTGAACCGCTCGAGCGCGCCGCGCTGCGCGAGCGCGCGGAGCTTCGAGGCCGGGGTCTCGCCCGGTTCGACCTCGATCGTGGGGAAGAGGATCCCGCCGAGCTCGGGCTCGAAGGTGCAGCGCGCGCCGATCTCGAGCGTGCGCGCCGCCGCGCCGGGAATGTCGTCGTAGAGCGCCGCGACTTCGGCCGGCGCGAGGAGGTGCGCCGGCGCGCGCGCGGTCCACGACTCGGGCAGGTCCTCGAGCAGCGCGTTGTGTTTGATCGCGACGCGCAGGCGGTGGTCGTGGAAACCGCCGGGAAACGCGAAGTAGACATCGGGCACGGCCAGCGCCGGGACACCGGTCGCGCGCGCGGCGGCGAGCAGATCGAAGGCCGAGACGGGGGCTTGCGGTGGCGGCACCTTCGGGAATTCGAGGTCGTCGTCCGCGGCGGGCTCTTCTTCGTGCTCCGATTTCGATCGCCGCGGCGCTGGCGCGAGATGCGCGTTGCGCGGCAGGCCGAAGGTCGCCGCGCGCTCGGCGCTGCGCGTGCGCAGCGCGGCGGGGGAGACCGCCGCGAAGAGCGAGCGCGCGTCGACGCGGCCGTGGAGCTCGACCAGGAGGCGCGGGTGGTCGACGAGGAAGACGAGGCCTTCCTGGTGGAGCGCGACGCTCTCGACCAGGCGGAAGCTCTCGGGACCGGCTAGATTCGCGCCCGGAAGTCCCGGATCGGCGCCGAGCGCGCGCGCGGAGACGAGCTTGCACAGGTTGCGGTAGCCCTGCGCGCTCTCGGCCAGCGCGACGACGCGGCCCGGCTCGCCGGAGGGATCCGAGATCTCGGCCCCGACGATCGCGCG
>JBJXFB010000056.1:0-5746 GCA_046155895.1 Planctomycetota bacterium | reverse complement strand
GGCGCGCACGATCTCGCGGGCGGATTCCGACCGCGGGTCGTGCGCGCCGGCGTTTTCCGCCGCCCGCATCGCGCTGCTGCTGGCGGCCGGACTCGGCTCCGCCGCCGGATGCGGCGAGCCGGCCGGGCGGCCGGAACCGGTCGGGCAGGCTCTCCTCGATCTCGAGCGTCTCGCGTTCGTTCCCGCCGGCGAGTGCATCCTGCAGCCCCGCTCCGGATTCCGCGTCGCTTGCCGAAACGAGGCACCGCTCCTCGTCGACCGCTTCGAAACGACGCGCGGCGAATGGCGCGCGTGGTACCAGGGAGTTCGCGAACGCGATCCGATCTTCGAGGCGGTGCTCGCGACCTGGAAGACCGAGACGGACGCGTGGCCGGCGAGCTTCATGACCTTGGCCGAGGCCCAGGTCTTCGCGAGCTCCCGCGGCCTGCGGCTGCTCGGCGCGCGCGAGTGGATACGCATCGCGTGCGGGACGCGCGCGCTTCCGTATCCCTGGGGCGGCACCGAGGCGAGCTCGGTCGCGAACACGCTGAACCTCGGGGTCGGTCATCCGCTGCCCGTCGGGACCTTCGAGCAGGGGCGGACGCCGCTCTCGACCTACGACATGGCGGGCAACGTCTGGGAGTGGGTCAGCGACCCGATCGTCCAGCCGATCACGACGGAGGACGGCGCGAGCGGCTCCGTGCCGGCGGCTTGGGCGATGGGCGGCTCCTACCTCGCGCGGCAGCGGCGCCTCCACGATCTCGACGGCCAGGGCAACCTCGTCCTGAACCGGCTGGATCTCGAGCCCGCCTCCCGCTCGATCGACATCGGGCTGCGCTGCGCGACCGACGCGGCCGAGTACCTCGCCGCGCGCGCCAGGAGCTTCGGCGGGGGCCGCGAGCCCGAGCGCGAGCGCCTGCGAGCGGTCGGTGCGTCGTGGGGCCGCGACGCCGTCCCTCTGCTGGAGGACCTCGCTCGGACGCCCGGTGCACCGCCGGGGCTCGGACTCCTCCTCGAAGGCGCGCGTCGGTGACGCAGCGCCCGCCCTTCTCGGTCTTCCGCGCGGCTCTCGAGTCGCGTGGATTCCGTCCGAGCCGGCGTCTCGGCCAGAACTTCCTCCTCGACGAGAACATGGTGCGCGCGATCGTGCGCGACGCCGAGGTCCTGCCCGGCTCGTTCGTGCTCGAGGTCGGCGCCGGGTGCGGTTTCCTGTCCTTGCACCTCCTCGACGCCGGAGCGGAGCTCGTCTGCGTGGAGATCGACTCGAGGCTCGTGGCGATCGCGCGCGACCTGCTCGCGCCTCACGGCGCGGTCAGGTTCCTCGAGTGCGACGCGCTCTCCGGGAAGCACGCGCTCGCGCCGGAGATCGAGGCCGCGCTGCCGGAGGAGCGCCCCTGGCATCTGGTGAGCAACCTCCCGTACTCGATTTCGGGTCCGCTCCTCGCCGTCCTGGCCGGACACGAGCGGCCGCCGCGGACGATGACCGTCCTGGTTCAAAAGGAGGTGGCCGAACGGATCGCCGCGAATCCAGGCACGCCCGCCTGGGGACCGCTCTCGATCCGGCTGCAGCTCCGCTACGCTCCCCGGATCGTCCGCTCCGTCGGGCCGGGCCTCTTCTGGCCCCGGCCGAGCGTCGAGAGCGCCGTCGTCCGCCTCGAGTGGGCCCCAGCGGGCGGGACCGCGGCGGAGCTGGCCCGACTGGATCACTGGATCGGGGAACTTTTTTCGAGCCGCCGCCAGTCGCTGGGGAGGGTGCTCACCCGGCTCGCCGGGGATCGGCAGCGGGCAATCCAGGTCCTCGAGGCCCTGGGTATCGAGCCTGAACGCCGGGCGGAGACCCTCGACCTGCCGCTCCTGGCGAGCCTGGCGAGGCACCTGGAGCCCTGGTACCCTCCGGGTTCGCCCCAAGGGCGACAAAGGGGCCGCGGGGGGTACCTCGAGGGGTAGGCTTCGGAGCCAGCTTCCCTTTAAGTAGGGGGCCTTTTTTCGGATCCCCACCCCCCCGGCGAGGCCTCCCCTCCCCGCCGTCCCCTTCCCACCCCCAGCCCGAGACCGTGCAAGACGAAGAGTTCCGTCGCGCCCTCGAAGCCATCAAGCTTCGGGCGCCCATCGAGGACGTGGTCCGCGAACGCGTGCCCGGACTGAAGAAGTCCGGGAACGGGTGGGTCGCGTGCTGCCCCTTCCACGAGGAGCGGACGCCCTCGTTCCGCGTCGATCCTCGGCGCGGGACCTGGCACTGCTTCGGCGCCTGCGGGACGGGCGGCGACCAGATCAGCTTCCTCCAGCGGATCGACAACCTGCCTTTCATGGAGGCTTTCGAGATCCTCGCCGCTCGAACGGGCGTCGAGATGCCCCGCCGCCCCCGACGGGGGGAGCTCGGCGGCGGCTCGCCGGGTCAGGAGGCGGGCGAGGAGGACGCCGTGCGCGCCGTCCTGGAGCGCGCCAAGCTCTTCTTCCGCCGCGAGCTCGACACGCCCGAGGGTGCGCGCGCCGCAGCCTACCTGCGCGGGCGCGGGCTCTCGTCCGCGACCGCCGAGAGCTTCGAGATCGGATACGCGCCCGCGAACGGGCAGGCGCTCGTCTCGACCCTGCGAGACGCGGGAATCGACCTCGCGCACGCGATGGCCGCGGGCCTCGTGCGGCGCACGGACGAGGGCCGGGCCTACGACTTCTTCCGCGGGCGGCTCGTGATCCCGATCCGCGACGAGCGCGGGCGGACGGTCGGCTTCGGCGCGCGGCGCCTGCGCGACGACGAGGCGAGCGGCCCCAAGTACGTGAACACCGAGGAAACCGCGCTGTTCCGCAAGGGCCGCCTCGTCTACGCGCTCGACCGCGCCCTGCCGAGGATCCGCAAGGAGGGCCGGATCGTCCTCGTCGAGGGCTACACGGACGTCATGGCGGCGCACCAGCACGGCTTCGAGAACGTCGTGGCCGTGCTCGGGACGTCGACGACCGAGGACCACGCCGCCCTCATCCGCCGCAGCGGCGCCCGGCGCGCGACGCTGGTCTTCGACGGCGACGAGGCCGGCTCCAAGGCGGCAGGGCGAGCCCTGCACGGGCTCCTGCCCCTCGAGATCGAGATCGACGTCGTCGCTTTGAATGGCGGAGTCGATCCCTGCGACCTGTTGATCCAGGACGGCGCGGAGGGATTCCGGGCGCACCTCGACCTGGCCCGCGGCTGGTTCGAGCACACCTGCCAGGGCCTCGACTCCCTCTCGGGCGTCGCGCTCTCGCGCGAGGTCGACCGCGTCCTCGAGCTCCTCGCGCGCGTCAAGACGCCCGTGCACCGCGAGTCCCTCTTGAAGGCACTCGCGGCTCGCCTCGACCTCCCCGCCGCCAGCCTGCGCGAGCAGTGGCGCATGCGTGGGGGGGGTCGCCCCGCCGAGTCGCACAGACCAACGCCCGCCTCACCGGTCGTGCAGCCGGACGCGGCGCGCGATCCGCGGGAGCGCCGCGCGTGGGGGGAGATCGCCGGCGCCCTGGTCGCCGACGCGAGCCTGATCCCGCTCGCCCGGGCACGGACGGAGCGCTGTCCCGAAGCCGACCTCAGGCGGATCTTCGCCGCGATCCTCGACCTCTACGGGCGGGAGGACGCCACCATCGACGCGGGAAGCGTGATGAATCTCCTGGCCGAGGACCCCTCGCGCGACCTCGTCGTGCCTCTGGTGGAGAAGACGGCGACCGCCGAAAGCCCCCGCGAGCAGCTCGAAGGCGCCCTCCGCCGCCTGGCCGCGTGCGAACGCGAAGCCGAGGGCGCCCGCCTCAAACGGGAGGTCGCACTGCAGGAGAATCTACGCCTAGCCGGAAGCTCCCGCCCGGACTAGGGACCCCCATCCGACCGCACGCCCGCGCCCGAAGACTACCCATCGAATGACGCCCCAGAGCCCGACCAGCAGCCCCCGATCCCCCGACCGGAAAACCCCCAAGGACCTCCCGAGAAACGCGATGGCCGAGAAGACGACCCCCGCCGAAAAGGCCGAGGAGACGATCAAGCTCCTGATCGAGGAAGGCCGGAAGAAAGGCTTCCTGACCTACACGGAGATGAACCGCCTCCTCGAGGACCAGTTCATCCCTCCGGACAAGATGGACGCCGTCTTCCTGATCCTGGAGGACTCCGGGGTCGAGATGGTCGACGACGAGGCGGTCGCCGCCCGTTCCGGCGAGGACGCCGAGATCGCCGCCGCCGCCGATGCGGACGACGTCGCGCGCGACGACGATCCGCCCGAGAGGATCCTCCCGCGCCTCGGCCTGCCCGAGAAGATCGACGACCCGGTGCGCATGTACCTGACGCAGATGGGGGAGATCCCCCTGCTCACGCGCGACCAGGAGATCTTCCTCGCCAAGACGATCGAGATCACCCGCAAGCGCTTCCGCAAGAAGGCGATGGGCTCGGGACTCGCGATGCGGGCGGCGCTCAAGACGCTCGAGGAGGTCGAGCGCGGCGAGCTCGCCTTCGACCGCACGCTCAAGGTGAACCCCAACCCCAAGCCCGACGACGATCCCAAGATCGTCGAGACGCTCGGGAAGAACTTCCTCGCCAAGCGCCTGCCGTTCAACCTGGTCACGATCCGCCGGCTGCTCGGACAGATCCGCGAGGAATACCAGCCGCTCGTCGAGAATCGCCTCACGCGGGCCGAGCTCTCGGAGCGGCTCGAGATCGTCCAGTCCCTGCGTCGCAAGCTCGTGATCCTCGTCGAGGAGTGCCACCTCCAGGTCAAGAAGGTCCGCCCCTACATGGACCTCATGGAGGAGCACTACCGCGAGATGCGCGCGATCGAGCGCAAGCTCTCGACCTTCAAGGGCAACAAGAAGGCCGCGCCGCAGCCCGTGCGCGAGATGGTCGAGCGGCTCAAGGAGCTCGAGTTCGAGGCGCTCGAACCGGCTCCGCGCCTCAAGCGGCGCATCGACCAGGTGCGCCTGCACTTCGCCGAGTACGAGGAGGCCAAGCGTCAGCTCTCGTCGGGAAACCTGCGCCTCGTCGTCTCGATCGCCAAGAAGTATCGCAACCGCGGCCTGTCGTTCCTGGACCTCATCCAGGAGGGCAACACCGGCCTCATGAAGGCCGTCGAGAAGTACGAGTACCGCCGCGGCTACAAGTTCTCGACCTACGCGACGTGGTGGATCCGGCAGGCGATCACGCGCTCGATCGCCGACCAGGCGCGCACGATCCGCATCCCGGTGCACATGATCGAGACGATGAGCAAGCTGCGCAACGTCACGAAGAAGCTCGTGCAGCAGAAGGGCCGCGAGCCGTCCGTCGAGGAGGTCGCCGAGGCGACCGGGATCACGGTCGACGAAGCGAAGCGCGTGATGAAGATCAGCAAGCACCCGATCAGCCTCGACCGGCCGATCGGGGACTCGGACGACTCCTACTTCGGCGATTTCATCGAGGACGAGTCGGCCGAGAGCCCGCTCCAGGCCGCCGGGCACGAGATGCTCAAGGAGCGCATCGACGACGTGCTTTCGACGCTCACGTTCCGGGAGCGCGAGATCGTGAAGCTCCGCTACGGGATCGGGGACGGCTACACGTACACGCTCGAGGAGGTCGGCCGGATCTTCCGGGTGACGCGCGAGCGCGTGCGCCAGATCGAGGCCAAGGCGGTCCGCAAACTCCGCCACCCGGTGCGCGCGCGCCAGCTCGCGAGCTTCCTCGACGGCGTCGTCGTCCCGGACGAGTCGGAAGTCGTGATCGCGGACTGACGCCGGAATACGGTACCAGGTCAATTCTCGCGGGATCGGAGCCGCGTCGCATCGTCTTGCGAAGTCG
>JBJXFB010000054.1:0-64935 GCA_046155895.1 Planctomycetota bacterium | reverse complement strand
GTGCGCCGCGCTCGGCCGTCGGGCCCGCGGCCGAGCTTCTTCGCCTCCTCGGAGGCGCGGAAGATCTCGATCAGGTTCTTGCAGGTCGGCGAGACGGCGAGAGGCGCGGCGGCGCGCGCTTCCGCCTCGAAGCTCTTCGCGGTCGAGGTGCGCGGCGAGCGCGCCGCGATCTCGAGCGCGGCGAGCGGAGCGGGGTAATGCCCGTGCGTGCGCTCGAGCACCTGCTCGCGCGCCTTGCTCGCGATGATCCCGGCCACGGCGGGGTTCCGGTCGACGAGCAGCGCCTTCCACCCGCGGGCGACGCGCCGGACGCGCGTCCGGCCCATGGCGACGTCGCAAGCGACGCGCAGGAGGTCCTCGGGAAACGCGAGGCGGTCGACGAGGCCCTTCGCGAGCGCCTCGCGCGCTCCGTGGAGCTTGCCCGAGAGGATCGCCTCGAGCGCGCGCGGGATCCCGACTCGCCGCGGGAGACGCGTCGTGCCTCCCCAGGCGGGGATGATTCCCAGCTGCGTCTCGGGCAGCCCGATCTTCGTCTCGCGCGCGTCGGCGGCGACGATCGTCGCGCAGGCGAGCGAGAGCTCGTACGCGCCGCCCGGCACGGGACCGCCGACCGCGGCGACCGTGCGGAGGGGGAGGCGCGCGATCTGCTCGAGAAGCTGCTGGCCGGCCACCACGACCTTCCGCACGACCTCGGGATCGCGGATCGCCGCGAGCGCGTCGATGTCGGCCCCCGCCGCGAACGAGGTCGGCGTCCGTCCCGTGACGACGAGGCCGCGGAGCGACGCATCGCGCCGTACCTCGTCGAGCGCGAGGTCGAGGTCGCGCAGGAGCGGCGCGTCGAGGACCGCCAGCTTGCGGTGCGGGGGATCGAGCACGAGCACGGCGAGGCCCGGCTCGGGCCGCTCGATCCGGACGCAGGTCCGCGCGGGCGGCGCGTCGTCGGGCATCGGCACCCCGCGGAGATCGATCAAGTTCCGGCCTTCGGCAGCACGACGGGCGTCCTCGGCATCGTTCTGGTGAGCCTAGGGGGCCCGCGGCGGCCGTTCCAGGGAGCGCGCTCGGGGAGCGCGCAGGATCTTGGCCGTCTCGACCAGGGTGACGGGCACGAGGGAGAGCCCGAGGACGATCCCGATGCTCTCCGGGGCCAGGGGGACGGTCCCGAACACCGAACGCAGCGGCGGCAGCGCGACCAGCGCGACCTGCAGCGCCGCCGAGACGAGCATCGCCCCGAGCAGGTGGGGGTTCGAGAACGGGCCGACCTGCGGCATCGTCCGCGAAGGGCTTCGGCAGGCCATCGAGAAGAAGAGCTGCGAGAGGGCGGCGATGCAGAAGGCCGCGGTGCGGGCCTCGGGGAGGCGCTCCGGCTCGCCCGCGCCGACCCAGGCGAACCCGGCGGCGGCCGCTGCGGCGAGCACGGCGCCCTGCAGGAGGATCGAGAACACTTCCCGCAGACCGAGGATCGACTTCCCGGGCGGCCGCGGGGGCTTCCGCATCACGTCGGGCTCGGCCGGCTCCAGGCCGCGCGCGAGCGCGGGCGGGCCGTCGGTCACGAGGTTGATCCACAGGATCTGGATCGGCGCGAGGGGCGAGGGCCATCCGACCATCGCGGCGGCGAACATCAGCAGCACTTCGCTCGAGTTCCCGATCAGGAGGTAGCGGATGAACTTGCCGATGTTGTCGAAGAGGCCGCGGCCCTCCTCGACGGCGCCAGCCATCGAGGCGAAGTTGTCGTCCGTCAGCACGATGTCGGAGGCCTGGCGCGTGACCTCGGTGCCGGTCCTTCCCATCGCGACGCCGACGTCGGCGGCCTTCAGCGCCGGCGCGTCGTTGACGCCGTCGCCCGTCATG
Source organism: Planctomycetota bacterium (assembly GCA_046155895.1). GTDB lineage: Bacteria > Planctomycetota > UBA1135 > UBA1135 > DASYPQ01. The sequence continues at coordinate 63,087 of JBJXFB010000054.1, read as the reverse complement.
GCGACGACGTGGCCGCGCCGCTTGAGGGCCCGGACGATGCGCAGCTTGTGCTCCGCGGAAGCGCGGCCGAACACGGATGCGCGCTCGACGAGCTTCTCGAGGTCGTCGTCGCTCGCTTCGTCGAGCTCGCGCCCGGAGACCACCGCGCCCTCGCCCGTCTCGAGCCCGAGCTCGCGCGCGATCGCGAGCGCCGTCCCGGCGTGGTCGCCCGTGACCATCGCCACGCGGATCCCGGCCGAGCGGCAGGCCTCGATCGAGTCCCGCGCTTCCGGGCGCGGCGGATCGAGCATGCCGGCCAGCCCCGCGAAGACGAGGCGCTCCTCGCGCGGCTCCTTCTCCTCCGCGGCCGGCAGGTCGCGGTAGGCCAGTCCGAGGACCCGCAGCGCTCGTGCCGCCATCCCCGAGGCATCGTCCAGGATCTCGCGGCGGCGTTCCGGCACGAGAGGGATCGTCCCGCCGTCCTGGTGTTCGCGCTCCGACAGGTCGAGCAGCGTCTCGGGCGATCCCTTGAGGTAGATCCGCGTCCTGCTGTCTCCCTCGCGGACGACGACGGACATCCTCCGGCGCTCCGAGCTGAACGGCACCTCGGAGAGCACGCGCGCACCCCCGGCGCCGTCCGCGGACGGCGCCTCGATGCCCGCCTTGCTGGCCGCGACGACGAGGGCACCCTCCGTCGGGTCGCCGACCACTTCCCAGCCGCCCGGCGACGGCCCCGGGACGAGCCGCGCGTTGTTGCACAGCGCGCCGACGCGCAGCGCGAGGAGCAGAGCGGGCTCCGAGCGCGGGTCGACCGCGCGCCCGGGACCGGAACCCTCGCCCGCCTTCTCGAAGCGCCCCTCGGGCGCGTAGCCCGACCCGGTCACCGCGAAGATCCCGCCGCCGGCACGGATCTCCCGCACGGTCATCTCGTTGCGCGTCAGCGTACCGGTCTTGTCGGTGCAGATGATCGTGACCGAGCCGAGCGTCTCGACGCTCGCGAGCCGGCGCACGAGCGCGTTGCGGGCCGCCATGCGCTGCAGGCCGAGCGAAAGGACGAGCGTCACGACCGCAGGCAGCCCCTCCGGGACGGCGGCGACCGCGAGGCTGACCGAGAGAAGGAAGACCTGGAACAGGTCCTCGCCCTGGAGCAGCCGCGCCAGGGAGACGAGCGCGACGGCGCCCAGGCACACCCAGATCAACACCCGGCCGAGCTCGCCCAACCGGCGTTGCATCGGCGTGAGCTCGACCTCCTCTCCCTCGAGCAGGTCCGCGATGCGCCCGAGCTCGGTGCGCATGCCCGTCGCGGTGACGACGCCCCGCGCGCGGCCCGCTGCGACGACCGTGCCGGAGAAGGCCATGTTGCGCCGGTCCCCGAGCGTCGCCGCGGGCTCGAGCGTGTCCTCGGCGCGCTTGGCGACCGGGACCGACTCCCCGGTGAGCGCCGCCTCCTGCGTGCGGAACGCGACCGTCTCGAGCAGGCGCAGATCGGCCGGGACGAGGTCGCCCGCCTCGAGCAGGAGCAGGTCGCCCGGGACGATCTCCTCCGCCGGGAGCTCGCGCACGGAGCCTCCGCGCAGCGCGCGGGCTCGCGGCGAGCCGAGGCTCGCGAGAGCCCGGATCGCGCGCTCGGCCTTGCCTTCCTGGATGAAGCCCAGGACCGCGTTCAGGAGCACGATCGCGAGGATCGCGACGGCGTCGATCCAGTCGCCGACCACGGCGGAGACGGCGGCGGCGACGAGGAGGATGCCCACGACCAGCTCGCGGAACTGGCGCAGGAAGCGCGACCACACCGAGGGCGGCGGCTTCTCCTGGAGCCGGTTCGGGCCCGCCGCAGCGAGGCGGCGAGCTGCCTCGGCCGCCTCGAGCCCGCGGGCGAGGTCGCAGCCCAGCGAACGGGCCACTTCCTCCCGCGAGAGGGCGAAGGGCGGCGCGGCTTCGGGCATCACGCGGCTCCCATCGGGTGGACGAGCGCGTGCGTGAGCGCGACGACGAGCAGGATCGTCTCGGCCCCGGGGTCGACGAGGCGCCTGCGCTTCTCGAAGCGGTACAGCTGCGCCATCACGGCGACCGAGGTCGCGATCACGACGCCGAAGGCCGTCACCGCGTGGATCGGGCGGACGACGGAGAGCAGCGGTCCCTCCTGGAAGACGTCGAGGGGCACGAGCAGCATCATGTTGAAGCTGTTGCTGCCGAAGATGTTCCCGAGGGCCAGGTCGTAGGATCCGAGCCGGATCGCGACCAGGGTCGTCACGAGCTCCGGGAGCGAGGTCGCCAGCGACAGGAACGCCGTGCCGACGAACGAATGGTCGAATCCGGACTTCCGGGCGATCTCGTCGGCCGCCGACGCGAGGGTGGGAGCCGCGAGGAAGATCACGGCCGCGCAGCCGACGTACCCGCCCAGGGCGCGGAGCAGCGGGCCGCGGCGGGGGCCGGGCTCGCCGGGTTTCTTCACGACCGGCTGCAGCGCGACCGCGGCCTGCTGGTTGAAGGTGACGAGGCGGATGCCCAGCAGGTAGGCCGCGAGCAGGAGCCAGGCGAACACTCCGAGCGGGCCGAAGGCGATGCCCGGCCGGACGACGAGCGCCATGCCCACGAGGGCCGTGAGCGCCAGGCTCATTGTCGCCGAGAGCCCGTGCGCGGCGCCGAGCGGGGAGATCAGGCGCTGGCGCGAACGCCGGACCAGATCGGCGATCGCCAGGATCGCCAGATTCATCAGGCTGCTGCCGAGGAGGTCCCCGACGGCGAGGTCCGGCTCGCCGATCCGGATCGCGGAGAGGTCCACGGAGAACTCGGGCAGCGACGTCGCTCCGGCGAGCAGGAGGCTCCCGACGAGGATCCTCCCGAGTCCGGTGAGGTCCGCAATGCGGTCCGCGAAGCGAACGAGGAACACCCCCGCGAGGGCGATCACCGCGCCGGACACCAGGAACTCCAGCAGGGCGAACTGCAAACCCGCCCTCAGGAGCGGACGACGAACACGGGCCGGTCCGCGCAGCGCAGGACCCGCTCGGTGGTCGAGCCCAGGAACAGGCGACGGAGGCCCGCTTGGCCGTGGGAGGAGATCACGATCGCCTTGACGCGTGATCGCCGCGCGAGGCCGACGATCGCTTCGTGCACCGGCTCGGAGGTCTCGAGCACGCGGACCTCGGTCTTCACGGACCTCGGGACGCCTCCCGGGACGGATCGCTTCAGCTTCTGGGCGAGCTGCTCGGCCAGCGCCTCGCGCTCCGCGGGGGTCATCGTCCTGACGGGGGAGTAGTGCGCGTAGAGGGGGTTCGGCGGCTGCGGTCGCTCCAGGACGTGGCACAGGACGACCGTCCCCGGGCCGCGCCCGACGAGGGCATAGGCGTGGGGGATCGCCGCATCGCCCCACTTCGAGAAATCGGTCGTGACGAGGACTCGATCGTACTTCGGGGTCATGGGTGCGGATCCGGGCGGCGGCCGATCAGGCGCCGTACCTCTCGAGGACGACGGCTCCGCCCTGTCCGCCGCCGATGCACAGCGTCGCGAGGCCGTAACGCTGCTTCTGCAAGGCGAGCTCGTGAGCGAGCGTGAGCAGGAGGCGCGCGCCCGTCGCACCGACCGGATGTCCGAGCGCGATCGCGCCGCCGTTGCGGTTCGTGCGCGCGAGGTCGAGCGTGCCGAGCGCGCTGCCGCGACGGAGATCGCTGTGCGCGAACGATTCGCTCTCGAACGCCTTCTTGCACGCGAGGACTTGCGCGGCGAAGGCCTCGTTCAGCTCGATCGAATCCATGTCGGCGAGGGTGAGGCCGGCGTCGTCGAGCGCGATCGAGCTCGCGAAGACGGGCCCGAGGCCCATGCGCGCGGGGTCGCAGCCCGACCAGGCGTAGGAGCGGAGCTTCGCCAGGGGCGCGAGGCCGAGCGCGCGGGCGCGCTCCTCGCTCGCGACGAGCATGCCCGCGGCGCCGTCGGTGATCCCGCAGGAGTTGCCGACCGTGACGCGGCCGTCGGGCTTCTCGAAGTAGGGCTTGAGCTTTCCGAGCGCCTCGAGCGTCTGCCCGTCGCGGATGGAGTCGTCGTGCTCGACCGCCTTGGCCTCTTCGCGTGCGCCCACAGGAAGGACAGGCAGGATCTCGCGCGCCATGCGGCCGGACTCGCGCGCCTTCTGCGCGCGCTGGTGGCTCTCGAGCGCGAACTGGTCCGCTTCGACGCGCGAGATCGAGAACTCGCGCGCGAGGATCTCGGCCGTCTTGCCCATGATCAGGCCGCTGACGGGGTCGGTGAGGCCCTCGAGGAGCGCGATGCGCGGCTTGATCATCGACGGACGGAAGGAGGCGAGCGTGGAGAGCTTCGCCGGCATCGACCGGGCGCGCGAGAGCCGGTCGAAGAAGCGAGTGAGCTTCTCGCCCATGATGAGCGGATACGCGCTCATGACCTCGACGCCGAGGCAGAGGTAGAGGCTCCCGCGCCCCGCATCGATCTCGGTCCCCGCCGTCGTGACCGCCTCGATGCCGCTGGCGCAGTTGCGCGCGACGGTGCGGGCCGGGACGCCGCGCGGGATGCCGGCGCGGAGGCCGATCACGCGCGCGATGTTGGCCTGGTCGTGGGGCGGCCCGACGCAGCCGACGATGACCTCGTCGATCGCCGCGGGGTCGATGCCCGAGCGCGCGACGATCTCGCGCGCGAGCAGCGCCCCGAGGTGGCCGGCGTCCTCGCGCGCGAACGCGCTTCCCGCGCGGCACCAGGGCGTGCGCAGTGGAGCGGCGAGGACGACGGACGTCTTCGGCATCGGCGGGCGCCGAGCCTAGGGGCTCGCGGGCCGCTCTTCCAGGAACCGCGTCGAGACGCCCCGCATCGCCCGCGCGAGGAGCGACGGGCGCGCGCGGAAAAGGGAGAGCGCCGCGTAGAACCCCGGCGTCGGCCGGCACCAGGAGGGCAGCGTCCAGACGCGGTGGACGAGCCGCGTGATCGCGAGCGAGCGCGTGTTCGGGGCGCGGCGGCGGCGTTCGAACTCGGCCACGGGGTCGGGCGAGCTTCCGAGCAGGATCTCCGCCAGCGTCCGCGCGTCCGCGACCGCCATGCTCGAGCCCTGGCCTCCCGCGGGACTCACGGGGTGGGCGGCGTCGCCGAGGAGGATCGCGCCGTCGACGCCGTAACGCTCGGCGTGGCCGAACGCTCGACGGACGTGCGCGAAGCCCCCGGGGAACTTCCGGCCGGCCGTGATCTCCCGCAGGAGCGGATCGTGATCGAGGAAGCTCTCCCAATCGGCTCCCGTGGCCTTCTCGAGCGCTCCTCGGCGCAGCACGACGAGCGAGGTCGCGCGCCCGCGCGGGAGCGGGAGGGCGCCCAGGGCCAGGATCCCCGAAGCCGTCCCGCCGCGGTTCACCCACAGGCGCACGCGCGAGGGAGGCAGCGCGTCGGGCCAGCCGGGGCCGAAGCACAGGAACTCGATCGCGAAGGTCTGGAGCTCGATCCGGATGCCGCACTCGCGGCGCACGACCGACTCGACGCCGTCGTCGCCGATCGTCCAGCGCGCCGGGAACTCGTGCTCCTTCCCCGTCGCGATCTCGCGCGCGCGCAGGCCGACCACGCGCGATCCGGCTCCTTTCTCGCGCAGGAGCCCGACGGCCTCGAACCCGCGCCGCAGCTCGAAGCTCGCCTGCGCGAGGAGCCTCTCCCTCACGCCGCTCGAATCGGTGGACCAGGGACGCACGCCGGCCTGGCGCAGGGAGGCCGCCGGCACGAGCTCGCGCACGCCGCGGCCGTCTTGGATGTCGCAGGCTTCGATGGGCGAGGCGAGCACGGCCTCCCAGTCGGCGCCGGCGGCGAGCTCGCGGACGAAGTCGGCCGTCGCGGGCCAGAGGATCTCGGGGCGGGTCCACTGCGGGGCGGACAGGCCCTTTTCGAGGACGAGGACGCGCTTTCCTCCGCGCGCGAGGAGCTCGGCCAGGACGGAACCCCCGATGCCGCCGCCGGCGACGGCGAAGTCCATCACTTGGGCCGCAAGTCGACGAAGCGCTTCTCCTTCAGCTCCGTCTCCATCCCGAGCTCGGCCAGGAGCTCCTTCCGGCCCAGGACCTCGATCCGGTTCGGCGCGACCTCGGTCGCGTCGACCAGCTCCTGGCGAGCCTTCTTCTCGAAGGCCCCCGCCTCGACCCCGTCGCGCAGCGAGACGCGCACGACGAACTCGTCGAGCTCGTGCGGGTCGTCGTTCTTCTTCTTGAGCACCACCTGCCACTCCTCGACCTCGGGCATCGAGGACAGCGTCTCTCCCATCTGCGGCAGGTCGACGAGCGTGCCCTTGATCTTCGTCAGGTTCATCGCCTTCTGGTCGCTGGATCGCTTGAGCTCCGAAGCGATGCGCGGGACGGTCCTTCCGCAGAAGGGGCACGGGTCCCAGGTCATGCCGCCGACCGCGAGATCGCCGGTGCGGTACCGCAACAGCACCGTCCCGTGCCCCGCGATCGGCGTGTAGACGATCTCGCCCGTCTCGCCCTCGCCGAGAGGCTCGCCCGACTGCGGATCGACGATCTCGAACACGCCGAGATCGGGGTAGAGGTGGTAGCCGCTCGTCTGGTGGTACTTCGTGGGGCACTCGGCGAACGCCATGCGCGCCTCGGTGAAGCCGTAGGTGCCGAGGATCGAGACGTCCTTCGCGCCGCAGGCCGCGAGCGATTCGGCCATCTTGGCCTTGAGCCCCGGCGTCACCTTTTCCGCGCCCAGGAAGACCTGGCGGACGGACGAGAAGTCGGCGCCCTTCTCCTGACCTTCGCGCAGGACGTGGTAGACGAAGCCCGGGACTCCGACGAGGCCGGTCGGCTTGAAGCGCTCGACCATCTTGAGGTTGCCGGAGGTGCCCATGACCTTGCCGCCGCCGGTCGGGATGACGAGGCGCGTCGAGCGGATCGCGCCGAAGGTCACCTGCCAGAACGCGAGGTGGGGCGCGAAGGGGATCATCGAGACGAGCCGCGCGCCCTCCTCGGGCACGGCGAAGACGTCGAGGAGGCGCGCGCCCGCCTCGCCGAGCAGGTCGAGGTCGTGCCGCGTGTAGGTGAAGACGACGGGCGCGCTCGAGCGGCCGGTCGTGAACGTGAGGAAGATGGGCGTGTAGTCGCGGCGGAGGATCTCGCGGGCGCGCGCGCCGCCGAGGGCGACGGCGACCTTCCTTCCGAAGGGCCAGTGCTCGCGGATCGCGTGGGGGGTGGGGATGAGGACGAAATCGCGCTTGCGGTTCTCGTCGGACTGGGCGTCGAGGAGGTCCTTCTTGGAGGAGAAGGGGAGCTTCCGGAGGTCCGCGACGCTGCGGATGTCGCGCGGGGTGATCCCCGCCTCGTCGAAGACGCGGCGGTAGTGCGCGGAGAAGGGGTAGAGCTCCTCCCGGACGAAGCGGGCGAGCGCGCGGTTCTGGAGGTCGCGGAGCTCGGCCTGCGGGGCGCGGTGCAGGCGGGACCACGAGTTCAGGCGGCTCGGCATGGACACAGGCTGGCGACCGTGGAGGGTCCGCTCAAGGGCCGATGCCGTTCATTCCCCGTCCCGCGACAATCCGCCCGGATGGCCCCGACTGCGATCCCGCCGGTACAGTCCGCGCGCGTTCCAGCCGACACGTACCCCGGAACCCCGTATCCGCGGCGCCCCCGTACCCCACGTGCACCTTTCCCTCGACCGAACCGCCTACACGCTGCGCCACCCCGGTCAGCGCTCGAACCACCGGCCCCGCACCGTCCTCGTCCTCGGCGGCGGCGGCATGCGCGGCATCGCGCACATCGGCGTCCTCAAGGCTCTCGCGACTCTCGGCATCCAGTACGACGCGATCGTCGGCACCAGCATCGGCTCCCTGATCGGTGCGATGGCCGCGGGCGGCCTCCCGATCGACAAGATCGAGTCCCACGTCGCGTCCCTCGAGAAGACCGACTACTTCCGCCCGAACTTCCTGAAGTTCCTCCTCAAGGGCACGCGCGCGCGCAGCATGTACCGCGGCGAGACCTTCCGCGAGAGCCTCACGCGCATCCTCCCGAAGACGACGTTCAGGGCGATGCCGATCCCGTTCTTCTGCAACGCGGTGCGCCTGGAGACGGGCGGATCGGTGTTCTGGGGAACGCCCGGCTTCGACGAGATCCCCCTGGTCGAGGCCGTGTACAGCTCGTGCGCGCTCCCCGGCATTTTCGAGCCCTACGAGCGCGACGGGTACAGCTACATGGACGGCGGCATGGTCGACTCCGTGCCGCTGCGCTTCGCCAAGACGCTGAACCCCGATCTCATCATCGCGGTCGATCTGTCGCTCAAGGGCACGTTCAAGGCGCCGAACTACAAGAACCGCGTGCTCACCACGCTCTACCGGACTTTCGAAATCGTGGAAGAGGTGCTGGTCGAGCAGTCGTTGCACATGCACGTCGACTGGCGCGTCGCCTTGATCCAGCCCAAGGTCGGCCACATGTCGCGCTTCGACTTCGTGAGCCTGCCTGACGTGGTGAAGTCCGGCGAGGTGGAGGCGATCAAGGTCCTCACGACGCATGCGGCGACGCGCGATCTCGTCGAGGAGAAGATCGTGGAGGGGATGTCGACGCCGGTGACGCCGCGCGACTACGTCTCGATCCGGATCGATCCGACGCGCTGCATCGGCTGCGGGATGTGCGAGATGGTATGCGAGACCGAGGCGTTCTGGGCGCGCGGGGAGAAGGCGTCGGTGCGCAAGCTGCGCAACTACGAGTGCACGCGCGACCACGCCTGCGCGCGGAACTGCCCGACGGACGCGATCAGCCTCGGGAACCTGTGAGGCCGAGGCGGCCGAGGAGCCGCGACCGCGAGGGAGACGCGCGGACCAGCGCCTCCTTCTCGGCTTTCGCGAGGCGCTTGAGGCCGTGCTCGACGCGCAGCGCGAGCGATCGGTCGCCGACGGCGCGGCGGTAGACGAGCGCGAGCGGCCCGCGCCCGCGCAGGGCCTTGGCGCCGCGACCCCGGCGGTGCTCCTCGAGCCGGCGCTCGACCTCCGTGGCGATGCCGGCGTAGAGCGCGCCGCGCGAGCAGCGGATCAGGTAGACGGACCACTGCTGCATCGGGGTGCGATCGCATTCTGTCGGCGAGGGGGGCCGTCCACCAGCAGCCATCGGCGCGCAGCCTTGGATTGGGCTCGGGCAGGCGCGCGCGCTAGAATCCCAGCTCCGTTCGCCGGGTCGCTCGCTCCGGGAACGCTCCAAGCGTTCCCCAACTCGGACGCGGCGCGCGGGTTTCGCATTCCCTCGGCCCCGAACCTCTCCCGGAGGTGGAAATGGTCTCTACCGCGGTACCTCGCACGCGCACGGGATGGTGGACCCTGCTGCTCGCTTTCTGTCTGGCGCTTCTCCAAGGCTCGTGCTGCACGTGTCCGCAGCCCGATTCCTCGCCGATCTCGGATCCTGCCGGGCCGGTCGACGGAGCTCCTCCGGTCGTCCGCGGCCGCGCGCGCTGGTTCAACCAGCCCACGACGAATCCCGTCCTGCCCAGCATCGACATGTGGATCGAGGAAGCCCAGAAGCCAGCCCTCGTCAACAAGATGGAGATCTTCTGGCAGATCACCAACGCCGTTGATCCGACCTACCCGCAGGAGCCGCAGGAGATCCGGGATCGCTCGCTCGACGGCAACAACACGCCTCTCGACTGGTTCGAATACTCCATTTTCGCGCACGACGCCTACATCGCGAACATGGCGGACAAGAGGATCCAGGTCCAGGTGCTCGTGACGAACAGCAAGGGCACCAAGTGGACGTTCCACAAGCTCCTGCCGCTGGACGGGAAGTACAAGGAATTCGAGAAGGACTGAAGCCCGACGCGGGCGCGGATGCGATCTGACCGATGGCGCGCCCCGCGCGCGCTCGCCCGTCTTCATGGCCTCGCAGCTCGGAGGAATGGATGCCACTCGTCAGCACGGCCTACAGGAGATTCGATCTCCAGATCTCGCTGCCCACGCCTCTCGTCGCGGGTGAGCGGGACTTCCTGGACCAGTATTTCCTCCGCGTCTCGGAAGTTCTCTTCCACGCCACGCAGGGCCGGCACCAGCTCGGCACCGTCTTCCTGTGCTACGGCACCGTCGGGAGCGCCCAGGCCGACGCGGTGATCGTGAGTGATTCGATCACCCTGGCGACCGAGAAACGGCTGTGGAATCGGAGCAGCGGGCCGTTCCTGTACTCGCGCGACCGGCTCCGCAGCGTGGCATGGTTCGTCCACGAGCTCGGCCACTACCTCTACGACCTGCGCGACGAATACCAGGGTCCAGGGTCGCCGTACGCCTGCGACACGCCGACGGCCGACTGGAACATGGAGTGCATCTCGGACGCTGACCGCCCCGTCGAGAAGGCGTGCCTGATGGACTGGTTCGAGAACAAGGATGCCGCGGGATGGATGCAGTATCACATCGTCCAGGTTGACGGGACCATCGACAGGGAGGTCTACGCCCAGTTCAGCGAGCTGCTTCGCGAGCTGTTCCAGCCCAATCCCAGCCCCGCGCCCCACGCGACGGCCGGCTACTACGCCGGGATCCCCTCCGATTTCTGCTCGGTGCCCAATCACGACACGGGCCGGCATCATCGCCAGAACGCTTGCCATGGCGGGCAGTGCTGCTGGCTCACGCTCGCCGATCCGTCCTCGCACGGGAATCTCGACTACGGGCTGGTGGCCCCGACGGGCAGACCCACGCTCCCGCCCACGAGCTCGCACGGGGACGTCCAAGTGGTCGACGCACTCCCGACCGAACGCTTCGCGCTGCTCCTCGACCGCTCCGGGAGCATGGCCGGCGTCAAGATCTCTCGCCTCCGTGAGGGTGCCTCGTTCTGGGTGAATCACGTCGACCAGGCCGAGCAGCTGGGCTTGATCAGTTTCGCGAGCACCTCGAGAGTGGATGCACCGATCAGCACGGTGCCTCTCGACGCGGACTCCTACCAGTCCACCTGGCGGACGGACCGGATCGGCCTGGTGATAGGTCTGGCCGCTGCCGGATCCACTGCGATCGGAGACGCACTGCGCGACGCCCTGGACGACATCCAGACGCTGACCCGTGCGGCGAGCCAGGCCATCGTGATCTTCAGCGACGGACTGCAGAACTTCGGGACCGAGGCGGCCGAGGACTTGCTGGTCGATCTCCAGGCGACCGGCGTGAGGCTGTTCGTGATCGGGATCGGCGACGACCGCAACGCGACCCTCCTCGAGAGCCTGGCCGCCGGGACCGGAGGCCAGTACCTGGGGATCGACTCGAGCGCGGATCCCGCCGTGGCCGCGGCCCAGATCCAGGCGTTCCTGATCACCGCGGCCGCGCTCGCGCGCAACAACACGGAGTTGGTCGAGATGAGCTCGGCCCTTCCCGAACCGCAGCACTGGCCCCAGCCCGAGGCGGCCGGCGCCGGCGGCGGGTCCGGGAATGCCCATCGGATCGAGAGGCCGATCTGGATCAGCGAGGGCAGCACGCGCGGCACCTTCGGCGCCTTCGCCACGCAGGATCTTTCCTCCCTCAGGTTCCAGCTCTTCGATCCCGCCGACAACGAGGTCACCGCGCAGCAGGCGAACGCCCGGCACGTGCCCTGGAGGAACGGCCATGTCTTCTGGAACGTGGCGAGGCCCCGGGCGGGCCGATGGAGGCTGGTGATCACCGGGTCGGTGCCGAAGGACGCGCGCTTGAAGACCTTCGGCTTCGAGACGAACCCCGGGGTCAGGGTCGAGTTGAGTCTCCCCCGGGGGCGCGTCGAGCCCGGCGAGGCCGTCCGGGTCCGCGTCCGTCTGCTCGCGCCGCTGCCGGTCCGCGTGAGCGAGTTGCGGGCGCGATTCGTCGAGTCGCCCAAGTCCTTTCCGCTCGAGCTCTCCGGGGACGTCGATCGGAACGGCGATCTGGCCGCGGTGTACGAGGCGGAGGTCCCGCTGCCGCCCGACGCGCGCGGTCCGAAGCTCCTCCTGATCGACGTCCTGCGCGACGAGAAGGCGCCGGACGCCGTCTACCCTCTCGAGAAGATCTGCGGGCAGGACGACCGTCCTCTGGCCGGCAGAGACACCAGGACGGTGGCGGTGGGCCGGATCGTCCGCAGGCTCGTCCACACGGTGATGGTCGGGCAGGCGCCCAAGGAGCCGAGGGAGATCCGCCAGGGATTGAAGCCTGTTCGCGCGTGGGTGCCTGCCGGGCAGAAGCAGCGCGTCGCCGAGTGGATGAGGGAATTCCGGCGGCAGTGAGCGGTCGCAAGCGCGTCGTGCCTGGACGGAGGCCGGGTTGCGTCGTCTTCGCTCGAGCCCCTAAAATGCTGGCGCCGCTCGCCCGGTCGCTCGCACCCTGACCTGCACCTCGTTCCCGCCGACGCACCTGGCGTGCGGGTCGCGCAGTCTCTCGATCCCGGACTCTTCCAGGAGGTGAAGATGGTCTCGCCCCTTCGCTCCCGCCCGCGCGCCATCGCGTGGACGTTGCTGCTCGCCCTCGGCCTGACGTCGTTCCACAGCGCAGGCCCCGCGCCGGTCCTGATGCCCTTCGGCAAGACTCGCGTCTTCGGGCGTGTGCGCTGGATCACCGAGCCAAGTTCGGGCGACAACGTCGTGCCGAGCCTCGATCTGAGGATCGAGGCTGGCCACACGGATCCGGCCGTCAGGGAGGTGCGGATCGAATGGGTTGTGCCTGCCAGTCCCAACCCCGACTATCCTGGGAAGCTCCAGGCTCGGCGGCAGCGCATGACGGACGATGACACCGGGTACTTGTGGTACCCCGATCCGATCCTGACCCACGAGGCGCGCGTCGTGGGCGGTGAGATTCAGGTCCGAGTTACCCTGAAATCCAAGGGTCCAGCCACCAGGCAGCACGAGGAGAGGTTGCGGCTGGACGACGAGTGGTATCCCATCGACGGTCTCTAGGCGGCGCTTGTCCCAGTCGCTCGACGGCGAATCTTCCCCGGAGTCGAACATGATCTCGTTCGCGGCCCCCCGGCGTGGCGCACGTTGGTGGATCCTGATGCTGGCTCTCGGCATGACGCTGATCCCAGGGTCATGTCGCAGTCCGAGCGGGCCCGATCTTGCACGCGAAGCGAGATCGCAGGGTCCCTTTGCACCCCCGAAGGTCTATGGGCGGGCGCGTTGGTTCAACAAGCCGACAACGACGCCTGTCCTGCCCAGCCTCGACCTCCAAGTCGACGAGACCGACGCGGGGGTCGTCGAGGAAGTGCGCGTCAATTGGCATGTCTTGATCAGCGGCCGCCCTGGGTATCCCGGCCCTCCGCAGGCGGTGCGCGTGCGCACGATCCAGGGGGGCGAAGGCATCTGGTACGCGGACCCCATCTTGGCGGACTTCGCGTACGTCACAGGAGGACCGCAGATCTGGTACTGCCAGGTTCGAGTGACGATGGTCACGAAGGACAAGAAGCATCCCTACGAGGAGCTCTTGCCTTTGGACGACACGTGGCACGCGATCGACGACCCGGTGAACTGACCGTCCTCGCGCACCGTTCCGCCGCCGCCTACCGCGGCGGCCCGCAGTACACGAAGCCCGCCCAGTAGAAGGGATCCGAGAGATCCGACAGGCGTCCGGCGGCCGGCGGCCCGCTCACGCCGATCCCCGCGCTCCGCACCGCTCCGCCGCGCAGGAACCGGAGCTTCGCCTCCCTCAATGCGGCGCGCGGCGTCAGGCCCTCGTCCAGGTAGTGGGTGTAGAACGACTTCATCAGCTCGCGTCCCTGGATGTCGCGCACCTTCCAGAGGCTCGCTACCACCGCCCGCGCTCCGGCGTGCAGGAACGAGCGGGCCAACGAGCGCACGCCGTCCCCGTCGATCCGCTTCCCGGCCGCCGAGTCGCAGGCCGCGAGCACCACGAGATCCGCGTCCAGCTGGAGCCCGAGGATCCGCTCGCACGTGAGGTCGCCCCCGCGGTCTTCCTCGCTGGAGAGGACCAGCACCGGGTCGCCGAGAGCGGTCCCCTGGCTCAACGCGTGCGCCGCGACGTGGAGCACCGGGTACTTCGGAGCGAGCTCCTCGAAACGCCGGCACGTGGCCGACGAGCCGAGGCAGAGCTCGAAACCGTCGATCGAGCGGTAGTGATCCCGTACGGCCCGCTCGATCTCGAGGATCGCGATGGCGTCCTCTCCGCGAGGCGGCTGGGCCCAGCTCGCGACGAGGCTGGCGATGGCCGCCGCTTCGTCGCGCGACTGGTCGAGCCGCTCCAGGTCGTGCCGCCGGCCCGCCGCACGCTCTCCGAGGCCGGCGTTGCGGGCGTCGGCGACCTCCGGGGCCCGACTGTCGATCGCGTAGACAGGATCCGCGAACACGAGGATCGACGGGCGCGCGGGCGGCACCCGCGACGTCGCCATGTCGGCGAGCACGGGCGCGGAGGGCAGGGAGTCGACGGTGAAGCGCCTGACGAGGAAGGGCAGCTCGCGGGGCGCCGGGATCGCGCTCTCGCCAGCCTGGGGCGGGCCGACCAGCGCATCGAAGGGAAGGCCGGCGAGCTCGGTGGTCGGCACCAGCACCAGGCTCTGCACGCCGGGCTCGAGCCGGGCGAGGACCGGGTCGAGCAGGCTCGCGTGCAGCTTGCGGGCCAGCGGGACGAGGACGTCGAAGCCCCAGCCCTCGGCGCCGCGCCCGGCCAGGGGCTCCCCCGCGACCACGCCCGCGAAGCGTGCCGCGTCGGCCTCGATCGGCCCGCGCGCACCGAGGTCGACCCGCTCGAAGCGCCGGCGGGTGAGAACGTACGCGTGGAGCTCCCGGCTGCCGGCCACGAACTCGATCAAGGCCGTGGTGTCGTCCGGCAGCGCCGCCTGCACCCGCTCGGGCGGGAGGCCGCGCGGCTCGAGATCGGGAGTCTGGGCGTTCGCGAGCGCCCAAGCTCGATCCTCCGCATCCTCGAGCACGGAGTGCGCCTCGCGGACGGTGCGGTAGGCCTCGTCCAACTCCGCGCGCGGCGCCCGCGTCCACGCCAGCTCTTCCAGGATCTCCCTCGCGCGTGCATGCGCGGCGCGAGCTTCGCGCAGCGATTCCGCCTCGGCAGGAGCTGGATGCCGGCGGCGGCGGATCAGCGTCTCGATCAGCGATCGCGCCTTCCACGAGCCCGCCGTCGCGAATCCGAGAGCTTTCCACCGTTCCTGTTCTGTCTCGGCCAGGCCGGGAGCCGCCAGGCGCAGCGTCACGAGGTCGTGCGCGTACGCCTCGAAAGTCGCGAAGGGGGATCGCAGACCGGCCAGTTCCCGCGCGTCGCCGGCGCGCAGCGCGTCGCGCCCGAGCAGTGCGAGGGCGCGCCCGAGCGCACTCTCGAGCGCGTCCACATCGCGCGAGCGGCTCGCCGCGCGGGCGATCGTCTCCAGAGCCATGAGGCACTGCTCGTGCTCACCGAGCGCCTGGAAGGTCTCCAGCGCGGCCTCGGCTGCCTGCATCGAGGGCCCGAAGCGGCCGCGCGTCCCGTCGTCCCACGCCGCCATCGCGACCGCGCGAGCGTGGAGCGCCGGATCGCCTTCGCTCGAAGCCCGCAGCAGCAGCGCGTCCAGGCGGCGACGGGCGTCCTCGGTCGCCTGCGTCTCCCGCCCGTCGACCCAGCACGCGAGGATCGACCCGTCCACCCGGAGCCGCAGGTCGTCGTGGCGCTCCCCGATTTCCAGGATCTCCGCGATCTCGCGCGGCGCCGCCGCCTGGTCCGCCTTGGATCTCCTCGTGAGCCGCGCCTGCACGAGGCTGAGCAGCGACTCGACGCGACGGAGCTCGAGGACCTCTCCTTCCCAGGCGGTCCGGGCCGTCTCCAGGAGCTCGATCGCGAGGTCGTTCTCTCCCATCGACATCTCGAGATTGGCGTAGGAGAGCAGATGCTCGGGGTAGGACGTGCGCACCCCGAGCTGGCGCGCGAGCCTCCAGGAGTCCTCGAAGCAGCGGCGCGCGTCCAAGGGTTCCTGGAGCGAGACCAGCGCGTCCCCCAGGGCGCCGAGGATCTCGACCCGAAGCAGATCCTCGCTCGCCAGCGCGAGCGCGCGCCGGAGGTGCTCGACGGCCTGGCGCACATTCCCGCCCATCCGCGCGGCCAGCGCGCGTTGGCACTCGACCTCCGCCCGCCGTGCGGGATCGTCCGTCGCGGCAGCGGCCGCGGACGCCGCCTCCAGCGTCGCGGCGGCCCGTTCCGCGTCCCCGTTCTCGCACTGGATCCGCGCCAGCTGGCAGAGAGCCTGGCACTCCGCGGCCTTCGACCCGAGCGCGCGGGCGATCTCGAGCTCCTCGGCGTGCCAGCGAAAGGCATCCTCGATGTCGCCGCGCGCGGAGCAGGAGCGGCCCAGGTTCTCGAGGACGAAGACTCGGAGCTCCCGGTGCTCCTTCGCCCGCGTCTCGGCCTCGAGGCGCTCGAGCTCCTCGATCCCGGCGCCGTCGTCGCCGAGCAGGAGATCGAGGCTGGCGATGTGCGCGCGCGCCTCGAGCGCGGTTCCCTCTTCCGAAGCGGCCCGGGCCGACGCGAGCATCTCGCGGAACGACTCCCGCGACTCGGCGAAGGGCCCGGAGCGGGCGAGGAACCGGCCGCCGCGCCCGAACCACGCCGCCGCGCGCGCGTGCTCGCCGCTCGCTCGGGCGCCTTCGGCGATCCGGCGGCTGCGGCTCGCGGAGATCCGCAGCGCGTCCGGCCGCGACGGGGGAGGCGCCCTATCGCAAGAAGCGCCGAGGACGTAGGCACCCTGCCGGGCATCGGCAGATCGCACTTCGACGCGGACTCGCTCCCCTGGGCGGACCGTGATGGTCGTCCAGGCATCCTCGAGGAGCCCTCCTCCCCCGACGTCCTCTGCCGGGCATCCTGGACGGATCAGCCGCAGCGTGGGGTCGAATTCGTCCGACGAGAGCGAGAGGGAGGTCTCGAGCAGCTCGCTGGCCTCGATCTCGAAGACGTGACACGCCGAGGCAGGATCCGTCCCGGCCGGGCGATCGAGCCGAGCGTGCACGGACTCGCCCGGTCGCAGGACTCGCGTCGGCTCGAGTCCCGTCGACTGGCAGGCGAGGAAGAGCACGGCGAGCATGGCGAACCGCAGGGCAAGCATGAGCGACCCCGTGCGTCCAGGGGAGGGGACTCCATGATACGAACGTCGCGCAGCGGACTCCCAGCCGCGCCCCCGGCGCCCGCTCCGCCGCCGCAGTTCATCGCGGGGGCGCCTTCCGCCGCTAAGCTCTCGCGGATGAGCCGCGACGCGGGAGAGTTCGAGAGCCTGCGGCCCGTCGCCGCCGCGGCGGAGGAGGCGGGTCCGGAGCGGGGCCGCGGGCAGGTCCGGCTCGAGTCCGGCGTCCCGAATCTCCGCCCGCGGGGCGTCGGCGAGCTCCTCGACCTCGCCTTCGAGGTCCTGCGCTCGCGCTTCGGCACCTACGTCGGCATCGCCGCGCTGATCTGGCTGCCGATGCGAGCCGCGCAGCCCTTCATCGGCATGCACCAGTGGGAAACCCCCAACGCGGGGATGTTCCTGGGCTTCTTCTTCAACACAGGCGGCGCGCTCGTGCTCGCGTTCCTCGAGGTCTCGGTGCTCGCGGCGCTCGTCGCGGCACACCTGGAAGGCCGGAGCATCACGCCCTTCGGCGCACTGCGCCACGCGCTGTCGCGCCTCTTCTCCGTGGGCGTGATTGCGGTCCTCGGCGGGATGCTGACGGCCGTCGGGTACTTCTGCCTGTGCGTGCCCGGCGTCGTGCTGACCTGGCTCCTGTACCTGGCGCCGGCCGTGTGCGTGATCGAGAACGTCGGCGTCGCGGAGAGCATCTCGCGCAGCTTCGAGCTCGCAGGCCGCCGGTTCCTGCCCTGGATCCCGCTCGCCCTCGCCACCTTCCTCCTCGGACTGCCCTTCGCCTCGGTCGCGAGTGTCGCCGACACGCCCGAGGCGCGCGCGTGGATGATCGAGAACCTCTCGATGCCCGCCTTCGCGTTCGACTGGACGATGGTCGTCGTGACCTCCCTCTTCAACGGCGTCGCGGCGGCGATCCGCGGCGTCGTGGTCACGGTCTGGTACTTCGACTGCCGCGCACGCCGGGACGGCGCCGACCTCGGGGCGCGGCTCGCCCGCGCGGGCACCGCCTGGCGCACGGAGCCGGCCGCGTGAGCGACTTCCAGCATCCGGTCTCGACGCGCGAGGCGGTCCGCTCCCGCATCGAGGAGATCCTCGCGCGCGAGGAGTTCGGGGAGCAGCGTTCCTGGATCGGCGAGCAGTGGGCGAAGCTGCTCGACACGCTCGGGGATTGGATCCGCGACCTCTTCGGCATCGCGGATCCGGCGACGAGCGCGATCATCGTGAAGGTGCTGCTCTGGCTCACGGCCGCCGTGATCCTCGCGGCGATCGTCTTCAGGATCGTCCGCTGGGCGAGAAACCGCGAGAAGGCGCCCGCGGCGCGCGAGAAGGGTCCGCGCGAGGATCTCCGGGCCGCGAGCGTGGCCGCCCTGCGGCGCGAGGCCCGGGCGGCGGCCGACCGGGGCGATCCCGTCGCGGCGCTGCGCCTCCTCTTCCGCGCTCTCGTCCTCGGCCTCTCGGAGCGCGGAGAGCTCGAGTACCGCGACGCGTGGACGAACCGGGAGCTGCTCGAGCGCGGCTCCCCGCCCCGCGACGTCGCGCCGATCCTCGCGGGACTCGTCCCGCGGCTCGACGCGCAGAGCTTCGGCCGCGAGCCGGCCGGACCGGAGGACGTGGAGCGCCTGTCGTCGCTGTGCGATCGGCTGCTCGGGAGGCTCCAGGCGTGAATCCGCGCCTCGAGAAGGTCGCGGCCGGTGTGGTGCTCGCGCTGCTCGTCCTCCTCGCCCTGGCCGCGCAGTTCCTGACGCCGGCCGAGGATTCCGAGGACGGCAGCGCCGCTTCGTCGGAACCCGGGGGACGGCGCGCTCTGCTCCTGCTCCTCCGCGAGCTCGGCTTCCGGGCCGAGACCTGGAACGAGGCCCCGGGCGCGCTGCCGCGCGGGGGAGGGATCGTGTGGCTGGCGCGCACGCCGTCGACGAGCTCCGTCGTCGATCTCGAGCCTCCGGAGTCGAAGCTGGAGCCCGAACCCGAACCGGAACCCGGACCGGAGCCCGCACCCGAGCCTGAACCCGAGCCGGCGACCGCGGAGACTTCTCCCGCGGACTTCGGATTGCGCGCGCTCACGCACTACCGCCGCTTCCTCGAGGAAGGCGGGACGATCATCCTCGACTACGACGACAAGGCACGGAAGTTCCTCGTCGACGAGCTCGGCCTCGCCGCCTGCGAGGACGTGCACGCCTCAGCCGCGGCCATCGCCGGCATCCGCCACCTCCGAGACCAGCGAGGGGAGGAGCTCGAGGTCACGCTCGAGGAAGGCGGCGTCCTGGTTCCGCCCTCGCCCGACTCGTCGGGTGAAGCGCTGTGGTGGGGAGGGACTCTCAGCACCGAGGGCGAGGAAGTCCTGGCGACGATGGTCCCCGTCGGCAGCGGTCAGCTCGTGCTCCTCGGCGACGACTCCTTCCTCTCCAACGAGAAGCTGGGCGAGCACGACCACGCGCTGTTCGCCGTCCGATTGGCGGAGGAGTTCTCGCGCGGAGGACGGATCCTCTTCGACGAGTACGCGCTCGGCTTGTGGCGGCCGCGCACCGCGATGACGCTGCTCGCCTCCCCCGAGCTCCTCCTGGCGACCCTGCAGGTCGCGGCGCTGCTCCTCCTGGCGCTCTGGAGCTCAGCGTGGGTGCGGGAGTTCCCGCGCGACCCGCGCACGCTGGAGGCGGCCTCGCCCCTGTTGCGCGCGCGCGCCTTGGCGTCGCTGCTCGTGCGCGCGGGACGATTCGACGTCCTGGGGCGTTTTCTCCGCGAAGGAATGCTCCGGCGGGTCGCGCGAGGCTCGCGGAGGGTGCAGGAAGCCGTGTCGAAGCTGCCGGCGTCCCCGTGCGCGAGCGCGACGGAGCTGGAGCGATGGAATGCGCAGGCGAAGGAGATCGAATGCGAGACGAGTTGACAGCACAGCCCGCACGCGGGGATGCTCCCGTGATGGAAGCCCAGGAAGCGATCTCGCCGTCGGGTCAGGAAGGGAGCAGCGCTCCCGAGCTCGCGCGCCGCGTCGCGGCCGAGGTCGCGCACGCCGTCGTCGGCCTCGAGGCGGAGATCGAAGCCTGCCTGATCGCGGCGATCGCGGGCGGCCACGTGCTCATCGAGGGACCTCCGGGCGTCGCGAAGACGCTGCTCGTGCGTTCGATCGCGCGCGCGCTCGGCGGGAGCTACGGACGCATCCAGTTCACGCCCGACCTGATGCCGGCCGACGTCACGGGCACGAGCATCTTCCGGCCCTCCGACGGCGGGTTCCGGTTCCAGCCCGGGCCGGTGTTCGCCAACTTCCTCCTGTGCGACGAGATCAACCGCGCGCCGGCCAAGACGCAGGCGTCCCTGCTCGAGGCGATGCAGGAAGGCGCGATCACGGTCGATGGCGCGCGTCACGCGCTGCCGGTTCCCTTCTGCGTGTTCGCGACGCAGAACCCCGTCGAACATGAAGGGACGTACCCCCTGCCCGAGGCGCGGCTCGACCGCTTCCTCTTCAAGGTGCGCGTCGGCTACCCCGAGGCGGACGTCGAGGCGCGCCTCCTGCGCGAGGCGCACCCGCGTCCGTTCGCGGCGACGCCGCAGGACCTCGGCGTCGAGGCGGCCACGAAGCCGGCGGAGATCCTCGCGCTGCGGTCGCAGGCTCTCGCGGTGATCGTGCGCGACGATCTGCCCGAGTACGTGGTGCGCCTGCTGCGCGCGACCCGCGAGGACCGCTCGCTCGTCCTCGGCGCGAGCCCACGCGCGGGCGTGATGCTGATCGCGGCCGCCAAGTCGCGCGCGCTGCTCCAGGGGCGCAACTACGTGCTGCCCGACGACCTGAAGGCGTGCTTCCTGCCGGCGATGCGACACCGCGTGGTCCTCGACGCGGCCGAGGAGATCGAAGGGGGGACGAGCGACGACGCGCTGAAGCGGATCCTCGACCGCGTGGAAGTGCCGCGGTGATTCCGACGCGGCGGACGCTCGCGATCGCCCTCGCTCTGTCCCTCGCGGCGCTCGCAGGGGCGTTCTTCGCTCCGATCCGGACGGCGACGTTCGCGGTCGATGTCGTTTTCGTGATCGCGCTGATCGTCGATCGCGCCCGCACGCCGCGGCCCGATCGGCTGAACGTCGCGCGGCGCGCTCCGCCGCGTTCGGGGCTGTCGCAGGATCTCGAGCGGGTCGTCCGGATCGCCGCGCCGGCGGATCCGTCCCACGTCGGGCTGGCCCTCGAGGTGCGCGAGGAGTTCCCGGCGTCGTTCGAGGTGCTCGGACGGACGCTGGACGACGATCCCACCGGCGGACCCGATCGCTGCCGGCTCCCCGCGCAAGGCCACGTCGACCTCGTGCGGATCTACCGGCCGCACGAGCGCGGCGTGCACGCGCTCGGCGACCTGCGCCTGCGCGTCACGAGCCCCTGGGGCCTCCTCCAGCGGCAGTCGCGACTCCACGGCGCGACGCGGATCGAGATCGAGCCGGCGCTGCTCGCCTTGAAGCGCACGCTGCGCCTCGCCGCCAGCGAGCGTTGGCGCGACCTCGGCGTGCGGCTGCACCGCCGGCGCGGCGGGCTCGTGGAGTTCGAGTCGCTGCGCGACTACGTGCACGGAGACGATCCGCGGCTCCTGGACTGGAAGTCCTTCGCCAAGCGCGCTCGGCCGATCGTGCGCGAGTTCCGCGAGGAGCGCGGGCAGGAGCTCGTGCTCGCGTTCGACTGCGGCCGGCGGATGGCCGCGACGACGGCGGAGGGGGAGGCGCGCGGCTGGACGAAGCTCGACCACGCGCTCGACGCGGGCCTGCAGATCGCGGCGGTGGCGCTGCAGCGCGGAGACCGGGTCGGATGCCTCGCGTTCGACAGCCGCGTGCGCGCGTGGCTGCCGCCGGCGCGGGGCAGCGCGCGCGGAAAGGGCCAGTTCGAACGGATCCGCGACACGCTGTTCGCGCTGGAGGCGTCCGACAAGGAGAGCGATCTCGACCGCGCCATGCGCGAGCTCGCGCTGCTCCACCGCCGGCGCGCGCTGGTGCTGATCCTGTCGGACGTCGCGGACCCGATGTCGGTGGACCGGCAGCGCCGTGCCCTCGCGGCCGCGTCGAGCCGGCACAAGATCCTGTTCGCCGGGCTCGACGATCCGTCGATCCGCGCGGCGGCGGAGGGCCGGATCGAGGTCGACGCGGCCGTGCGCGCGGCGTCGTTCGCGCTGATGGACGAGCGCCGCGAGTCGATGCGGCAGCTCCACGGGACGGGCGTGCGCGTGCTGGACACGCTCCCCGCCGAGGCTGCGGCGCCGCTCTTGACGGCGTGGCTTGAGGCTCGGCGCGGGCTGTAGGCAGGGACGCGGAAGCTCTACGGTTCGTTCGAGACTACGGCCACCAGACGACTCGCCCGGTCTGAGTCGCATTGAACGAGCTCTCCGCCGGACAGCCGCCGAGCACGTTCGGATCGCGGTAGTACACGAGGTAGTAGCGCGAACCACCCGCCGGGATCGGATCGCCGAGGGAGGCCGAGCGCACCGAGACTTGCAGGTTGCCCGCGCCGAAATCCGGTGCCGTGATGCTCCCGCCCGAGGCGGACTTCACGTAGAGCCGTTTCAGCGTGCCGCCCAGGCAGCGCACGCCCTGGCCGAACACCAGGCCGGCGGGGACGGACGCGGAACCCTGCAGCACGATGCTCAAGGCCGTCGGCCTCTCGCCCGTCGTCGTGAAGACGAGGCTGTCCGTCGACAGGTACGCGATGCCGAAGGCCGAGAGCTTCGCGCCGCCCGTCGCCGCGGAGTTGTCGCAACCACGCCGGAGACCCGAGGGCGGATTGCCGCAGGGACAGGCGATGACGCCCGCAACGCCCGGGTCGCACAAGCTGGAGAAACCCGCCGCGGCGCGGTCGTGGAGGAAGACGTCGACGGCTCCGTTCGTGTCGCCGGCCGCGAGGTTCGAGGCCAGGCTCGGGAACACGACGTAGCGAGCGTCGGCGGAGAGGAACGGGTAGTAGTCCGTGTCCGCGTCGCACTGCGCCCCGAAGGTGTCGACGCTCACGCGCTCGGTCGTGGAGGCCTGGAGATCCCGCACGAAGACGTCGCGACGCCCGTTCGTGTCGCCGGGGACCAGATTCGTCGCGGGACCGAAGAAGGAGAGGATGCGGCCGCTGGAGGCGATCGACGGGTAGATGCTGTCCGCGTTCCCTTGCACTCCAGCCGACGAGACGCTCGCGCGCACGGTCGTCCCCGCCAGGAGGTCGCGCACGAAGACGTCGATCGCGGCATTCGTGTCGCCGGCGACGAGGTTCGTGGCCGAGCTCTGGAAGGCCACGTACCTCCCGTCGGCAGAGACCGAAGCGAGACTGCAGTTGGCGTTGGCCTCCGCGCCACCGGATCCCAGGCTGGCGCGGACGGTGGTCGCCGAGACTCGGTCGCGCAGGAACACGTCGAAGAAACCGTTCGTGTCGCCGGGGACGAGGTTCGTCCCGCCGCTGTAGAACACGACGAAGCGGCCGTCGGAGGAGATGACGGGATGGAGGCCGCTGTCGCCGTCGGACTGGGCGGAGGCGGAGTCGACGCTGACGCGCTCGGTCGTCGCCGACTGGCGGTCGCGGACGAAGATGTCGTAGGAGCCGTTCGTATCGGAGGGGACGAGGTTCGTCGCGGCGCTGCGAAACGCGACGTAGCGGCCGTCGGCGGAGAGGGTCGGGTAGTAGCAGACGCCATCGCCCTGATTCCCGGCCGAGTCGACGCTCGCGAGCTCCGTCACGCCGGTTTGGCGGTCGTGGACGAAGACGTCGGTGACGGCGTTCGTGTCCGAGAGCACGAGGTTGGTGGCGGCGCTGTAGAAAGCCACGTAGCGCCCGTCGGCCGAGATCGTAGGGCCCAGGCTTTCCCCGTCGCCCTGCGCGCCGGAGGAATCGACGCTGACGCGCGCGGTGGTTGCGGTGAGTCGGTCCCGGACGAACACGTCGACGACGCCGTTCGTGTCGCCGGGGACGAGATTCGTCGCGGAGCTCTCGAACACGACGTAGCGGCCGTCGGCGGAGATCGAGGGCTGGCCGGGGCTCCCGGCGTTGGCCTGGACGCCGCTCGAGTCGAGGCTGACGCGCTGGGTGAACTGGGCCCCGGCGGGAGCGGCGATGACGGGCCAAGCCGCGAACGCGAGCAGGGGGGCGGTGCGCATGGAACTCCGCCGAATCCTACACCACAACTTCAGACCCCGCCGTACCTCGCGGCCTCCCCGGTAGGCGTCCTCCCACCCAGCAGCACCCAGGCGAGGATCGCCAGTCCCGTACCCACCGCCACCGACACGCGCACCGCGAACCCCGCGTGCGGGCTGACGAAGCCCTCGATGATCCCCGACACGAACAGCATCGGGAAAACCGGTGCCAGGAGCTTCCACGCCTGCCGGCTCTCGAGCGCCATCGCGTGGCCGCGCGACCAGGGCCCCGGCGCGATCCACGCGCGCACGAGCACGAGCCCGCCCGCGCCGGCCAGCACGAGCGCCTGGATTTCGATCACTCCGTGGCACCACAGGATCGACGAGATCGCTCCCGCCTGCCCCCAGTGCGCGGCGACCGCCGTGTAGGTCCCGAGCATCAGGCCGTTGACCGCGAGGGCCAGCAGGAAGAGCGGTGGGACGAGCCCGGCTCCGAAGAAGAGCACGCCGACGCTCATGTTGTGCGCCATGATCCACCCCGCCAGATGGGGCGACTGCCCCAACCCGAACGTGAAGTTGCCGCGGAACGGCTCGCCCTGCGCCGTCGCCTCGAGCTGCGCGATCTCCTGCGAGACCATCTCGTTCGACAGCAGCGACCAGGCGTAGTCGAGATCGTGCCTCACGACGAAGTACGACAGGAGCGCGAGCCCGTACACGATCGCGAAGGCGGTCGAGATCACCTTCCACTCGCCGCGGATCGCCCGCGGGACCTCGTCGGCGAAGAACCGGAGAACGCGCGCGACGATGCCCTGCCTCTCCCGATCGAGATCCCGGTGCAGCACCGCATGAGCGCGGGCCACGAGCGTCCGCGCCCTCTCGACGCTTTCGCCGGCCGCGCCCGCGCCCGCGGTCTCGCGCCGCGCGATCTCCGACGCGGCGAACCGGTAGAGGCGCGGGAGCTCGATCAGGTCGCGCTCCGACATGCCGCTCGTTCCGATGCCGCCGATGCCCTCCGCTCGCCGCACGAGCTCGGCGAGCCGGTCGAGGCGGGCCTCCTCCTCCGATCGCCGCGACGCCTGGTCCATGCGCCGGAATACGGTACCAGGTCAGTTCTTCCGATCTCCGAGTCTTGACTCCTCCGGCCTGCGTGACTTGGCGCGGGGGCCGGAAGAACTGACCTGGTACCGTATTCCGGCGTGACGACGCTCCTCGTGGCGACCTCGGAAGGCGTGCCGCTCCGGCTCGACGTGGCCGGGGTCGGGGCACGCCTCCTGGCGGGCATGTTCGACGCCGCGATCCTCGCGATCGGGTACCTGCTGGTCCTCATCGCCCTCCTGATCCCGGTCTCGTTCGATCCGAGCGGCCTCTCCGGTTTCGTCCTGGGACTGCTGGTGGGAGGCACGCCGCTCGTCCTGATCGGCTACCACGTGGCCTTCCACGTCTTCCTCGGCGGTCAGACTCCCGGGAAGCGCGCCCTCTCGATCCGCGTCACATCGGCCGACGGGCAGCCCGCGACGAATCTGCAGCACGTCCTGCGCGCGTTGCTGATGCCGATCGACGTGTTCCTCATGATCCCCGTTCCGGTCGGGCTCATCGCGATCGCCGCGACCGCGAAACACCAGCGCCTGGGCGATCTCGTCGCCGGCACGCTCCTCGTGCGGGTGCGGAGCGCGCGCGCGGGAGAGGAGCCCTTCCCCGAGATGACCTGGTCCGGCCTGCAGGTGCAGACGCTCCCGCTGACGCCCGGCACGGCCGCCCACCTCGCGCCGGAGGATCGCGAGGTCCTGCGCGAGCTGCTGTCGCGCCCGGAGCTCACCGATCGCGCCCGCCGCGCGCTCTTCGTGCTCGCCGCGAAGACCTATTGCGCGCGACTGGGCCTGGGGAGCTTCGAGGACGCGCGCGTCGTGATCCCGGAACTCTATCTCTACGCGAGAGAAGCCGCGGGAAGAACGGCGGCCTAGCCCTTCGGCGGCGGCCCGAAGCTCGAGAGCGGCCCGCGGAACTGCTCGAGGCGAGCGAGCTCCTCGTCGGTGAAGCCGGCGTCTGGCTTGCCCGCGGCTCCTGCCCCCGAACTCGCCGGCTCGCGCCGGAGGGGTGGAGGATCCCCCGAGGCAGCGCGCGCGAACTCGCTAGCCGCTTGAGTCTGGCTCCAGCCCGTCGCGCGCGCCGCGAACTCCCGGAAGGCGGCCAGCGGGTCGACTCCGTGTCTCGCGCGCACCGACAGGAGCTCCTGCGCACCCGCCCACCACACGAACATCGCGACCAGGATCAGGAGGAAGCCTTGGAACGGGATCACCTGGAAGACCACCATCACCGCGCCGAGGAGCCCGAGCATCACGCCGATGGCCCGGCCGATCGCGACCGCCTGCTCCGTCGCGCGGACCCAGTTCCCGTTCCGGCCCAGGAAGGCGCGCAGCACCCGGCCGCCGTCCATCGGGAACGCGGGGAGCAGGTTGAAGCCGCCGAGCAGGAGGTTTCCCCACACGAAGGAGACCGCGAGCTGCGTCATGAAGGGCGAGGCGGTCTCGGAGGTCCACGTCCACAGGAGGAAAGGAAGCCCGATCCCGGCCAGCACGAAGTTCAAGGCCGGACCCGCGATCGCGATCAGCGACTCGATCCGGCTGGATTCCGGCATCTGGCTCATCCGCGCCATCCCGCCGAGCGGCCAGAGCGTGATGTCGACGACGCGCAGGCCGAAGTGCATCGCGACCAGGCTGTGCGCGAGCTCGTGGAGCAGGATGATCCCGAAGATCATCCCCAGGAGCACCGCGGATTGGACCCCCTGCCCCGAGCCGAAGACGATGAATCCCGCCAGGACGAGGAGGAGGACGTGCACCCGGATCGTGATGCCGAGGACGCTGCCGATCTTGATGGAGCCGAGCACGGGGGTGGGTCGAAGGGGCGATTCTAGCGCGGCCGGATCGACTTCATTCCGGGCTCGACCGCAAAACCCCGGATACGATCGGGCTCCATGGAACGCCAGGCGCCCGATTGCGAGCTCCGAGTGCGCCCGCGGGTGCTCCGGGTCGATCTCGACCGCTCCGAACGCGCCTCGACCGTTCCCTGGCGCGGCACGTCGGAAGGAATCGACCGCGTCGGACGACTGTCCGGCGTCGGGCTCGCCGCCGCGCTCCTCCACGAGCACGAGGTCGCTCACCCGGGCTCGCCCGCGCCCCTCGTCCTCGCGATCGGCGACTGCGTGCGGCGGGCGCTCCCCACCGCGGCGCGTGCCTGCGTCGCCTCGCGCGCGCCCTTGACGGGCTTCTACGCGGACGGACAGGTCGGCAGCGACCTCGGGCGCCGCCTGGCGAGCGTCGCGGACGCGCTCGTCCTGACCGGGCGCGCGCGGGAGCCCGGTGCCTGCCTGCACGTGTCGGGGAGCGGGGCGGACACCCGGATCGAGCTGCGGTCGTTCCCCGCGCTCGCCGGAGCGAATCCCGCAGAGATCCAGCGCGTGCTCGCGCGGGAGCTCGGTCCCTGCGCGACGCTCCGCACCGGACGCGCGGGGGCGCGCGGCATTCCGTTCGCGAGCCTCGCGGCGGGCGAGGACCCGCCGAGCTTCGTCGGGCGCGGAGGCTTGGGCGCGAAGCTCGGGGAGCTCGGGCTCTCCGCGATCGCGATCTCGTCGCCTCCCGTCGAGCCGGTGGACGAGGCGCAGGACCTCGTGAGGCTCCTGGCCTCGTCCCCGCGCCTGCGCGCGCGCGCCGCGGAAGGCACCTTCGAGCAAGCGGATGCGTTCGTTGCCCGCGGCGATCTGCGCGGGAAGGGTTACGGCGATCCCTGGCCCGAGGACCGCGCGCGCGCGTGGAAGTCCGATCTCCCCGCGCCGGAAGCGTCGCGGAAGGGCTGCGAGGGCTGCCCGACGCCGTGCGGGTGGGTCTTCGCACGCGGGATTCCCGGACGCCAGGGCGCACGTTTCGGCGCCCTCTACGCGCTGGGCCCGAACCTCGGTCTCGAGCGCGCCGAGGACGCCCTGACGCTCCTCGCCTTCTGCGACGACGCCGCGATCGACGCGATCGAGGCCGGGGCCGCGCTCGCGCTCCTCGGTCGCGGGCGGGATCGGAGCATCGAGGACTGGCTGAAGCTCCTCGAGGATCTCGTCGATCGCCGCGGTGACGGCGCGCTCCTCGCACTCGGAGCGAGCCGCATGGCGCGGGAGATCGGGCTCGAGAGCGAAGTCCTCGAGGCTCGCGGCCAGAGCGCGCGCCGCGAGTCGAGCCTCGCCGCCGTCCTCGGCCAGTGCGCGAGCGCGCGCGGGGCCGACCCGATGCGCACGTTCCCGTTCCTCCTCACGGACGCGTCGGGGACCCGGCTTGCGGAGCTTCTCGCGCCGATCGCGCTTCCCGAAGGGGCCCACGACCCTTCGAATCCATCCGGCAAGGGCCGCATCGTGTGGTGGCACGAGAACCTGATGGCCGGGCTCGACGCGAGCGGGTTCTGCGCCTTCTCGGCCGCCGGCCTGCTGGCGGACGGCGTGTGCGGCCTCGACGATCTCGCTCGCGCGCTGTCGTTCGGCTCGGGACGCTCGCTCCTGGCCGGCGGGGCCTCGATCCTCCTCGTCGTGCGCGATCTGAACCGCCGGTGGGGGGCACGCAGCGAGGACGATCAGCCGGCTTGGGCCAGGGAAAGTCTCCGCGAGCCCGGCCTGTGGCCGGAGTATTCGAGTTGGCGCGGGTTGGACGCGTCGGGGGGGCCCTCGGCCAGGGCCTGGGAACTCCTGGGCGAGGACGCGCTCCTGGATTTGGCGGGAGCTTCCGGTTCCGAGCCGATCCGGGCCTCCAAGCGACTTGCGACGAAGATCCGCGAGCACGGCCGCGTGCACCTGCGCTGCCACGGTCCGCTCGCGCGGGAGCTGGGCGCGACCGGACCGGCCGACCTCGTCGAGGTGGAGACCGACCTGCCCGCCAGCCTGCGCGAGGTCCTCGCCGCCGCCGCGCGCGACCACCCGCGGGCGCGGCGCCATCTGCTGCAACGGGGCGCGCCGGTTCCGGCCGCGTACCGAGTTTCGCGCCGGCTCGATCCGGAGGATCCCGTCGAGGCGGGGGACATCCTCGATCTCGTCGTGGCCCTGACGGGCGGGAGGACCCTATCCTGACGAGCGCTTGAACCCGATCCTCCTCATCAAGACGGCCGCGCTCGGGGACGTGATCCGCACGACCTCGATCCTGCCTGGGCTGCACGAACGCTACGAAGAGGCCAGCGTGACGTGGCTCACGGCACCGGGGGCCGTCGATCTCCTGCGCACGCATCCCCTGATCCGCCGGATCGAGACGGTCGACATCCACTCGAACCCGAGCGTCGAGAGCGCGATCGAGCGGCTGAAGTCCACCCGCTGGGCCCGCGTCCTCTCCCTCGACGACGACCCGCCGCTCGCGCGCCTCGCCTCGGCCGTGCCGAGTCGGCGCTTGTCCGGCGTCTACTGCCGTTCCGACGGCTCGCTCGCCTACACGCCCGACTCCGCGCCCTGGAACGACATGGGGCTCTTGTCCGTGTACGGCAAGACCGTCGCGGACCGCATGAAGGTCGCGAACGAGAAGAGCCACGCCCGGATCCTCGCAGACATGCTCGGCCTGCGCATGGACGAGCCGAAGCTGCACCTCCCTGCCGAGACCGTGTCGTTCGCCGAGCGTTTCGCCGAACGCAGCGGCCTGCGCGAGAGGGGCCTCGTGATCGGCCTCAACGCGGGCGGAGGCGGGCGCTGGGCGGCGAAGCGGCTTCCGGTCGACCGCTCGGTCGCCCTCCTCTCGGCGATCGACCGCGCACTAGGGGGAAAAGTGACCTTCCTGATCCTCGGTGGACGCGACGAGAAGGAGAGGAACGAGGAGATCCGCGCCGGCCTCGCGCGCGAACCCGCGTGCCCGCGTGCCGTCGACGGAGGCAGCGAGAACACCCTCCTCGAGTTCGGCGCGCTGCTGAAACAGTGCGACCTGGTGGTCTCGAGCGACTCCCTCGCCCTCCACATGTGCGTCGCCGTCGCCGTGCGCGCGGTCGGCTTCTTCGCGCCGACGTCGGCCGCCGAGATCGAGCTCTACGGGCGCGGCGAGAAGATCCGCAGCACGTCGCCGGACTACTGCTCGTACCGCCGCGAGGCGGACAACTCGACGATCACGACGGAACGCCTGCTCGAAGCCGTGATGCGGCAGCTCGCCGAATGCGGTCCCGCCGGCCGGGCACGGGGTGTTGCGCCAGCGTGACGAACTGGTCATCCGGAAAGTTCCGTTGAAGTCGCCGTGAGGATTCCCGGCCGGGCCGCGTGGTGGTTCGCGAAGCTCCTGGAGGGGGCGGGCCTCGTCGTGATCCTCGTGGGCGTCCTCTTCAGCATGGGCCTCGGCTTCCAGGACCGCGGCCT
This sequence comes from Planctomycetota bacterium, assembly GCA_046155895.1. Taxonomy (GTDB): domain Bacteria; phylum Planctomycetota; class UBA1135; order UBA1135; genus DASYPQ01. Next base: position 32,736 of record JBJXFB010000054.1, on the reverse strand, counting down.
GGAGTCGATGCAGATCGAGTTCCGGGGTCTCGCTATCGGCGCGGGCCTCTTCGCGGCGGGCTGGCTGATCGAGCGGACTCTCCGGACGCGCTGACTGGGGTTCTCCGCGGGGGAAAATCCCCCGTTGCGTGGCCAAGACCTCGGGTATAGTTGAGCGCGCATCCTCGGCCTCGCGCGACTCGGAACCCCGCATAGCGCAGCGCGGTCGAACTCCTGGAGCTCCACGGACCGCCCCCGGCTAGAAGAACCCTATGCCCACGACCTGGACGATTCGAACCGCACTGGCCGCCCTCTTCGTCGTCTGCGGAGCGGCCTCGGCCCGCGCGCAGCAGATGCCGCGCAACACGACGGACATCCCGCTCACCTCCGACTACACGGAGAACGTGGACTTCGCCGACATCGACAACGACGGCGACTGGGACGCCTCGTTCGCGGAGGGCGGCGACAACGGGAACGCCCAGAACCACCTGTGGAGGAACAACGGGGGTGCGCAGGGCGGGACGATCGGCATCTTCACGAACGTGACGGCCACGCAACTCCCGGTCATCTCCGACGCCTCGCGCGACGTCGAATTCGTCGACTTCGACAACGACGGGGACCAGGACCTCTACATCTCGAACACCTCGACCGACTCGCCGCAGTCGAACCACTGGTGGACGAACATGGGCGGCGCCCAGGGCGGGACCATCGGGTTCTACGTCGACCAGACCGCGGCGCGCTGGGCGGGCCTCGCGGGCGCCGGGTCGTCGATCGCGCCGAGCCAGGTCCTCGCGGGCGGGGGCTTCATCGACTTCTCCTGCGACTGCGACTTCGGCGACCTCGACAACGACGGGGACCTCGACCTCGTGCACTCGAGCTACGGCGGCGACTTCGGCGGCCAGATCCCGACCCGGCTCTTCCTGAACGACGGCGCGGGGGTCTTCACCGAATTCAATCCGTCCGGGTACCAGCTCACCGGCCAGCTGATCAACAACAACAACCCGGGTCTGTGGTGCGAGGGCGCGCAGTCGGCGGGCACCACGAATTCGACCGGCGTGAACTGCGACATCGCCTCGACCGCGCTCGACATCGACGTCGGCGACCTCGATGGCGACCTCGACCTCGACATCCTCCATGGCGCGCGCGTCGAACTGCCGCGGATCTTCAAGAACCGGCTCGAGGAGAACGGAGGGATACTCGGCTTCCGCGACGTGACGGGCGCGGTCCTCCCGCCCGGCTACTCGACCGGGGACGGCCACTACGAGCAGGAGCTCGGCGACTTCGACGGGGACGGGGACCTCGACATCTACGGCCTGAACTGGCTCGCCGGCGGCTTCAGCTTCAACGACGCCACGCTGAAGAACAACGGAACCGGGACCTTCACCAGCCTGACGACGATGACGGGGTCGGGGTCCGACGACAACGAGGCCGACTTCATCGACTACGACCTCGACGGCGACCTCGACGTGTTTGTCGCCAACTTCGCCGGCCAGGACCGCATGTACCGCAACGACGGGAACGGAGGGATGACCCTCATGCCCTCGGGTACCGGACCCGGGAGCGTCATCCCCAGCGATTCCCTGATCGCGCTCGACGCCGACGCGGCCGACGTCGACAACGACGGCGACCCCGACATCTTCGTCGCCAACGACGCGAACCAGTCCGAGTGGTACCTGAAGAACAGCACCTCGGCGAACGACACTCAAGCTCCGGTGATCTACGTGGTCGAGCAGGCTCCGGACCGCTCTCCGGGCGCATCGCCGACGGTCATCCGCGCCCAGGTCGAGGACAACCAGCCCTACTACGGCACCTGGTACATCCCGGTCCGCCTCGACGTCACCGTCAACGGAGGTCCCGTCACCCCCTACGACATGATGTCCTCGATGGGCCAGATCTTCCGCGGGGAGATCCCCGGGAGCCTCGTCGGGACGATCGCCTACACGGTCGTCGCGACGGACCAGTACGGGAACACGGGGCAGTCCGCCACGCTCAGCTACCAGAACGGGGGTTCTCCTCCGGTCATGACCCCGTTCTGCAATCCGACCTTCGCCGGGGTGATCGCTTGCCCGTGCAACAACGATCCGACAGGGATCAACCGCGGCTGCGACAACTTCGGGACCTCCTCGGGAGGCGCTTCGATCACCGCGACCGGGAATCCGTCCCTCTCGAGCGACACGGTCGTCCTGACCTGCTCCGGAGAGAACCTCACGCCCCTGAACGTCCTGTTCCAGGCCAAGGACCCGACCATCCCGACCGGCGTCATCCACTCGGCCGGCGTGCGCTGCGCTTCCAACACGCTGAAGCGGATCTACTCGGGGAATGCGGCGGGCGGCGTCTTCATCCGTCCGGGCATGGGCGACGCGAGCGTGAGCGCGCGTTCGGCCACGCTGAACGACCCGATCGCCCCGGGCCAGTCCCGCCACTACTTCTCGATCTACCGCGACAACAACGCGGTCGTCCCGTGCGGCGGCAACCCCGCGAGCAATCTCAACCTGACGAACGCGGGCACGATCATCTGGGGACCGTAGTCCCGGGATCCTCGCAGGCCGGTCCGGAGAGCCGGACCGGCTACAATCGGACGCGGTGAGCGTCCTCCGCTACCTGCCCTTCGCGACCCGTGCGTTCGTGCGATCCGGTCCGCCGGTCCACCTGACGATCTTCGTCACGGGGGAATGCAATCTTCGCTGCCGCCACTGCTTCCACTGGCGTGAGGTCGCGGCTGCCGTCCCGGGGCCTTCGCTCGACGACCTGACGCGCCTGGCGGATTCCCTCGAGCGCATGGGGCCGCTCCTCTGGGTGTCGTTCGGCGGCGGCGAGCCCTTCCTGCGCGCCGACCTCGCCGACGTCGCGCGCGCGTTCGGCCGGCACGGACTCAAGCACCTCGCGATCCCGACGAACGGCCTCGTTCCGACCCGGATGGCCGCGTTCGTCGACCGGGTCATCGCGGAGAATCCGGATCTCCACCTGACGGTGTCGGTCTCGTTCGATGGTCCGCCGGCGGTCCACGACGCGATCCGCCAGGTCCCGGGCGGCCACGCCAAGGCGATGGACGCCGTCCGCACCCTGCGCGAGCGAGCGCGAGGCGAGCCCCGGCTCTCCGTCGGGATCCTCGTGTGCGTGACGCGGGAGAACCAGGACGTCCTCGCGGACCACATCGAGGAACTCGCGCTCGAGCTCCGGCCGGACAACGTGACGATCAACCTCGCGCGCGGTGAAGCGCTCGATTCGAGCCTGCTCGAGGTCGACGTCGCGCGCTACGAGGACGTGGTCGCCCGCAAGCGGGCCCTCCAGCAGTCTGGGGCTCTCCCTTACTACCGGTTCCCCTTGAGCCGCCTCGCGGCCGCGCGCGACGACCTGATGTACGAGCACGTCGCCGGCACCGCGCGCGGCGAGCCCGCGCGGCTTTCCTGCACGGCCGGCACGCTCTCCGCCGTCGTCTTCGAGAGCGGCGAAGTGCACTCCTGCGAGATCCTCGGCCGCTCGATCGGCAACCTGAACGACGTCGGTTGGGACCTCGGTCGCCTGTGGGAGGAGAACGCCGCGCGCGAGCTGCGCCGCGAGATCCAGGAGACGCGCTGCAAGTGCACCTGGGAGTGCGCGCAGGCGGACAACGTCCTCTTCGACGTGAAGAGCTGGCCTGGCCTGGCCTTGCGAGCCCTGCAGCGGTGAGCGAGCCTCCGCGAGCCGCGCTGCGCCTCGGGATCCTCGTCCCCTGTCGCGACGAAGCGGGAGTCGTCGCACGCAAGCTCGCGAACCTGGCGCTCCTGCGCTGGCCCGAGGGCGCGCGCCACCGCATCGTGGTCGTCGACGACGGCTCGTCGGACGGCACGCGCGAGCTGGCGCAACGGGCCGCCGAGATCCCCGGCGTGTCCCGTGCTGTCGTCCCGAACCGCGTCCGCCCCGGGAAGCCGGGCGCGATCGGGACCGGCCTCGACGAGCTCGGCGAGGGCGTCGATCTCGTCGTGCTCACCGATGCCGACGTCGTGATCGAGCCGGATGCGCTCCTGGCGATCGAGCGCGCGTTCGCCGGGGACCCGCGCCTGGCGATGGCCTGCGGCGCTCAGCGCTTCGTCGCCGACCTCGCCGGCGACGGCACGCTGCGCTCGGCCTCGCTCGGCCCGCTCGCCGACGCTTCCGAGCCCTTCGACCGCTGGACGGCGCGCGTGCGGCGCCTCGAGTCGCGTTCAGGCCGGCTCTTCAGCGTCCACGGGCAGCTCCTGGCCTGGCGCGCGAGCCTCGGTCTGCGCCCGCGCCCGGGGCTGGCGGCCGACGATCTCGACCTCGTGATGCAGGTTCGCGCGCGGCTCTCGGAGCCGCGGCGCGTCGAGATCCTCTCCTCCGCGGTCTTCGTCGAGCTCAAGACGCCCGCGGGCGCGGCGCGGCGGGCGCAGGCCCTCCGGCGCGCGCGCGCGTACGTCCAGCTCGTGCGCGCCGGAGCCGCGCCGGCTTCCGATGCTCTCTCCCGCGCGCAGACCTTCCTGTACCGCAGCCTGCCGCTCGCCTCGCCCGAGCTGACGGTCCTCGTGCCGCTCGCGGTCCTGCTCCTGGCCATGGTCTTCCTCGGAACCGGAGGAGCGATCCTCGCCGCCGTCCTTCTCGCCCTCGCGCTGACCAGCCCGCCCGGCTGGCGATGGGCGAAGCTCGTCCTCCTGATCCGCGCCGCGCGGCGCATGGAATCGGAGGGTAGCCTCCCCGAACGATGGGAGATGGCCCGGCGATGACGGACCCGAGCGCGGGGTCGAAGGGATTCCGCTGGATCCTCGCCGGGATCGTCGCGCTCGCCTTCGCGATCCGGCTCGTCGCCGTCTCCCAGTACGAGGACGCGCACCCGAACGCCGATCATCCGTCGATCGACGAGGCGTCCTACGACCGCTGGGCGCGCGAGATCGCGGGCGGCGACTGGATCGGGAAGGAAGCCTTCTTCCAGGAGCCCTTGTATCCCTACGCGCTCGGAGCGCTGTACGCGGTCGCGGGACCCGACCGCTTCGCCGCGCGCGTGGTCCAGTGCGCGCTGTGGGCCGCGACGGCGCTGCTCGCGGGCCTGCTCGCGCGGCGCCTCTTCGGCAACGCCGCGGGGATCCTCGCGGCGCTCGCGATCGCTTCCTACGGGCCCGGGATGCTCTTCCCGGCCTATCTCCTCAAGGAGAATCTGCTGCTGCCGACTTTCACGCTCCTCGCGATCGCGCTCGTCGGCAGGGCGTGGTTCTGGGTCGGCGTCCTCGCCGGACTCGGGGCCCTCCTGCGCGGAAACATCCTGGTGATGATCCCGCTGCTCGTCCTCTGGCCGTTCCTCCGCGCTCCGAGGGTCCCTTCGATCCGGTCGGCGGCGCTCGTCCTCGTCGGCGCGGCCTGCATCCTCCTCCCTGTCGCGCTGCGCAATGCCCGAGTCGGCGGCGAGTTCCTCCTGACCACGAGCGGCGCGGGCACGAATCTCTACGGCGGGAACAACCTCGAGAACCCCTACGGCCGCGCGACCGAGTTCTCGTTCGTGCGCGGCATCCCCGAGCACGAGGCCGGCGACTGGCGACGCGAGGCGGAACGGCGCGCGGCGCGATCCCTCGACCCGGGCGAGGTCAGCGCGTTCTGGCGCGACGAGGCCTTGAAGTCGGTCCGCGAGCACCCGCGCGAGCACCTCGCGATCCTGTGGAACAAGCTGCGTCTCGCGCTGGGACGCTACGAGGTGCCCGACAACCACTTCCTCCCCTGGGACGCGCGCTATGTGGGCGTCGCGCGCGCGCCGTGGCCGTGGTTCGGCGTCCTGGGGACGCTCGGGCTCGCGGGCGTCGTGCTCTTCCTCCTCGACGGCCGGCTGGGGAAGCGCGCGATCGCACTCCCGGTGCCGGCCGACTTCGCGGCGATCGACCGCGGAGCGGCGGGCGAGGTCGTCCTCCTCGGCGCGGCCTACGTCGCGACCATCGTGCTGACCGTCGTCAGCGACCGCGCGCGGCTGCCGATCGTTCCGCTGATCGCACCCTTCGCGGGGTGGACGATCCTCTGGGCCTGGCGCGCGATCCGCCGGCGGCAGCAGGACGCGCTCGTCCGCCTCGCGGTCGCCGTGGCCCTCGCGGCGCTGCCCGTGTGCTCGCCCGTGCTGCCGGCCTCGGAGGTGGCCGAGGACTTCGCCGAGCGCGATTTCAACCTCGCGGTGCAGCTCCTTCACGAGGGGGGGCGCGCTCGGGAGGCGCGAACGATCGCCGAGCGCCTCGAACGCGAGCATCCCTCGAGCGCGCGCGTCCGGATCCTGGTCGCGGAGATCGATTTCCAGGAGGGGAGAGACCCGGGCCAAGTCCTCGCGCGCGTCGAGCCGCTCGCGGACGAGCCGACCCTGGTCCCGCGCGAGAGATTCCGCGCTGCGAGCCTCGCGGCGTGGGTCCAGCTTGCGCGCGGCGTGTTCGGCGAGGCGGAGCGGCGCTTCCGCGAGGCGCGGGCCTTCGACGCCGAGAGCCGGGAGCTGCGGGCGGGCCTCGCGCGCGCCCTCGTGGGCGGAACGGAAGGCTCCGCGCCCGAGATCGCCCTGGCGAACTCGAGGGAAGCGCTGTCGATCCTGCACGAGCTCGGCGGGGGGGGAGCCGACGTCGAGATCCTGCTCGCACAAGCCGAGTTCGCGCACGGCCGCGCGATCGGCTCCAGCTCGCCCGAGGGCAGCCCCGAGCGGATGACGGGACAGGCCGCGGTGCAATCCGCGCTCGATCGCCTGCATCGGGTCGCCAAGTCGCCCGAGAGCACCGCCGACCAGCGCCGGCAGAGCCGCCTCGCCGCCGGCGGGATCCAGCTCGTGCGCGGAAACTTCCCCTCCGCGGAGAACCACTTCCGCGCGGCACTCGCCGCTGGAACGGACTTCGAGGCGCGCTTGGGGCTGCTCGCGGCGCTCGTTGGCCGCCTCGAGCTCGCGCGCGACGAGCGCGAGCGCGCCGAAGGACTCGAGGAAGCGCGTCGGTTGGTCGCCGAGTTCGAGCTCCTGTCGAGGCTCGACCCGCGCTTCGCCGATCTGCGGCTGCGGTTCGAACGCCTCACGCCGCCGTCGCAGTCTCCACGCTGATCCGCAGAGCTACGGGTATCTCTGTAGACGGAGTGAAATTTCTTCCGGAGTCACGGCGGAATCGAATCGGACAGTTGCCCGCCTCTCGCGGCGAATGCGACAATCCGGGAAACCCCTTTGCGATGGCGCCTGCATCCGACCGTGCAGAGTTGGTCCTCCCCGAATCTGCGACTCTCCTGGAAAAGTCATGACACGCATGCCCCTCCGTTGCCTCACCCTCCTCGTTTCCTCGGCGTTGGGATCACTCCTGCTCCTGGCTCCGGTATCCGCGCAGGGTCGCACCGCCCCGACCGCTCCGCCCGGCCCGGGGCTGTCCTGCAGCATCATCGGACCTGACCGAGTCTGCGCCTCGGACGGCGCGGTCAACTACCTCGCGCAAGTGCAGCCGAACCCGCCCGGCACGACCTACTCGTGGAGCCTGCACACCGACACCACGGACGGGTGCCCCGGAACCGGGACGACGAATCCTTCCTTCTGCGGTCCGACGAATCTCCCGACGGTGTGCGTCAACCCCGGCTTGAGCGCAGGCCGCTTCGTGGTGAAGGTCGTGATCACCAACGGCCTCGCGACGAGCTCGTGCTGCTTGTCCGTCAACGTGAGGCCGACGACGTTCACGTCGACGCCTCCTCCCGCTTCCGTGTGCCAGGGCACGACGCACACTTTCTGCACGACCGCGAGCGGCGGCGGACCGTACACCTACGCCTGGGCGAAGAACGGCGCGATCATTCCGGGCGCGACGGACAGCTGCTACACGGCGACGGCGGGCGCCGCGGGAGTCATCGACAACTACTGCGTCACGACGACCGGAAGCGGGCTGTGCGGGGTGAGCTACACCGCCTGCGCCAGCTTGACGTCGCTTCCGAGCACGACCGTTGCCGCACTGCCTACACCGCGGCGTTGCGAAGGCCAGACCTTCCAGTTCTGTGCCACGGTGGGCGGCGCCGGTCCCTTCACCTACTCGTGGACGAAGAACGGTGTCGCCATCCCCGGGGCGACGGATGCCTGCTACACCGCGACAGCGGCGGCACCGGCCACGGTCGACACCTACTGCATCACCGTCGCCGGCGCCTGCGGGCCGCCGGTCGTGCGCTGCGGGACGCTGACGGCGCGCCTGAACACGGTCACTTCCTCCCTGACCGGCGCGAACCTCTGCCAGGGGCTGACGCATCAGTTCTGCACCACGGCGGGCGGCACGGGACCCTTCACCTACAGCTGGACGAAGAACGCCGCGGCGATCCCCGGCGCGACGGGCAGCTGCTATACGGCGACCGCCGGCCCCGGCGGGACGATCGACACGTACTGCGTGAGGGTCGTGGGAACCTGCGGCGAAGCCTCGAGCTGCGCCGAGCTGAGCTCGTTCGCGAACACCTCCACCTCGACCCTCGGGGACGACAGCCTCTGCGCGGGCACCACCGCGCAGTACTGCATCACGCCCGGAGGCCAGGGGCCGTTCACCTACTCGTGGACGAAGAACGGCGTCGGCATCCCGGGCGCGACGAACAGCTGCTACACCGCGACCGCGGGCGCCTCGGGGACCATCGACACCTACTGCGCGAGCGCCCAAGGGTTCTGCGGGCCGCCCTCGAGCAGCTGCTTCGAGCTGACGGCGACCGCGGGCACGACGCTCGTCAGCCTGACCCCGCCGGTCTCGGGCTGCCCGGGCAGCACACAACAGCTGTGCGTATCCGCCAGCGGCACCGGGCCGTTCTCCTACGCCTGGTCGAAGAACACCGTCCTGATCCCCGGCGCGACGAACAGCTGCTACACCGCCACCGCCGGAGCCGCAGGATCGATCGACACCTACTGCGTCGACGTCGTCGGGGCTTGCGGGAGCATCACGCCGTGCACGACCGTGACGGCGCTCCCGGTAACGACGACGACCGAGGTCGAGTCGGCTACCGTTTGCGAGGGCCTGACGCATCAGTTCTGCACGACCGCGGGCGGCACGGGTCCCTTCACGTACAGCTGGACCAAGAACGCCGTGGCGATCCCCGGCGCGACGGACAGCTGCTACACGGCGACCGCCGGAGTCGGCGGAACGATCGACAGCTACTGCGTGAACGTGGCCGGCGCCTGCGGCTCCGTCCAGCGCTGCGCGACGTTGACCGCGACCACCAACGTCACGGCCACGGATCTCCAACCGGCGACCGTATGCGAGGGCCTGACCCAGCAGTTCTGCACGACGGCGGGCGGAACCGGACCCTTCACGTACAGCTGGACGAAGAACGCGGCGGCGATCCCCGGCGCGACGGGCAGCTGCTACACGGCGACCGCCGGAGTTGGCGGGACGGTCGACTCCTACTGCGTCACGGTCTCGGGAGCGTGCGGATCTCCGGTCCTTCGCTGCGCGACGCTGACCTCGACGTCGGGTGTCACGGCCACGCCCCTCACTTCCGCGTCCGCTTGCGCTGGGTTCACCAATCAGTTCTGCACGACCGCGGGCGGCACCGGGCCCTTCACCTACAGCAGGACGAAGAACGGGGCGGCGATCCCCGGCGCTACGGGCAGCTGCTACACGGCCACCGCCGGAGTCGGCGGAACGGTCGACAGCTACTGCGTGACCGTGGCCGGCGCCTGCGGCTCCGTCCAGAACTGCGCCACGCTCACGGCCGACTCGAGTGTCTCCGCCACGCCCATGTCGCCCAGAGCGATCTGCACGGGGAGCACGTTCCAGTTCTGCACGACGGCGAGCGGAACCGGACCCTTCAGCTACAGCTGGACGAAGAACGGCTCCACGATCGCGGGAGCCACGGCGAGCTGCTACACCGCGACGGCAGGCCCGCCGACGACCTCGGACCTGTACTGCGTCACGGTGACAGGAGCGTGCGGCTCGGCCACGCAGTGCGTCCGGTTGCGGGCCCAGGCGAACACCACGGCCACGCCCATGGCCGACGCGAACGTCTGCCCGGGCGGGTCGCACATCTTCTGCACCGCGCCGGGAGGCGTGGGGCCCTGGACCTTCAGCTGGACCCGCAATGGAGTCCTGGTTCCCGGCGCGACGACCAACTGCTACACGGCGACGACCGGGCCGATCGAGACGGAGGTCATCTGCGTCACGGTCACGGGACAGTGCGGTCCTCCGGTGACGCGATGCGCCACGATGTTCAGGAGCGTGCTGACCAAGGTCGTGCCCATCGGGTCGGCCACCGTCTGCGAGGGAGACCCCTACACGTACTGTGCAGTGGCTCACGGCTCCGGCCCCTTCGCTTGGGCCTGGGCCAAGAACGGAGCGACCATCCCGGGTGCGACGAACAGCTGCTACACGGCCATCGCGCCGGCCGCGGGGAGCCCGCCCGACACGTACTGCGTCACGTTGACGGGCCAGTGCAACTTCGACGTCTCCTGCGGCACGTTGACCGGGGTGAGCTGCCTCGGAGCCTTCCTGACGCTGGACCCGTCCGAATTCGGTGATCGGGCGGGCCAGTTCAACGGAGCCGGCATGCAACAGCTCGTGTCCGGCCTCCTCACGGCCGACCTGCCGCTCGGACGGATCGGGATGAACTCGATGACCGTGCCGGGGAATCCCGGCGCCGCCAGCTGCGTCATGGATCTCCTGGCCACGACCGGCACCCTGGGAATCCTCCCGGCCTTCGGAGACGAAGCGTTCGACCCCAGCCAGTGCCAGACCGTCCCGGTTCCGATCCCGCTCGTGAACGGCGAGTTCGAGAGCTTGTTGATCGGACAGCTCGTCACGACTTCACTGAACGTGAAGCTCAACGAGGTCGGCGCGGGCGGATGCACGACCACCTCGGCCGACCTGGAGGGGATGGGGCTGTGCTCGACGATGGTGAGCCGGACCCTCCTCCCCGGTCCGGACGGATGCATGGGGACGTCCGACGACGTGCCGGATCTCCTGGGCCCGGACGGGAACCCCAACACGCCGGACAACCTCGTGACCGTCACGATCCCGGCCGGCGTCATCACCGCGCTCAACGAGATGACCTCCAACGGCGACCTCACGAAGGGCCAGACCGTCGGAGGACTGGTCGAGCTCACGCACCTGGCGGTCGCCGGTGGGAACACCTGGACGGCGACGCGCCAGGAGATCAGTGCGGCGCTCGACGCCGTGACCATCCTCTACCATCGCGGTCGAGAGACCGTGGACTGCTGGAATCCCTGAGTTCATGAGCCTGGCGCGGGACCGACGAGGCGGTCCCGCGCCGGGCTCGGCTCGCCTCACGCCGCCCCGGCCGTCTCCTCTTCGCTGAACTGCAGCGCGTGGAGGCGCGCGTAGATCCCGCCCTGCGCCAGGAGCTCCTGGTGCGTGCCCTGCTCGCGCAGCTTGCCGCGGTGCATCACCAGGATCCGGTCCGCGCGCCGCACCGTCGACAGGCGGTGCGCGACGACGAGGGCGCTGCGACCCTCGAGCAGCTTGCGCGTCGCGGCCTCGATCTGCGCCTCGGTGTTCGAGTCGACGCTCGCCGTCGCCTCGTCGAGGATCACGACGCGCGGATCGCCCGCCAGGGCGCGCGCGATCGCGAGCAGCTGCCGCTCGCCCGTCGAGAACGTCGCGCCGCGCTCCGCGACGGTCGCGTGCAGTCCGCCCGGCAGCCTCGCGATCAGCTCGTCCGCGCGGCTCGCCTCGAGCGCGAGCTCGAGCGTCTCCTCGGTCACGTCCTCGCGCTCCATGACGAGGTTCTCGCGCACCGTCCCGGCGAAGAGGAAGTCCTCCTGCATCACCAGGCCGAAGCTGCGGCGCAGGAGGTTCGGGTCCAGGTCGCGGAGCTCGATCCCGTCGACCGTGATCTTGCCCGCCGTCGGGTCGTAGAAGCGCAGGAGCAGGTTCACGAGCGTCGACTTGCCCGCGCCGGTCGCGCCGACGACCGCGACCGTCTCGCCCGGCGCGATCTCGAAGCTGACGTCGTCGAGCACCTCGACGCCGGCGTCGTAGGCGAACGAGACGTTCTCGAAGCGCACGTGGCCGCGCATCGGCCCGAGCTGGTGGATGGTCCTCGCCGGCTCGAGCTTCGAGCGCGTGTCGAGGATGTCGAACACGCGCTCGGCGGAGGCGAACGCGCTCTGGAGGATGTTGTAGCGCTCGCCGAGCTCGCGGATCGGCGCCACGAGCAGCGCGAGGTAGAACCAGAACTGCAGGAATTGGCCGTACGAGAGCCCGCTCTGCGTGATCGACGCGCCGCCGACCCACAGCGTCGAGCCGTGGACGGCGTTCACGACGACGTCGATGGTCGGGAAGAAGAGGGCGAACAGGAAGATCGTCCGCATGTTCGCGGAGAGGTAGGAGTCGAGCAGTCCGCGGAAGCGGGTCGACACGCGCTCCTCGCGGCGGAAGACCTGGACGACGCGGATGCCCTGGAGGACTTCCTGAAGGTAGCCGTTGAGCCGCGCGAGGCGCGCGCGGACGGCGCGGTGGGCTCGGCGGGCGCCGCCGCGGAAGATCAAGCTCACGCCGATCAGGAGAGGAGTCCCCGCGAGGACGACGCAGGCGAGCTCGAGGTCGATCGTGAACAGGATCCCGACCAGGAAGACGACTTTCACGAGGTCGAAGAGCAGCACGACGATCCCCGAGGTGAACATCTCGTTCAGGTTCTCGACGTCGCTCGTCACGCGCGTGACGAGCTGGCCCGTCGGGCGCTTGTCGAAGAAGGAGATGTCGAGCCGCTGCATGTGGCGGAAAAGCTGCTCGCGCAGGTCGGCGATGACGACCTGGCCCGTGCGATTGAGCTGGGACACCTCGAGGTAGCGGAAAAGCACCGTGAGAAGGACGACGCCGAGGTAGGCGCCGATCCAGATCCAGAGCTCTCGCGTATGCCTCGAAACGTCCGCGGCCGGATCCGCGGCCCGCGCGGCGCTCGCGGCGGCGACGGGGCCGTCGAGGGCGTGCCGCCACATCCACGGGCCGAGCACGTCGAGCACGAAGAGCGCCGCGAGGACGACGAAGCTGCCGGCGAAAAGGCCCCAGTGCGGCCGCGCGAAGCGGAGGAGGCGCTTGGCGAGCGAGTGGTCCCAGGCCTTCGTCGCGACGGTGTCGTCGAAGGGATCGTCGTTCGGGACGCTCACAGGACGGAGAGCTCCTCCTGCGCCTGCTGCCGCCTCCAGGTCCGCTGGTACCAGCCCTCGCGCGCGAGCAGCTCGCCGTGTTTCCCGATCGCCTCGACCTTTCCGTCGCGGCCGAGCACGACGATCCGGTCGGCGCGCGCGACGGAGGAGAGGCGGTGCGCGGCGATGACCACCGTGCGGCCGCGGCCGGCGCGGCGGAGGTTGTCGAGGAGCCGCTTCTCGGTCTCCGTGTCGACCGCCGAGAGCGCGTCGTCGAGGACGAGGACGCGCGGTTCCCGCGCGAGCGCGCGCGCGATGCATGTGCGCTGGCGCTGGCCGCCCGAGAGCGTGACGCCGCGCTCGCCGATCATCTGGTCGATGCCCCCGGGGAAACCCGCGACCTCCTCGGTCATGCGCACCTCGCCGACGAGCTCGCGGACTCGCTCGTCGGAGACCGGCTCGTCCGCACCGAAGGCGATGTTCTCCTTGTAGGGCTCGGAGAAGAGGAAGCTGTCCTGCGGCACGTAGCCGAGCGCGTCGCGCAGGGTGGCGATCGGGAGCTGCCTGATCGGGACTCCGTCGAGGAGGATCTCGCCCTCGGTCGCGTCGAAGAGCCGGCCGAGGAGGAGCAGCAAGGTCGTCTTCCCCGATCCCGTGGGTCCGACGACACCGAGGGTGGAGCCCGCCGGGACGTCGACGGTGACACCGGAGACGGCCGGGCCCTCGGCGTCCGCGTAGGTGAAGCCGACGTCCCGCAGCGAGAGCGCGCCGCGGACGGCGGGCAGTGCGACGGGCGACGTCGGTTCGAGGATGTCGGAGCTGCGGCCGAGCAGCTCGTTCACGCGCTTGGCGCTCGCGATCGCGCGCGGGTACATGCCGAGGATCCAGCCGACGGCGATGATCGGCCAGAAGACCTTGAAGGTGAGGTCGACGAACTTGAAGAGGTCGCCGGCCGCGAGCGAGCGGTCGACCATCGCGAGGCCGCCGATCACGAGGATGACGACGAAGGTGAAGTCGTTCGCGGCGTGCGTCAGCGCGTGCGTGAGGCCGCGGGAGCGCCCCAGGCGGATCTGGTTCTCCATGTTCTTGCGCGACGCGGCGTCGAAGCGCGCGATCTGCTGGGCCTCGCGACCGTAGCCCTTGACGATGCGGATGCCGGAGAAGCCCTCCTGCCCCCGGTGCCCGATCTCCGCGATCGACTCCTGGACGGCCTCGCTCCACTTGTGGAGCTGCGGCGTGAAAAACTTCATGCCGAAGCCCATCAAGACGAGCGGGAGGAGCATCGTCGCGGCGAGCGGCGCGTTCAGCGTGAAGAGAAGCGCCATGGAGACGGGCACCATGACGACCGCTCCGCCGGTGTACATGACGCCCGGGCCGAGGAACATGCGGAGGCTCTCGACGTCGGAGGTGACGCGGGAAACGACGTCGCCCGAGCGGGACTGGTTGTGGAAGGAGAAGGGGAGGGAGGTGAGCTTGTCGAAGAGCTCCTGCTTCAGCTCGTTCTCGACGTAACGCGAGACGACGACGATCCACCAGCGCTGGAGGTAGCGGAAGATGCCTTTGAAGAGGGAGAGGCCGAGGATGATGGCGAAGATGCCGCCGAGGAAGGAGGCGTCGGAGCCTTGGCGCAGGCGGTCGAGCGAGTTGCCGATGACGATCGTGATCGCGATGTCGGCGAGCTGCGCCAGCGGGATGCAAAGGAAGCCCGCGACGAGCTGACGCCGGTGGCGCAGGAAGCGGAGGAAGAAGGGCCAGAGCAGCTTCAACGGCCGGGCTTCACTTGGCGTCCTTCAGCAGTCCGTAGACGCTGCTCGACATGGCTGCCGCCTCGAGCTGCAGCGCTTCCTTGCCCTGGGCAGCCGCCGAACGCAGCGTCGGAAAGAGCTCCGACCCGTATCCGTCCTCGAGCCCGGGCGCCCACAACCGGTTCCGGTACCAGGGGCGTCCGGGAAGGCCCTCGGGGATCTCCAGCCTCTGATAGAAGGACCCGAACACCATGCCCTTCTTCGAAGTGTGGAGGATCCGGGACACGACCTGGTCGAAGCTGCTCGCGACGAGCTCGAGTCCTTCGGACAACGAGCCTTCCCGGCCCTTCCCGCCGCTCTCGGCGGCCAACTCGCGAGCGCGACTCGCCAGCTCCTCGGCGGCCTCGACGTCCTGGAAGAACGCGTTCCGATCCGCGATCTCCGCCAGGAGATCCGCGTAGAACCTGCCGGCCAGCTCGTGGCCGACGAAACCCGGGTCGACGTGCTTCTCCACGTACAGGAAATCGTCGAAGCTCGTGTGGTATGCGCCTCCGCCTCCGCTTCCGCCGAAGCTCGGCTCGAGGCAGGGGATGTTCAGGTGATGGACGAACACCGCGAAGTCGGAACCCGAGCCGGGAAGGCCGAGCCGCGGCTCCTTCGGCTTCTCGTTCTCCTTCGCGCGCGCCTGGAGGCTCTCGCGCCATTCCTCCCACAGGTTCGCGGGCGTGTCGCCTTCGCTGCGCGGCGCCGCCGGCGTCCGCTCGAGAACGCCGCGGAGCACCGACAGCATCCCCGGTGATCCGCCGGACCCTCGGAAGCGCGGTCCGTTCACGCCCGTATCGGCGTTCACGTACGCGAGCCCGTTGCCGCGCAGCCAGTCCGCGTTCGCCTCGGCCCACTCCGTGCTGCCGATCAGCCCGAACTCCTCCGCGTCCCAGAACGCGAAGGTGATCGTGCTCTTCGGCTTCCAGCCGCCCTTCGCCTTCTCCCCGAGGTGCTGCGCCGCGCGCAGCATCGCGACGGTGCCCGCGCCGTCGTCGTTCGCGCCGCGGACCCAGGAATCCCGGTGCGCGCCGGCGATCACGGTTTTCTCTCTCTCGCCCGGCAATCGCGCGATCACGTTGCGGATCACGCGGTAGTCGCGCGGCTGGTCGACGACGAGCCTGACCTGCACCGGGCCCGGACCGAGCGCTTCCTGCACCGCGCTTCCCGCGGCGTCCTTCGTCCCGACCTTCGCGAGCTTCCCGATCAGCACCTTCGCGTCGCGCCAGCCGATCGGGATGCACGGGATTTTGGGCAGCGCCGCCGCGATCTCCTCCGCGCTGGCGCGCTTGGCGTCCTTCGTTCCCGGCTTCGGCGAGGGCCATCCCGGCGTCGAAGGATCGCCAGGCGTGTGCGCGATCGGGTTGATCGAACCGCGCTGCGCCTCCCAGTCCGGCTTCCACGGTCCCGCCGGCCAGGTCGGGCCGCGGTCCGGCCCGTCCTCCGCCGGATCGCTGAAGAGGAGCACCGCGGCGCAGCCCGCCTGCGTCGCCATGTCGACCTTGATGCCGCGGTAGGCGCCGCCGTAGCGGATGAGCGCCACCGCCCCGCGTGTCTCGATCCCGAGCGTCTTCAGCCGCTCGAAATCGGCCCGCAGACCTCGCCCCGCATCGACGACGCGCCCGCGCACCGTTCCGCTGGCCGACCAGCCGTTGCACTTCGGCACGTCGCCCGGCGGGATCGCGTCGGGATCGAAGCGCTCGATCCGCTCCGAGATCGGCGCTTCGGCGAACGCGTCCTCGTAGATCGCGAACTCGATGTTCCGCGGAAGCGAGAGCAACACCTCGCGCTCGTCGATCTCGACCTTCCAGCCCGCTTCCTCGAGCACGCGCGCGACGAACTTCGCGCCGACGAGCGATCCGCACGTGCCCGCCAGGCGCGGCGACTCCGTCAAGCCGAGCAGGAGCTCGCGCGACGGCGGACCCCGTCGCGCTTCCTGCGCGGAGGAGCCCAGGAGGAAGACCGCGAGAATGGGCGCGAATCGAAGGAGGAGGCGGGTTGACCGGCTGGCGATGCGACTCATGAGTTCCTCGAGGATATTCGGAGACCCTAGAGGATAGGGCTCGTGCGGCCCTTCACAATCGCGCGGAGCGCCTCGGGACCGCGCCTGACCTCGCTCGTACCCTCACTCCTCGGTCGGAACCTGTCCGGCCCGATCCCGCCGCGCTACCCTTCACCCTCGCGACGCTCATGCCGAGGCCGCCCTTCCTCTTCGACGCCGTCGTGTTCGATCTCGACGGCACCCTCGTCGCGACGGACCGCTTCTGGGTCGACGCGGCGCGCGCGGGAGCCCGGCGCGGCTTCCAGGAGCTCGGCATCGAGCACTCGATGCCGACGTCGACGCAGTGGATGAGCCTCGTCGGTCATCCGATCGGCCAAGGGTTCGCACGCCTCTTCCCCGACCTGCCGGAGGCGAGCCGCAAGCGCCTCCAGAAGCTGTGCGAGGAGGAGGAGAGCAAGGCGCTGAAATCCGGCCAAGCCGCGCTGCTGCCGGGGGTCGCGCAGACGCTGACGGCGCTGAAGGAGCGCGGCGTGCGGCTCGGCGTCGCGAGCAACTGCGGGCAGGACTACCTCGACGCGATGATGCACGGACTGGGGCTCGCGCGGTGGATCGAGGAGGCTCGCTGTCTCGATTCACCCGGGACGACGTCGAAGGCGCTGATGGTCGCGAACCTCGTCGACACGTTCGGGACGCGGTCGGCGGTCATGGTGGGGGATCGGGCGGGCGACCGCGACGCGGCCTGGGAGAACGGCCTGCCGCACGTCCACTTCGTGCGCGGATTCGCGGAAGTGGGGGAGGAAGTGACCTGCGAGGCGTCGATCGAGGAGATGAGCGAGCTCATCCCGCGCCTCGAGAAGCGCGGGAAGTGGATCGAGGAGTCGCTCGCCAAGCTCAACGTGCTCTCGAAGGACGGCCCCAAGGTGATCGGAATCACCGGCCGCACGGGGAGCGGGAAGACGCTCTTCGCGCGGGACTGCGTGCGCGTGATCGAGGCGAGCGGGAGGAAAGCGGAGGGGATCGCGCTCGAGAGCTTCCTCAAGAGCGGCTTGACGGTCGAGGAGATGTCGACGACGGGTTTCTGGGCCGCGGAGAAGCCGCTGGATCAGCTGGAGCGGACCTTCGACGTCTGGCGGCTGATCGAGAGGGTGCTCGAGCCTCACCGCTCGGGGAAGACGGTCGCGCTCGAGCAGGAGGGCAGGCAGGTCGAGATACCCGCGGACGCGGTGCTCGTCGTGCAGGGCCCGTTCCTCCTGCACCCCAAGATCAAGCCGTCGATCGACAAGACGATCTACCTCGAGGTCAGCGAAGGGGCGAGCTTGCGCCGGATCGCGGGGCGCGACGCGAGGAAGAACGGCCCGGAGAGCCTCCTGGCCGTGCGGAGGCACCACCTGCCCACGCAGCGGGCCTTCGACGAGATCGTGAAGCCCTCGGAGCACGCCGATCTCGTGCTCGACGCGGAGAACATGCTCGGGCCGGGGTAGCCGACCTGCCCTTGATCGCGGGGGCAGTCCTCGTCTACCATGCTCGGCTCATCCGCCGACCCCGGACCCTGGGCAACCGCCTGCCCGCCGGGTCCTCTCCCGCCCCGCGAGCCGACCGCCCATGGATCTGACCCTCCCCCAGCGCCTCCAGAAGTCCGTCTCGGGCTCCTTCCACAAGACCGCGCTCCTCCAGAAGCGCGTCCGGGAGCTCGTCCGCGGCGCCGCGCCCCTGATCGAGACCCGCGAGATCAACCCGATCAAGATCGCCTTCCTCGAGATGGAGCGCGGGCTCATCGAGCTCATCCCCGACGAAGAGACCCCGGCGCCGACGCTGTAGGCTCTGCGCTCGCGGCGCGACTCGCGCCCGACGCTTGAACTCCGCCGAGCATCCGCAGCCGCCCCGATCGTCCGCCTCGCGCGCGGACTCGCGCCTTGCGCGCCGCGGCGGCGCGGTCGAGCTCCTGCGCGTTCCCGCCGCGCTCTTTGGCGCTGCTGCGAAAGTTCGGCGCGCTCTCTACGACGCGAGCGTGCTTCCCATCCACCGCCTCGACGTCCCTGTCGTCTGCGTCGGCAACCTCTCGACAGGCGGCACGGGCAAGACGCCGATGTGCGCGCTCGTCGCCCAGCGTCTCGCGCACCGCGGGCTCCTCCCGGGAATCCTCTCGCGCGGCTACGGCAGCTCGCGCGGGCCGAACGACGAGGCGCTGCTCCTCACGAGTCTCCTTCCCGGCGTTCCGCACGTGCAGGATCGGGACCGCGTCGCCGGCGGGCGCCGCCTCGTCGAGCGCGGTTGCGGCTCGATCGTCCTCGACGACGGCTTCCAGCACCGCAGGCTCCACCGCGACCTCGATCTCGTCCTCGTCGACGCGACGCGGCCCTGGGGATTGCCGGCGCCCGGAGCGGGGGAGGCTCCCGTCCGCGCGCTGCTCCCCCGCGGCCTGTTGCGCGAGCCTCCCTCCTCGCTCGCGCGCGCCGCGGCGATCGTCCTCACGCGCGTGTCGCAGTCGAGCGCGGCGGACGTCGAGCGTCTCGAGCGCGAGATCGAGCGCTTCGCGCCCGGGAAGCCGATCCTGCGCGCCGATCATCGGCCCGCGCGGCTGCGCGACGAATCGGGAGCCGTGCACCCGCTCCACATTCTCGCGGGGCGCGAGGTCGATCTCGCGAGCGGCATCGGCAATCCCGAGGCATTCGAGCGCAGCGTCCAGTCCCTCGGCGCGCAAGTCCGGACCCACCGTGTCTTCCCCGACCACCACGAGTACGTCGCGGGTGACCTCGCGGCTCTCGGCGCGGACGGCCGCGCCCTCGTCGTCACCGCGAAGGACGCGGTGAAGCTCATGGCGGGGGGTACGAAGTTCCTCGCGCTCGAGATCGATCTCGTCCTGACCTCCGGCGAGGCAGTGCTCGAAGCCCTCCTCGATTCGCTCGCGCCTGGAACGAAGTCGATCGAGCGCGCGGCTCTCCGCGCGGGGATGCATGGCTGATCCCGACGACGACGCGAGCGACGACGAGCTCGGCGAGCCGCCGTTCCCCTGCGCTCTGCCCGCCGGCATCCGCTCCGACTGGCCCGCGCCGCGGCGCGCGGTCCTCGGAACCCGCGGCGGCCCGCTCGCGTGGATCGAGTACGCGCTCGCTCGTTCGGTTCTCGGCGCTCTCTCCCGGCTCCCGCTCGGCCTCCGCCGTCCCGTCGTCGGCGCGATCGCCCGCGCGGCGAAGGCGCTCGACCGCCGGCGCTCCGAGGCGGCGCGAGTCTTTCTCCGGCAGGCGCTCGGCTCGGACCTGTCCGCGATCCAGATCGAGCGGCGCGTCCTCCAGGCCTGGAAGCACTTCTTCGACATCACGCTCGACTCCGCGGCCGTGCCCCGCCGCATCCCCCCCGCCCGGATGCTCGATCACGTCGAGGTCTCGATGTGCGAGGACGCCGAGGACATCGTCGAGGCCAAGCGCGGCTGCGTCCTCGCGACCGCCCACGTCGGCGATTGGGAGACCGGCGCCGGCGTCTTGCCCTGGATCGGATTCGATCCGTTCTACGGCGTGAGCAAGGCGCCCAAGAATCGCAGGCTCTCGGTCCATCTGCAGAAGCTCCGCGAACGCCGCGGACTCCGAACGCTCCCGCGCCGCGGCGCGATGAGGGACGCCCCGGCCGTCGTGCAGGGCGGCGGCGTGCTCGCGCTGATCCTCGACCAGCGCGCGCGCAAGCGGCCGGTGATCGCGCCGTTCTTCGGACGCCCGGCGCGCTGCGACCGGAGCGCGGCGGTCCTCATGAAGCGCCTGCGGGCGCCGATCGTCTTCGGGGCTTGCTACCGGACGGAGAAGCCCTGGCGCTGGCGCTTCGACTTCCCCACGGTGCTGTGGCCCAAGGACTTCGAGGGCCAGAGCGTCGAGGCGATCACCGCGCGCGTGAACCGCGAGCTCGAGCGTCTGATCCTCGCTGCGCCGGAGCAGTATTTCTGGCTCCACGACCGGTACCGGGGCGCTTGAGGCCGCCGAGAGGCGTTTGGAACCCGACTCGAAGCCTCCTATCATCCCTCGGATGCCCTCCCGCGCGCCCGACCGACATCCGTTCCCCGCGATGGGGAAGGTCAGGACCTATCCGCTCGCGTCGCGGGCGAGCCTGGTGCGCCTCGACGACTTCTGCGACACGCCCGAGCCCCTTCCCGGCTTCGCCGCCTTCGTCGATTCGCTGCCGGACATCTACGCGGGCAAGCACTTCAAGGAGCTCGTCGACCGCATCGTCGCTGCGAAGCTCGCGCGGCGGCCCGTCGCCGTCGCGCTCGGCGCGCACGTGCTCAAGGTGGGCCTCGCGCCGCTCCTGATCGACCTCATGCGCCGCGGCGTGATCGACCACGTCGCCATGAACAGCGCGGGCGCGATCCACGACTTCGAGATCGCGACGGCGGGCGTCACGTCCGAGGACGTCGCGACACAGCTGCCTCGAGGCGAGTTCGGCTTCGCCGACGAGACCGGGAAGGGCATCGCGGAAGCGATCGCGCTCGGCTGCGCGCCGCCCGACGGGGTCGAGATCGGCTTCGGGCGCGGCCTCGGCCGGCTCCTGATCGACCGCAAGGCGCCGCACCGCGATCTCTCGGTGACCGCCGAAGCCGTGCGCCTCGGCCTCGGCGTCACCGTGCACGCCTGCATCGGCGCCGACATCGTCCACATGCACCCCGCCTGCGACGGCGCGGCGCTCGGGACGGCCTCGATGGCCGACTTCAGGCACGTCTGCAAGCTCGTCCACGGCTTCGACGGAGGCGTGTGGATCAACATCGGCTGCGCGGTGGTGCTGCCGGAAGTCTTTCTCAAGGCGGTCAGCGTCGCGATCAACCTCGGCGCCAAGCTCGACGCGATGACGACGGCCAACCTCGACATGCTGCGGCAGTACCGCGCCGAGACGAACGTCGTGCAGCGGCCGCCGGGGCGCGGCATCTCGCTGCTCGGCCAGCACGAGATCATGCTGCCGCTGCTCCGCATGGCGGTGCTGTCGAAGCTCTCGGAGAAGGGCTGGAAGCCTTGAACTCGCAGGACCTCGAGTCGATCGTCCTGAAGGCCGGTCATCCCCGCATCCTGATCGTCGGGGACCTGATCCTCGACCGCTACGTGTCGGGCGACGTGTCGCGCATCTCGCCCGAGGCGCCGATCCCGATCCTGACCGCGCGGAGTTCCGAGGAGCGCCTCGGCGGCGCGGGGAACGTCGCGGCGAACCTCGTCGCGATGGGGGCGGTGGTCGACGTCGCGGGCGTGCTGGGGGACGACGGGTGGGGCAAGGCCCTGCGCGACCTCCTCGAGAAGCAGGGAATCGGCACGAGCGCGTGCACGGTCGACTCGAGCCGGCCGACGATCCTCAAGACGCGGATGATGAGCGGCGCGCACCAGATGCTGCGCGTCGACAACGAGGACGCGCGGCCGGTCACGGGGAAGGCGAACGAGGAGCTCGTCAAGAAGCTCCCCGAGCGCGTGAAGCAGGCGCGCGCGGTCGTGCTCTCGGACTACGGCAAGGGCTGCTTGAGCCGCGAGGTGATCGCCGCGGTCGTCGCGGCGGCGAAAGCCGCGCGCGTGCCGGTGCTCGTCGATCCCAAGGGCGAAGACTACTCGCGCTACCGCGGCGCGACGCTCGTGACGCCGAACCGCAAGGAGGCGGAGGAGGCGGTCGGGCGGAAGCTCGGGAGGATCGAGGAATTCTCGCGGGCGGCCGACGAGCTCATGGAGATGGCGGGGCTCGAGGCGGCGGTGATCACGCTCGGCGGAGGCGGGATCTACTTCAAGAGCCGGAAGGGCGAGACGGGCCACGTGCCGGCGCAGGCGCGCGCGGTCTTCGACGTGACGGGCGCGGGCGACACGGTGATCGCGCAGATCGCGTTCCATGTCGCGGAGGGGCGGACGCTGGAGGTCGCGGTCGAGCTCGCGAACCAGGCTGCCGGGATCGTCGTCGGGCGCCTCGGGACGCACGCGGTCACGCGGACCGAGCTCCTGGCGCGGCTGCGGGAGACGCGGCCGCACGAGGGCAAGGTGCTGCGCGTCGCGGCCGAGCTCGACCATCTGCTCGCCGCCTGGCGGAAGGAGAAGAAGCGGATCGTGTTCACGAACGGGTGCTTCGACGTGCTGCACGTCGGGCACATCGAGTACCTCAGGTTCGCGCGCGGGAAGGGCGACGCGCTGATCGTGGCGGTGAACGACGACGCGAGCGTGAAGCGGCTCAAGGGAGAAGGGCGGCCCGTGAATTCGCTCGAGGACCGGATGGTGGTGCTCGCCGCGCTCGAGATGGTCGACGCCGTGTGCGCGTTCCCCGAGGACACGCCGGCGGTGATCGTCGAGCGCGTGACGCCGGACGTGCTCGTGAAGGGCGAGGACTGGGCCGAGAAGGGCGTGGTCGGCCGCGAGTGGGTCGAGAAGCACGGCGGCGTCGTGCACCTCGCGCCGCTCGTGCCGGGGAAGTCGACGACGGGGACGCTCGAGAAGGTGCGGAAATCCCAAGAGTCATGAGGTTGCTCCGCTCCGCCGCGACGCTGCTCCTGATCCTCGGCGCCTGCGCGACGAAACCGGCGGCCCCGCGATGGAGCGCGAGAGTGGAGCAACGGAGCGAGACGGAATTCGTCCTGCTCGTCGTCGGGGACGCCACGGTCCGCGGCCAGGAAGTCCCCGTGCTCATGGCGAGCCTACAGCAGCCCTGGGATCCGAGGATCCTCCACCTCGATCTCCGGTTCATGCCGCTCTTGGACAGACGGCTCCTGGATCAGGTCCGAGGCAGCACCGTGAACTTCACGCGGCCGGTCGCATCCCCGACTTCCGTCACCGAGGTGGTCGTTTTCTCGATGGAACATCCGACGGTGCGAGTTCCCGTCTCCTCGAAGGAATGACCGCTGCCTCATGAGCCGGACCGAGGAAGAGGCGCCTCCTCACTACCGCGAGGCCGTGCGCACGCTGCTGCGGTACGCGGTGGCGATGACGATCGTCGCGCTGCTCGCGGGCGTGCTGTTCCAGGAGTCGTCGAAGAAGCTCGACTACTCGGTCGGCGCGCCCGGCCTGCGGCTCGAGGCGGTGCTGTCGCTCGCGCTGGTGCACGGCCACGTGTTCATGACCGGCGTGCTGATCCCGATCGCGATGGCGGGGGCGCTGTTCCTGGCCCGGAAAGCGGGCGGCGCGGTCTTGTCCCCTCGCCCGCTGAAGTGGCTGACCCGCGGCTACCTGCCGTTCGTGTCGGTCACGATGCTCCTGATGCTCTACAAGGGCTACCACGTGCTGCTCTGGGTGCGGCACGGCGCGCGCGACCTCGATCAAGTCGACGCTGCCTACTTCGGCGGCCTGACGTGGCTCCGCCACAGCGTGTACGCCGTCGCGCACATCGGCATGGCCGTGTCGCTCGGCGTGTTCGTTGTGGCAATCTGGCGGAGCCTGAAGCTCCCGCACGAGAACGCGAACTAGGTTGTCTCACCGGCGCGTCGCAGTACTGTCGCGACGATTCTCGG
This sequence comes from Planctomycetota bacterium, assembly GCA_046155895.1. Taxonomy (GTDB): domain Bacteria; phylum Planctomycetota; class UBA1135; order UBA1135; genus DASYPQ01. Next base: position 8,491 of record JBJXFB010000054.1, on the reverse strand, counting down.
CTCGATGTAGAACCCCGATTCGAGCAGCTCATCGATCAGAGTGGCCACGCTGCGGATTCGCCCGCGACGCTTGCTCTCGAGCAGCACTCCGAGAGTCCCCGTGTGCGCCAGGCCCAACTCGAGCGCGCTCCGGCGGGCGGCACGGTCGTCGAGGATCAGCACGCGATCGGGGACCTCCATCCCCAGAGCCAGGACTTCGCGTTCCCCCGGGCCCAGTTCGATACTGACTCGGGAAAGGGCAGATGCTCCAGGTGCTCTCGTCTCGACCCAGGCAAGGCTCCCGATCTCGGAGACGGCGAGACCCATTTCCGTGCCCGCGGCCAACTCTCGTATCACGGCGGGAGGAACGAGGACTCTCGCCTCGAGCCATTCGAGGAGCTCCAGGCGCCCGATCCGAGCAAGGTGGAGCAGCGGCGACGTGTCGCAGACGATCTCAACCACGCAGGACGTCCTCACCAAGCTCGTCGTCGGTGTCGCTGAACGCGCTCACACCGTATTGGCCGAGTCTGGTGAGGAAGACCACCCGCGGGATCCCCGCGAGCTCCGCGGCAGCCCCGCTCGACAGCCGCCCGAGCTCGAAGAGCTTCACGGCAGCTGCCATGCGGACCTCGATCGCCGCTTCCGCTGGGCGCAGGCGAAGCGCTGACAGTGCGTGATCGGAGATCTCTATGGAGATCGTGGGCATGTCGGGCCCCTCGCATTCCTGCGAGAGGCTGGTCTCGACCATGATAGCCTTCCTCTGCCTCTTCCCATGTCTGGCCCGTTAGCATTCGTCCAGGGGAGTGCCCCCTGGCAACCTGGGGACTGTCCCCGTCAGCTTCGGGTCGCGGGGATTCGGGAAAAATCGTCCGACGAGGATCGAACCCCTTCCGGGAAACAGAGTTGAGGAAGGGAAGGCTCTACTCCGAGACGTAGGGACGAGCACCCAGCAGCGTCTCCTCGATGAAATCGAGCATCATCTGCCGCATGTGCTTCACGAGCTTCGCGTCGCCGACGCTGTGCGCCGACTTCGGGTAGAGCATCATCCGGAACGGCTTCCCGGCCTTCTGCAGAGCGTACGCGAGCTGCATCGTGTTCTGCGGGTGCACGTTGTCGTCCATCGTGCCGTGGATCAGCATCAGCTCGCCGTGGAGGTCCTCCGCCTTCGCGGTCGAGGACGTGCCCTCGTACCCGGCCTCGTTGTCCTGCGGCCGCAGCATGTACCGCTCCGTGTAGATCGAGTCGTAGTTCCGGAAGTCCGTCACCGACCCGCCGGCGATCCCCATCGCGAAGCTCTGGCTGTGCGTCAGCGCGTAGCTCGTCATGAATCCGCCGTAGCTCCAGCCGCTGATCCCGATCCGGTGCGGATCGACCCAGGGCTGCTTCTTGAGCCACGCGATCCCGTCCTCGATGTCGGCCAGCTCGCCGGGCCCGAAGTTCTTGTAGCAGGTCCATTCCGACTGCGCGCCCTTCCCGCTCGCGCTGCGGTTGTCGCAGATCCACACGACGATGCCCTTCTGCGCGAGCATCTGGTGGAACATCCCGCTCGTCCCGCCCCAGCCGTTCTTGACCGACGGCGCGTGCGGGCCGGCGTAGGTGTGCTGGAACACGGGGTAGCGCCGCGTCGGATCGAAGTCGGGCGGCTTGATCAGCATCGCCTCCATCGTGAATCCGTCGCGCGTCTTCACCTGGAGCAGTTCGGGCCGCACGAATCCGTACTCCGCGAGCTCCGGAACCTCGTTCGCGTCGATCACGCGCACCTCCGCGCCGTCGGACTTGTGCAGCCGCACCTGCGTCGGCGTCGCGACGTCGCTGCGGTGGCCGATGAAGCGCGTGAAGGAGGGATTGTGCTTGGCCGAGTGCGAGCCCTCGGCCTTCGTCAGGCGCGTGAGCCCCTTCCCGTCGAGCCCGATGCGGTACTCGTCCGTGGCGATCGGACTGCGCTCCGTGCCCGAGAAGTACACGAGGCGGTTCTTCTGATCGACGCCGCGAATCTCGCGCGCCTCCCACTCGCCGCTCGTCACGGGGCCGAGGAGCTTGCCGCTCGCGTCGTAGTGATCGATGTGCTTCCAGCCGGTCCGCTCGCTCGACCAGAGGAACGATCCGTCCTCGAGCCACTTCGGGCTGCCGTTCAGGTTGACCCAGGCCGGCGAGGTCTCGCGCAGGAGCTTCGTCGGCTTCGTCGAGGCGTTTCCCCCGGCCACGACGTTCAGGTCGAGCCAGGTCTGGACGCGATCCTGCACCTGGAAGACGAGGTCGTTGGCGGGGCTCCAGGCCACGTCGACGATCAGGAACTCCCCGTCGGAGTACGGCGAGAGGTCGACCCACGCGACGGCGCCGGACTCGACCTTCGCGATGCCGAGCTTCACCGTCGGGTTCGTGTCCCCCGCGCGCGGGTAGGGCGAGGTCTCGACCTCCGCCGGCGACGCGACGTCGTCCACGAGCGTGTAGATGGGCACACCCGTCTCGTCGAGGCGGAGGAAGGCGATGTGGCGCGAATCGGGACTCCACCAATGAGCCTTCCAGGTCCCGCGGCCGTACACCTCTTCCTGGTAGAGCCAGTCGAGCTTGCCGTTCAGCACCGTGGCGCTGCCGTCGCTCGTCAGCCGGCGCTCCGTGCCGGTCCCGACCTCCGCGACGTACAGGTCGTTGTCGCGAACGAACGCGACGTGCATCCCGTCCGGGGAGAGCGCGGCCTCCTCCTCCGCGAGCTCCGGTGTGTTCGTGACGCGACGGGCTCTTTCTTCCGCGACCGTGTACACGTAGACGTCCTTCTCGACCGTGAAGAGCATGGCCTTGGGATCGCCGGCCCAGGCTCCCGCGTCCGAGTGGGCGAGCTTCTTCGCCTTCTCCGCCTCGATCCCCGCCGCGACGAGCGCGATCTCGAGCTTGGCCGCCGGCTCGAAGGGCTCCGCCTTCCCCGAATCCGCCTCCACGAGCACCCACTCGTTCTTCTTCGTCTTCCGATCGCTCTTCGGCCACAGGTAGTGCTCGTCGTCGATCCAGACGAGATTCGTGGGGGGCCGTCCGCCGAACTCGATCTTCTTGTCCGGATCGTAGAGGACGTCGATCGTGAGCTCCCGGTGCGGGGCCAGTCTCGAGCCGCGCGAGATCGCGGCCAGGGAATCGGTCCTCGCCGCGCCCGGCGTCTCGAGCGACGAACAGGACTCGGTCAGGGCGACGAGGAGGCCAAGGGCGAGGAAGTCGCGGGCATTCAGATTCATCGGGAAGCTCCGGATCCGTGGGAGGGCTGTGCGCCTGGATCGGGAGGGTAGCAGAGCCCGCGCGTCCCCGCCGTCCCCCACCAGGCCTATTCCTGGCGCGCGCAGGCCGCTACCTTCCCCCGACGCGCCGCGGCCTCGGGTACGCGACTCGAACATGCCGAAGAGCCCAGTCATGAGATCGCTCCTCCCTCCGCTGGCGCTCGCACTCGTGGGCGCCTCGTGCGTGTCGGTCAGCGTGGTCCCGCGTTTCGGTCCGCTGGACGTCGACGGCCGGATCGGCGTCAACGACGCGAGCTCGGGCCTCACCGCCCGGAACGATCTCGACGACGTCGGCATCGATCGGGACAACACGGTGCTCGGCGCGCGCGCCGACCTCGAAGTCGGCGGCATGCACACGACCCTCGCCCTGTCCGACTCGTCCCACGGCGGATCGGGAACTCTCGCCGCGGAGCTCAGCGACGGCACGACGACGATCCCGGCCGGCACGGACGTCGAATCCGACCTCGACCTCACGATCGGAGAGGCGATGGTCACCTGGGATCTCGTCCCCGGCGACACGGTCGAGGTCGGGATCGGGCTCGGCGCGACGATCTTCCGGGTCGATTCGAGCTTCCAGGCCCCTTCCACCGGTGACGAGATCGCGACGGACGAGACCGTGCCGATCCCGCTCCTCGCCGCGCGCGTGGGTCTGGCGTTCGGCGACTTCGACGTCTCGGCCGTGCTCGGGGGCATGCGGCTCGACATCGACGGGGAGAGCAACTCCTTCTACGACCTCGACTTCATGGCGCGGATGCGGATCTTCGGCCAGGAGGATGTCTTCGCCGGGGCGCTCGTCCTCGGATACCGGCACGTCGATCTTTCGGCGGAGTACGAGGACTCCGGCTCGCGCGTCGAGGCGCACGTGCGCATCCGCGGGCCCTACATCGGTTTCAGCTTCGGCTTCTAGGGACGCGCGGGGACCAGCTCGTGGAGTCTCCCCGACGAGAGCGCAGCCCCGGCCGCGTGCGCATGCTCTGCACGGTGCGCGAGTGCGCGGGCGAGCTCGCGCGGGAGGGCCAGGTCTTCCGCTGTCCGAAGGGGCACTCGTTCGACATCGCGCGCAGCGGCTACCTCAACCTGCTCCTCGTGCAGGACCGCAAGTCGAGCGACCCGGGCGACTCGAAGGAGGCCGTGGCCGCGCGCCGCAGGCTCCAGGACTCCGGCTTCGGCCGCCCGCTGGCCGACGCGCTCTTCGAGACGATCGGCGAGATCGCGCCTCCGGCCGGCTCGGGCGTCCTCGACGTCGGCTGCGGCGAGGGGACCTTCCTCGCGGCCGTCGCGGAGCGCTTCGGCCTCGAAGGGCACGGCGTCGACATCTCCGTGAGCGCGATCGATGCAGCCGCCAAGCGCCACCCGGATCTCGGATGGGTCGTCGCGAACGCCGACCGCGGCCTGCCCTTCGCCGACGCTTCCTTCCGCGTCGTCATGACGATCGCCGGACGCCGCCACGTGAGCGAATTCCGCCGCGTGCTCGAGCCGCAGGGCCGCCTGGTCGCCGCGCTGCCCGCCGAGGACGACCTGGTCGAGCTGCGCGAGGCGCTCCATGGCCACGCGATCATCGTCGATCGGTTCGGGCCGCTCCTGAAGCTGCTCGAGGGCACGTTCAAGCTCGAGAAGCGCCGCGTCGTCCGCCACACGGTGAAGCTCGCGACGCCCGCGATCCTCGATCTGCTCGCCGCGACCTACCGCGGCGGCCGCGACAGCCAGCGGGATGCGATCGCCAGGCTCGAATCGATGGACGTCACGAGCAGCTGGACGCTCTCGTCCTTCCGGCCGCTGTGAGCGATCGCTAGCCTCGGCGCCCCGTGCCGGACCCTTCTTCCCGGAATCCCTCGCTCCTGCGCGGCCTCTCGCTCCTCGGCGCGGTCGCGCTCGTCGTCGGGAACATGGTGGGGACGTCGGTGTACACGCTGCCGGCGACGCTCGCGGCCGCGTGCGGACCGCTCGGGATCCTGGCCTGGGTCGTGACGGCGGCGGGCTACCTCTTCGTCGCGCTCGTCTACGCGCGCCTCGGTCCGCTCTACCCGCGCACGGGCGGGCCGTACGTGTTCGCGCGCGAGGCGTTCGGCGACTTCGCCGGCTTCCTCGTCGTCTGGTCGTACTGGATCAGCGCGACGGTCGGCAACGCCGCGATCGCGCTCGCGGTCGTCGGGTACATCGCGGGTTTCTCGGCCACGTTGTCGGCGAGCCTTCTCGGCAAGTTCCTCGTCGCGCAGGCGCTGGTCTGGGGGCTCACGTTCCTCAACGTGCTGGGGATCAAGAACGGTGCGCGCTTCCAGATCGGCGTGATGGTGCTGAACCTCGTCCCGCTGCTCTTGCTCTCGGCACTGGCGCTCGGTCACTTCGACGCGGGGAACCTCGCACCGTTCGCGCCGCAGGGATGGGGAGCCCTGCCCGCCGGTGCGGCCATGATCGTGTGGGCCTACTCGGGCATCGAGTCGGCGACCGTGCCGGCCGAGGAAGTGAGCGGCGAGGGGCGCACGATCCGGCGCGGGACGATGATCGGCTACGCGGTCGGCACGCTCGTGTTCCTCGCCGTCGCCGTCGGCGTGGCGGGCGTGATGCCGAACGCGGTGATCGCGGCGTCCGAGCGGCCGATGGCGGAGGCGGCCGAGCGGGTCGCGGGGAGCTTCGGAGCGCTCGCGATCTCGATCGCGGCGGTCGCGGCGGGGCTCGGCACGCTGAACGGATGGATCCTGCTCTCGGGGAGGATCCCGGTCTCGGCCGCGCAGGACGGCGTGTTCCCCGCGCGCCTCGGCGCGATCCACGAGCGTTTCCGGACGCCCCACGTCGCCCTGCTCGCAGGCGGCGCGATCGCGAGCGCGGTCCTGTGCCTCGGGCTGTCGCGCACGCTGCTCGATCGCTTCGGGACGATCGTGGGCTTCTCGGTCCTCCTGACCATGCTCCCGCACCTCTTCGTGGCCGCGTCGCAGCTCGTGCTCGCACGCCGGGATCCCGTGCGCTTCCCGGCCGGAGAGCGGAGGCAGGCGGTCCTCGTCGCCGCGATCGCGTTCGCCTTCTCGATGTTCACGATCTACGGCGTGGGGCCCGAGATCGCTCTGTGGGGTCTGCTCGCGGTGCTGGCGGGGATTCCGCTGTACGCAAGCCTCCGGTGAGGCATACGATCGCCGCCAATCGGAGGTCATCCATGCTGTCGTTCGCGATCGTTGCTCTCGTCCTCGCCCAAGACCCGCACCCCTTCTCCATCCACGACATGCTCGCGATGGAGCGCATCTCCGATCCGCAGGTCTCGCCGGACGGCAAGTGGGTCGCGTACACCGTCCGCACGACCGATCTCGAGGCCAACCGCGGGCGCACCGACGTGTGGATCACCGCCGTCGACGGCTCGACTTCCCGGCAGCTCACGGCGGATCCGGCCAGCGACTCCGGCGCGCGCTGGATGAACGACGGGCGCTCGCTCGTCTTCCTCTCGACGCGCAGCGGCTCGCCGCAGGTGTGGCGCATCGCGATCGACGGCGGCGAGGCCGAGCAGGTCACGAAGTTCCCGATCGCTGTCGACAACTTCCTGCCCTTCCCCGGCGGCGACCGTCTCCTCCTCACGATGGAGGTCTACCCCGACCTCGCGCCCGCGACCGCGCTCGAGGAGACGAAGAAGCGCGACGACGAGCTCGAGAAGAACCCGGTGAAGGCGAAGATCTTCGAGACCCTCCTCTTCCGCCACTGGGACAGCTGGGAAGACGGCAAGCGCAGCCACGTCTTCGCCTGGAAGATCGGCGAAGGGAATCCGGTCGACCTCATGCCCGGGTTCGACGGCGACGGGCCCACCAAGCCCTTCGGCGGCATCGAGGAGGTCGCGATCTCCCCCGACGGGCGCGAAGTCGCGTTCACGGCGATCGAGATGAAGAAGGACGCCGCCTGGACGACGGACGCCGACATCTGGACCGTCCCCGCGGACGGCAGCGCGCCCCCGAAGTGCCGCACGACCGACAACCTGGCGATGGACACCCAGCCCTCGTATTCGCCCGACGGCCGGACGCTCGCGTGGCTCGCGATGAAGCGCCCGGGATACGAGTCGGATCGCTACCGGATCGTCCTCCACGACCGTCAGGCCGGCACGCAGCGGGTCCTGACCGAGGACTTCGACCGCTCCTGCTCGGGCATCGTCTGGGCTGCCGATTCGAAGACGATCTGGACCAGCGCCGACAACCTCGGAAACCACTCGCTCTTCGCGATCGACGCCGCCGCCGGCACGCCGCGCGTCCTGGTCGAGAAGGGAACGAACGCGAACCCGTGCCCGGCCGGGGCGCGCCTCGTGTTCGCGCAGGACACGCTGAAGTCGCCGGTCGAGCTGTGGTCGATCACGAAGGACGGCGGCGACCCCAAGCCCGTGACGAAGCGCAACGAGGCGAAGGTCCGCGCCGCGTCGATGGGGGACTACGAGCAGTTCACGTTCGTCGGCGCGAAGGGCGAGCGCGTGATGGGTTTCGTCGTGAAGCCCGTCGGCTTCGAGGAAGGGAAGCGCTACCCCGTCGCGTTCCTGATCCACGGCGGCCCGCAGGGATCCTTCGGCGACCACTTCCACTACCGCTGGAATCCGCAGGCCTACGCGGGCGCGGGCTTCGCCGCGGTGTTCATCGACTTCCACGGCTCGACGGGCTACGGGCAGGCGTTCACGGACGCGATCAACCAGGACTGGGGCGGGGCGCCCTACGAGGACTTGATCAAGGGCCTCGACCACGCGCTCGAGCGCTACAGCTTCCTCGACCGCGACCGCGTCGCGGCGCTCGGCGCGAGCTTCGGCGGCTACATGATCAACTGGATCGCCGGACAGACCGACCGCTTCCGCTGCCTCGTCAACCACGACGGCAACCTCGACGAGCGGATGGCGTACTACGACACGGAAGAGCTGTGGTTCCCCGAGTGGGACCACGGCGGGACGCCCTGGGACAACCCGACGGGCTACACGAAGCACAACCCGATCGAGCACGTCGCGAAGTGGAAGACGCCGATGCTCGTGATCCACGGCGCGCTCGACTACCGCGTGGTCGACACGCAGGGGATGAGCACCTTCACGGCGCTGCAGCGGCGCGGGATCCCGTCGAAGTTCTTGTACTTCCCCGACGAGAACCACTGGGTCCTGAAGCCGAAGAACTCGATCCTCTGGCACGAGACGGTGCTCGGGTGGATCGGGCAGTGGACGAAGGGCTCCGCCGCGGGGACGGTGCCGGCTTCGTCGGGGCGGTGAGAAGTACGGAACCAGGTTCGTTTTCTCGCACCTGGAGCCCGGT
>JBJXFB010000053.1:0-14265 GCA_046155895.1 Planctomycetota bacterium | reverse complement strand
CGGTCGAGGTCAGCGTGGCGCAGCTCTGAGCCGTGCCGCAGGTCCCCGCGACGCTCACGCAGTAGGAATCGACCGTCCCACCCGCGCCCGCCGTCGCCGTGTAGCAGCTCGCCGTCGCGCCGGGGATCGCGGTCCCGTTCTTCGTCCAGCTGTACGTGAAAGGGCCCGTGCCGGTCGCCGTGGTGCAGAAAACGTGCGTCAGTCCCTCGCAAAGGCTGGCCGGAGCGAGGGAAGAGGTGAGCGTGTTCTGGCGGGCGGTCAGCGTCCCGCAGCGGGTGATCGGCGCTCCGCAAGCACCGGCCACGGTGATGCAATAGGTGTCGACCGTGCCCGGAGTCCCGGTCGTCGCGCTGTAGCAGACGTCGGTCGCGCCCGGGATCGTCGCGCCGTTCTTCTGCCAGGAATACGTGAAGGGACCCGTTCCGCCGACCGTCGCGCAGAACTGGAAGACCTGGCCTTCACAACGCCTCGGCGTGGGCAGCGCGGCGACCGTCAGGTCCGGCAGCGCGGTCATGAGCGTGCACGCGGTGTACGACAGCGCGCACAACCCGCTTCCCGTCGTCGTGACGCAGTAGCTGTCGATGACACCCGCGGCCCCCGCCGTCGCCGTGTAGCAGCTGTCCGTCGCGCCCGGGATGAGCACGCTGTTCTTCGTCCACGAGTAGGTGTAAGGCCCGCCGCCGCTCGCGGTCGTGCAGAAGGTGTGCGTCGCGCCCGCGCAGACCGAAGCGGGTGGAGGCGTCGACGTGAACGTCGTCGGCCTCACGTTGACCGACAGGCAGCATGTGCTGGTCGCCAGGCCGTTGCTGATCACGACCTTCACCACGAAGCGGCCGGGGTTCAACCCGGGGCTGATGCACACCGTCGGGAGGTTCGTCGGCCCGCAGAACGTGGGGGTCGTCGTCCCGGTTCCCGGGCATCCGTCCGTGGTCGTCGTGTGGAGGCTCCATGAGTAGGTCGAGCCGGGCGGATTCGGCTGCACCTGCGCGATGTAGTTGACCGCGCCCTCGGATGCGCAGACACGGTCCGGACCGAACACGGTGCAGCTCAAACCCGGGCCCAGCGGCGCACTCGACCGACTCTGCGCGACAGCCGGAGCGAGAAAGAGGACCGAGGCCAATGCCGAGCAAAGCCATGTGGCGAGGAAGCGAATGGGGGAGCGAGTCATGACATCTCCTGGCGAATCGCGGGGCGAGGGTCTCCGCCTCTGCGCGGCAAGTGGGGGGGGCTAGGCGCACGGCGGATCCCGGATGGCGGCGCTCGCCCCGGGAGGGAGATGCAGCCGACGCATTCGATTCCGCTGTGCGGACGAATCCTAGCTCGTCCCTGTTGGAATGCGCAACGCCCGAAGACGGTTGGTAAGGAATTGCAAAGATGCTGGAGCCGATCGGGCCCCTGGGGAGTGCGTCCAGGATCGGCCGCCGCATTGCCGTTCGAGGTCGCGCGAGAAAAGCACACCGGCCTCCCCTCGAGAAGCGAGGGGAGGCCGGTGCCAGAATTTCCAGCCGTCGTTCGGACGTTCGTCCGGACGAGTGGCTGCCTTCTTTCGGCCCTACGGCTGCGAGCAGTCGATATCGACGATCTCCCGGCCGGCCTCGAAGATCAGGTTCATGCCGTCGACCGCGGAGCTGATCTCGTCGATCGTGGCGGTCCAGGTCGGCTGACCCGCGAGGGCCAGGTTACCCAGGGCGAGCACGCCTCCGACGGTCTGCGTCAGGCCCAGCTCGTTCAGGGAGGCGATCACCGCGTCCGAGACCGTGAGGGTCAGGAGGTTGTCCGGGGTGGCCGGATCACCGTCAGGACCGTTGAGGTCCGCAACGTCGTCCGCCGTCCCCATCAGGCCGTCAGCTCCCGGAAGGATCGTGCGGCTGACCATGGTCTTGCAGACTCCCTGGCTCGAGAGATCGACCGGGATCGTCGGGACTCCGGATCCCGTGGTCATCCCGTCGGCGAGCTTCAGATTCAACGAGAGCGTGACGACCTCGCCGAGCAGGATGTTCTCGAACTTGCCGTTCAGGATCGGGAGTGGAATCGGCACGGTCTGGCAATCCGGCTCGAGCGTCTCGTCGCCGAAGCCCGGCAGCGTGTCTCTCACGCCCGACACCGGCAGGAGATTCGTGACGCATTGCGAGTCGTGACCTCCCGCGGTGAGTGTCAGCGAATTCGCACCGGCCATCCCGATGGTCACGGCTCCAGGGAGGAGGAGCTGCTCCACGAGATCCGGGCTGTTCACCCCGTTGTACTGGCTGGCGGCATCGCCGAAGGTCGCCTGCGTCAGCGTGGAGAACGCGCCGCCGAAGCACTCGATCCCATCCAGAGTGCCGCACTGCTGGACCGCGCCGCAGGCGCCGGTCACGGTCACGCAGTACGTGTCGACCGGTGCGAACTGTGCGGGAATCGTCGTCGAGATGCAGTTGGTGGTCGCGCCGGGAATCACCACGGCGTTCTTCGTCCAGACGAAGGTGAAGGGTCCGGTACCGCCCGCATTCGTGCAGAACCCGGCAGGAGCACCGGGGCATCCCGAGAAGCTCCCGATCGGCGTGGCCGTCGTGAGGAAGTTTCCACACAACGAGGTGCACGCCGTCGAAGGCGGACCGCAGAGTCCCGTCACCGTGACGCAGTACGAGTCCGTGACCCCGGAGGCGGGCGTGGTCGCGTTGTAGCACTGGTTCGTCGCACCGGGAATCGGCACGCCGTTTTGCGTCCAGCTGAAGGTGAACGGAGCGACTCCGGTCACGACCGCGCAGAACTGATTGATGGCCCCGGGGCAGGCGCAGGTCGCCGGCTGGGTGGTGACCGAGGTGTTGGCTTGGGTGCGCAAGAACGCGCAATCCGTCACCGTGTTGCAGGCGCCGGCCACCGTGACGCAGTACTCGTCCACAACCCCGGGAACGCCGGCCGCAGCCGTGTAGCAGCTGCCCGTCGCGCCAGGGATCACGGCGCCGTTCTTCGTCCAGGAATAGGTGAGAGGGCCGGAGCCAGTCGCGGTCGTGCAGAACTGGTGAGTGGTCCCCTCGCAGATGAGCACGTCGGCGATCGGGGTGATGGCGACCTCGGAGAGCGTCGTCAGCGGGGCGCAGGTCCAATAGGTGGTCCCGCAAGTGCCGCTCCCCGTGACCGCGACGCAGTAGATCGAAGTCGAGTTGGGCGCACCCGCCGAAGCGGTGTAGCAGCTGCTCGTCGCACCGGGGATCACCACGCCGTCCTTCTCCCAGACGTAGGTGAAGGGGGCTGTACCGGTCGCGGTCGTGCAGAACTGGTTCGTCTGGCCCGGACAGATGATCGCCGGAACGAGAGCCGAGGCCTCCGTGGTCGGGGTCACGTTGATCGAGAGGCAGCAGTTCGCTTCCGAGTATCCGTTCGTCGCGAAGAGGGACAGAACGAACCGTCCCGGGTTGTTCCCCGTAAGGACGCACACCGTCGGCCCGTTCGTGGGGCCGCAGAAGCTCGGGTTCGTCGTGCCCGTGCCGGGGCAGCCCCCGACGGTCGCCGTGCTCAGGGACCACGAGTAGGTGAGGCCCGCCGTGGGCGGGGTGATCGTCGCCGAGTAGATGATGCCGGCGCCTCCGCCGCAGGTGCGGTCGGGGCCGACGACGGTGCAGTTGAAATACGGGGGAGGCGTGACTCCGGGTGCCACGCGGCCGCGGACTGCGCTCGGGCGACCGGGGTTCGTCTGGGCGTCCGCGCTGGTGCACAGCGCGAAGAGCAACAGGGCGGGGACGGGGATCACGGACAGACACCGAGAGAATGCGCGAATCATTGTGGGTTCCTCTCTGAAGCGAGCGTAGTTAGGCACCGCCTGTTGCCAACGCGGATGTGCGACGGGGGAGTGTTGAAGCTACGGGGGGGAAGACGTTTGGAATCCCGGGAAGGAACATCCTGACCGGGACTGCGGGGGAGCCCCCTCCGCATCCTATTCACGATCGCGGACAACACGCAAGATGGAACTATGGAGGGGCTGCCGCGGCGAGGGGTCCTGCCGTCCGCCGCGGATAGCCGACCATGAGAAAAACCTCGATCGTCCTGCTCGTGCTGCTCGTCCTGACCCTGGCGGGATGGATCGCATTCGAGCGGGGCGGGTTCGACGGGGCTGACCCAGTCCCCCCCCGGGGGGGTGACTCGGAACGCGGCATCGACGAACCGATCTCCCAGTCATCCGATCGAGCCGGACCCTTGCTGACCGCGGACCCAGCTCACGAGCGGGAGATCGCCACAGCTCCCGACGCGCAACCTACCGCGGCCTTGTTGCTCGTCCGCGTCACCGAACGAGGGACCAGGGCAGTCGTCGAGGGTGCCTCGATCGCCCTCGATCCCTTCGGACCGGGTGAGAACCCGGGCGAGGAGGACGATCCTTCGCAGATCCTCCTCAACCCCGCGGACGAGACCGACGCGCACACCGACAATCTCGGCGAGGCGCTGATCGAGGTGCCGAGCGGAATCCGCATCAGCATGCGCGTTCGCTGCCGGGGACCCGCGGTCGGCAGGAGCGATCATCCGATCCCAGCGCTCGAGCCGGGCGAGCGCCGCGAGGTCCTGGTCGATCTCGCGTGTGGCGAGGAACTCGAGCATTGGGTTCGAGCCGTCACCGGGTCTCGCGAGGAGCCCCTCGCGGGAGCCTCGGTTCGTCTTCTCTTCGCGGGTGCGCCCTTGCCGGCGAACGCCACGTCGCCGGGCGACTCCGGGGAACCGGCGTTGCACACCGGCTCGGACGGGCTGGCCCGGCTGAAGGTGCCGTCCTGGAAGAGTGCGCTCGCACGGATCGACGCCCGCGGCTACGGGCCGCGAATCGCCGCCCTCATCCCCGGCTGCGACGCGCCGGCGCGCGCGCAGGTCGTCCCGCTCTCGCTCTCCGCGAGTTTGACGGCGAGCGTGAGCTCCTCACCGGGAATCCCCCTGGCCGACGCGAGTCTCGTGTTGAGCCTCCCCGCATCCGAGATCGCGATCCCCAGAGGGACCACGGTCCTCGCCGGCAGCCTCGTGTGGGCGGGCTCGACGGACCAGGATGGCTCGTGTCGGATCGAGGATCTCCCGGCGGAAGTGCCGTTCCGCGTCGAGATCCGGCGCGGCGAGGAAGTGCTCCATCGGCTCGCCGACCCCTGGACCTTCTCGCCCGGCGAGAAGGCCGAACGCAGCGTGTGCCTCGGTGGAGCGGCGCGACTCTTCGGAAGACTCCTCGGTCCCGAGTCCCAACCGATGGCCGGCGTCGAGATCTGGCTCGCGCGAGTGCCCGCTCCGCTCGACCCGGCGGCCGCCGATCCGGCGGAGCCGCAGTCGACCTTGCACGATCGGTACTTCTGGACCGGCACGATGGAGCAACCCTTCGCGACGACTCGAACGGACGAAGGGGGGAGTTTCTCCTTCGAGGGTCTGGAATGGGGCGACTGGTGGGTCGGTCCCGCGCCGGTTCGAGCGACACAGGGCGATGGTGCGGCCGTCGCGTTGGCGCCTCGTGCGCAGCTCGTTCGCGTGCCGGCCGGCGCGAGGGAGATCGAGGTCGTCCTGCGTGCGGGCCCGGGGAGATGGATCTACGGGAAGGTCGTGGATCCCAATGACGTCGCCGTGGCCCAGGCCGTCGTGCGAGCTCGAGCCGTCGACGCGCTCGGGTCGCCCTCGACGCGCACGGCTCCAGACGGCACCTTCGCCCTGGGACCGCTCGCGGAAGGGGCGTTCGTGCTGCGGGCCCAGGGGCGATGGGGATGGACCGATTCGGCCGAGTCGACCGTGAGCGCGGGCGATCGCGACGTCCTGCTGCGCCTCGCTCCGGGAGCGACACTCCGGGGGCGCGCGATCGATCGCGACACGGGAGCCGGGTGCATCGCCACCATCTATCTGACTCCAGCGGGGATCCAGGGCGAGCCGAGCCGGTCCGAACCGAATGGCGCCGGTTCGCGCTCCGCGATCGCTTCGGCCGGGCGGGACGGCTCGTTCGAGTTCCGCAGCCTCGTCCCCGGCACCTACGATCTGCTGGGACGCAGCAGCGACGGCCGCGTGGGATTCCTCGCCGACGTGGTCGTCCGGCTGGGCGAGTCGGCCTCGCCGGCCGCGGTGTTCCTCGCGCCAGGAGGGAAGCTCCGCATCCGGCACGAAGGCCTATCCGCGTGGGGTCGATACGCGGTCCTGTGCCAGGGGAAGGTCCTGGCGGAAGGATCGGCGAAGGCGGGGACCTCGACCCTCGTGTACGTGCCAGCCGGAACCGTGACCGTGCGGTTCTCCGCCAGCGGCCGGCCTCCCGTCGATCGGGAGATCGAGGCGAGCCCGGGCGAGGAGGAGACGGAGGTCGTCTTCTCGTCGGACTGACGCGCGCTTCCACCGGGGAAGGGCGTATTCCATCCTGTGTGCGGGCTGTTCCGGGCCCGGTACGCCGCATGCACGTCGCGATCATCGGTAACGGCATCGCCGGCATCACGACGGCGCGCGAGCTGCGCAGGCGCGTCCCGGGGTGCTCGATCACGGTGATCTCGGGCGAATCCGATCACCACTATTCTCGTCCGGCCCTCATGTACGTGTTCATGGGGCACATGCGGTACGAGCACACGAAGCCCTATGAGGACGAGTTCTGGAAAAGGAACCGGATCGACCTCGTGCGCGCGTGGGTGACGCGAATCGACGTCGAAGGTCGCGTGCTGGAGCTCGATCGCGGCCCCGAGATCGCCTGGGACGAGCTCGTGATCGCCACGGGCAGCCGATCGAACAAGTTCGGGTGGCCGGGGCAGGATCTCGCCGGAGTCCAGGGGCTCTGCTCCCTCCAGGACCTCGAGCTCCTCGAGAAGAACGTCGTCGGCGCGCGGCGCGGCGTGATCGTCGGGGGAGGCCTGATCGGCATCGAGCTGGCCGAGATGCTCCACACGCGCGGCGTGGCGGTGACCATCCTGGTGCGGGAGCCGTCGTACTGGAGCAACATCCTGCCGATGGAGGAGTCGGAGATCGTGAACGCGGTGATTCGCCGCGAGGGGATGGACCTGCGCCTGTCGACCCAGCTCCGGGAGATCGTCGACGACGGAGAGGGCCGCGCCTGCGCCGTGATCACGGACCGTGGCGAGCGCATCGACTGCCAGGTCGTCGGCCTGACCGCGGGGGTCTCGCCCAACGTCGAGCGGATCCCGGGCTCGGGCGTCGAGACCGGCCGGGGAGTGCTCGTGGACCCGTCCTTCCGGACGAACGTGCCGCACGTCTACGCCGTCGGGGACTGCGCGGAGATCGTCATGAGCGGCGGCAAGAACCGGATCGAGCAGCTCTGGTACACGGGCCGGATGCATGGCGAGGTCCTCGCGCGGGTGCTCGCGGGCGAGGACGCCAGCTACGACCGCGGGATCTGGTTCAACTCGGCCAAGTTCCTCGACCTCGAGTACCAGACCTACGGACTCGGGAAGATGGACCTGCCGGGAGAGAAGAACCTCTTCTGGCGGTCGCGCGACGGCCTGCACGCGATGCGGATCGTCTACACGGCCGAGTCCGTGATCGGCTTCAATTCGATGGGGATCCGCTACCGCCACAGGACCTGCGAGCGCTGGATCCGCGAAAAGCGCAGCGTCGAGCACGTGATGGCGAATCTGCCCGAAGCGAACTTCGATCCCGAGTTCGCGGCTCGCCACGAGCGCGACATGGTCCGCGCCTGGAAGGAGCAGCTGGCGTGAAAACCTCGCTGGGACCGAAAGTCGCTCTCGGGGTGTCCGCCTTCGGGCTCCTGGCCCTCGTCCTCGCCTTCCTCGGCCTTCGCATCGGCGGCGGATGGGTCGCGATCGTCCTCTCGCTCGGCTGCGCGGCGGGCGGAGCCTGCGCCGCGTTCTGGCTCGCTCACCGCCAGGAGACGCCGGGGATCAAGAACCACGGCGTGATGTTCGGGAGCCTGACCGCGCGCGGCGTGATCGGCTGGGCGCTCGGGCTCCTCTTCACCGGCTTCTACATCGTCCTCTACTTCTACGAGGATTTTCGATCGCGAGGTTTTCCGGGGGTCCTCGACGGCGGCATCCGTCTCCTCGACCCCCTGGCGCGCCTGCTCTCGGGACACGACGCCGACAAGTGGTTCCTCTACGGCACGCTCTACACGCTCGCGATCCTCGTGATGGGGGTGCGGATGCTGATGAAGTACCGGCACAGCCGCTACCAGCAGATCCGGACCCTGTCCGTGATGTTCTTCCAGCTCGGTTTCGCCTTCCTCGTCCCGAGCTTCCTGAAGCTCCTCGAGGAGCCCGAGTACTACTTCACCTATTTCTGGCCGCTCAAGCACTCGTACGGCTGGCCCGACGGAGTGCACCACCTCGGGACGAGCGGCCGGTGGGGGATCTACTTCGTAGCGTTCGGCGCGTTCATGATCCTCGTGGCCACGCCGCTCCTGACCTACCGATTTGGCAAGCGTTGGTACTGCTCGTGGGTGTGCGGCTGCGGGGGACTGGCCGAGACGGTCGGCGACCCCTGGCGGCAGAACTCGAACAAATCGACGCGCGCCTGGAGGATCGAGCGGTTCACCGTGCACGGCGTGCTCGTCGCGGTCGTCGTCGCGACGGCGGTGCTGTGGATCGATTCGGCGCGGCGAGGAGAGTGGCTCGGCGAGTGGTCGAGCCCGTTCGCCCGGGCCTACGGGCTCTACATCGGAGCCATTTTCTCGGGAGTCGTGGGCGTCGGCTTCTACCCCGTCCTCGGCAGCAGGGTCTGGTGTCGCTTCGGCTGCCCGATGGCGGCGATCCTGGGGATCTTCCAGCGGTTCTGGAGCCGATTCCGGATCACGACGAACGGCGGTCAGTGCATCAGCTGCGGGAACTGCTCCACCTACTGCGAGATGGGGATCGACGTGCGGTCGTACGCGCAGCGGCAGGAGAACATCATCCGCGCATCCTGCGTCGGCTGCGGTGTCTGCGCGGCGGTCTGCCCCCGCGGAGTCCTCGCGCTCGAGAACGGGCGGACCCACGGCGACCGCTTCCCTGGATCGGACCGGCCGTTGGAGGCGTTTCTGCAGGCCGTCGGGGTTCACGAACGCGACGGGCTCGATGGGAACATTCTTCGCCCCGGCCGTTGTGACCCGCATGCGAGCCGTGGGGTAGACTGAGGGCACCGCAATGAAAAAAGCACCGCTGTTCGCGCTTCTGTTCTTCGCAGCCGCTTGCTCGCCGTCGAATCAGGGTTCCCTTGCGGAAGTCGACCGGATGCTCCAGTCGGGCGAGTCCAAGGAAGCGGTCGCGGCGCTCGAGACGCTCCGGAAGGGAGAAGGTCCGCGCGCGGACATCATGCTGCGCCTCGGTTCGGCCCACGAGCGCCTGAACGAGATCTCACTCGCCGTGTCGGCCTACAAGGAAGGCGCTGAAGCGGACCCGCGATCGATCGAGCTGCGTCTCGCGCTGGCCAACCTGTACATGAACCTCGCCCAGTACGAGAGCGCGCGGGACAGCTACCTCGCGGCGAGGGCATGCGGCGCCGACGACGCGACGGTGTCGATCGCTCTGGGCACGTGCTTGGGGCGCATCGGTGAGCTGCCTGCCGCCGACGAGGAGTTCCGCCGGGCCGGCGCGGCCGGCGTGCCCTCCTCGCTCGTCGCCTACAACCAGGGGATCGCGCAGTTCGCCCTCGGGAACCACGCGGAGGCGCGGACCTTCCTCGAGAAGGCCCGCGCGGACCAACCCGACCTGCACGTCGCCACGCGCGAGCTCGCCCACGTCCTGATCTCCGCCCCGGACCGCGATGCGTCCTCGCTGGAGCACGCGGTCGAGCTGGCCTGGAAAGCGGTCGATGCGATGCCGGAGGACTGGCGCTCCCACGACGTGCTGGGCCAGGCCTATCTGGCGCAGGGGGACTGGGAGGCAGCCAAGTCGGCCTTCGTCGAGGCCCTGCGTCTCGGGCACAACCCGCCCGTCGTGGAGGACCACTACGTCCAGGCGGAGAAGATGCGCCGGGCCGCCCTGGCCCTCAAGAAGCCGGCCGGCAGCTAGTTCCAGCGGCTACCAAGCCGCGGGCTGGTTCGCGAAGACTCGGATCCCCCCCGGCTCGACCTGGGAGCGCGGTGAGGGACAGGCCATGGCGACGTCCGGCCGCCGGTCGCCGTCGATGTCGCCGATGGCGAGCCGGCCCAGGCTCTTGCAGGGCAGGCGGCCTGCCGGCTCGAACTGTCCCGATCCGTCTCCACGGTAGAGGACGACGCCCGACTGGAAGCTCACCGCGAGGAGATCGAGCGCTCCGTCGGCATCGAAGTCGGCTGCGTGGACATCGAGGCAGAACTCGGTACGGACGAGGCCCTTGTCGATCGTGCTCCACGAGTTCTTCGCTTCGTCCCACGCGTAGACGGCGAGCGAGTTCCGCTGGTCGAGGGCGAGACCGGGATCGGGCACGAGCGCGACCGCGATCTGGGGCCGCTTGGAATTCGTCGAGAACCGGCCCACCGCAACCGCGTAGATCGTGTTGCCGCCGAAAGGCCTGGGGAATCCGGCCGAGACATCCTCGAAGCTGAGCGAGGGCTTCGTTCGCGTGAGGTAGGCCTTCACGCCGTTCTCGGTCGCCGCGACGATGTCGAGCGTCCCGTCCAGATCAAGATCCTCGAGCTCGACGGCGCGACCGAAACCCTTGTCTCCGAGCATCGATGCGGCCGCCGGGTGCAACTCGAGCCGGCCGTCTCCCTGGTTGAGGTAGACCTGCATCCCGCCGTTGAAGTGGGCGATCCCGACGATGTCCGCGCGGCCGTCGCCGTCGATGTCGCCGGCGGCGATGTCCATCGCGAGCGGTTTCCTCCCGCCTGGGGCGGGGAGCTCGGACCAGCGCATGTTCCCGTCGTTCTTGAACAGCCGCAGCGATCTCTGGTGGTCGATGAGAGCGAGGTCGGGGATCTTGTCCCCGTCGAAGTCCGCCGCGGCGCTCGGGCCGTAGGACATGCCCCTGGGAAGACCCTCGTTCCGGAGCTGCCAGCCCTGCTCCGCATCGAAGGTCCAGGCGCTGAAGCCGTCCTCCTCGCGATTCGAGGCGACGAGATCGGCCCGCCCATCCCCGGTGAAGTCGAAGAGCAACGGGTAGCCCCTCCACGTGCCGCTGACGGGAAGGCCGGGGGAGACCTCACGGAAGGCCAGATCGCCTAGCTTCTGGGGCGTCACTTGCGGTCCCTCGGGCGTCGAGAAGTCCCCTGGCTCCAGGGCGAGGGGGTCCTCCTGTTGACCGGCGGCCGGGGGTTGAGGCGTCCCCGCGGCGGTGGGCACCACCGGGGCGGGGTCCGATTTCGAGCATCCCAGGCCCATCCCGGCCGCGGCCAAGAGAAGAATCCCGACCACTCCAGGCCCGCTTCCGGGGATCGACGTCTCGAGCGACTTCATGAGATCTTGCCTTGCCATTCGAGGGGGGGGTGTGATATGGGTATTCCTCATCGGGCCAGGGGAAGGCCGGATCTCTCGTCGGTTTCTGCCGCGGGGGATCCGAATTCCAGCGGCCCGCGTGTCGGAAATCCGGATTCCCCCGCGACCAATCTAACGACTACACCCCCCACAAAACATGAGACCCTCCAATTTCCTGCTTCCCGGACTGACGGCGATCTCGTTCCTCGGGTTCTCCCCGAGCGCGCTTGCCGACGGCCGCGAACCCGGCAGCCTCCTGATCTTCCCCGAGTTCGACAATCGCACGGCGAACGTGACGATGTTCACCGTCACGAACACGAACACGGACTTCGTCCACAACCCCGCGACCAATCTGCCCAACGGCACGGTGAAGGTGCACTTCATCTACGTCGGGCGCGTCGACGCGAGCGGCGCCACCATCCCCTGCCTCGAAAACAACTTCGAGACCACCCTCACCCCGGGGGACACGTTCACTTTCCTCACGCGGACCCATAACCCCAACCAATCGCAGGGGTTCATGTTCGCGTACGCCAAGCATCCGACCACCAACGTGCCGATCACCTTCGACTACTTGATCGGCAATGCGCTCTTCTTGAACGGGACCGTCGCGATCGACTACTCGACGAACCCGGTCTCCCTGGAGGGTCGCACCGGTGCGGGGAATCCGACGGACGTCGACAGCGACGGTAACCGCGATCTGAACGGCCAGGAGTACGAGGCGATGCCCGACCAGATCATGATCCCGCGCTTCCTGGCGTCGACCGGGGTCCTCCGCAGCGAGCTGGTCATGCTCGGCCTCTCCGGCGGCGCGTTGTTCGACACGACCTTCGACTTCAGCATCTACAACGACAGCGAAGAGAAGTTCTCCGCTCAGCGCGTCGTCCGCTGCTGGGAGCGGACTCCGCTCGACGTCATCAGCAACCAATTCACCCAGACGTTCCTCGGGGGGGTCCTGAGCCAGAACCCCAACGAGCCTCTCGGTGCTTCCGGCCGCGAATCGGGCTGGATCCTCATCGACAGCACCTTGGCCTCGTCGGGACCTGAGACCATCCTCAACCCGGCGATCTACGCCGTGCTGGTCGAGCGTGTCTCCCGCGGCGCAGGCGCGGCCGACCTACCGTTCGAGTACGGCTACACCAACTACGGTTCGCTCTGGCCGAACGGTCCGAACGGAGACAACGGACCCGCCGACGGCTACTGACACATCGGAGCCCTCCCCGCGGAGGGTCACGATGGCTTCTTCCGGGCCGGAGAGGGTGTCCCTCTCCGGCCCGCGTCCTTCTCCAGCTGCCGGCCAGCGCCGGCGCTTCGAGCTTGGGAGCGGTGGATCCCTCCAGTGGGGGAGACCGAGCCTCCGGGGCTTCGACGCCATGACCTGGGATGACTCGGGTGGCCCCGAGGGACCGGTCCGGGCCGAAGCGAGAGCGGGGGGTCCTTCGGGGACTTCGCCGTGCACGGAGGTGCACGCTGCGTTGCACGTGAACGGGCCCGGCTCAGGTCGTGAGGTCGCCCTCCTCCGATTCCTGAACTGCGCGTACTCGGGTTGAGCCGTTCTCCTGGCGTTCCGCTCGCGGACGATCGAGGACTCGACCTGGCTTCAGGCAGTCGACGAAACGCGGGATCCAGCGCGCGCGGGTAGCCCTCCTCTCGGTGATCGACGGGCCTCGGCCCCCAGGCGATTCACGCCCGCCTTTTCCTGCACTGCGCGTATTCGGGCCGAGCCGTTCTCCTGGCGTCCCGCTCGCGGACGATCGAGGACTCGACCTAGCTTCAGGCAGTCGACGAACCGCGGGATCCAGCGCGCGGGTGGCCCTCCTCACGAAGATCGACGGGCCTCGGCCCCGAGGCGATTCACGCCCGCCTTCAGGCAGCGGCGCGCTCGATGGCGAGGATCGCCGCGAACGTGCGACTCCGCGGAAAAGTCTTCCGGGTGATTGAAGAGGATCCTCGCCGCGCGAGCAGCGCAGATCGGGAACGCCCCCGGAGGCGGAACGGACGCCTCCAGAGTCGAGCGGCTGGAAAAGAATGCAATATCGAGTGCACGCAATGTGCGCGAATGAAGCATGAAATACGGCTAGATCAGATGGCTGCGCGGTTGGGTGTTATGGTATGAGTATTCCTAAGCGTGGCCAAGGAAGGCTCGGTCTCGCGACGGCATGAGTCGTCGGGGATCCGGACTCCGGTGGCCCCGGCAGGCCGATTCGGCCTCCGGACTCCTCCTTCCCCATTCCCAACACCAACCCCACTCCCAAAACGAGAAACATGAAGCTCTCCCAATTCCTCCTTCCCGGACTGACTGCGATGTCGCTCCTCGGGTTTGCCCCGAGCGCGCTCGCCGACGGCCGCGAACCCGGCAGCCTCCTGATCTTCCCCGAGTTCGACAACCGCGTCGGTGACGTCACGATGCTCACCGTCACGAACACGAACACGAACTTCAACCACAACCCGACGACCAATCTGCCCCAGGGCACGGTCAAGGTTCACTTCATCTACATCGGTGTCGTGGACGCCGCGGGCAACCCGCTTCCCTGCCTGGAAGTCGACCGCGAGATCACCCTCACCCCGGGCGACACGTTCACGTTCCTGACGCGGAGCCACAACCCCCAGCAGCAGCAGGGGTTCATGTACGCCTACGCCAAGCACCCGACCACGGGCGAGGCGATCGACTTCGACTACCTGATCGGCAATGCACTCTTCCTCAACGGGATCAACGCGATCGACTACTCGACCAACCCGATTTCCCTGGAAGGCGAGACCGGTGGCGGGTCCAACACCGACCAAGACAGCGACGGCAACCGTGACCTGAACGGGAGCGAGTACGAGTATCTCCCCGAAGAGATCAAGATTCCGCGCTTCCTGGCGACGGGCGGGGTCCTCCGCAGCGAGCTGATCCTCCTCGGCCTCTCGGGCGGCGCGCTGTTCGACACCGTCATCGACTTCCTGGTCTACAACGACAACGAGG
>JBJXFB010000015.1:0-11964 GCA_046155895.1 Planctomycetota bacterium | reverse complement strand
TCGGCCGGCGACTCCTCGTCGTAGTTGAAGCGGCGCCGAACGTAGTTGCGGTAGGCCATGAAGACATGGAGGCCCAGATCGAGGTAACGGCGCAGCTTGCTCACGAGCCACGACTCGCGCCGGAGCCTTCCCGTGAGATCTCGCGCCATCGCCTCGGTGTGGTTGATCGGGAAGAGCGGATTCGCCTCCGTCCGCGGCAGCCGACTGCTCGTGCTTCGATGCTCTAGGCGATCTCCGCCGAACGCCGCTTTCGCCAGGCGCCCGTAGACCGTCTTCCTGTCCGTCTCGAGCAAGACGCGTGGCAAGTCCCGCGCGAGGTCGCGCCCACGCGAGAGCGTTCGCCGAAGCGCGTTCACACTCCGATCGCGCCGCTTTCCGAAACGTTCTTCGTCCTCATCGACTGCTCTTATCCGCGCCGCAGTCATCTTCCCCCGAGGCCGAATGGTCGCCGCTTCCGCCCAGACGATGAAGCGCGACTTCCTCTCGATCAGGACGGGCACGCTCAAGGGCCGGCTGTTGCGCCGTCCCTCGTAGGTCTCGAGCTCGTCCATCTGGAAGATCGATCCACTCGGCAGATCGCTTCGCAGATTCAGGTTCAAGCGCCGCAAGTGCCGGGCGATCTTGCGGAACTTGAGCTCCGTGCAGCGCAGGCTCAACCGCAAGTTGCGCGAGCTCTGGCGCAGGCCGACGCCCGAGGCGAGTGATTGGAAGAGCGGCGCATTGAGGTCGGGTCGGTGATCGCGGTAGTCGGCACGGAAAGTTTGGCGAGAGAAAGTGCGCAGGCAGGAGAGGCACCGAAAGCGTGGAATCGGATGGGGCCGGCACAGGGCGCGGTAGTGCCCGTGCGGGCGCAGGAGGGAGGGATCGGGCTGCAGGTGAGCCCTGCAGGACCAGTAGGGACAACGCGGCGGCATGAACATGAGAATTCTCCTCGAGCAAGGCCAAGGAGGGCCTGCTCGACCTCACGACTCGCGCACGGCGCTCCGGTCGCAGGTGATTCCGAGAATTCCGGGGCGAAGCGCCCACACGGAAGCCAGGCAGTATTAGTAGTGCGCGTTTACCGCGGCAGGCGGTAGTGATGCGCGCGGCGCAGGAGCCGCTTGCCTTCCGCCTGGAAGCGGCCGTTCCAGGCGTACCAGCGCAATCGATCGAGGAAGTCGAGCGGCAGCGCGACGCCGTAGAAGACGACGAGGGAGGTCTTGAGGTCGAAGGACACTCCCGACACGTCGAATCGCGGCACCCACAGGTCCGCGACCGCGGCTGCGAGGAAGAAGAGAGTGCTCAGGTCGAAGTTCGTTGCCACCGCGCGCACCGGAGCCAGGAAGCCCTGGAACCGGAAAGGTTCCTGATCCCCGGGCAGGTCGCCGTCCTTCTCGAGCGTCTCGGGGGACGCGCCCGCGGTCATCTGCTGCGCGAAGCGCTCGCGCGATTCGTTCGTCGAGAGCAGCACGTAGCGGCTCACGAGCATCACCGCGAGATCGAGCAGGAACTTCTGGAACAGCACGGCGAGCAGCGCCGCGAGCCCGAAGAAGAAGAACTCCGGCCGACCCGTCGTCCTCGCCGCGTAGATCCCCGTGCACACGAAGAACGCTGTCTTGACGGCCAGGTGGAAGAGGAAGTCGTAGAAGCCCCAGATCAGCTTCTCGCCCTGGTGGAAGCGCGCGACTTCCCCGTCGACGCAGTCGCATACGTAGTAGACGAACACGCACGCGAAACCAGCCACCGCGAGCCACCCGCCGTAGAGCACGAGCACCGAGCCGGCGACGCCGAACACGAGCATCGAGATCGTCGCGACGGTCGGCGAGATCCCCCACAAGAGGAACAGGCGCGTGACGTGGAGCGACACGTGGTCGCCCACGAGCACGCCGGCGACGTCGTTGTAGCGCCGGACGGGCTCCTGGACCCGCTTGCGCAGCTCGACGAGAGTCACCATGGTCGTGAGGGATTCCATCCGCGCTCACGCCGTCCCGCAAGCGCGGGAGCGGATTCACCTCCGAGCGAACGCGGCCAGCTCCCCGAACATCCGCCGGATCCCGTCCTTCTCCTCGCGCCGGACGAAGCCCCCGAACCAGAGAACCACGGGCAATGCGGTCGCCGCGGCGGCTTTGGCGAACCAGCCGGCGATTCCGGCGTCTCCGGGGATGTAGAGGGTCGCGAGATACAGGCCGACGCCGAACGCGAGCGGCCCCAGGACCCGGGCGATCTCGTAGCGGACCGGCATCAGCTTCTCCGCCGCGATCCACGATGCCGCCGCGAGCGCGATGAAGGTCGCGAGCGTGGCCCAGGCCGCGCCGAGGTAGCCCATGCGCGACACGAGCACAGCGTTCAGCGCGAGATTCAACGCGGCGGCGCCGCCGACGAGCCAGGTGATCGCGAGGGTCTTCTCGCGCACGTAGAAGACCGTCGACAGCACCTGGTACACCGCCCAAGCGACGTACCCCGCGAGCACGAGCGGGATCACGACGTGGCCCTCGAGGTACTCCGGCGGGAACAGGACGGCCGTGAGCTCCCGGCTGAACACCGCGATCGCGAGCGACGCGCAAGTCATGACGAGCGCGAAGTACGTCAGCACCTTGCGGCAGAGCGTGCGCACCGCCTCCAGGTCCTTCACCCCGAAGATGTACGGGAACCAGATCAACCCGAAGGCGTCGAGGAACATCGCATTCCCGATCGTCCCCAGCTTGTACCCCGCGGCGTAGATCCCCTCGTCGCCGAGCCCGCGCAACGCCTTCACGAAGTAGCGATCCGCGGAGTGCAAGACGAACATCAATAGGCCCGAGAGGATCAGCGGGTACGAGTACCGCAGCAGGCGCTTCGCCATCGGCCACGAAAACGACAGGCCGAGGCGGCGGACGATCCACACGAGGACGCCGGCCGCGACGACGAGTTCGCCGCCCAGGACGCTGTACAGGACTCCCATGAACGACAGGCCCAACCCGACGAGGAACCACACCTTCAGGCCGATCTCGAGCACCGTCTTCGCGGTCGTGAGGACCCCGTACGCGATCGAGCGCTCGAGGATCTGGAGCCAGCGCATCCCGACCTGCCCGATCGTCTGGAGGAACAGGATCCCGGCGACGGCGACGAAGGCGCCGGCATGCTCCCGGGAGTCGAACAGGAGCTCCGCCCCGCTCGCGGAGAAGAACAGGGCCGCGAGGAACGCGCCCCCGGTCGTCGCGCCGAGCAGGAGGAGGCAGGTCGTCACGAGGGTGCCGCGCTCCCGGTCGGTCGCGTACTCGGGGTAGTAGCGCGTCATCCCGTGCAGGAGGTTGATGCCCAGGCACTGCGCCGCCAGGGCGATCGTGACCGCGGAAAGGTCGACGATGCCGTAGTTCTCGGTCCGCCCCACGTACAGGACCACGAGCGGCAGGAGGAGGAACCCGATCAACTTCTGCGCCGCGGGACCCAGCGCGTAGATCACCGAGTGCTTCGTGAGCCGCTTGAGCGCGTCGTAGATCACGGGAGGCGCTTCAATCCTTCAGCGAGAACGGCGTGAAGTCCGTTTCACGGTCGTAGTAGTCCTCGTGCTCGGCGCGCTTCAGGAATCCGACGACGGCGTAGGTCACGGGCGTGAAGCAGACCTCGACGGACACCTTGATGAACCAGTTGATGAGCACGACCTTGGCGAGCGTCTCCGTCTCCCACACGCCGTAGAACGCGAGCGGGTAGAAGATCGCGCTGTCGACGGCCTGCCCCGTGATCGTCGAGCCGATCGTCCGCGTCCACAGGAAGCGCCCCGCGGTCAGGACCTTCATCTTCGCCAGCACGAACGAGTTCACGAAATCGCCGGCCCAGAACGCGAGGAGCGAGCCCACGACGATGCGCCAGGTGCTTCCGAACACCGTCTCGATCGCCGGCTGGAGGACCTGGTTGTACGGCTCGCTCGCTGCCGCCGGCATGCGGATGACGACCTGGCTCATGACCGACGCGAACGCCAGCGCGCCGAACCCCGCCCAGATCACCTTCCGCGCGCGTGCGTAGCCGTACACCTCGGTCAGCACGTCGCCGAAGATGTACGAGATCGGGAAGAAGAGGTTCCCCGCGCCGAAGACGACCGCGCCGAGGACCGGCAACCGGACCTCGCACGTCTTGGCGGGGCCGATCAGATTCGAGCACAGCAGCACCGTGACGAACCCGGTCATCACGAGAGCGAAGTACCGGTAGCTGCGCATGCCCTGCGGGAGAGTCTGTCACAGGCCCTGGAGCGGCAGAAGGACCCTGTTGGCGCCCGCCGGGAGTCTGTGAGAGACTCTCGAGTCATGAGCGTCCTCGAGCACGTTCGCGCCATGAGTCCCGAGAGGTTCCTCTCGCTCTACCAGAGCCTGGAGCGCGACGGATTCGGCCCTCTGGACGGCCAGGTGGCCGCCTCGCTCCACTTCCGTCCGCAAGCGATTCGCAAGCTTCCGATGGCGCAGCGCGCCAAGCGCGCGCGGATGATCCTCGAGGCGAGCAGGAACTCGGACCTCGCCTACGAAATCGTCGGCGGGTACCTGCTGAAGACGCGCAAGGATCTCGTGACCGGCTTCCTCGACGCCACCGGCGTGAAGCACGAGGACGGAATGATCGAGGACGTCGACGGCGCGAAGCCCGCGCCCGAGAAGATCGCGCCCGCGCTCGCCGAGCTCGATCGCAGGTTCCCGCCCGAGGACGTGACGCTGTACCTCACACTGTGCGTCGACCAGTGGCCGGATGTCGCCGAGTTCGGCAGGATCCTCGCCGCCCGGACCTGATCGCGGAGAGGAACCGAACGGATCATGCGACTCCGGGTCCTCCTCGCCTCCCTCGCTGTCGTCTCTCTCGGGGCGATGGTGATCGTCCCGCTCGTGGTCCCCGACGCGCCCGAAGTCCAGCGCCGGCCTGAAAGGACGGGTTCGGCGAGGAAGGCGGCCGATCCCGGCGTGCCGGCCGCGTCCCGGCCGGCCGGCTGGCCCGTGGCCGGACTCGAGGTCCTCGTGAGGGACAAGGACGGTCGCGGCGTGGCAGGCGCGGCGGTGCGCATCGAGTCGCAGATCGGGCCGCATGTCGAGGGGTACGAGATCGCCGATCCGCGCGGCGTCGCCCTCGAGGCGGTGACCGACGACGAGGGCGCGGGAAGATTCGGGTCGCTGCCGGTCGGACCGTACTCGATCACGGCCGAGAGCCCGGAGGGACGGCGGGATCAGCGCGAATTCGTGCTGACTCCCGATCGAGGCGAGGTCGAGCTCGTCCTGCCCGAGACCCCGATTCTGCGCGATTTCGTCGTGCGCGTAGTCGATTCCGGAGGAGGAGCGGTCGCCGGGGCGCGCGTCGACGTGTTCGCAGCCGTCTCGGAGGAACCGGTGCTGACCCGCAAGAGCGACCGCGCGGGAGTCGCTCGGTTCGAGGACGCGGAGCTCGAAGGGGGAGTGATCCTCGCGAGGCGCACCGACGGGAGCTCGGGGATCCTGGCGCTCCGCAGCGGCTCGGACCTCGATCCCGCCGTCGTGCTCACGCGGCCGGGGAGACTCGAGGGTTCGCTCGTCGGACTGGCCTCCGCGCGTCTGCTCGAGGCGCGCGTCCTCGCCTTCGCGCTCGACCAGCCGGAACCCTACTCGCCGACGCATGGCGCCGCGATCTCGACGCCCGTCCTCGACGGCAAGTACCGCTTCGACTCGGTCCCGGCGGGAAGCTGGACGCTCTCCATCTCGGATCCGCGCGGCGCGCGGCTCGCCCTGCCGGCGCTGCGCGTGGGTGCCGCCTCGCTGCCGAATTCGATCGACCCGATCGAGGTCGAGGTGCCCTCGGCCTCCACCATCGTCCGCGACCTCCAGATCACCGAGGGAGGGACCATCGAGGGCACCGTGCTCACGGACCATGGCCAGCCGGTCGTCGGCGCGCTCGTCCGGGACACCTTCGCGCCCTCGAGCCGCAACCTCCCAGACGGATTCGTGATCGAAGGCGCGCACGTGTGGCGATTCGATTCGAAGCCCGGCTCCGCGGGCGGACATCCGGTCGCGCACGCGAGCACGCGCACCGACCCGGGCGGCCGCTACCGGCTCGTCGGTTTGCATCCGGGCCGGCATCGTGTCGAGGTCCTCGCGGCCGGCCTCTCCTACGACCGCCGCGAGGGCGTCGAGGTCGAGGACGGCAGCGAGACGATCCTCGAGCACGTCCTCGAATCCGCCGGCGCGATCCAGGGAGTCGAGCCACGCGCGGGGATCCTCGGCGTGACTCGGGCGGGGCGCGAGGAGGTCCTCATGCTGGCGGTCCTCCCCGAGGACGGACGATTCACCTTCGTCGGGCTCGCGGCGGGGCAGTACGTGTTGTCCCGGTTCCACGCCGAGCCCGGCCAGCCGCGCTCCGCGCTCGCCACGGTCGACGTGGAGGCCGGGAAGACCCGCTGGATCAACCTCTCGCGCATCGACCGTCCGGTGCGGTTCCTCGGACGTGTCGTCGACGGACGGGGCGCCGTTCCCGGGGCGCGCGTGCGCGTCTACCCCGAGTTCTTCCGGACGGACGCGGAGGGCCGCTTCGAGATGCGCTCGACCCTCCCGCTCCAGGGCCCGATCTCGGTCCAGGTCCACCGCGGCCACGTCGAGACCTGGTTCTCGCTCCCGGGGATGCCGCCGGGGACGACGACGCACGAGAAGGACTTCGTGCTGGGCGACGAGGCGATCTCCGTGCGCACGCTGGACGCGAGAGGATCTCCGGCTCCTGCGCGGCTGGAGATCGCGGTCGCGAAGCTGCGCCCGCCGCTCGGGGACGTCGAGACCCTGCGCTTCGATCCGGTCTTCGTCGACGAGAGCGGAGAGCGCGCCGTCGCGGGCCTCCCGCCGGGCGAGTACACGGTTCGCGCGCGTTTCGAGAACGGCTCGGAGGTCCGGGGATCGGTCTCCCCGCCCGAGTCGAGAACGCTCGAGCTGCGGATGCCCGCGTCGGGCGATCTCACGGTGGAGGTGCGCGGACCCCGGGGCGCTCCCGAGCTCGGACGCTGGGTGTGCGTCGATCCAGGCGGGGAGGCCGAGCCGCGCTGGGGCGAGACCGACGTCGAGGGCCGCGTGACCTTCCGCGGCGTCGACGCGCGGGAGGTCCTCGTCCGCGTGCGCGCGTCGCGCGACGCCTCGGCCGGGCTCGACGGCGCGCTCGCGGAGGAGCGGGTGACGATCTCGGCGGGCGAAGCGAAGTCGATCGCGCTCGAGTTGCCGAAGGCTCAGCGCTTCTGACAGCGCGGACAGAGGTGCGTCCCGCGCTGGCCGACGACGATGCGGACGATCGGGCCCGCGCAACGGGCGCACGGCTCCCCCGCCCGCCCGTAGACCTTGAATTCGTCCTGGTACTGGCCGGGGTTGCCCTCGGGCGTCCGGTAGAAGGAGTCGAAGCTCGATCCTTCGCGCGCGACGGCTTCCGCGAGCGTCGCGCGGATCTCGGCCCAGAGGAGGGCGCTGCGCTGCGGCCCGACGCGGTCCGAGCGTGCGAGTGGATGGAGCCCGGCGCGGAACAGCGATTCGTCGGCGTAGATGTTTCCGATGCCGGCGAGGAAAGCCTGGTCGAGGAGCAGCGGCTTCAGCGCCCGGTGTCGCGAGCGCAGCGAACCCGCCAGCCATTCCGGCGTGAAGTCGTCCGAGAGCGGCTCGGGGCCGAGATCTCCGAGCAGAAGATGGGGCTCCGTCGCGAAACAGAGCCTCGCGAACTTCCTCACGTCGATGAAGTAGAAGCTCGTCCCGTCGTCGAGCGCTAGCCGAACCTTGAGGTAGGGACCGGGATCCCAGGCCGTCGACTCGACGTGGACGCGGCCGGTCATCCGGAGATGACCCACCAGCGCGCCTCGCGGGCGTCCGCGGTGCTCGAGATCGAAGACGAGGTATTTGCCCCGGCGCCAGACCCGGGAAAGGCGCGTGCCGACGACTGCCTTGGCGAAGGCCGGACGCGAGAGGCCGCCGAGCGTCCGCGTCCAGCGCACCTCGCAGTCCTCGATCCGCCGTCCCTCGAGGCGCGGGCGGATCAGCCGCGCCATCGTCTCGACCTCGGGCAGCTCGGGCATGGTCGCAGCCTAGCGCGGGCGCGCCCACCACTCGCCGTTCTGGACGTCGGTCGCATACTCGATCGCGACCCACAGCGCCATCGAGCGCGGGAAGAACCAGGCCGCGAAGACGAAGTGGAGCGCGAGGCCGACCGTGATCGCGACGGCCGGACTCCACGACGTGCCGAAGAACAGCGCGACGGCGATCCCGGCGGCCACGATCTCCGTGGCGACGGCCGCGAGGTACATCGATCCGGTCATCGCGCCCTGCTCGCGCCGGTAGACGAGCCCGCACACGCCGCAGCGCTCGTGGAGTCGGGCCCAGCGCCGGAAGAGCTCGCCCTGCCCGCACTGGGGACACCGGCGGCCGAGGACGCGCCGGAAGAAGAGGGCGCGGCCTTTCACAGCGCGTGGCTGACCCCGAGCAGCTCGAAGAGGCGGTTCTTGGCGCGCCCGTACTCGACGCTTCCGAAGTCGCGCGGGTGCGCGAGGCCGACGTCCACGATCTCGGCGATCCGTCCGGGACGCGGGGACAAGACGACGATGCGGTCGGCGAGCTGCAGCGCCTCGTCGACGTCGTGCGTGACGAAGAGGATCGTCGGCCTCTCCTGCTGCCAGATGCGCAGGAGCTCGCGGCGCATCTGCAGTCGCGTCAGCGAGTCGAGCGCACCGAGCGGCTCGTCCATGAAGATGATGTCGGGCGAGACGGCCAGCGCGCGCGCGACCGCGACGCGCTGCTTCATGCCGCCGGAGAGCTCGGCCGGAAAGGTCGTCTCGAAGCCCTTGAGCCCCACGAGGTCGATGTAGCGCGCGATGATCTTCGTCTGCTCCTCGACGGGCCTCTTGCGCAGACCGAGGCCGACGTTGTCCCACACCGAGGCCCAGGGGAAGATCCCGTACTCCTGGAAGACGAACACGCGGCGGGGATCGGGGCCGCGGACCGGCTGGCCGTCGATCTCGACGGTGCCCGAGGTCGCCGTGTCGAAGCCGCCGACGATGTTGAGCAAGGTCGTCTTCCCGCAGCCGGACGGCCCGAGGATGCAGACGAACTCGCTGGCGCCGACGGACAGGTCGAGATCCTGGAGGACGACGAGATCGCTCCCCGGGCGGGAGAAGGACTTGTTCAGGCCGCGGATGACGACCTTGGAGGCGGGCGTCATCTCGCCGGTCTCATGGCCGAGCGAGCGGCCTCGGCCGTCGCGTTCCCGCGATCGTTCGGGAAGCCCCAGCGCACTTCGTCCAATCGTTCGAGCCGCCGCACCAGGTAGTCCAGGCCGACTCCGATGAAGCCGATCACGATCATCGCTCCGATCACACGCTCGTAGTTGTTCGCGTTGCGCGAGTCCAGGATCTGGTACCCCAGTCCCGACTCGATTCCGCACATCTCGGCCGCGACGATGACCATCCAGGCGATCCCCAGCGCCAAGCGCAGGCTGGTGATGACCTGGGGCAGCGCCGCGGGAAGGACGACGCGGCGGAAGAGCTCGAACCCTTCGAGTCCGAAGTTCTGGGCTGATCGCACGAAGACCACGGGCATCGAGCGCACGGCGGTCATGGTCCCCGTGACGATCGGAAAGAAGGAAGCCAACGTGATCAGGAAGATCGCTGCGGGGTCGTCCACGCCGAACCAGAGGATCGCCAGCGGGATCCAGGCGATGGGCGAGATCGGGCGCATGGCCTGGATCAGGGGATTGAGGGCCTGTGCTCCGCGCGTGAACCAGCCGATCGCGAGCCCGAGCGGGATGCCGATGGCGGCGGCCAGGAAGAAGCCCACGGAGACCCGGTATATGCTCGCGACCGCGAAGCGGAGCAGCGTCCCGTCGAGCACGGGCTGCCGATTGCCGAGCAGGGTCTGCCAGGGCGTGGGGAAGGTCTGGAACCAGCGGATGCTCCCGTCAGCCTGCCGGACCGGATAGGTCAGCAGCTCGCAGGTCACGTGCCAGCCCGCCACGAAGATCACGGCCGTCGCCAGCGGAAGCAGGACCCTCGGCAAGGGATCCTGGAGCCGGCGCGTGATCCCGATGGCGACCAGCGCGCACGCGATCGCGACGAAGGGCCACGTGCTCACTTCTGCCGAGCCACCTTGTCCACCTCGGGAAGCCGGTCGAAAGGCGGGACGATCGTCTCGAGGTCGGGCGCAAAGCTGGTGTCGCAGTACTCCTCGAAGTTCATCCTGCGCGGCATCAGCTTGAACTCGACGAACAGATCCATCATCTCGTCGAAGCGATCCTTGGGCGGCGCGAGGTCGGTGTACTTGACGCGCTGCAGATCCTTGGTGAGGACGAAGTCGAGCAGCGCGGGCGGCTGGTTGTAGAACACCTTGCCGGCCACGATCGCCGCATCGTGGCGGTGCTGGGCTCCGCCCTGGAGATCGGAATCGAGCCACTTCCCGGAGCTGGCGATCCCGCGCACGAGCTCCTCGACCAGCGGCCGCTGCTGGTCGATCACTTCCTGGCGCACGACGAGGCCGCAGGAGATGAAGTTCGGCCAGAGGTCTCCGGCCCGGTACAGCACGCGTCCGTAGCCCTCCATCTCCGCCTTGGCCGCGTGCGGTTCGCCGATGATGTAGGCGTCGATCGCATCCGCAAGCAGGGCGCTGGGGTGCTCGGGCGGAGGCAGCTCCTTGAAGGTGATGTCACCTTCCTTCATCCCGTGCTCCTTCATGGTGCGCAGCATCAGGATGTTCTGGTTCGAGAAGCGGCTCGGGATCGCGACCACCTTGCCTCGCAAGCCCTCGAAGTCCTGGATGGCGCTGTCCGTCTTCACCATGAGCGTGCTGCCGTCACGGTGCCCGAGGTAGACGATTTTCACCGGCACACCGTCGGAAACGAGCTTCATCGCGAGCGGCATGATCATGAAGGTCGCGTCGAGGTTGCGCGAAATCAGCGCCTCCTTCATGGACGGGAACTCCATGAACTTCTTCGCCTCGAACACGGTCCCCTTTTCGCTGTGCTGGGTCACCCAACTGGTGACCGGGCAGGTCAGGTGTCATGTGACCGGGAGGAATCCGACCGTGAACTTCTGCCGCACCTCGCCGGAGCCCGGTGTCGCGGCTGCCGGCACGCCCGAGATGTACTCCTTCTTCTGGCCGAGCCAGCGGTTGAGGAGGTAGAGCCCGGCGAGGGCAACCACGACGGTGATCAATAGCTTCAGTTTCATGGAGATTCCTCGGGCTGGCCTCGCGACGAGGATTATCCATGATCGAGGGTGACCCCGCCAACTTTGGTTGCTCGGGCGCTAAGCTCAGCGCCGTGAAAGCGACCACCACCCACGCGACCGCCGCGGACTCGCGTCTCGGCGCCCTGCGCGAAGTGCCCTACATGGGCGTGATCTGGGTCGTCCACGAAGCGAGCAAGCTCGGCTTCGTGAACGGCCATCCCGACTGGTGCAATCTCGGACAGGGCCAGCCCGAGGTCGGCCCGGTTGAAGGCGCGCCGCCGCGCATCGACAGCGTCTCGATGCGGCCCGAGGATCACGCCTACGGTCCGCTCGGCGGCACGCCCGAGCTGCGCGCCGTGATCGCGGAGCACTACAACCGGCTCTACCGCCGCGGCAAGTCCGGCCCGCGCTCGCAGTACGGCCCCGAGAACGTCTGCGTCGCCTCCGGCGGCCGGCTCGCGCTCACGCGCGCGTTCGCGGCGCTCGGCGCGATCAACGTCGGCTACCAGCTGCCCGACTACACCGCGTACGAGGACATGTTCGAGCTCCACCTCAGCCGGCTGCACCCCGTTCCCATCCGGTCGCGCGAATCGGACGGATTCCTCGTGCCTCCCGCGCGCATCGAGGAGGAGATCGTCGAGCGCGGGCTCTCCGCCTTCGTGCTCTCGAACCCGTGCAATCCGACCGGCAACGTGATCCAGGGGCGCGAGCTCGCGCACCTCACGGCTCTCGCGCGCGAGCGCGGCGTGACGATGCTCCTCGACGAGTTCTACAGCCATTTCATCTACACGCCGGAAGGCCGGGCCGGCGCGGGCCCGGTCAGCGCC